>NZ_LZRW01000010.1:0-3075 GCF_001974945.1 Bacillus sp. I-2 | reverse complement strand
TGTTCTTTGAAAACTAGATAACAATAAGTAATACATTCACATTGAATGCAATGCAAAGTTCATCACACATAGTGATTCTTTCTAAAGTAAGAAATGGTTAAGTTAGAAAGGGCGCACGGTGGATGCCTTGGCACTAGGAGCCGATGAAGGACGGGACGAACACCGATATGCTTCGGGGAGCTGTAAGCAAGCTTTGATCCGGAGATTTCCGAATGGGGAAACCCACTGCTCGTAATGGAGTAGTATCCATACTTGAATACATAGAGTATGAGAAGGCATACCCGGGGAACTGAAACATCTAAGTACCCGGAGGAAGAGAAAGCAAATGCGATTCCCTGAGTAGCGGCGAGCGAAACGGGAACAGCCCAAACCAAGAGGCTTGCCTCTTGGGGTTGTAGGACACTCTATACGGAGTTACAAAGGAATGATATAAGCGAAGAGGTCTGGAAAGGCCCGCCAAAGAAGGTAACAGCCCTGTAACTGAAATGTTATTCTCTCCAGAGTGGATCCTGAGTACGGCGGAACACGTGAAATTCCGTCGGAATCCGGGAGGACCATCTCCCAAGGCTAAATACTCCCTAGTGACCGATAGTGAACCAGTACCGTGAGGGAAAGGTGAAAAGCACCCCGGAAGGGGAGTGAAATAGATCCTGAAACCGTGTGCCTACAAGTAGTCAGAGCCCGTTAACGGGTGATGGCGTGCCTTTTGTAGAATGAACCGGCGAGTTACGATCCCGTGCAAGGTTAAGCAGAAGATGCGGAGCCGCAGCGAAAGCGAGTCTGAATAGGGCGCATGAGTACGTGGTCGTAGACCCGAAACCAGGTGATCTACCCATGTCCAGGGTGAAGTTCAGGTAACACTGAATGGAGGCCCGAACCCACGCACGTTGAAAAGTGCGGGGATGAGGTGTGGGTAGGGGTGAAATGCCAATCGAACCTGGAGATAGCTGGTTCTCTCCGAAATAGCTTTAGGGCTAGCCTCAAGGTAAGAGTCTCGGAGGTAGAGCACTGATTGGACTAGGGGCCCCTACCGGGTTACCGAATTCAGTCAAACTCCGAATGCCGATGACTTATCCTTGGGAGTCAGACTGCGAGTGATAAGATCCGTAGTCGAAAGGGAAACAGCCCAGACCGCCAGCTAAGGTCCCAAAGTATACGTTAAGTGGAAAAGGATGTGGAGTTGCTTAGACAACCAGGATGTTGGCTTAGAAGCAGCCACCATTTAAAGAGTGCGTAATAGCTCACTGGTCGAGTGACTCTGCGCCGAAAATGTACCGGGGCTAAACGTATCACCGAAGCTGCGGACTGTTCTTACGAACAGTGGTAGGAGAGCGTTCTAAGGGCTGTGAAGCCAGACCGGAAGGACTGGTGGAGCGCTTAGAAGTGAGAATGCCGGTATGAGTAGCGAAAGACGGGTGAGAATCCCGTCCACCGAATGCCTAAGGTTTCCTGAGGAAGGCTCGTCCGCTCAGGGTTAGTCGGGACCTAAGCCGAGGCCGAAAGGCGTAGGCGATGGACAACAGGTTGATATTCCTGTACCACCTCCTCACCATTTGAGCAATGGGGGGACGCAGGAGGATAGGGTAAGCGCGGTATTGGATATCCGCGTCCAAGCAGTTAGGCTGGGAAATAGGCAAATCCGTTTCCCGTAAAGGCTGAGCTGTGATGGCGAGCGAAATTTAGTAGCGAAGTTCCTGATTCCACACTGCCAAGAAAAGCCTCTAGCGAGGTGAGAGGTGCCCGTACCGCAAACCGACACAGGTAGGCGAGGAGAGAATCCTAAGGTGATCGAGAGAACTCTCGTTAAGGAACTCGGCAAAATGACCCCGTAACTTCGGGAGAAGGGGTGCTTCTTAGGGTGTTAAAGCCCCGAGAAGCCGCAGTGAATAGGCCCAGGCGACTGTTTAGCAAAAACACAGGTCTCTGCGAAGCCGTAAGGCGAAGTATAGGGGCTGACGCCTGCCCGGTGCTGGAAGGTTAAGAGGAGCGCTTAGCGTAAGCGAAGGTGCGAATTGAAGCCCCAGTAAACGGCGGCCGTAACTATAACGGTCCTAAGGTAGCGAAATTCCTTGTCGGGTAAGTTCCGACCCGCACGAAAGGCGCAACGATCTGGGCACTGTCTCAACGAGAGACTCGGTGAAATTATAGTACCTGTGAAGATGCAGGTTACCCGCGACAGGACGGAAAGACCCCGTGGAGCTTTACTGCAGCCTGATATTGAATGTTGGTACAGCTTGTACAGGATAGGTAGGAGCCTTGGAAACCGGAGCGCTAGCTTCGGTGGAGGCATCGGTGGGATACTACCCTGGCTGTATTGACCTTCTAACCCGCTGCCCTTATCGGGCAGGGAGACAGTGTCAGGTGGGCAGTTTGACTGGGGCGGTCGCCTCCTAAAATGTAACGGAGGCGCCCAAAGGTTCCCTCAGAATGGTTGGAAATCATTCGCAGAGTGTAAAGGCACAAGGGAGCTTGACTGCGAGACCTACAAGTCGAGCAGGGACGAAAGTCGGGCTTAGTGATCCGGTGGTTCCGCATGGAAGGGCCATCGCTCAACGGATAAAAGCTACCCCGGGGATAACAGGCTTATCTCCCCCAAGAGTCCACATCGACGGGGAGGTTTGGCACCTCGATGTCGGCTCATCGCATCCTGGGGCTGTAGTCGGTCCCAAGGGTTGGGCTGTTCGCCCATTAAAGCGGTACGCGAGCTGGGTTCAGAACGTCGTGAGACAGTTCGGTCCCTATCCGTCGCGGGCGCAGGAAATTTGAGAGGAGCTGTCCTTAGTACGAGAGGACCGGGATGGACGCACCGCTGGTGTACCAGTTGTTCTGCCAAGGGCATCGCTGGGTAGCTATGTGCGGACGGGATAAGTGCTGAAAGCATCTAAGCATGAAGCCCCCCTCAAGATGAGATTTCCCATTCCGCAAGGAAGTAAGATCCCTGAAAGATGATCAGGTTGATAGGTCTGAGGTGGAAGCGTGGTGACACGTGGAGCTGACAGATACTAATAGATCGAGGACTTAACCTATATTCTAATGTGAAGCATGAACATTGTTATCTAGTTTTGAGAGAACATT
>NZ_LZRW01000009.1:0-18427 GCF_001974945.1 Bacillus sp. I-2 | reverse complement strand
CTCTCCATCAGGTTTGGTGGCGATAGCGAAGAGGTCACACCCGTTCCCATACCGAACACGGAAGTTAAGCTCTTCAGCGCCGATGGTAGTTGGGGGTTTCCCCCTGTGAGAGTAGGACGCCGCCAAGCTTCTATAAGGATCAGTTCCAGTCGGAACTGGTCTTTTTTGTTTTTTCTTCTAACAGCATCATGATGTATGCTGGGAACTTCTCTTCTGCAATCTCCATGTAGCGTTCAATCATGACGTAATCATCGCTAATGTATTGAGACAGCAGCTCGTACCACCATTCTGTTTCGTAGCGGGCAATCATACTAAGGTTATACATCAATAAGTAATGGCTGATGATCTCAGGAATCCCTAGAAAAGCATCTCGTGTTGACGGTATAAACCATTGATCCATTTCTAAATCATAATGAAGATGAGTAGCAAGTGCCGGGTTTTCTTCAAGAAATACATCAAACGTCAGTTTTTTAGCCTCTCTCTGTTTAAGTTTCCAGCTTGTATGGAACTCAAAGTATTCAATAAACCGTTCAGCAGACATGTTATAAAGTAATGGAATATGATCTTGAATCATCATTCCATTAGCCTTTTCTACTTTAACTAATGTCGAAGGCTGCTTTTGAAACTCAAGAATATGACTCATTTCAGGTATTTTAGACAGGAGATGGATCATCGTAAATCGCTCATCTTCAAGACCATTTAATTGAAATAGATGCTTTAACACATGCATACATAGCCCATTTCTTTGAATTTTCACCTCATCTTCACTAAAACGGTAATGCTGTTTCTTTCTCTTTCTCGATGTTACGCCATGAGCTAAAACAGAGGTTTGAGAAGGATAATGGGGATCCACTGTCAGCAAACATGCTTTAAGCAGCTGTGCCATTCCATAAAACAATAAAATGGGTTTAAGTTCTAGAGGCGCGATCGCAGCCTGTTCATAAAACGTATGGCCATGTTTTAGAAAGTAAATAAATCGTTCACAGTTTTTATAGGCTTGCTGGTTTGCATCTTGAATGTTCCGTTTCTCATATTGTTGAAATAGAAACTTTTGGGAGGTTTCGAGCGAGTAAAAACGTTTTAAATCCTTCCATCCTGAACTTTTCATCTTCTTCCTCAACTCTCTTTATATTTTCTAAAAATTGCAACTGTTTGTTGCTTCCTTGACATGCTGTTTGCTAGTTGATAATCTACATATAATATTTTGCCGAAAAGAGGGGGATTTACTAATGTGGGAAAGTAAATTTTCAAAAGAAGGTTTGACGTTTGACGATGTTTTGCTTGTTCCAGCAAAGTCTGAAGTACTTCCGCGTGATGTCAATTTATCAGTGGAGCTAACAAGCACATTAAAGCTAAACATTCCAATTATCAGTGCGGGAATGGACACAGTGACGGAATCACAAATGGCGATTGCAATGGCACGTCAAGGTGGTCTTGGTATTATTCATAAGAACATGTCCATTGAACAGCAAGCAGAACAGGTGGATAAAGTAAAACGTTCAGAGCGCGGCGTTATTACAAATCCATTCTTCTTAACACCAGAGCATCAAGTATTTGATGCAGAGCATTTGATGGGTAAATACCGTATTTCAGGTGTGCCGATTGTCAACAACGAACAAGACCAAAAGCTTGTTGGTATTATTACGAACCGTGACCTTCGTTTTATTTCGGATTATTCAATGAAGATTAGCGACGTGATGACAAAAGAGGAACTTGTGACAGCTTCTGTTGGTACAACATTAGAAGAAGCTGAAAAAATCCTACAGCAGTACAAGATTGAAAAATTACCTCTTTTAGATGACGAAGGAACGTTAAAAGGTCTTATCACAATCAAAGATATTGAAAAAGTGATTGAATTCCCTAACTCCTCTAAAGATGCGCATGGCCGTTTAATTGTTGGTGCTGCTGTTGGTGTCACTGGCGATACAATGACACGTGTGAAAAAATTAGTCGAAGCCAATGTGGATGTCATTGTTATTGATACAGCACACGGTCATTCTCAAGGTGTTCTAAACACTGTATCGAAAATCCGTGAAACGTATCCTTCTCTTAACATCATTGCTGGTAATGTTGCAACAGCCGAAGCAACAAAAGCATTGTTTGAAGCAGGAGCAGATATTGTAAAAGTCGGTATCGGACCAGGATCTATTTGTACAACACGTGTTGTTGCAGGTGTCGGTGTACCACAAATCACAGCGATCTATGACTGTGCAACAGAAGCAAGAAAACATGGTAAAGCTATTATTGCAGATGGTGGAATTAAATATTCAGGTGATATCGTGAAAGCATTAGCATCTGGCGGACATGCTGTTATGCTTGGAAGCCTTCTAGCTGGTACATCTGAAAGCCCAGGAGAAACAGAAATTTTCCAAGGTAGACGATTCAAAGTTTATCGTGGTATGGGTTCTGTCGCTGCAATGGAAAAAGGAAGTAAAGATCGTTACTTCCAAGAAGATAATAAAAAATTCGTTCCTGAAGGTATTGAAGGCCGTACACCATACAAAGGGCCAGTCGTTGATACAGTGTATCAACTAGTTGGCGGTATTCGTTCTGGTATGGGTTATTGTGGAACACAAGATTTACGCACTCTTAGAGAAGAAGCACAATTCATTCGTATGACGGGTGCAGGACTTCGTGAGAGTCATCCACATGATGTACAAATTACAAAAGAATCACCAAACTACACAATTTCTTGATAAATTGTGACAATCAAATTACATTTGACAGGGTCTATGACTCTGTCTATTTTTTTTGTCTTTATTGTGATAAAATTTATACTGTTGTGTTGAGATAAGCCCTTGTGGATTACATATATATGAAAAACGTCGAAAAAAGATGAATACGGAGGTATGACGATTGAACAGCAAGATATTGAAACAGCTTATGGTCTCTATCCTTGCATTGGCATTGATTGTTACAGCATTTACACCAATGTCCAAAGCAAAAGCTGCTGAAGATCCATTCAGTGTGAATGCGAAAGCAGCGATCCTTATTGAAGCTTCTACAGGTAAAATTCTTTATAGTAAAAACGCAGATCAAAGACTGCCTATTGCAAGTATGGCAAAAATGATGACAGAGTATCTATTACTAGAGGCAATTGCTGAAGGAAAAGTGAAATGGGATCAAAAGTATACGCCAGATGATTATGTATACGAAATTTCTCAGGACCGCAGCTTATCCAACGTTCCTTTGAGAAAAGATGGTTCGTATACAGTAAAAGAACTTTATCAAGCAACGGCTATTTATTCGGCAAATGCAGCAGCGATTGGTTTAGCAGAAGTGATCGCTGGATCAGAATCGAAATTTGTTGAAAAAATGAACGCAAAAGCAAAAGAACTTGGTTTAACAAACTACAAATTCGTGAATGCAACTGGTCTGGAAAATAAAGACTTACATGGCCAACAGCCAAAAGGTACAGGGCCTGATGAAGAAAGTGAAGTATCTGCAAAAGATATGGCTTTGCTTGCACAGCATCTCATCAAAGACCATCCAGAAATTCTTGAAACAGCAAGTATTGCGAAAACAAAGTTCAGAGAAGGCACGGACGATGAAATGGACATGCCTAACTGGAACTTCATGCTTAAAGGACTTGTGAAGGAATATAAAGGTGTTGACGGTCTGAAAACAGGATCTACAGATTCAGCCGGTTCTAGCTTCACAGGTACAGCAAAACAAGGTGACATGCGTGTCATCGCAGTTATCTTGAATGCAAAAGGTAATCTTCATACAGCACGTTTCGACGTGGCAAAAAAACTATTCGACTATGCGTTTAAAAACTTCACGATGAAAGAAATGTACAAAAAAGATCAACAAATTAAAGGACATGAAAACATCGAAGTGGATAAAGGCAAAGATAAAGAAGTACCTGTTGTGACGAAAGAAGCATTTTCTGTGCCAGTAAAAAATGGTGACGAAAAGAGCTATAAAGCAAAAGTAAATATCGAAAAAAAGAAACTAGAAGCTCCTATTAAAAAAGGAACGAAGGTTGGCATGCTGACGACTTCTTATTCTGGTGATGAGAAGGACTACGGTTATTTAAATAAAGACCAATCAGGTGTTGAGCTTGTGACGAAAACAAGCGATGAAAAAGCAAACTGGTTCATCCTTGCAATGCGCGGTGTAGGTGGATTCTTCGCTGGCATTTGGGGCGGAATCGTTGACACAGTAAAAGGCTGGTTCTAATAAAAAACTGCTCTCTATACATGAGAGCAGTTTTTTTATCGTTAAAAGAAGAGCGATTGCTTCTGATTTTGAGGAGTGGACAAGGCTTGCTGAAAAATACCACATAACTTTTCCACGCCCTCGGCCAGTGCTTTTTCATTCACATAAGAAAAGCTGAGGCGGATATAATTCTGTTTCGGTTCTCCAGGATAGCAGACAGAGCCAGGCAGAAAAGTAATTTGATGCTTACGTGCCTCATGTAACAGTGCTCGTGTATCGACCCAGGAAGGAAAGCTGAGCCATAAATTGAGTCCGCCCTGTGGAATTTGCCAAGTTACATCTTTTGGTGCGTACTTCGTTAACACATCCATCATCAAATCGCGTCTCACCTTCAAGGCGGTTCTTAGCTTCTTCGTATGATCAATCATTTTCTTCGATGTCAGAAACGGCAATATGGCCTTTTGTGTGAGGAGAGGGCTGCCTAAGTCATTATTGGCCTTTGCAGCTAATAAGCGGTTAAATATCGAGCCTGATGCGGTGATAATCCCTATTCTGCATCCTGGAGCCAGTGTTTTACTTAACCCTCGTAAATAAATGACGTGTCCATCATGGTCCAAGCTTTTAATAGGTGCTGGCGGTTTCTTTTCAAAATAAAGCTCACGATAAGGGTCATCTTCTACAATGAGACAATCTATGCTTTGAGCCAGTAAGAGAAGCTGTTTTCTGCGTTTCATCGACATACTGGCCCCTGTCGGACTGTGAAAAGTAGGAATCGTATAGATGAGCTTCGGTTTATATTTATCACAAATGCTTTGAAGCTGCTTCATGTTCATCCCTTCATGATCGACAGGGACGGTAATGATTCTTGCTCCTCTGCCCATAAAGACATCAATGGCCCCGGGATAGGTCGGTGCTTCCATGACAACCACATCATCCGGCCCAATAAACGTACGTGCCACCAAATCAAGCCCTTGCTGAGAACCACTTGTTACTAGGATATTTTCAGGTGTAGACGGCACATCCAACTTTTCTAAAAATGATTGAATGACTTGTCGCAGCTGAAGGTCACCTTGTATCTCACCATACTTCGACATGATTTGGGGATGCCTGGCTAGTACATGCTGCATCTCTTTTTCTAAATACCGGTTGGGCAAAAGCCCTGGATCGATCATAGAGGAAGAAAGGTTAATGGCTTCTTCGACATAGTGATACTGAGCGAATTGAGACCGTGGTAAATAATCTGGAATCGACAACTGCCAATCGAAAGAAGTAGATGATGGAACCGGAATCTCTGCCTGCTCTTGCTGCTCATCCACAAATGTTCCTTTACCTTGCACCGTCTTTAAATATCCGTCGTCCTTTAATCGGGTGTATGCTTTTGCTGCCGTGACAAGACTCACATTGAGCTGCTTAGCTAAATCACGTACAGTTGGCAGCTTTTCTCCTTGCTGAAGCAAACCTGATTGAATGTGGTCAATGATTGAAAAGTAAATTTGATTTGAAAGAGATGTATCAGAGTGTCGATGGATATCAATATGCATGAAACCCCTCCATAGAATGCAACATTGTTATACATGAATTTTAATTGTTATAGTTGCATTATAGCATGTAAATCACACTTGAAAGAGAAAATGACATGTTTTTAGCTGGAAACCCTTTATATACAAGGGTTTATTCTTTTTTATCGGCTGTTTGAATTGTTATACTATTCTCTTTATTGTTATACTTTCTCGCTTGTATGATAAAGATGTTGAATGAATCGAATAGACAAATGGGAGGAAACTATTGTGAGCAATAAGGGAACTGAACGAGTGAAACGTGGAATGGCAGAAATGCAAAAGGGTGGCGTCATTATGGATGTCGTCAATGCGGAGCAGGCAAAAATTGCAGAAGAAGCAGGTGCGGTGGCAGTCATGGCACTAGAACGAGTACCAGCTGATATCCGTGCAGCAGGCGGTGTTGCCCGTATGGCAGACCCAAGAATCGTAGAGGAAGTACAAAATGCAGTAACGATTCCAGTCATGGCAAAAGCACGTATCGGCCACATCGTCGAGGCTCGTGTTCTTGAAGCACTTGGTGTTGATTATATCGATGAGAGTGAAGTGCTGACGCCCGCAGATGAGGAATTCCATTTAAATAAAAATGAATACACAGTACCTTTTGTCTGTGGATGCCGTGACTTAGGTGAGGCAACCCGCCGTATCGCAGAAGGCGCTTCTATGCTTCGTACAAAAGGAGAACCTGGGACAGGCAACATCGTAGAAGCTGTTCGTCATATGAGAAAGGTCAATGCTCAGATTCGTAAAGTATCGGCTATGAGTGAAGATGAACTGATGACAGAAGCCAAGAATCTTGGCGCGCCTTATGAATTATTGCTGCAAATCAAAAGAGACGGCAAGCTGCCAGTTGTGAACTTTGCAGCAGGAGGCGTTGCGACACCAGCAGATGCTGCGTTAATGATGCAGCTTGGCGCAGACGGTGTATTTGTCGGATCTGGTATTTTCAAATCAGACAATCCAGCTAAATTTGCAAAAGCAATTGTTGAAGCAACGACTCATTACACTGATTACCGTCTTATTGCAGAACTTTCAAAAGAGCTTGGAACAGCTATGAAAGGAATTGAAATTTCAAATCTACTGCCAGAAGAACGTATGCAAGAGCGTGGCTGGTAATTAAGGGAGCGCAAACGAACATGCTGACAATTGGTGTACTAGGGCTTCAAGGAGCGGTGAGAGAGCATATTCAATCGATTGAAGCCTGCGGCGCAGAAGGAAAGATCATCAAACGAGTAGAAGAGCTAGAATCCGTTGACGGTTTGATTATCCCTGGTGGAGAAAGTACGACGATGAGGAGACTTATGGATACGTACCAATTCATTGAACCGATCAAGGCGTTCGCTGCTCAAGGGAAACCGATTTTCGGGACATGTGCCGGTTTGATTATGCTGGCAAAGCATATCGAAGATCGAGAAGATGCTCATCTTGGCCTATTAAATGTATCTGTTGCACGGAACTCTTTTGGCAGACAGGTAGACAGCTTTGAAGCAGATTTAGAAGTAAAAGGACTGGATGCCCCGTTTACAGGGGTATTCATCCGTGCGCCTCATATCATCAGCGCAGATAATGACGTAGAAATCATGGCTGAATATGATGGCAGGATTGTGATGGCGAAAGAAAACAATATCTTAGGCTGCTCTTTTCATCCAGAGCTGACAGACGATCACCGGTTAACACAGCTGTTTGTAGACATGGTGAAGTCCTACAAAACGAAGCTTGCTGTATAAAACGGTTGAAAAGAGATAAAACTTATAGTACATTAAAATCACAATCAAAGATCGAAAAAGCGTTGACGGGAAATAGTAAGAAGCCCCTCTTTCTCAGAGAGCCGATGGTTGGTGAGAATCGGTGAAAGATGCATTCTGAATCCATCCTTGAGCGAAATGCTGAAACACGAGAAGTAAGCATTTACGGTGATACCGTTACAGAGGAAAGAGGAAAGCATGCTTCTGCATGTTTTCAATCAGGGTGGCAACGCGAGAGCTCTCGTCCCTTTCATGGGATGAGGGCTCTTTTTATTTTTCGATAAAAAAAGGAGTGTTACACATGCTTGATATTAAACAACTGCGCACGGACTTTGATCAAATCAAAGAAAAATTAGCACACCGAGGCGAAGATTTAGCGGATTTTGATAAGTTTGGTGAGCTAGATCAAAAAAGAAGAGAATTAATCGGGAAAACAGAAGAATTAAAGAGCCGAAGAAATGAAGTATCACAGCAAGTGGCCGTTCTAAAAAGAGAAAAGAAAGACGCCGATCACATTATTCAAGAAATGCGTGAGGTAGGAGATGAGATCAAGAAGCTGGATGATGAGCTAAGAACAGTAGAAGAGAGCCTGCAGCACATCCTGTTCTCAATTCCAAATATCCCTCATGACTCTGTACCAGTTGGTGAAACAGAAGACGACAACGTGGAAGTGAGAAAATGGGGCGAACAGCCAGCCTTCTCATTTGAACCAAAACCACATTGGGACGTAGCTGATGAGCTAAAAATCCTTGATTTTGAACGTGCAGGAAAAGTGACAGGAAGCCGTTTCGTTTTTTATAAAGGGCTTGGCGCCCGCTTAGAGCGCGCATTGTATAACTTTATGCTCGATTTACATGTGGATGAGTTTGGTTTTACTGAAGTGCTTCCACCTTATATGGTCAACAGAGCGAGCATGACAGGAACTGGTCAGCTTCCAAAATTCGAAGAGGATGCCTTTAAAATACGTGAAGAAGATTACTTCCTCATTCCAACAGCTGAAGTGCCAATTACGAACATGCATCGTGACGAAATCCTCGAAGGCGAACAGCTGCCAATCAACTATGCAGCATTCAGTGCTTGCTTTAGATCAGAAGCTGGATCTGCTGGCAGAGATACACGTGGACTCATCCGTCAGCATCAATTTAACAAGGTAGAGCTTGTGAAATTTGTCAGACCAGAAGATTCTTATGAAGAATTAGAGAAATTAACAAATCAAGCAGAAAAAGTTCTTCAGCTATTGAACCTGCCATACCGTGTCATGAGCATGTGTACGGGAGATTTAGGCTTCACAGCTGCGAAGAAATACGATATCGAAGTGTGGATTCCGAGCCAGAATACGTACCGTGAAATTTCTTCTTGCAGTAACTTCGAAGCATTCCAGGCAAGACGTGCAAACATTCGTTTCCGTCCAGAGCCTAAAGCGAAGCCAGAACATGTCCACACATTAAATGGATCTGGATTAGCGGTAGGAAGAACTGTAGCGGCTATTTTAGAAAACTATCAACAAGAGGACGGCACAGTGATCATTCCTGAAGTACTGCGTCCTTATATGGGAAATAAAGAAGTGATGAAATAAGATGCCGTCAAGGCATCTTTTTCTTTTTACCAAAAGTCCTACAGTTTTCCTGAATTTAGCCGATAAAAAAATTAAAAGCTTCTAGGAAAGAAGGAATAACCTTGAATAGGCTTGACTATTATGTTGAAATGGCTCATTTACTTAGAAAGGTACTAGATGAAAGTATTCTTTTCGGCATCACAGATACAGAGAAGATACTTTGTTATTACCCATCTAACACAATAGATTTTGGTATGAAAGTTGGAGACCCATTGAACCCAGAAGACCAAAATGTGGCGACGACATTAAGAGGACAAGAATATGACGGTCATTTACCAGAGCATTTATATGGTTATGAAATTGCTGTAAAAGGTTACCCGATTTTTGATGAAGATAGAAAAGTAATTGGCTCTTTTTTAGTGGCATTTTCACATCATCGTGAAAAGAAATTAAGCGGTTATATGGAGCAAATCAATAAAGTAGCGAAAGAACTCCAAGGTGGAATTGAGCAAATTGCTGCACATTCACAAGAGCTGGCTGCCACAAGTTTAGAAATAAGCGAACAGGCAGGAAGAGCGGAAGAGAAATCTGCGAATATTGAAGAAGTCGTCAAAACCATTGGCGGAATCGCTAGACAAACAAATCTGCTCGGTTTAAATGCTGCAATTGAAGCCGCAAGAGCAGGTGAGAACGGAAAAGGGTTTGCTGTCGTTGCTGATGAAGTTCGCAAATTATCAGATGGCTCGAAGGAAGCGGCTGAAACCATTAATACATTTTTAAAAGAAATCCAAGACAGCATTGGCACTCTGTCTGAAAACATCTCACAAATCAGCAGCTCAACAAATGAACAAGCCAAACAAGTGACAGACTTTACGAAGATTATCGAGTCATTAAATGAGTTTAAAGTAGAGATGAATCAGTTTATTGAAGAAATTAGACAGGATACGAAATAGATCGAGAGCAGCCGTCAATGGCTGCTTTTTTATAGGCAATCATCATGCCAAAATCACATATTGAATTTTTTTTCGAAAAGATGTTGACTTCAAATAAAATGATATGGTATATTAATTCTTGTCGATACGGAGGAATACCCAAGTCCGGCTGAAGGGATCGGTCTTGAAAACCGACAGGGGTGTCAAAGCCCGCGGGGGTTCGAATCCCTCTTCCTCCGCCATATTGATTTTTTACCTTAGTTGAATTGAACGCAAGCATAAAAATTGGAAATTGTCAAACCGCTGCATTTCGCGAATGCAGCGGTTTTTTTTATTTTGTTTTAGAGCGATTTTTTTGAATAACAGAAGCTATTTCGTGAAGAATGGGATCAAGTGAGCTTTCATCATGAAGTAAGTCATAATCTTCAATATTAATTTTAATCACTGGGCATAAATCAAATTGTTCGATCCATTCCGTGTATCGAGTGTACATTTCTTCCCAATAAGCTCGGTCAGTTTGAGTTTCCATCTCTCTGCCGCGTTCTTCAATACGATGTAAAATATGATCTAAATCCCCGTGTAGATAGATGAGGACATCAGGGTGAGGGAAGTAAGGTGTCATCACCATCGCCTCAAATAGGCTTGTATACGTTTCATAATCAACCTCAGACATCGTACCTTTGTCCGCATGCATTTTTGCAAAAATGCCAGTATCCTCATAAATGGAACGATCTTGTACATATCCTCCGCCAGATTCAAAAATCCGCTTTTGCTCCTTAAAACGCTCAGCTAAGAAATAGACCTGTAAGTGGAAGCTCCATCTTTGGAAATCTGAATAAAAAGGCTCTAAATATGGGTTATCATCTACTTTTTCAAGAGAGGTTTGAAACCCTAGCTTGTCCGCTATTGTTTTGGTCATAGTTGATTTGCCGACACCAACAGTCCCGGCAATTGTGATGACTGCGTCCTTTGGTATTTCGATATTGTTCATAGCACTTGCTCCTTTATGTTCTGTACAATTTGCTGGTAATCTTGCTGTGAGGAAACGAAGTCTGTATGATCTCCTTCAATTGTAATGATAGGAAGCCCTGGCTCAGTCTGTTTTAAATGTTCAATAGCCAGCTCATAATCTTCAATGAGTGTTTTTAAATAAGCTGGGTCAATGTCTTCTTCAAAAGAGCGTCCTCTCATCTGTATTCTTTCAAGTAAGGTGGGAAGGCTGGCTTTTATATAGATCATGGCATTTGGTTTAGGAAGATCATCTGTTAGCAGATGATAGATCTTTCTGTATTTATCCATGTGCTTTTTTGATAATGTTCTTTCTGCAAATATCATATTTTTATAGACGTGATAATCAGTGACAACTGGCTGCTGTTTATTCACATAGTTTTCTTCAATTGATTCTAACTGTTTGAACCGATTGCATAAAAAGAACATCTCAAGCTGAAAGCTCCATTGTTCCATATCTTCATAAAATTTATCTAAGAATGGATTTTCTTCTACAATCTCTTTTACTAAAGGAAATTGAAATTCCTTCGCAAGCATTGTAGCCAAAGTTGTTTTTCCGGCTCCAATCGGGCCTTCCACTGCAATAAAAGGGGCAGGATACATAGGCGTTCTCCTCTATCTATAAAGTTAAAGTTGTCAAACCAATGTATATTGTACCATACCCCTTCTAATAGATAGAGTGAATGGATTACGATGTCGTTCTTTTTTCAATATTAAATTGATCTGATAATAAGAGCCAATTTTGTGGGAAAGATAGACCTAATTTCCAATAAGCAATGCCGTTCAAATTTAGCTCTTTGATGAGGTTGAACTTTGCTTGAATTGATCTAGCGTCTTCGAACCAGACCTCATGCTCTTTGTTGTTGGCATCTGTATAACGAAAATGGGGTGCCTGTGCTGTTTCGTCGTATAAGATAGAGACATTGTGCTCTCTAGCAAGTGCAATTGCTTGTTGAGGACTGACGGCTTTGGCTATGGGGCCGCCCTGGACGAAAGGAAGTGTCCAATCATAGCCGTATAAATTCTGCCCCATTACAATTTTATTGGCCGGTATGACAGTTAATGCATATTCAATGACTTGGCGGACAGGTCCAATTGGAGAGACAGCTTGTGGAGGGCCGCCGCTGTACCCCCATTCATAGGTCATCAACACAACATGATCGACGATCTTACCGATCGCTTCATAGTCATGGGCTTCATACCATTTGCCCTTTTGCTGACTACTTGTTTTTGGTGCAAGTGCAACAGATATTGTCCATCCTTCTTGATGGAAACGCGCTGTTGCTTCTCTTAAAAATTGAATATAAGCATCTTTATCAGCAGGGCGTAAATATTCAAAATCAAAATGGACTTCCTTGAATTGATACTTTTTGGCAACACGAACAATTTCATTTAAAAATGCCGTTTTGACAGATTGGTTAGTTAAAAGAATACGCCCAAGTTCATCACTGAATTTTTCATTCTCTAGATTTGTCACCACCATGGTTAATACAGTTCTGTTCTGAGCGGCAATCTGGGGTAGTTGGTCTAACGGTGGTTCTCGCAGTGTCCCATCTCTTTGTGCTTGAAAACTAAAGACTTCTAAATGGGTCAAGTATGGGGAGGCCTCTCTAGCTGCCTGCTTTAAGTTTTCACTGACTTGATTTCCCCGTGGTTCAATATAAGCATTGGAATTAATGTTCCTTTTCGGTCTTTGTGGAATATAGAGCAAGAAACGAATAGGCAGTATCGCTTCAGGCCGAATTCTGTTCACGCGTGCCAATTCTTCCACTGAGATTTGAAACCGTCTACCAATTTGATATAGTGTGTCATTTTGTTTGACCTCATAAAATTGACCTCTAATTGGAATGACAATTGTTTGTCCAATGACGAGTTGATTTGGTGTTTCGATTTCGTTAGTACGGATAATTTCATTGACTGTCGTTTTAAAACGCATAGCAATGTCGTTTAAAGTATCTCCTCTTTTGACAACATAAATTTGAATAGTCAACGCCCCCTTTGTTATTGCTAACAATTTATGAGGGTTATAGCTAAATCATGTTTGATTTTCATTCGTGATTTCCTTAGCGGTAGTGATTTTGGCTAGAAGAACGTTCTCCATCATCGTTAAAGCGTAGTTGTTATCTCTGTCGTCATTTGAAGCGATACAATCTTTAGGTACAATTAGATTGTATTCTCGCATGTATGCGTCATTTGCAGTGAACAAAACGCAAATGTTTCCGGCAATTCCAGTTAGAATAATGTCCTCAACACCTAATTCATTTAAGAGTGTCTCTAGTGCAGTACCGTAGAAGGCAGAATGCTTAGGTTTAATTAAGAAGTAATTATCTTTAGATGGTGTCATTTTCTCTAAAATAGGAGCGCTTCTTTCATTTTTGCATGTTTCCAAAACAGCTTGGATATCAGCCTTCCAAAGTCCGTAGTGATCGTTGATATAAATGATTGGCCAATTTTCCTTGAAAGCATGTTGTTTAAGAGCTAAAATTTTATTGGTCATTTGCTCTGTTTTTTCTGCAAGCACATGTCCCATTTCAAAATCAAAATCATTAATCATGTCGATAATAAGTAGCGCCTTTGTTTGCTTTGACAAAATAAGACCCCCTTTAAAAGATTGTGATAATATGTTAACCTCAATTTCCTTTTAAAAAACATGAAAAGAGAGCCGTGCCATGACGAAAGATGAACAGTTTATGCAAGAAGCCATTTCTGAAGCCTTAAAAGCAGAACAAATAGGGGAAGTGCCGATTGGTGCGATCATTGTTGTTGATGATCAAATCGTGAGCCGGGCTCATAATTTAAGGGAAAGTGAGCAGCGTTCGATTGCACATGCAGAATTACTTGCTATTGATGAAGCATGTAAAGCGACAGGGAGCTGGCGTTTAGAAGATGCTGTGCTTTACGTTACGCTTGAGCCATGCCCAATGTGTGCGGGTGCTATTGTTCTCTCTAGAGTGAAAAAGGTCGTTTTTGGTGCATACGATCCAAAAGGTGGATGCGCAGGTACTTTAATGAATTTACTGGATGATGAACGGTTCAATCATCAGTCTGAGGTCATCGGTGGTGTACTTGAAAATCAGTGTGGTGAGCTGTTAAGTCAGTTCTTCCGAAATCTCCGTCAGCGAAAGAAACAAGCCAAAAGTAAATGAATGGATGTCGTTTGCAATTTGAGCTATAAGAAGGTATACTTATGTCTGCGTCACTAACAATTTAATATTCATTTTGCCGTGCTAAGCGGGGAGGTAGCGGTGCCCTGTACTCGCAATCCGCTCTAGCGAGGCCGAATCCCTTCTCGAGGTTCGTTTACTTCAAGGTCTGCCTTAAATAAGTGGTGTTGACGTCTGGGTCCTGCGCAATGGGAATTCATGAACCATGTCAGGTCCGGAAGGAAGCAGCATTAAGTGAAACCTCTCATGTGCCGCAGGGTTGCCTGGGCCGAGCTAACTGTTTAAGTAACGCTTGGGGTAGCGAATCGACAGAAGGTGCACGGTAAATCAATATTAAATGTAACTCATCTAGTTTAACTAGGTGAGTTTTTTGTTGCTGTTCAAAGAATAGCTTAAATGCTTTGGTGATACAAATAGATAAAAAGTCTTTTTGGTGCCATTTGTTTTTTTCACTAAACGTAAAAAGAACTGGTGTTCTGTTTGGAGTTTCAGGTCTTTTTACAAAGCTAGAAAATACGTTTTTAATACATGGAAAGTAGAAAATCTCTAGTTGAAATCATCTTATTGGCATATTAGAAAATAAAGGTGTGCTTTTGAATTGATCGGTGCATCATGTATAATGAAAAGGATGATAAATGGAGGAGGGCGTATTTGTGAGTTATCAAGCTTTATATCGAGTGTTCAGACCTCAAGTTTTTGAGGATGTTGTTGGACAAGAACACATCACAAAAACGTTGCAAAATGCCCTTTTGCAGAAAAAGTTTTCTCATGCTTACTTATTTTCAGGTCCTAGAGGAACAGGTAAAACAAGTGCTGCCAAAATCTTTGCTAAGGCAGTGAACTGTGAAAAGTCACCTGTTAGCGAGCCGTGTAATGAATGTGATGCCTGTAAAGGGATTACAAACGGTTCAATTTCAGACGTGATTGAAATAGATGCTGCCTCGAATAACGGGGTAGATGAAATCCGGGATATACGTGATAAAGTGAAATTTGCTCCTTCGGCGGTTACATATAAGGTTTATATTATAGATGAAGTACATATGCTCTCTATCGGTGCATTTAATGCTCTCCTTAAAACGCTGGAAGAACCGCCTGCTCATTGTATCTTTATTTTGGCTACCACAGAGCCCCATAAGATTCCTCTTACCATCATATCTCGTTGTCAGCGGTTTGATTTTAAACGAATCACGACTAAAGATATTGTTGGAAGAATGGAGAAAATTGTAGATGCAGAAGGCCTTGACGTACAGGAGGGTTCGCTCGAGATTATTGCTAGTGCAGCTGATGGCGGTATGCGTGATGCACTAAGTCTCTTGGATCAAGCGATCTCATTTAGTGGTGAACAATTGACAATTGATGATGCGCTGCTCATTACAGGTGCTGTATCGCAGCATTTCATTAGTCAGCTTGCTGAAGCAATTTTTGATCAAAATATTGCCACAGCGTTAGATACATTAAATGAATTGCTCCAGCAGGGGAAAGATGCTGCTAAATTAATAGAGGATATGATTTTTTACTTTAGAGATATGCTGCTTTATAAAACGGCACCAGATCTCGAGGGGGTTCTTGAAAAGGTAAAGGTCGACGAAAGTTTCGTGGCGCTGTCAGATCGTGTGACACCTCAGTTTCTGTATGAAACCATTGAAGTCCTGAATAAAAGCCACCAAGAAATGAAATGGACAAATCATCCAAGGATTTTCTTTGAGGTAGCTGTTGTAAAGCTGTGTCAGTCAACAGCAGGATTGACACAAGGCCATGCTGACGCTGATTTAACGGCGCTAACAGATAAAATAAACAGGCTGGAACAGGAACTATCGAGGCTAAGAGCCGAAGGTGTACCAATGTCTCCATCTCATAGCCCTCAAGAAAAAAAGGAGGCGCCTCGACCACAAACAAGTAATAAAAATGGCTATCGTGCTCCTGTCGGCCGAATTCATGAGATTCTAAAAGAAGCGAAACGGCCTGAGTTAGAAAAAATTAAAGGCAAATGGGGAGAGCTCCTTGCCCAGTTGAAACAGCAGAATAAGGTGTCTCACGCTGCGTTATTAACGGACAGTGAGCCAGTGGCGGCTGCTTCGCATGCCTTTGTTTTAAAATTCAAATTTGAAATACATTGTAAAATGGTTGCTGAAGATAAAAGCGGTGTTCGGACCAATCTTGAACAACTGCTAGAGTCTATGTTAGGAAAAAGAGTGGAATTAGTTGGCGTTCCTGACGCTCAATGGGGTAAAATAAGAGAAGAATTTTTAAGAGATCATCAGCCGGATGAACAAGCAGATGGTCAGGGAACTTCTACTGAAGAGGATCCATTGATTGCGGAAGCAAAAAAATTAGTAGGAACTGATTTAATTGAAATTAAAGATTAATAAAAATGAAAGAGAGTGGTGTTCATATGCGCGGTGGAATGGGAAATATGCAAAAAATGATGAAACAAATGCAAAAAATGCAAAAGGATATGGCGAAGGCTCAAGAAGAGCTTGCAGAAAAAGTTCTTGAAGGTACAGCTGGTGGCGGTATGGTCACTGTCAAAGTAAATGGACAAAAAGAAGTCGTTGATGTAGCAATTAATGAAGAAGTTGTTGATCCAGAAGATATCGATATGCTTCAAGATCTTGTACTTGCTGCGACAAACGATGCATTGAAAAAAGTCGATGAGCTAACGAATGAAACGATGGGTCAATTCACAAAAGGAATGAACATGCCAGGTTTATTCTAGGAGGAATAACTGAAGATGCAATATCCTGAACCAATATCAAAGCTGATTGACAGCTTTATGAAATTGCCAGGAATCGGACCGAAAACTGCGGTCCGTCTGGCTTTTTTTGTTCTTAGTATGCAGGAAGATGTCGTACTAGATTTTGCGAAGGCGCTTGTAAATGCAAAGCGTAATTTAACTTATTGTTCGGTATGCGGTCATATCACAGACCAAGATCCTTGCTATATTTGTGAAGATACAAGAAGAGATCAATCTGTTATCTGTGTAGTGCAGGATCCAAAAGATGTAATCGCAATGGAAAAAATGAAAGAATACAACGGCTTATATCATGTGCTTCATGGTGCCATTTCGCCAATGGACGGAATTGGCCCAGAGGATATTAAAATTCCTGACCTATTAAAAAGATTGCAAGACGATCAAGTGACAGAGGTAATCCTTGCAACCAATCCAAACATTGAAGGAGAAGCAACAGCCATGTATATCTCCAGATTGTTAAAACCATCAGGAATTAAACTCTCTCGCATTGCTCACGGACTTCCAGTAGGCGGGGATTTAGAGTATGCGGATGAAGTTACACTGTCTAAGGCTCTAGAAGGCAGACGTGAGATGTAGGAAGGAGAAGTACGGTACATGGGTTTTCTTCGCAGAAAATCAATTCGAAAAGAATTCGATGAGAAATTAATTCAACAGCTTTTTAAGCAAAAGGAAGAATGGAACAGACAAAAAAAGCTTGTCGCAAATAGCGTTGAGCCTTCACCGGACATTCTATTCGAATTAAAGCTTGCTCAAGCGAAGTACTTTTTCTATCTGAGAGAAGCGAAAAAGAGGAATTTACGTTTAAACAACTGGAAATAGCAGGTCTATTATACATAGTCCTCTCATATGCTTGTACTATTCAATATGAAGAGGAGATGAGAGGATTATGGAACCTGTTATTGTGATCGGGTCAATTTTGCTAGCTGTGCTATTGTTGTTTATGTCAGGTGTGCAGGCGAATCCATTCAAATGGTTAGGGCTTATCGGAGTGAAGTTTGTAGCAGGCGCTCTTTTTTTATTTTGCCTCAACCTATTTGGCGAGAGTCTAGGGTTACATGTCTCTATTAACCCTGTAACGAGTGGAATTAGTGGTTTATTGGGTATTCCGGGCGTAGCAGCTTTAATCGTCATTGAAAAGTTTATTATTTAATGAAAAATATTATTGACTTTGATTCGATAGGGTGGTAAATTAATATACGTCGCTGATGACGAAGAAACGAAAAAACATAATAACAAAAAAGTTGTTGACACTAACAACTTGGATGTGATAAGATGTTCTAGTCGCTTCTGAAGCGGTAAACAAGTTCTTTGAAAACTAAACAAGACAAAACGTACCTGTTAATTCGAGTTTTTATAAAAAAATCCTATGATACTTCATAGGTAGTCAGTCAAACTGGCGAAAAGCAAAACTTCGGTTTTGTACTTTTTCGGAGAGTTTGATCCTGGCTCAGGACGAACGCTGGCGGCGTGCCTAATACATGCAAGTCGAGCGAACAGAAGGGAGCTTGCTCCCGGATGTTAGCGGCGGACGGGTGAGTAACACGTGGGTAACCT
>NZ_LZRW01000008.1:0-39002 GCF_001974945.1 Bacillus sp. I-2 | reverse complement strand
TATATTGATTATTATAACAATATCCGAATTCAATTGAAATTAAACAGCCAGTCACCAAAAGAGTTTCGGCAACTGGCTGTTTTATAAAGGTGTTTTGATCCCTGTCTCAAAAACGGGGGTCAGTCCCTAAAGGTGCGGGTTTTACTTTATTGCTGCAGCGGCTTCATTGTTTCATCAAGGACTTCAAATGTATAGCCCTTTGCCTTTAGCTGCGTAATTAAGCTGCTTAAGTATTTTGCCGTCGCCGGCTGATCATGCATTAAGATGATTTTTGGTTCTTTTGGATATTTTGTCTCCAGCACTTGCAGCTGATTTAATACCTCTGGTACATATTTTGAGCTTTTATATTTCCAGTCAAGACTGTCAATGGTCCAGTCCCAGTAGACAAAGCCTTTTTGTTTTAAACGTGCCTTTTGCTGATCGGTTAAATTTGGGGTGCTGCCATAAGGTGTTCTTACAAGATGGGTATACTCACCTGTGACAGAAGCCAAAATGCGCTGATCTTCCTTCATCTCGTTTACAGGAGAATCTTTTTTTTGATAAAAGCGTTTCACATCATGGGTGATGCCATGAAGCCCTAATTGATGACCTTCTTGATGGAGTCTTTTCACAGCTGCCGGGTGTTCTTTAATCTGCGGTCCGAGCATAAAGAATGTGGCTTTCACTTGATGCGCTTTTAGCACATCTAACAGCTGATTTGAAGTCGCTGATGGACCATCATCAAAGGTTAAAAAGATCGTTTGATCCGTTACATGTTTATTTGAATTGATCTTAAAATGTGCATCTAATGTTTTCCTAGAGGCATCTTTTGCTTTCATACTAGTGCTTGTGTCTCTAAATTGACTGCTCGCAGACAATTTCGCCGGCTGATCTGCTGCCTGCATATTGGTTTTGGACATATCCCAAATAAAAAAGAGGATCAGTGTCAGGATGACAAAACCAATCGCCTTTGAGAGCAGCATTGTGTTTGAAGGTGTCTGTTTTTTTTTAACCCGTTGCATTACAATCGCTCCAATAAATCAAAAATTTGTGTCGAATCATGTAGTGGATTCTGTCTTTTTTCGCTGTTTTTTGTCGTGTTTATATGGAGTAAGTATACAGGAAAAAAGAGCCTATGAATATAGAAGATGCTAAAAAATTGGAATCTTTTTGGTTATCAATCTATATTTGTTACAATGAAAGGTTATCCATTTCATATGATGTGAAATAATTCTGAATAATCATTGAAACGAACCCATTTATCCGCTAAGATAGCATCAGATTCAACCATTAATGCAAAGCGAAGGGGAGATTCCATATGAAAATATTGTACAATGGAGATTTCATTGAAAAAAAGGATGCACATGTTGATATTGAGGACAGAGGCTATCAATTTGGTGACGGAGTCTATGAGGTCATCCGTGTATACAATGGTACTTTGTTTACGTTAAAGGAACATACAGAGCGTCTGTTCAAGAGTGCAAAGGAAATTGGCATTCATCTGCAAGGTACAGTATCTGAAATGGAAGAAAAGTTACAACAGCTCGTCGCTCACAATCAATTAACAGATGGCGGTGTGTATATTCAAGTCACGCGGGGGGTCGCCCCTCGTAAACATCAATATAGTGATTCTCTTACTCCTCAAATCACGGCATATACGTTTCAGGTGAAAAAGCCTGTTCAAGAGCAGAAAGCTGGGGCAAAGGCCATTTTATCTGAGGATCTTCGCTGGTTAAGGTGTGATATCAAAAGCTTAAACCTTTTATATAACATCATGGAAAAGCAGAAAGCATCTGAAGTTGGTGCGTTTGAAGCAATCCTTGTGAGAGACGGTTTTGTGACCGAGGGAACCTCCTCGAATGTATATGCCGTGATTGATGGCGTGATTCGTACTCACCCTGCAAACAATCTCATTTTAAACGGCATTACTCGTAGAAAGCTGCTGGAAGTATGTGAGGAAGAAGGGTGTACTGTTGAAGAAACTCGTATAAGCAAAGAAGAACTGCTGCGCGCTCAGGAAATCTTCATCAGCTCGACGACAGCTGAAGTCATTCCGATTGTTGAAATAGATGGCGAGCCAGTAGGGGAAGGCGTTCCAGGCAAGCTGACAAAGCGCGTACAGGAAGGCTTCCAGCAAAAAATTAACCATGAAAGTGAAGCATCGATCTCTTCATAAATAAAAAAAGGCTGTAAACCAATGTTTACAGCCTTTTGTGATGCATTTATTTCACAATAAGCACAGGTATATCTGATTTTGCTGATAACTTTTCACTCACACTGCCAAACAGCATTTTTTTCAATCTGCTTTGGTCACGTGCTCCCATGACGATGAGGTCTGCTGATATTTCCTCCGCATATTCGATAATCGCTTCCGCTGGTTCTCCTTCTACAATTTCAATGGCAGCCTCAAACTGCTCCTCATTTAAAAGCATTCTTGCTTCCGCAACGACCTCTTCTGTATGGTCTTCAAAAATCAAAGGACTTTGCTGTTCATCATGAGGTACATATACAGGGGGTGTTTGAAGATCTGCCGTACCGCCGCCGATATAAGCTCCGCCAGTCATTGGGCGCGGCACATCAAACACCTGTCTGTCTGTTTTGCCATCATGTGCATAGGTAACGGTCAGCTTGGCATGTAAGGTTTTAGCTAAAGCGATTGCCTTTTTTAATGCTTTCTTACTGTCTTCATGTCCATCAAACGCAACGACCATCCGATCAGCTTGAAACAATGTCCTCATTCCTTTCAAAAGGAGTCTTTACACTCATGGTATACCCGTTAATAGAAAAAGATACACATAAGGAAGATTGATTTTTGTTAGAAAATTTCATTTATTGAAAAATATTTATTGACAAAATGGTGACAGCCGCTATAAGATAAAAAAAGATTCAAGAGCCAAAAGGAGGAAATGTCATGTGCAACATTGGAAGAATGAAACCAAACTGCATGAATGGGTTGATTCACGTGACAATTACACCTTCATTGGTCATTGAAAAGGAACTCGTCTGTTCCAATTGATCGGATGAATCAAGGCGTATGTTGCGTATTTGTCAACATGCGCCTTTTTACATGACGAAAAGAGGCGTACCAGCCAGCTGGTGGCCTCTTTTTTTGTTGAATTCATTTCGCATTTCGAAATAAAGGGATGAAAAACAACAAGTAAATGAAGAGGAGTGAAAGCATGTGAACATGCCAAAATCAAGACAAATGACAAAAGCTCAAAAAACGAAACAAGGTGACTTGCAGGAAAATTTAGAAAGCGGCTAGCTAGAAAAGGAGAGACAAACATGTTTTCAGTATTTGCGAAATTAGGCTGGTTCTTTAAACAAGAGTGGAGGCGTTATACGATTGCTATTACGCTCCTGCTCATTGTGAATGTGCTTGAAATGCTGCCGCCAAGATACCTTGGCCAGGCAGTTGATGGCATTCGTTCTGGTCAATTTACAACATCCAGTATTGTGTTTTATGTGACCATTTTTTGCTTACTAGGTGTCGTCGTCTATACACTTACATATTTTTGGATGTATCAGTTATTTGGCGGCGCAAATGTCATGGAGCGTGTGATGCGTGGGAAACTGATGCGCCACTTGCTTAAGATGACGCCTACCTTTTATGAAAAGAAAAAAACGGGCAACTTAATGGCATTAGGTACAAACGACTTGAATGCTGTGGCCTTAACAACAGGCTTTGGCGTTCTGACCTTGGTTGATTCCACTGCTTATATGCTGATGATCTTCTTTACGATGGGGCTGACGATTAGCTGGAAATTAACCTTAATGGCGATTATTCCTATGCCGCTGATGGCGCTCTTGATTGCGTTTTATGGAAGCAAAATCCATGAGCGCTTTACAGTCGCTCAAGATGCATTTGGTGATATGAACGATCGCGTTCTTGAATCAGTGGCAGGTGTCCGGGTCATTCGGTCTTTTGTGCAGGAGAAACAAGATGTCGAACGCTTTCGAGAAATGACAGATGATGTATTTCAAAAAAACATGCGAGTGGCGATCATTGATTCTTTGTTTGAACCGACAGTGAAATTACTTGTGGGGATCAGCTACTTAATCGGAATCGGCTACGGAGCCTATCTCGTGTTCCAAAGTGATTTAACCATTGGGGAGCTTGTTGCATTTAACGTCTATCTTGGCATGATGATCTGGCCAATGTTTGCGATCGGCGAATTGATTAATATTATGCAAAGAGGAAATGCGTCGTTAGACCGGTTAAATCATACACTCAGCTACAAGCCGGACGTAACAGATGCTGCTCAGCCGAAAACGTTACAAGAGCCTGGAGATATTGAGTTTGATCATGTGACATTCAGGTATCCAACTTCATCTAAAGATAATCTCATTGATGTGTCCTTTACCGTTCGAAAAGGACAGACGATTGGGATTACAGGCAAAACGGGAAGCGGCAAAACGACCATTGTCAAACAGCTTCTGCGCCAGTACCCGGCAGGTGATGGGCAAATCTTGCTATCAGGTGTTCCAATCCAAGACATTGAGTTAGATCAGTTATTTCAATGGATCGGATACGTCCCTCAGGATCATATTCTTTTCTCAAAAAGTGTGGAACAGAATATGCGCTTTGGTCATCGGGACGCGAAACAAGATGAGTTAGCACAAGCAATCAAGGATGCTTACTTTGAAAAGGATCTACGCCTTCTGCCAGAGGGTCTGGAAACCATGGTTGGGGAAAAAGGTGTGGCGCTGTCAGGCGGACAAAAACAGCGAATATCCATTGCACGTGCTTTATTAATTGATCCAGACATTTTAATTCTGGATGACTCATTATCTGCTGTAGATGCAAAAACAGAAACCGCTATTTTAGAAAATCTAAGACAAAACCGTCATGGCAAAACGACGTTTATTACAACTCATCGCCTATCAGCTGTTGAACATGCGGATCTCATTCTTGTCATGGAAGAAGGACGCATTGTCCAAAAGGGCACCCACAACGAGCTTATCCAGCAGGATGGGTGGTATAAAGAACAATTTTTACGTCAGCAGCTAACAAATCAGCTGGAAGGAGGGGATGAGGCATGACAACAGGAAGAAGACTCCTTGCCTACGCACTCCTATATAAGAAAGTATTGTCTGTTGCCTTAATCTTTCTCATGATTGCAGTTGGTGCTGAGCTGACTGGGCCATTTATTGGGAAGAAAATGATTGATGATCACATTTTAGGTGTAGAAAAACCGTATGTCGAGGTCCATGAAAAGACAGACAAAACCGTTTATTACCAGGGAAATAACTATATACGAAGCGATCGATTAAATAATGGAATGGATTCTGGAAAGCAAATCAATGTAGTGCAAGTCGGGTTCGGTTACTATTTTGTGAATGAGCCGATTCGTTTTGATGGAAACAGAAAAATATCGGGAGATCAGCTCACCATTGATAATGGGAACGAGCGTGAAACCTATGAGGTAAAGCGTTTATCAAAAGAGGAGATTTTCGCTTTTTATCAGCCAGAAATCAGTGGTTTGGTGCAGCTTGTTCTATTTTATCTAGGACTGCTCATCGTTGCGATTTTCTTTCAGTATGGGCAGCATTATTTGCTCCAGAGGATTGCAAATCGAATTATTCAAAAAATGAGGGTAGACGTATTTGAGCACATCCAAACGCTGCCGATCCGATATTTTGATAATTTACCGGCTGGAAAAGTTGTCGCGAGGATTACAAATGACACGGAAACCATTCGTGATTTATATGTAACGGTCCTTGCAAATTTCGTGACAAGTGCTATTTACATGATTGGGATTTACATTGCCATGTTTTTATTAAATGTGAAGCTGGCACTCATCTGTTTGGTCGCTGTACCGATTATTTTCCTTTGGTCGATGACTTATAGAAAGTTTGCATCAGTGTACAATCACCGCATTCGTTCAATCATCAGTGAAATCAATGCCAAACTAAATGAAGCCATTCAAGGGATGACAATCATTCAAGCGTTTCGTCATGAAAAAGCGACGCAAGAGGAATTTGATGAGCTGAACAACAATCACTTTCGATATCAGCGAAAGATGTTGCATTTAAATTCACTTCTTTCACATAACTTGGTTAACCTGCTGCGAAATTTAGCATATGTGGCACTCATTTGGTATTTTGGTGGTGCGTCGCTAAGTGCGACAGGCATTGTGTCCATTGGTGTGCTCTATGCATTTGTCGATTATTTAAATCGATTGTTCCAGCCGATTACAGGCATTGTGAATCAGTTCTCTAGGTTGGAGTTAGCAAGGGTTTCATCGGAAAGGGTTTTCCGATTATTAGATGAACCAGGAACAGAAGTTGAAGAACCTGTTCAGAAGAAGCTGGAGGGACACGTTCAGTTCAAAGATGTCACCTTTGCTTATAATGAAGGGAAAAATGTCTTAAAGAACATTACGTTTGAAGCGAAGAAAGGTCAAACGGTTGCACTAGTGGGGCATACTGGTTCTGGGAAAAGCTCGATCATGAACTTGCTGCTGCGTTTTTATGACATTCAGAAAGGAGACATTCTCATAGATGGTGAAAGCATTTATGATCAGTCGCGCCAAACGCTGCGTAAACAAATGGGCATCGTGCTACAAGACCCGTATTTATTTTCTGGAACGATTGCCTCCAATGTCAGCTTAGGGAATGAAGACATCAAAAGAGAAACCATTGAATCCTCATTAAAGCAAGTAGGTGCCGCAGAGTTATTGAAGCACCTGCCAGAAGGCTTTGATGAACCAGTCGTTGAAAAGGGAAGCACCCTTTCCTCGGGGGAACGTCAGTTGATTTCATTTGCGCGCGCATTGGCGTATGATCCAGCGATTTTAATTTTAGATGAAGCTACAGCCAACATTGATACAGAAACAGAAGCGATCATTCAGCGGGCACTTGATGTAGTCAAAGAAGGACGGACGACTTTTGTGATTGCTCACCGATTATCCACCATTAAGAAAGCCGATATGATCTTGGTGTTAGAAAAAGGTGAAATCGTCGAGCGTGGCAGTCATGAACAACTCATGCAGCAAGAAGGGCTGTATGCACAAATGTATGAACTGCAAAAAGGTGCTGTTGCCAACAGCTGATGAATAGTAGAAAAAAAGAGCCTCTTCCAATTGAATGAGGCTCTTTTCCTTTGCATGAAAAAGTCGAGGATTCTGTTCTCGACTTTTACTGATTATATTGTTTGGACAGGCTGCATCATCAATAAGCGATGCCGACGCGTTGATGTACAAACTCCTTCGAATTTAACTGCTGATATAAAAAGTGTGCGGTATCTTCAACTGAAATTTTCTTTCCATCTATAGGGAGAAAATCTTTCTCATAGCGATATGACCGTGTCACTTCTCCATTTGGTAAATAGGTTGGACAAATAATGGTCCAATCTAGATCAGTCGATTGAAGGATTTCAAACGCTTTCGCATGCTCTTTAGCTGCTCGGGAAGTGGTCCGTCTTGATTCATTTGTTTCAAAACGGTAGAGCTCCGGCTGCTTTCTTGCTTTTAAAATACCTGCTGTACCAATTGTAATAATTCTAGATGTATTTGTTTGCTTCATGGCTTGTACGATATGCTCCATTGAAACAGATAATGTATCATCACCATCTGTTGATAGACAGCTCACAACAATATCTGCTCCTTTGATTGTCTCAAGCACATCTTCCCGATTTCTTGAATTGCCGGTGACTTGAAACATACCCGCAAGCATTTCTTCTCGGTTTGTCCGAATCAATGAACGAACCATGTAACGATCATCTACTTGAACGAAACGAAGAAATGCTTGTCCTACACGTCCATGAGCACCGAAAAGAGCTATTTTCATCTGTTCGATCCCTCCACTACATACTATAAGTGAAAAGAACCCAAAATGGTACAACTTTTATGTGATGCTTTTTTTATAAAGGTGAAAGGACCGAATACTATGAGCATATTCATATAATAGAGAGATCCCTACAAATTGTAAAAGTTCAAAGTTCATACCAGAAATAATGTCCATGAAGATCCGCTCCTTTCTACTACATGATATGAGCTGAAAGGAGTTTGGTGAGGGATAAAAACAAAAAAAGAAGACACCATAAGAGGTGCCTTCTATGATCCAAATATGAAATTAAGCTTTTGTTCCGCCAAGGTTTTGTTGAGCGAAAGACACAAGACGTTTTGTAATTTCTCCACCAACTGAACCGTTAGCACGAGATGTTGTTTCTGCTCCAAGGTTTACACCAAATTCAGAAGCGATTTCGTATTTCATTTGATCGATCGCTTGCTCTGCTCCAGGAACTAGTAATTGGTTTGAACTATTAGAATTTGCCATGATGTGATTCTCCTTTTTGTATATGATTTGTTTTTTTGGTTGGGTTTGCTGGAATCGCACCAGCGAAATGATCAAGTCATTTGCCACTTGGCGAAACCCAATGCAGTAACTGCTTTGTACTAAGTATTATGGTTATTTCCGAAAAAAACATACGAGAAAAGAACATGGTAAATGTTGTGTTAACATACAAAAAACCATCACCCAATGATGAGTGATGGCGCTGCTTATATATCTTTTTATTCTGCTGAGCGAATGCGCAGCTCCGTATCCGCATCAAAGAAATGGGCTTTGTTCATATTAATCGCAAGAGGGATAGACTGTCCGGCCTGTACATCGGTACGAGAATCAACACGTGCAATAAATGATTGACCATCGATAGAAGAATAAAGCATCGTTTCTGCCCCCATTAATTCAGCTACTTCTACGTCAGCATGAATTTTTGTGCCTTCAGACGCCTCTATAAATACTGGTTCATCGTGAAAATCTTCTGGTCTGATGCCTAAAATGACATCCTTTCCAATATAGCCTTGGCTGCGTAATACTTTCATTTTTCCTTCTGGTACACGAATATGAGTTTTTCCAACCGCAATGGCACCGTCAGAGAGCTTTCCTGTGAAAAAGTTCATCGCAGGTGAGCCGATAAATCCACCTACAAACACATTCTCTGGGTTTTCATATACATCTTTCGGCGCTCCTACCTGCTGAATAAAACCATCTTTCATGACAACAAGGCGTGTTGCCATTGTCATGGCTTCAGTCTGATCATGTGTCACATAGATAAATGTCGTTTGCAGACGCTGATGAAGCTTAGAAATTTCAGCACGCATCTGAACACGGAGTTTTGCATCTAAATTAGAAAGCGGCTCATCCAAAAGAAAAACCTTTGCATCACGTACAATCGCTCTGCCAAGTGCAACACGCTGCCTTTGACCTCCAGACAGTGCTTTTGGTTTTCTGTCTAAATATTGCTCAAGCCCTAATATTTTAGCGGCATTTCGAACCCGCTCATCAATTTCTGCTTTCGGAAACTTCCGCAGCTTTAATCCAAAAGCCATATTATCGTACACATTCATATGAGGATATAATGCATAGTTTTGGAAAACCATTGCGATATCCCGGTCTTTCGGCGCTACATCATTCATCCGTTTTCCATCTAACAGAAAGTCTCCTTGTGAAATTTCTTCTAGACCTGCAATCATGCGAAGGGTTGTTGATTTTCCGCAGCCTGATGGACCAACAAACACAATAAATTCTTTATCTTCTATATGTAGATTAAAGTTGTCTACTGCTGTTACCTTGTTATCATATACTTTATAAATTTGATTCAGCATCATTTCAGCCATTAGATGTCAGCCTCCCCAGTCCCTCTTTTTTGAAAGCGCTTTACTAGTAAATAAAGTGTATAAAATGAGGAAGAGTCTGTAAATGGACAACGTGCACAACATCCTATTTTCATTTTTGGGCAGGATGCTCATGTCTTCATTCTTTATGAAAGATCGAGTAGAGTCATCATCAAATAAGCAGCGGATGCTTCTGGAAAATGTCGTATATCTAGCCCAGTGCGCTCAATAAATTTATCAATTCGATATTGAAGACTGTTTCTGTGAACATATAACGCTTTTGCTGCCTTGGATGCGTTTAAATTACATTGCATATAGGTCATGAGAGTTCGGTAAACATCCCGATCAAAGACCGCTTCTTTAAAAGCATCTGAAATAGCGTGAGAGAGTGCAGAAACATCATAACAAATGAACGAAGGCAGGCATTGATAAAATGTGGCAGCCCCTGATCTAAGCTTTTCTCGCTGTATATGACATAAAAAGAGCTGTTGTTCATTTAATAGCCTCATCTGTAAATGGTCATTTGGCAAATGCAGCTGTCCTTGTATAAAGACTGAGTCTGTTAAAAAATCACTTGTAATAGCCAGAGACAAATCATTTAACTGATCTAATTGACTGTTTTCTGATGTGGCATTTGGTTGAATCAGCATAGCTGTTTCAGGGCCTGTCCATATGAAATGAGTATGTTCGAGGCTGTTATTCACAGCCTCTTTTATTTGCTGTCTTTGTTCTTCTTGATGGATCATTTGAAAATAATAAACACGGACGGGATGTTGGACAGTTAGTGGTTTGTTTTCAAAAAGATAGCTGAACCATTTTTGTTCATCCTCGGTCTGCGCTTTTTGAAATAGCTCAATTGGTGTAAGAAAAGAGTTGAGAAGAAGTGTTTCTCTTTCTGAAAGCTCCGATTTGTTTACTCCAAATATTTCGCCTTCTTCTGTTTGATACCAAAGAATATGTTTGTCATGAGTAGGTGTGCTGATGATATGGTCTCCGTAAACAAGTTTTAATTTTTCTAACATGGCGGGGCTCCTTAAACAGTTTAATCATAGACATGGAACAGCATTAATTCGTGGATTTCTTCTTTTAAAGTTGGCTCAACTTCATGGGGCGGAAGCTGAGATCCCCATTCAATGTCACCTGTTTTGTGGTAGATGCCTTCATAGTGCGCACCATTGTGGAAAAAGGATATTTTCCAGCCTGGCAATTGTGCTTTCTTAAAAAGGGGTTTCCATTGAAAATGAGAAATCATATCATCATTGCCTCCTTGCTTTTATTGATGAAACAATAAACAAACACGACAACACGGAAACAACCTTGAACTTGATTTTATTGTATCTCATCTCATGAAAAGAGCATAGAAAAAGCATAAATTTAAGAGCACTGCCATGTGACAAAAAAGCGTCAGTAGACGTTCGTGTGATCTGAAGTGGTGAGTGCCGTTTTTGAAAGGTAAGATGCGTAATCCATGATTCTTTTCCCAATCAGCCATTCTGATTTTTTCAAAGAGACATGCTGGAAAATCTCTCGGCCAGGGCGAGAATTGGCTTCGAACATCCAAATTGCACCTGTTTGATCAATGCCTAAGTCAAAACCGATTTCACCAATATGCCCGGTCATTTTTTGATCTATCACTTGGCTAAGCATGATGGCAGTATGAGAAAGCTGCTGTAAAATCTGCAAACGTTTCTTTTCTTCTGGAAAGACAGCATAAAGTGTTTTCACCGTTCCCCCGTGTAACTGGTGAGTCGTGATGGTATGATCTCCAGAAACCTTTGCTGCTGCTGCTGTGACTGTCCAATCACCTTCTTTATTTTTATTCGTATGAACTCTGAAATCCATCGGTTGATTGCCTATTTGAAGAAGCTCAATGCCTTGTTGTGCAATAAAATCATGAATTGCATGATCCTTTCGCAGCCTTTGAACAAACTGATCTATTGAATCATATGGAATGGGCATTCCAAAATTTGAGAATACAGTGATTCCGTCGTTTTCCTTCTTTAACTGATAAATCCCGTCTCCATGACTTCCGTTTGTCGGTTTTAAGTATATAACTTGATGCAGGTAGAGAAGTGTTTCAATTTTACTTAGAGCGTCCACGGGATCTAATTGTACAGAATGTGGGAGAAAGGACCATGTTTTTTCATCTGTTAATAGCTGTTCATGAATCTCCCATTTATTAAAAAAGTAAGGATTGAACCAAGGGATATCATAGTCTTGGGTGAGTTTTCGCTTCGTTTCTTGAATGAGTGCCGACTGAGCAGCTTTTCTATTTGGAAGCCGGTCATAAATGACTGACGGAAGGGGAAGCTGTTTTTTAACCCATGAATCTTGGTGGTAGAACAGTCCTTCTACAATTCCTTTTTCCCAATCAATAGAATGTGACCCAAAAAGATAGGCAAAACCAGGATGCTGCCTGAAAGAGTGCAGCAGTTTGATAAAAAATTCTGATCTCGTTCCTAATGGCTGTGTACTTTGCTCAAAACCTGCAGTGAAAATGCCCATCAACGGCCCTATAAAAAGTGTATGGTCAATGATGATCACATCAGCTTTTGATTGGTAAGGAATCAGTAAACTTCTGTATAGATCTTCAGACAATAAAATTTTATTTGGATGCTGATGATAGGAAATGTTGAAGCCATCTACTAAACGAGACCCTAGAGCAAGAGAATAGATGGCATCTTTCTGTTTATAATGGACGGGAAGATGAATTGTTTTTTCACTTGTGAGGTGTGGGGCGATGATGCAGCGCTTTCTGTTCATTAGAAACCTCCTTCGGTTGAGACTTTATCGATTGAGCATGTTCAAGAATGATACGAATCAATTCGTGTTCCTTGTCAGGATAAACTTTTAAAAAAGCGGATCGCCCTGGCTTTGATCTGATATTTGATATGAAAAGTCTGCCTTCACTTGAATGAAGTAAGTCTACTGCGAATTCAAAGCAAGGAGAGTAAGTTTTATCTATATAAGCTGGGATTGATGCCTGAATGGATGCAATATCATCTAAAAGGAGTTCCTTGATGTGTGGCTGCAATGTATTTAGATAGTGTTCAAAGCCTATCACAGGAGCTGATTTTTGTGTATGACTTAAAAGACTATTTTCTGCAGGTGATTTTGTGTGAATTCCCATGCGTTTCCATTGATTTTGTGAATCTTTCATAAGAAAAATCTTGATTTCATTGAATAAAATTTCTTTTTGATCATTCGTGTTGAAAAATTGAAGGAAATACCGGCCTGCATATTTTTTGCACCAGCGCTCCAGCTCTGACGTACGAGAAAATGTAATGGTTTGATTGGAACTTAGCTGAACAGTAAATGTTGATTTGCCATCAAAGGAAATGAAGTAAGTAGATGCTGCATGCTGATGGGAGAGAGGCTGCATTCTACAATAACCGCCAGCCCCGCACTCTCTTACCATATTGATCAGGTCTGAGGGCTCTTTTAATAAAAAGCAGACAGGTAAATATGGCTGTGAAGCAGAGAGGAGACGGAGCTGCTCAAATAGCACCATTTTATTTGAGATGCCGGTATTCAAAAAATCTGTTTTTGGATATTTTTTTAGCCATTCCATGATGGGTTTTGCTTTTTTAGATTGTGCGTCATGCCGGTAAAGACATCGGTCATAAATCAAGTCGGGAATCGGAAATTGTGCGTCGGCAAACCCTTGGCCATTCGTATATGTTTGGCCTTTTATCAAATTTGAAGCCGGCTTTAAATCAAATGGTGTAAAACGAACAACCTCTAAACGATAAGAAGAGGCAGCTTTGGCGAGCTGCCGTGTGAATGCCTCTTCATACTGCGGAGAAAGGCTCGCAATACCTAATGTTGTCATTAAAAAACACCTTCTTTTCAACTTCTTTTTTTACCATCAAAAAAACATTTTTTTATGATTTTACATAAAGCTCATGCTCCTTTATCATTACGACAGATCGCTTGATCATATGTCTCGCTGCATGCTTCATTTGCTTGGGAACTTGACAACAACTATAATACGTATAGATCAAAACAATAAACTTCGGGTGTTGTTTGAAAGGTAGATGACGACTTTGAATATATTCACAACGTTTATCTTTATGATTGTTATTGGCGCAGTCATAGGAGCAGCGACAAACCATCTTGCAATTAAAATGCTTTTTAGGCCTTATAAGCCATATTACTTATTCGGAAAACAGCTTCCATTTACACCAGGGCTTATCCCTAAAAGAAGAGACGAAGTAGCCAAGCAGGTTGGTGTCATGGTTATGGAGCATTTGCTCACGCCAGAAGGTATTCAAAAAAGATTTGAATCATCGGAGGCAAAGCAGGAGATCCTGCGTACAGTCCATCGATATATTGACAAAGGCGCAAATATGGAGATCACCGTATTCTCTCTGCTAGAAAAATTCGGCGTTACAGAGGCTGATGTCAAAGCAGATGAATGGCTCCATCAGTGGTCTGACCAGAAGCTTGCTTCACTGCTGGAAACATATAACGAGCAAACTTTATCTGAATTGCTCCCGGTAGAAGTTGAAACCAAAATATCATCAAAAATTCCAGATGCAGCAGATTATATTTTAAAGAGAGGTATTCATTATTTTGAAAGTGATGAAGGCAAAGCCAGGCTTGGCAATATGATTGATGATTTCTTAAAAGAACGGGGAATGCTTGGCAGTATGGTTCAAATGTTTCTAGGGAATTCAAGCTTAATTGATCGTGTGCATCCAGAAATTATCAAGTTCTTAAGAAACGCAGAAACCAAAAGATTTTTATCAGATTTACTTGTTCAAGAATGGGACAAGGTGAAGCAATTTTCTCTTCATGAGCTTGATGAAAAATGGAATGTGAAGGAACTTATTTTTAGTGTGAAAAATCAATTGCTTTCTCATTTCTCTACAAAGCTGATATTAGACAAACCAGTTGGAACATATGTCAGTGCTGTAGCGGATGATCTTAAAACACATTTTGCGCCAGTGTTGATTGATAAGGGGATCGAAGCGGCTTCAAATTCTTTAGAGAGTCTGCTTGCAAAGCTGCAATTTGAAGATATCATTCGTGAACAAATTGAACTTTTCCCGCTTGAAAAAATGGAAGAGCTTGTAGTCAGCATCTCTAATAAGGAGCTGAAGATGATAACATTTCTAGGCGGTCTTTTAGGCGGGATGATTGGTGCTATCCAGGCTGTTTTTGTGGCGCTATTCTAAGACAAGCTATAGAAATTTTAATGAATTCATTGTATATATGTGAAACGAAAGCCATAGTTTGTTATAGTGGAGTGGTGTCCGCCGATCATATCGGTGATAACGGATAGAAAGGAGACATAACATGTCTGTAAATCTTTATGATGTTGCATATGACCTTGAAAAAGCATTGCGTCATAGCGAAGAATATTCAACTTTAAGAAATCTTTATGATGAGGTAAACGCGGATGATTCCTCTAAAAGAATGTTTGAGAACTTCCGTGACATTCAAGTAAACCTTCAACAAAAACAAATGACTGGTCAAGAGATCACACAAGAAGAAGTGGAGCAAGCTCAAAAAACAGTTGCTCTTGTTCAGCAGCACGACAAAATCTCTCAGTTGATGGAAGCAGAACAACGTGTGAGTGTTCTTATCGGTGAATTAAATAAAATTATCATGAAGCCACTTGAAGAGCTTTATGGGAATCCAGAAGAAAACTAATGGAAAGGGCGATGTCATTCGCCCTTTTTTGTTTTATCTTTTCTCCTCAATATCTTTTAAAAAAAGGTTGTCGAAGCACATAAATTCTGCGATAATACTTATATTGAAAGTGCTTTCAAAAAGGCGCTCTCAAGGGACAATTGGGTGCGTTTCACTTGGGATTTATGGCGGTGAGCCAAACGAGAGAGAAGCGCTTCTGGGAGAAACGCAAAGCATCATAAGGGGATCTGATATAAGCAATGCTTTGGTGTGTAAATGATAAGGGGATCATGGGGAGCTTCATCACTCCATTGTAACGCATCCAAACCATACATAAAAAAAAGCCTAGGGGTAGGCTTTTTTTATTTATCCATCTATTCATAACCTGGGGCTCTTTCAACTGCATGTTCTAAAGCACCAAGCTAGGGCATATCCTCATCGTAAGTACAGTCATCAAGAAGGGGGATGCCTCAGTGTCAAAAAAACTACTTGCACTCAATATAGATGGGACGTTACTTCGTTCCAATGGTAAAATCCATTCTGCTACAAAAGAAGCTGTGGAATATGTAAAGAAAAAAGGGGTTTACGTGACGATTGTCACCAACCGGCATTTTCGTTCCGCTCAAAAAATTGCCAAGGCGTTGAAGATTCCAACATCAACCCTTGTGACGCATAGTGGTGCATTTATCGCCGATAAACTCGATGAGCCGCTTCATGTGAAAAAATTAACGGAAGAAAAGACATTTAATCTTGTGCAAATCCTTGAAAGCTTCGATTGTAATGTCCGCTTGCTGCATGAAAAATTCTCGATCGGCAACCGGAAAAAAACGCAGTCTCAGCTGATGGGAAAGACGCTCATTCATCCGTCTGATCCAATTTTCTATCCTGTCCAATTTGTTGAATCGTTAAGTGATATGCTGATGGATGAACCAGTCAGTACTCCAGTGATTGAAGTATATTCGACCGCGGAGCTTCAGCCTGAGATTCACAGGACCATTCAACAAGCATTCCCATCTGTTGATCTTATTAGGATCAGTGATGAGAAAATGAATATTGTATGCAAAGGGGTTTCGAAGGAAGCGGGACTTTCTCTTTTAACCTCTGCACTCGGTTTTACTTTAGAAGATACGGTCGTCATTGGACATGGAACAGATGACATTCCAATGCTTGAATTGGCTGGTTTAGGCGTTGCTATGGGAAATGCCCCCAATGATGTCAAGCGTAAAGCCGATTGGGTGACGCGCTCGCATGATGAGCAGGGTGTGGCTTATATGATCAAGGAATACTTTAGAATGCAGCAAAGAGAAGGATTTTTACATCAATTCGATATTAAGAGATAATAAAGTGAAGGCCCTGTCCATCAAGAAATGACAGGGCCTTCGTCTGTTCCCGTCATTGCTTTTCCTACATGAATTTTGTAAAATGAAACAAGTTTGAAGATAAAGGTGATATGATGCGAATTTTAATTAAAGGGCTGTCAGATGAACGATTTCATCGCCCGCTTGTCAATATAGCTAATTTATTTGAAGAAGATAGTGAAGTGATGTTTGAACCAAGTGAATTGGATGATGGTTTGATCATGGAATTTAGCTGGAAAGAAGAAAATGGCATGGTGGAAGCATCTGGCCATATCGATGGATCAGACATCACCAGTCGTTTTTCGCGGGATGTCCCAGAGAGCTTGAACGATAAGGAGCGCTGGAAACAAATCAAAAACACAGTGCTGTCTGTTTATTTACACTTGCTTCAGGAGCACACAGGAATGACACAAAAGTGGGGGATTCTCACGGGAATACGTCCGACGAAATTACTTCATAAGATGCTGAGAGAAGGCATGTCAAAGGAAGATGCACATGCGGCGTTAAAGCGTGATTACTTGATTCATGATGACAAAATCAATTTGATGCAGGAGATTGTCGACCGTCAGCTTAAAGCCATTCCAGATCTGTATGACCTTCAGCAGGAAGTGAGTATTTATATTGGCATTCCTTTCTGCCCCACAAAATGTGCTTATTGCACGTTCCCTGCTTACGCCATTAAAGGACAAGCTGGCAGAGTGGGAACGTTTTTGTTTGGTCTGCATTATGAAATGCAAAAAATGGGCGCATGGCTAAAAGAACATGGGATCAAAGTGACGACTGTTTACTTTGGCGGAGGCACGCCAACGAGCATCACAGCGGAAGAAATGGACTTGCTGTATGAAGAAATGTATCGCTCGTTCCCAGATGTGAAGCATATACGGGAAGTGACTGTCGAAGCAGGGCGTCCTGATACGATTTCGCCTGATAAGCTAGAGGTGCTAAATCGCTACAATATTGACCGGATTAGCATTAACCCGCAATCGTATGAGAATGAAACACTAAAGGCTATTGGCCGGCATCATAGTGTGGAAGAAACGATTGAAAAGTATCACTTATCAAGACAGTACGGCATGAATAATATCAATATGGACTTAATCATTGGATTGCCGGGAGAAGGGCTCAAAGAATTTCAGCACTCCTTGCAGCAGACTGAAGAGCTCAAGCCTGAATCTTTGACTGTGCATACACTCTCCTTTAAAAGAGCATCTGAAATGACGCGCAATAAGGAGAAATACCAAGTAGCAGACCGAGAAGAAATCACACGTATGATGGATGAAGCGGTCACTTGGACGAAATCACATCATTATCACCCGTATTATTTATATAGACAAAAAAATATTTTGGGAAATCTCGAAAATGTCGGGTATTCATTAGATGGGCAGGAAAGTTTGTATAATATCATTATCATGGAAGAAGTACAGACAATCATTGGCATTGGATGCGGTGCAGCAAGTAAATTCATTGATCCACGATCAGGAAAAATTACGCAGTATGCCAATCCAAAAGATCCAAAATCGTATAATGACCGCTATGAACACTATACAGAAGAGAAAATTCAATTCCTTGAATCATTATTTGTTTCTCACGTTTAAACACTGCGATAACGCAGTGTTTTTTTCATTTGTAAAAGGGTATATAAGTGATAAAAAGGTAAAGCAGGTGTACATATGATAGATGTGATCGGAATTGGGATTGGGCCCGCCAATTTAGGGTTGGCCGCTTTGTTAGAGGAGTATGAGGATGTCTCATGCTGTTTTTTTGAACAAGAGTCTGAGTTTGCTTGGCATCCTGGTATGCTGATCAAAGGAACGGATTTGCAAGTTTCCTTTTTAGCAGACCTTGTCACAATGGCGAATCCAAGGAGCAGGTATACATTTTTAAATTATTTACATGAATCAAATAGACTTCACCGGTTCTATACATTTGAACAGTTTGATATCCCGCGGAGAGAATTCAATGAGTATTTATCATGGGTAGCAGGAGAATTAGACAGCTGTCAGTTCGGGATGAAGGTAGAAGAAGTGACGGACTGCCAAGATGGCTACCTTGTGAAAGTCAGACGGCTGAAAGATGGATCGCTTTCTGAGTATCGTGCAAAGCATGTCGTGTTAGGCACAGGAAGCAAACCGATGATTCCAGTCGATGTGCCTGAAGCAGCATACCCATATGTGACCCATAGCAGCCGTTATTTAGATCAGCAGAAAGCACTTCATGAAGCTGAGTCGGTGGCGGTAATCGGCTCAGGGCAGAGTGCAGCTGAAATTTTCTTAGACCTGCTTCAGCATCAAAAGAAAGGGCAGCAGCTTTCATGGTTTACGCGTTCTAGTGAATTTAGAGAGCTGGAGACAGCAGAACTTGGCCAAGAGCTTTTTACACCAAAGTATGTCGAGTATTTTCATTCGCTTCCTTATGAAGAACGTATGAACACATTGCCTAGGCTGACAGGATTAAGAAATGGCATCGATGCATCAACGCTTTCGCGCATTTATCAGGAGCTGTATCATCGCTCTGTTTCAGGTGAAGAGCCATCTGTGCTCATTCAGCCAATGACAGAGCTTGAAGCGATTCAAAGAGGAGAGCATCAGCCTTTGGAGCTGCATCTCAAACAGTGGCAGCTGAAGAAAGAAAAAAGCATAACTGTAGATCATGCTGTATTGGCTACAGGATACACACCGAATATTCCTGAATGGTTTAGTGCATATGAACCTTTGATTGAATGGGAAAGTGATGAGCATTTTAAAGTGACAGACGACTTCAGGCTTGTGTTCAAAGACAAACGCTCAAATCATTTATTTACATTCACGAATCTTGATCATTCTCATGGAACAGCGGCAACCAATTTGAAACTATCGATTTACCGCAACCAGAAAGTCATTCGAACCATTCGCGGGGCCGAGGAAGCGCCAGTCAAGCAAGAAACTGCATTTCAGCAATTTGAATAAAACATAGAAAAGGGCCCAAGCATAGGGCCCTTTTTCATTAGATCGTCGTTTCTTTTTTTACTTTTGGTTTTTCAGGTTTCCATTTGAAGATTTTGTTTAGGATTTGATAGATTTTCTTAGATTCTTTCGTTACGAGCGGTCCTAAGATCGCAAGGATTAAGACATACAAAGCAGCAAAGGGCTTCAAAGTAGCGGCAAGTCCGCCGGCGATGCCAAGCTCGGCAACAATGATTGAAAACTCTCCTCTCGATACGATGGTTAATCCAATATTAGAAGAGGCTTTATGAGAAAATCCAGCTCTCCGTCCAGCGAACATTCCGGCAGTGAAGTTCCCAATTAAGGTAAGAATCACAGCGCCGATCGCAAGCCAGAAGGCATCACCCAATGTAAACGGATCGATACTGAGACCAAAGCTGAAAAAGAACATCGCTCCAAAGAAATCTCTAAACGGAACCACGAGATGCTCGATGCGGTCTGAGTGCTCTGTTTCTGAGAAAACAAGACCAAGTAAGAGAGCCCCAATAGCCTCTGCTACATGAATCGTTTCTGAAAAACCAGCGACAAAGAACAAAGCGGCAAAAATCACAATGATGAACACTTCGTTCGAACGGATATCAAACAACTTATTTAATAGTTTTGGCAGCTTCCGCGCAATGATAAAGAAAAGCATCATATAACCAAAAGCGATTAAAATCGATAATAAGGCACCGCCAACAGTAGTAGCATCTCCAAGGACAAGACCTGATACGACGGATAAATATACGGCAAGGAAAATATCCTCAAACATAATAATCCCTAGAATTAACTCTGTTTCAGGATTTGCCGTCCGTTTCAAATCGACAAGGACTTTGGCCACAATGGCACTGGATGAAATGGTGATCACACCTGCCATAATGAGAACCTCAAGGAATCCAAATCCTGTGATAAAACCGTAGAGCAGTCCTAAGCTGAAGTTGATCAAAATATAAATAGATCCGCCGACTGCAATAGATTTACCCGATTTAATGAGTTTTCCGACAGAGAACTCAAGTCCAAGATAGAAAAGAAGGAACAGGACGCCCATTCTGCCAAAAAACGAAATGATCTCCGTGCTTTCGATAAATTTCAAATCAATGATCCCGATAGTTGGAGCATGCGGCCCAACAATCATTCCGAGGACAATGAGAAAAGGGATGATAGAAAATTTAATTTTATTGGCGATTAAGCTGGCGATGGCGATAAGAATTAGCGCCGTCCCAACTTCAAAGACTAAATGATCCATTCATCACTCTCCCCCTCTAGAAAGAAAATCACGTACCAATCGCTTCAAGTGTTTTCTTTCGCCCGAAATGACCATCGTATCATTTGCTTGAATAATCGAATCGGCACCAGGGTTGAGTAATTTTTCATTTGTATGTTTAATGATCGCAATCACGGTGACTTCATAATTTTGTCTCACATCTAAATCACCGAGTGTATGTCCAACCGCTTTTGCACCTTTTTCCACCTTAAACCATTCAATGATCAAGTCGTTGAAGGCCATTTCAATGGTTTCTAGTGCCTGCGGTTTATACACCATACCGCCGATAATAGCAGCGATTTGCCGGGATTCAGCATCATCGAGTGAAATGGTAGACAGCACTTCATCTGGATCATCATCGTCAAAACGATAAATTTCCCGTCTGCCATCATCATGAATCACAATCGTCATCTTTTCTCTATTTCTCGTTTCAATTTCAAATTTCTTTCCGATCCCAGGAAGATCATTTTCTTTAATGTTCATTTTATCCCTCCGAATTTGATAGGCTGTGTTTTTCAAATAGTAAATGCGGATGAAATAAAATGAATCAGTAGAGGTAATTAGATTGATACATAACGGGGATCGCACACTTCATTTCCAAAAAACATAGATCAATGGACAATGCAGCTGATGGGGCAGGCTTTGGCAGAAAAGTCTTGGCATCCACCATGGATAATCTGTCCTTCAACAGAATGGATGAAGCATGTTTTTTTGAAAATGAAGGTGTCTTCACAGCATTGATTTCTTCATCATAAATGGATGGAGAAATCATGCTAGTACTCGCTTCTGCCTGTGAAGCAAAAACGACATTTGAAAAAGGAGAAAACATGACGATGAAGCTAACCAATATTATGATGGAACATCTGATCAATCATCCTCCTCCTTTCAAATTTATTTTCTTTCTTTTTTTACTATATAAAAATATATTTCTTGTTTCAATCATTATGCTTATTTTAGTATCAATTGATCTTGAAATTTTTTATTTAGAGAAAAAGGTTTTACATGATGGAAATGGAAGTAAGTGATGAGCTTTTAAAAGAAGAGGGGGATGGATGATGACATATATCAATTGTCAGTTAGACGGGGATGTTTTTGAAATCGTTTTCAATAGGCCTGAAGCTTATAATTCTTTTCATGTGGACATGTTTGCTGAATTCAAAGAAGCATGTGATGCAGCGGAGGAAAGTAGTGCAAAAGTCGTTGTCATCAAGGGAGAGGGAAAAGGATTTTCAGCAGGCGGAGATATTGGGATGATGCTTAAGCAGGAAAGTGAAGAAGATTTCCATCGTGTGATGGATTTGATCGAGGGAATTACACTTTCTCTAGCTAGTATGAAAAAAGTGACGATTGCGCTTGTCCACGGGTCAGCAGCAGGCCTCGCTTTTAGCTTTGCCCTAAGCTGTGACTACTTGTTTATGCATCAGGATGCAAAACTCGCCATGAATTTTAATGGAGTAGGATTAATTCCAGATGGCGGGGGGCATTTTTTCCTCACAAAAAGAGTGAGTGAGCAAACCGCTAAACAATTGATTTGGAGCGGACAAAAGCTGCCGGCTGAAGAAGCGTTAAAGCTGCGCCTTGCAGACGGGGTGTTTCAGGATGAGGTCGATACGTACCAAAAAGTGTGTGTGAAGCCATTTATGAACATGCCGCTTCAAGCCTTTATCGAAACAAAGATGATCTATTTCCAGCAGTCAGAATCAAAGCTTTTAGCAGTTCTTCAAAAAGAGAGAGCAGCACAGGCAAGACTGAGAAAAAGTCATGATCACAAGGAAGGTATACAAGCCTTTTTAGAAAAAAGACGTCCTGTCTTTCAAAAAGCATAAATGAACATGAGGCCGGCGAAAGCCGGCTTTTTTAACGTTCAAATAAAAGCAGCTTTCCTGCTTGATCAACGAGTCGATGAGAATGTTTTGTATATTGCTGTTCCATTAAGCGATGACGTCCTAATTCCTTTGCTTTCTCATCACTATCCGCTGTGATTTTTTCATTTAATAAAGTATCACCCGACCGGTCAAATACGGTTAAAAAGTATGTCTTCTCCATTCCTCATCTTCCTTTCCTCTGTTTTTAATGTAATTAAACATGGAATAAGTCAAAACCTCTTTTTTAGCCCTTAAAAATGTGTTTTTTAGATTGAGAGTGATAGAACGTGCATTCGTAAAAATGGCATGATAAAATATGGACAATGACAGTATCGGACAAGGAGATAGACGTTTGACTAAGCTCACCTTTATTCATGCCGCAGATTTACATTTAGACAGTCCCTTTGCAGGAATGTCGACTATACCTAGTTCTATATTTAAGCGGCTCAAAGAAAGTACATTTCAAAGTGCTAAGAACATCTTTGATCTTGCCGTTGCGCGGGCGGTAGACTTTGTGCTGCTGAGCGGAGATTTATTTGATGAATCCAATCGCAGCTTAAAAGCACAGCTGTTTTTAAGAAATCAGTTTGTAAGACTGCAAACGCACGGGATTGAAGTCTTTATTATTTATGGGAATCATGATCATTTAGGCGGGGAATGGACACCGATTGAGTGGCCTGAGAATGTACATGTCTTTACGAGCAGTACACCAAGTGAGCACTCCTATTATCGAGGGGAGCAGCTTGTCGCCAGTATTTATGGGTTTAGCTACAAAGAGCGGGCTGTCTATGAAAATATGACATCTCATTATGTCAAAACAACAGACGCTGCCTATCACATTGCAATGCTTCACGGCACATTAGCCGGACAAGAAGGACATGATGCATATGCCCCATTTCAGCTTCAGCAGCTCATAGCACGGGATTTTGATTATTGGGCGCTCGGACATATACATAAAAGAGCCCTCCTGCATGAAGACCCATATATACTTTATCCTGGTAATGTGCAGGGCAGACATATAAAAGAAACGGGAGAAAAAGGCTGTTACTTGATTCACCTTTCCGAAGATTCACGGGCAGCGGATTTTATCAGCTGTGCAGATATCATCTTTGAGAAACTGGCAATAGACATCACAGAAACGGCTCATATGACGGATCTTGTCACACTTGTGGAAGGCAAAATAAATGACCTGAAAGAGGAAGGCGTTCCTCATTTTGTGAGAATTGAATTGACAGGTGATGCACCTTCTTACTTTGAGCATACGCAGCTTGAGATCCTAGAAGAGCTGTTGACTGTTTTTCATGAGCAGGAGGAAGATGAAGACGTGTTCGTTTGGGTGATATCAATTGACTGCCGAACAAATGAGGATATGATCTATCCAGAGGATTCTTTTTTGAAGGAACTAACAGCAGAAATTGCACAGTTTGAGTCATATGAAGAGCTGCTTTCACCGATCAAGCGTCACCCAATCTACAGGAAGTCAGGAAAAGCGCTCACAAAAGAGGATGAATTGGATATAAAAGAAGAAGCACAAAGGCTGCTGACGGAACAGCTGAAGCAATTATGAGAAAAGGAGAGGTATGATGAAAATACGTTCACTCCATATAGCGAATTTCGGGAAATTTTCAAATCGAACCTTTCACTTTTCTGATGACGGTTTTCAGCTAGTTTACGGCCTGAATGAATCGGGGAAAACGACATTGAAGGCGTTTATTGAATCGATGTTATTTGGTTTTTCAAAAAACAAGATATACAAGCCGAAACAAGGATCTTTCTATGGCGGCTCCCTCACTTGCTTAGATGAGGAGTTAGGTGTCATTCACATTGAGAGATCGTCCGATCGAGGCGGTCAAGCACAGGTGTTTTTACCGAATGGTGAAGTGAAAGATGAAGCATTTCTACGAACTCTTTTAAAGGGAACAGATCGCAGATTATTCCAATCAATCTATTCATTTGATGTGTTTGGTCTGCAAAATGTCCAAGCCTTAAACGAAGATCAAATCGGTGAATTTCTCCTTTTCTCAAGTTTATTTGGCTCAGATGCTGCCTCCAAGATGGATAGCAGGCTGCTTAAGCGGCAGGAGCAGCTGTTTAAACCAAATGGACGCAAGCCGGAATTAAACCAGCAGCTTGATCGTTTAAAAGAGCTGGCTGCACAGCTGAAACAAGCTAGATTGGCAGAAGGCCGTTATACAGAAAAAAAACGGGAGCATTCTGAATTAATAGAGACGATCGCAGCGCTTCAAAAGGAAATGAAGCAGACAGAAGAACAGATTCAGCAGTTAAACGAACACATTCGACTTTATCCCATGATAGAGAAGAAGATGGAGTTAAAAAAAGAATTAGCCCGTTATCCAGAACGAGTCAAACGCTTTAGAGCAGAAACAGAGCATGAATTGGATAAATTAGAATCACACCTTCACCCGAAAAAGGCTCAAATGACTGCACTAAAGCAAAAATTAGATCATTTGCAAACCTCGCTGGCACAAGTTCAACCGCTTTATGACAAGGATACATTACTGGAGATGAAGCGTGTTGTTGATGAATCTTCTCATGCTGAACGTGTCAAAAACCGCTTAGCTGAATGTAAAGCAGAACGTGATTCAGTGAAACAAAAAATGGACGAAGCCGCAGCGAAGCTAAAGTGGCAGCGTTCAGTCAAGCTTGATCAGATTGACGACTCCCTTGAATTTGAGTGGGAATTAAAGGAGGCTGTCAGCCAATACGTTCGTTTAATGGACAGAAAGGCACAGCTGGATGACCGGTTTGATCATGCAAGACATGAGCTGGAAGAAGCGGAAACCGCTTTAAAAGGATTAAAGGAACAGCAGGCCAAATCGCACAGTTCAGTGGAAGCTGGGGAAACAAGAACAAAAGAGAAACGGGTTCATTCCCGGGCGTGGTTATTTCCTGTGATGGTGATATTTGATGCTGCACTTCTGCTTGTCCTTTTCTTTTTAACAGAGTGGTGGGTTACTTTCTTATTTGCAGGGTTTTCTGTTTTTGTCTTCTTTGCTATTTACCCATTTTTGAAATCGACACAGGTGAAACACGGAAGCGGCAGGGGAACATTCGATTCCTTCCAAGTGCAGGCAGCTTCAGCTGAAACGCTTGTGAGGCAGAAGGAGCTTTTGTACGAAAGGATCATCCGGCAATATGAAGACTGGGAGCAGGAGCTGGAACCTGTCCAGCAGCAAGTAGAGGAAAAGAAAAGACAGCTGGGCTTGTCCTCAGAGCTTTCTTTCCTAGTAGAAGCCTTCCTTATCCTGAAGCAATTAAAAACGAATACAGCGGGATATGAGGAGCTTAGCCGGGAAATAGACGAGCTTGCCGGCCAGCAATCCAATTATGAGCAAAGGGTGGAAGCGTTAAGCAGTCTTCTGCAACGAAAGGAAGGCACCATTCAAGAGAACATCTCGGCCTTTCAAGAGATGTTGAAAGATGAGGCGAAAAGAGAAAAAGAACGTCAGACATTGGATGTATCGATTCAACATGTGAAACAGCAGATCACGACACTAGAAGGGGAAATTGACTATTACGAAAAACAAATGGACGCGCTTTTTCGTCAAGTAGAGGCAGAGTCCAAAAAAGATTATCAAATTCTTTCCCATCTATCGAAAGAATATCGGGAGCGGCTTTCCCATTTGCAGCAGCTGAATCAAGAGCTGCATAGAAGCGGCTGCTTTGATGAGGAAGAATCGATTGTTCGTAAAGGATTGCGTCTGCTTGAAGAAGAGTGTGCGGAAGCAAAGCAGCACCTGAATAACATACAATCGAATGCGGCGAAAATGGAAAAACGTCTGGCAGAACGAGCAGTGGAAATCCGGCAAATAGAAGCTTCAGGTACGGTGTCTGATTTGACTCATCAGCTTTCAGTTGAGCAGGAGCATGCAAAGCACCTTGCGAAAAAATGGGCGGCGGTTCAGCTTGTTCGCTCCGTCATTCGAGAAAAATTGAATGAACATAAAGAAAAAAGGCTGCCAGCACTGCTGCAAACAGCTTCCCGCTTTATTCAGCCGTTAACGAATGATCGATATGAAGCCATTTTATTTTCACCCGAGGATGACCGGCTGATCGTGAAAAGGATGGACGGACGAATATTCCGCCCAGAAGAGCTCTCGCAAGCAACATGTGAACAAGTCTATCTGGCCATTCGTTTTGCACTCGCCTTGTCTCATCAGCAGGAATGTCAGCTTCCGTTTATGATGGATGACAGCTTCGTTCATTTTGATCATGTTCGTCTAGGAAGAGTGCTGGAGTTGATGAATGAACTCACGCGTTATGAAACACAGCTGTTTTATTTTACCTGTCATCAGCATATGATGCAGGCAGCAGAAGATGGACAGATTACGAGTTTAGCAGTTGAATGATTGACAAATAATGACTTATGTTATACTTATATGAGCAGAAACATGGAAGGAGCTTTTATTGAATGGCTAAAGGGATCATGACCTATGATGTCGGCGAACAAGTTGACCTGCATTTATTAATTAAATCATCTACTAAAGGGATTGCAAGTAATGGCAAACCATTTTTAACGCTCATTCTTCAAGATCAAAGTGGAGATATTGAGGCGAAACTATGGGATGCAAAGCAGAATGATGAAATCACCTACGGCCCGCAAACCATCGTGAAGGTAGTAGGCGACATTCATCATTATCGCGGGAGGAATCAGCTGAAGCTTAGGAATATACGCCCTGTTGCTGAAAACGAGCAAATTCGAATTGATGACTTTCTCGAAACAGCTCCTATTCCAAAACACGATATGATGGATACGATTATGCAATATATCTTTGATATGAAAAACCCTAATATTCAGCGTGTTACAAGGCATCTGCTAAAGAAATATGGACAGGAATTTGCTGATTATCCGGCAGCGACAAAAAATCATCACGAATTTGTCTCTGGACTCGCTTACCACGTTGTGTCCATGCTGCATTTAGCAAAATCCATTGTTGACTTATATCCATCACTAGATCGAGATCTTTTATATTCAGGCATCATTCTTCATGATTTAGGGAAAGTCAAAGAGCTTTCGGGTCCAGTCTCCACGACATATACGGTGGAAGGGAATTTAATTGGCCACATTTCCATTATGGTGACAGAAATTGCGAAAGCTGCGGAAGAGCTTAGCATTGATTCTGAGGAAATTCTCATTTTACAGCACTTAGTCCTGAGTCATCATGGAAAAGGGGAATGGGGCAGCCCGAAACCACCAATGGTGAAAGAAGCTGAAATTCTCCACTATATTGATAATTTAGATGCGAAAATGAACATGATGGATCGTGCGCTTGAGCATGTGAAACCAGGAGAATATACAGAACGTATTTTTGCACTTGAGAATCGTTCGTTTTATAAACCAACCTTCCATCACGAATAATCATGTCAAAACGTCCGTTTATGCGGGCGTTTTTTTCATAACTTGTCTTCTTTTCGCATAAGCATGTAACACAAAGGAAGAGAGGAATGTCCTTAAGAAAAGGAGGCGATGAAAAAATGTTGTTTTTTCCGTGGTGGGTGTATGCATGTATTATCGGCATTATTTTCTGTGCGTATAAATTAATGACAACAGCCAAAGAGGAGCAAGAAATTGATCAATCCTTTATTGAAAAGGAAGGAGAAATTTTTATCGAGCGAATGGAACAGGAAAGAGAGCGCAGACGCCAGAATCAGCAGGTGAAAAGATCACAGGATACTGCGGCACATGAAGATCATTCAATTGCTTAATCTCGTCATACAAAACCCCTCTGCACGATGACGGCAGAGGGGTTTTTTGTGATTACTGGTTCTGTTGTGTCTGCTGATTTTGTGCAGGCTGTTCAGATTTTTCTTTGAACGTTTTTTGAAGCTCTTTATCTTTTACTTTCACATCAGCATCTTTTACTAATTTGTTTAAGATGTTTTGGATTTCATTTGTGTCTGCTTGTTTTTGGTCAAGCAGTTCTTTTTTCAAGTCCGCTTTCATGTCATCATATTTACCGCGTTCTTCAGTCTTTTTAATGATATGGTAGCCGAATTGGGATTTTACTGGCTTGCTGATTTCATTTACTTTTAGTTTGAAAGTTGCTTTGCTGAAGTTCTCGTCCATTTGGCCTTCTTTTGCGAACCAGCCTACATCGCCGCCTTGTGCTGCTGAAGCAGTATCAGTTGAATATTCAGAAACAAGGGAATCCCATTTTTCACCTTTATCTAATTTCTTTTCCACTTCGTCAGCTGTTTTCTTATCAGCTACTAAAATGTGGCTTGCACGGATTTTTCCTTTAAGGTCATCGTAATACGATTTTACTTCTTTATCAGTGATTTTGATGTTAGCTTTGGCAGCCTTTTGAGTCAGCAGCTCATATTTCACTTGATCTTTGATGTAATCTTTACCGAATTCATCTTGAAGCTGTTTTAAACGATCTTCACCAAGTGTCTTTTTATATTCTTCCAATTTCTTATCAATTTCTTTATCAGATACTTTGTATTTGTCAGCAAGAACCTTTTGTTGAACAAGTAGGTTTAGAGCATCTCCACCTGCTTGTTTCTTAAGAGTTGTATAAAGTTCTCCTTTTGTGACATCTCCTGATTTCGTTGTGGCGATCACATCTTTATCACCGCTACTGCATGCGCCAAGAGTTAAAACACTTACTGCTGTTACAGCTGCTAAAGCCATTTTTTTCATTCAAAAAACACTCCTAATCTTTCCAATTTATTTATCATTGCTTGTATCATAACATATTGTGACACGCTGTAAAAAGAAATGCAAATGGAAGGGCATTCGTCTAGTCAAAAAATTGCGAGCGACATACACATATAGTGATCACAAAAAGGAGGCTGAATTATATGGGAGCAGGATATTCTAATGGGTTTGCTTTATTGGTCGTGCTATTCATTTTGCTGATCATCGTTGGTGCAGCATATCTTTACTAATTAAATCGCTGTGACAGAAGGGAGCCGTCCTGCCGTGCGTGAGGGCGGTTCTTTTTTCAAACGATGACAGGTGCCTAAACGTTTTTTATTTTTCTGCATACACTGAGCTTAGAACAGAGGAAGAACTGGCAGGAGGTGTTTTCACATGGGAGGAGAAGTCTTTGCTGGCGGTTTTGCACTAGTCGTCGTATTATTCATTTTATTGATCATCATCGGTGCATCTTGGATTTGCTAATTCAAATATACACAAAAAGCTGCCCTCAAACTGGCAGCTTTTGCTTTGATCTTAAATGGAAATGGTAATTTCAACAAATGATGAGATAAGTAAGATCAGTATCGATACATTGATAAAGCGAAACACCTTATCTTGCCGTTCTTCAGGAATCTCTCTGACAAGGCATAATGTATTAGTAAGCCTGTTTATTGAATACACAATAAACGCGGCAAAGACGATGAAGTAAAATAAAACTATCGGAGATCCCCCCTCTCTATGCTATTCCCATACTACATTACCAAATTTTTTATGAAAAAGATAGAAGTTGGCTTTAAAAACCTCATGATGAGGAAGTTTGGTCAACTAAAATATCAAACTCGTCTTGAGCTTGATCGATGATGCAGGATTTAGGTGCTTTGAGCAGCTTCCATGCAAATAAAAAGTCAGGCAAACAATAGCCTGCATGTATACTAGCGATGATGATAAAATAGTGTGCGTACATAGGAAACGCCACGCCTAACACAAAGTAAACCGGTGAGATGACACAAAACGGGCTGAGAAGTGAAAAAAGCATCACTTTCTTAGGCACGCGCTGCCAGCAATTTCGTTTCATCAATAGCGTCATTTTTTTCTTATTTTTCATCACTGGGATCAAGTGAACCACACGGTGGACAAGCAATGTCACAAGTAAGAGCACGGCAAAAAGCGGTGCGTTATGGCTGCTTAGCCTCGTTTCAGGATGAGTCAGTTGAAAACATAAAAATGCCATAATGAAAAAAAGGATAGCAAGACTTATGGCAGAAATCATCATTCTCGTATAACCATAATCCTTTTCAAGATTAATGGTCTTCCAACAATTCATTTTTCATCCTTCCAATCTAAAAATCGAATTGAATATCTCAAGATAATTTACTCTTCCTGAGGATAAAAATCAATGGTTTTGATGAAAAAAAATAAAATGGTGCCTTCATATGGAATAAAGAGAGGAAACTTTGGATTTTTCAAGAAAAAAGAACTGAAGGGGGAGGTTCGTCTCTTTCGTCAATGAGTAATTTCGGCTAAAATAGAAGGACTAAGAGAAAGAGGGAACGTACATGAGTATTGAGGAACGAATGAGCCAGCTTGAATATTATATGGAACTTTTATTGACGGCAACCGATATGAGCCGTTATCCATATTATGCGTTATTGATCAGGCAGCGTGTATCGAAAGAAGAGGCAGAGGAAATTGAGCGTATTTGTGCTGAGCTTTCAGAGGAAATGGATAAGCAAAAAGCACAAGGCTACGTCATGTTTGACGATCTCCTTGCGCTCTTTGCGGGACAGTTAATTGAAAAGCTGGATGTTCATGAGACGATATTTGCTTTGCATGATCAAGGGCTCTTTCAGCCGCTAATGAATGAATTTATAAAGATCATTAAACAATTTGATTTGTTTTAGACGCTTTTTCTGCTGCCTCAGCTGAGTTTTCGAGTTCCTCAGTCTTTTTTGTGACTTTTCCTTGCTCATTCAAAAAGTCCTTCTCAATGTTTGAAAACGATTTCTCAAAAATCTCCATGAAATCCTCACCATAAATGTTTCGGATGATACACATCATTTCTAAAATCTCAGGGAACTTTCCGTAAATGTCATGAAGCGGCTGTGCGCCTTTGACAATACCAGTTCGGGCCGGGTCATAATCTTCGAGTAGTTTATGGAATGTCTCTTCGCCTTTTGGCGTTAGCTCAATATACGTATTGCGCTTATCGTTTAACTTTTTAGAAAATTTTAAAAATCCTCGTTCCTCCAGTTTCTTGGAGAAGTTAAACGCCGTTGATACATGCATGACGCCAAACTTTGCAATTTCTGATATTGAAGCTCCTTTTAATTGATACGCAATCCACAAAATATGATGTTCATTGATATTTAGGTTATACGGTTTGATCCACTGCTGCCAGTCCTTTTCAATGGATTTCCAAAGAGCTTTGCTCAATTGGGCCATTCTTTGACTGAATAAAAGTGCTTCTTTTACATCGAAAGGCTGTTCCGAATGATTCATCCATTTCACCTACTTCTCTTTTTCTTGTAATTCTATTATGCCAATAAAATAAAGATTAATAAAGCTGAAAATTCAAGAATTTTTAAAAGTCATGAAAAACATTGTCAAAATAACCTTTTTTCAACAAAAAAAGTGCGGGATACGCACCCCGCACACTTTTGTAAACGAATATTTTTTTGTGAGTATATTAGTTTTGTAAGGTTTTCTCCAGTTGTTTGAGCTTTTCCTCAATTTCCTGAATTTCCTTTTGTAAGTCCTGCTGATGAGGTTTGATTTCTTCGCGCCATTGCTGAATCGATGTTTGCAATTCAGACCCGACTTCTTTAATCACCTCTGCGCTTTCTTTTGCTGTTTCCACAATTTGCTCTTTTAAAGCTTGTCCATCTCTTTTTAATTTTGTCAGCGTATCTTCGAATTTGTCATAGCCGTCTTTCACTTTTCCGCGCACATCTCTGCCAGAAGAGGGAGTCGTCAGGAGCACTGCCGCACCTCCGAGGAGACCGCCTACAAATAATCCTGTTAATAAAGAACGTCCACTAGCCATTCAAATCACCTCTAGTCAAATTTTACACATTCGCATGTTCTCTCTGAGCTGACGATCAGCTTCATTGAACTTCCATACATAGCTTGCTTTATTTTAGCATACTTTTGAAGAAAAGGGAGGGGAGAAGGTTGTCTGTCTTTCTGTTCGTTTTTATGTGTATCGTCATCGTTTTTACAGGTGGTTCTATTCATTATGCAAGACAGCTTGGGTATGCAGGGTCTTATCCGCCAAAACATGTTTTAAAGCAAAAAGCACTTGTGTGTGCGGCTGGTGCAGGAATTTCGCTCCTCATTTTGCTGCTGACCCTTTTTCTTTTATAAAAGCATGAAAAAAACCTCTTCATCTATCATGAAGAGGTTCGGTTATTCGTTAAGCAACTTCTATCATTCTTGCACGTCTCAGAATGGACTGAGCAATTGGGAAGACAAATACCATAGCAATGGTATTAATCACGGCTGCTGGCAGGACAACACCCACAAGAAGTGCCGGTAATGCAGCTGGCAGTCCAGTGATCAATAAAGCGGCAGATAAGAAAATCACGCCGGATACGATGGTTCCAATCGCAGTTAACACAGCGGTCAGCACCACTTTGTTCTTTATCTTCAAGCAAGATAAGAAAAGGGCTAAGAAGATAAAGGCTGTCACTGGCTTATCAATCATATTCGGAATTTGTCCGCCTGGGAATCCCGTTGTTAATGCAGAAATCACGCCAGTCACTAGCGCAATTACGACAACATGCTGTACCTTTGGGAAAAGGATGATGCTTAAAAACATCATGACCAGCATCATGTCAGGTTTCATTCCAAAAAAGATGGGCGGGAAAATCGTATGCAAGACAGCTCCCATTGCTGCAAGCAATGACATAATCACTAATTCTTTTGTTTTCATTTCTATGCTCTCCTCTGCTAAGCTCTTATAGGACTCTCCAATAATATGGCTCATCATTTATTGCAAGAGTCATGACTTTATATTTCTCGTTATTATAACAAATTTATTTCCCTATAGAAAAGCCTTTTTACTCATTTTCTTGCTGGAACTTTTTCATAAAGTCCGCAAGCTTTTGGCAGTCTTCAATTGAGACCGCATTGTAAATAGATGCTCTGCATCCACCGACAGAACGGTGGCCGGCAAGTCCAACCATTTGCTCTTGCTTTGCTTTTTCCACAAAGGAAGAAGTAAGTGCATCATCGCGAAGAGTAAAGGTGACATTCATATGCGAACGGCTGTCAGCGCGCGCATGTCCTTGATAAAAACCGCCGCTTTGATCAATGGTATCATAGAGAATACCTGCTTTTTGTTCATTGCGTTTTTCCGCTGCTTCTACACCGCCAGCTTGTTTGACATGCTCAAGGACAAGTGACAGCATATAAATCGCAAAAGTCGGTGGTGTATGATAAAGAGAATTGGCTTTTGCGTGTGTTGAATATTTTAATATTTTCGGCGTGCTGCTTTTCTCTTTCTCTAATAAACGTTTGCGCGCAATCACAATCGTGATACCTGAAGGTCCTAGGTTTTTTTGTGCCCCAGCATAGATGAGATCAAATGAAGAAACGTCTATTTTTTTGCTGAGAATATCACTGGACATATCCGCAATGAGCGGGAGTGACGTGTTCGGGAACGTTTTCCACTGGGTACCGAAGATCGTATTGTTCGATGTGATGTGTAAGTAAGCACCATCTGTTAAACCGGAAGCATCTACTTCTGGAATATACGAGTAGTTGTCATCTTCACTTGAAGCAAGCACAGATGTCTGACCAAACCCTTTTGCTTCTGACAATGCTTTTTCTGACCAAGCGCCTGTTTGAATGAAATGAGCTGTTTCGCCTTTATGTAAGAAGTTCATAGGAATCATCGCAAATTGAAGACTAGCTCCGCCTTGTAAAAAGAGGACTTCATAATCTTCTGGAATGTCCATCAACTCCATCAAAAGCGCTTTTGCTTTATTGTGGACTTCTTCATATTCACCGCTGCGATGAGAAAGCTCCATCACAGACATCCCAGTTTGTTTAAAATCAACAAGTTCTTCCTGTGCTTTTTGAAGCACTTCTAGCGGCAATGCCGCCGGACCAGCATTAAAATTCGTTGTTCGCTTCATCACAATCTCTCCCTATTTCTCGCGTTAATGGATCAAAAGATAAAACCATCCTATCACAAATTTGAAGCATTTGGACAAAAAATTTGAATCGTTCAAAATATCTTACTATTAAGAGATGGAAGCGATGAAAAGGGGTAAAAATAAGAAAAACCTCATCTGTTAAGATGAGGTAAGCCGCGTGTGGATGGCAGAGGAAATGTCTTTTAAATCCTCTGACGTGTATTGATCTTGATGTGATTTCCATACGGCACCAAAGCCATCGCCTTTTCCGTAGCGCGGAATGATGTGCATATGGTAATGGAACACCGATTGACCGGCTTTTTCACCGTTGTTGTTCAGGAGGTTTAACCCGATTGGTTCAAATTCCTGTTTGATCGCCCTTGCAATTTTCGGAATCGCTTGGAAGTAGTGGTTAGACACTTCTGGTGTCATCTCATAGATGTTTTCTTTATGTATTTTTGGGATTACAAGGGTATGTCCTTTTGTTACTTGGCTGATATCAAGAAAAGCCAATACATGCTCGTCTTCATATACTTTTGCACATGGAATGTCTCCATCAATGATCTTGCAAAAAATGCAGTCGCTCACGCCATGTCACTCCTCATTATTTTTCCTTTATCGTATCATAAAAAGAAGCAAAAAAGAAAACAGGACAAGCGAACTCCTTTGGTCGCTCATCCTGCTCCTGCAGAAGAAATGCTGATGCTTTCATTCGAATGCCTTTTGAATTCTCTATTTACTGAAATAAAGAATTCATATGCCTGCTATTTCTGCCGTAAACACCTCATTTGACGTTTTGGTTTGTCGTATACATATTGTATAGGACACAAAAATCAAGAATCAGTGAAGCAAAACAGAAGCTAAGGTTTTTAGATGAAAAACCAACTTGTCATGCGGTTCTTTGCCTTTAACAAACACCTCATTTACTTATTGGTCATCAAGTTCATTTCTTCTACATACATTATGATGACCAAGGCGCCTATTTTTTATTCATGACTCGTCTATAGGTAAACATTTCAAATTATCATTCGTTTTTGTTACTATAAAGGAAAAAAGAAAGAAAGGAACGAATTCATGTCCCTTCTCACTGTAAAAGATGTAACGGGCGGATATACGAAGAATCCCGTTCTAAAAAATATTTCATTTGAATTAGAAAGAAATCAAATCGTCGGTCTCATTGGCTTAAACGGGGCGGGGAAAAGTACAACCATCCGCCATATTATCGGGCTCATGAAACCGCATAAAGGTGTCATTGAATTAAATGGACGAACCCTTCAAGACGACCAAGAGGCGTATCGTTCACAATTTACGTTTATTCCTGAAACACCTGTTTTATATGAAGAATTAACGTTAAAAGAGCATTTAGAGCTGACAGCGATGGCTTACGGTCTATCAAAGGAACAATTAGATGAACGCCTGCCATCATTGCTGAAAGAATTTCGAATGGAGAAAAGGCTGAAATGGTTCCCTGCTCATTTTTCAAAAGGAATGAAGCAGAAGGTCATGATTATGTGTGCATTCCTTGTGGAACCAGAGCTATATATCATCGATGAACCGTTTTTAGGGCTTGATCCTCTTGCAATCAATGCACTGCTTGAACGGATGAATGCTGCGAAGAAAAGCGGCGCTAGTGTCCTGATGTCAACGCATATTTTAGCGACAGCTGAGCGCTATTGTGATTCCTTCATTATTTTGCACGAAGGGGAAATCAGAGCGAAAGGAACACTGGCAGAGCTGAGAGAACAGTTCGATATGAGAGATGCGACACTCGATGATCTTTATTTGGAATTAACAAAGGAAGAAAGCTATGAGTAAAACAACGCTTACTATTTGGAAATCAAGATTAGAGGAACACATACAAGAAACAAGAAAATACTTAAAATACATGTTCAACGATCATCTTGTCATTGTGCTCATTTTTTTCCTTGCAGGCGGAGCAAGCTGGTACAGCAGCTGGCTCAAACATATTCCGGCTCACTTCCCATCCTACTGGGTGATGGCAGTTGTTTTCTCATTGGTACTTACAAGCTCATACGTACGTACGTTGATTAAAGAAGCCGATCTCGTGTTTTTGCTTCCTTTGGAAGGGAAGATGGAGCCTTACTTAAAACAAGCGTTTAACTTTAGCTTCATTTCTCAGCTGTTTCCTCTCATTGCTGTATCCATTGTCGCACTTCCGCTTTATTCGGCGGTGTCTTCAGGAGGCATCACGGAGTATGTGCTGATATTGGCGCAAATGATCTTAATAAAGGGCCTGAATACAGCCATTCAATGGAGAATGACTTATTTTCAAGGAAAACACGTGAGATGGCTCGATGCAGCCCTTCGTTTTCTATTAAATATGATGTTGATCTACACCGTATTACAGGCAGCCTATGCGATTGCAATCGTTTTTTATCTTATCTATGGTGTCTATCTTGTCTACTTAACAAATGCAGTGAAAAAACAGCCTTTTCAATGGGAAATGCATATTTCTGATGAATTAAAACGGAAGCAGCGCTTTTATCGTTTGGCAAACTTATTTACAGATGTGCCTCACTTAAAGAAACAGGTGAAAAGAAGAGCATACATGGACTGGATTTTGAAGTTTGTTCCTTACGATCAGCGTAAAACTTTTTCTTATATGTATGTGAGGGCGTTTGTACGCTCAAATGACTATTTTGGTCTCGTGTTTAGATTAACGGCTGTGTTTGTCCTGATTATTTTGTATACAGGTGCAGCAGGCTGGGTGGGTGCGTTACTAGTCTTGTTCACAGTATTTATCACAGGTGTACAGCTTGTGCCGTTAACGAAGCACTTTGCTCATCTTTCATTACAGGTACTTTATCCAGTTTCTCAAAAAGAAAAGGATCGAAGCTTTTTTGTTCTCGTCCGTAATGTGCTCATCATCCAATCGATATTGCTGAGCTGTGCGCTACTTCCAGCAGGAGGCTGGCAGGGAAGCGGACTTGCCTTTCTCATTTCTTTAGCATTTGTGCTTGTCCTCTTTAAGCCTTACGTGCAAAGCAGGTTAAAAAAGATGAGATAAGTGGAGATGAGAGCGAGCGTATGATGACATCAAGGAGGGGACCGGATGAATGCAGCTGAACGGGAGTTGTATGAAGAAGCCATTCTTTTTCAAACACGTTTTTTAAGAAAACCTTCAAAGATCGAACGGTTTTCAAAAGGAGTTCAGCAGCAGGTGAACCGCCGAATTCCTGCCAGGCTTCATCAAGTCATCACAAGTGCAGTCAAAACAATGGTTGAACCACCGTATCAGGATCACACTTTACTTCATTTTCAGTGATTGATGAACAATTATCTATTGTAGAACGAAATGAACTGGCAAAGGATAAAGTGAAGTATTACCAAAAGGCGGCTGCTATCGAAGGGGTTGGAACAGGTGCAGGCGGTTTATTCCTCGGAATGGCAGACTTTCCCCTGCTGTTAAGCATAAAGATGAAATGCCTTTATGAGCTGGCGTGTATTTATGGCTTTGATTTATCTCAAAAGGAGGAAAGACTCTTTTTGCTCTGCATATTTCAACTCGCCTTTTCCAGCAGTGCCCATCGTCAAAAAATGATGAAGATCATAGATGATTGGGAAACGAGCCGCAAGGAAATGGATTGGTACAGCTTTCAGCAGGAGTATCGAGATTACATTGATCTTGTAAAGCTGTTTCAATTAATGCCGGTCGTCGGAGCCGCTGTTGGCGGGGTGGCAAATCATCAGCTGACAGGACAGCTCGGAGAGGTTGCACGCCATGTGTTTCACTTGCGAATATTGAAAGAAATGAAATAAGCCGCTGATGACAGCGGCTCAGACCGTAGACAAACCCCACCTTTACTTCAAGTAAAAGTGGGGTTTTCACATTTTTTGATAAAAACATCATGTGTTTTACAATGGACACGGTTCTTTCCATGTCCAGTTTGCAAGCTTTTCAAGGTTCATGGCAGCGAAAGTAAGCATCGCTTGCATTGAAACTTTTTTTAGTCCACGAAGTTTTGTCCAACGCATACCATGCTTTTCTTTTGCATCCGCAAAAACGCGTTCAATCGTTTCTTTCCGTTTTGCATAGATGCTTTTATTTATTTCAGTGAGTCTCATGTTGTCTGCTTCATCTAGGTAATCCTGCCAAATATGCCGATGAATTTGTTTTGTGTGATTTTGACTTTGTGTACAGTTATCTAGAAATGAGCAGGACTTACATACCTTTGAATCGGATGCATATTGCTTATAGCCTTCTCTAGTCGTTGTTCGATAAGAGAGAATTTGCCCGATGGGGCAAATGTAACAATCAAAATATGCATCATACACGTATTCATTCTTTTTCAAATAACCAGCTTTTGTTCTTGGACGAGTGTAAGGCATGACTGGTCTTATCTCTTGATCCATTAAAAATTTAGCGATGTAAGGTGTTTTATATCCAGCATCTACTGCGACTACATTGGGTTTTCCGACTTTCTTTGTCACCTTTGATACGAGTGAATCTAACATACGACTATCATGAACATTTCCACCAGTGACCAGTGTTCCTA
>NZ_LZRW01000007.1:0-55538 GCF_001974945.1 Bacillus sp. I-2 | reverse complement strand
CCATGCGGTTCAAGGAACTATCCGGTATTAGCTCCGGTTTCCCGGAGTTATCCCAGTCTTACAGGCAGGTTACCCACGTGTTACTCACCCGTCCGCCGCTAACATCCGGGAGCAAGCTCCCTTCTGTCCGCTCGACTTGCATGTATTAGGCACGCCGCCAGCGTTCGTCCTGAGCCAGGATCAAACTCTCCGAAAAAGTACAAAACCGAAGTTTTGCTTTTCGCCAGTTTGACTGACTACCTATGATGTATCATAGGATTTTTTATAAAAACTCGAATTAACAGGTACGTTTTGTCTTGTTTAGTTTTCAAAGATCATGTTCGTTATCGCTCGTAAGCGACTTTAATATCTTACCATTTTGTATCGGTTAAAGTCAAGAATTTTTTTCAATTTCTTTTTTTAACCTCGTTGCTATTTTGCGGCAACGAATAATAATATACCACCTGGAATCTTTCCTTGCAATAGTTTTTTTAAAAAAAGTTTCATTTTATGAAAAATAAAAAGCGCCATAGATAAAATGGCGCTTTGATTGATGTATTAGCGGTTTCTCATTTGCGGGAAAAGCAGTACATCTCTGATTGATGGAGAATTTGTTAAAAGCATGATTAATCGGTCGATCCCGATTCCTAACCCACCTGTTGGAGGCATGCCGTATTCTAACGCTTCAACAAAATCGTCATCCATTAGATGTGCTTCGTCATTTCCTTCTTCACGTTCTTTTAATTGAGCTTCAAAGCGTTCTCTTTGATCAATTGGATCGTTTAGCTCTGTGAATGCATTTGCATGCTCACGGCGCACGATAAACAGCTCAAAGCGATCTGTGAAGCGAGGATCTTCAGGATTTTTCTTAGCTAATGGAGAAATCTCCACTGGATGTCCGTAAATGAATGTAGGCTGAACCAATGTTTCTTCTACTTTTTGCTCGAAGAACTCATTGATAATATGACCTACTGTCATATTTTTCGTGATTTCAACACCATGATCAGCAGCATGCTGCTTTGCTTCTTCTATAGACATCTCCTGCCAGAAGTCTACGCCTGTTGCTTCTTTGACCGCTTCAACCATATGCAGTCTCTTCCATTCAGGTTTGAGATCAATTTCATCTTCTCCATATTGAATGGTTGTTGTTCCCAGCACCTCTTGGGCAATATGAGCAATCAAGTTTTCAGTCAGATTCATGATGTCTTTGTAGTCTGCGTATGCTTCATACAGCTCAATCATAGTGAATTCTGGGTTATGACGAGTCGATACACCTTCATTACGGAATACGCGGCCAATCTCGTATACTTTCTCTAGACCACCGACAATTAGGCGTTTTAAGTGCAGCTCGATCGCAATACGCATATAAAGCGGCATATCAAGTGCATTGTGATGAGTAATGAAAGGACGCGCTGATGCACCACCAGGAATGCTGTGCATTGTTGGTGTTTCAACTTCTAAGTATCCTTTAGAATCCAAGTATCTTCTCATGGATTGAATGATTTTGCTTCGCATAATGAATGTCTGCTTACTTTCTGGATTTACAATGAGGTCAAGGTAGCGCTGACGATAGCGTTGTTCAACATCTTTTAATCCATGATATTTATCAGGAAGCGGGCGAAGTGCTTTTGTCAGAACCTCAAAGCTAGTCGCTTTAATAGAAAGTTCTCCTACATTTGTTTTAAATACCGTTCCTGTTACACCGATGATATCGCCTAGGTCCGAGCTTTTAAATAATTCGTAGGCTTCTTCCCCTACACTATCTTTACGAACATAGATTTGAATTTGTCCTTCTAAGTCTTGAATATGCGCAAAGCCAGCTTTACCTTTTCCGCGCTTTGTCATCATACGTCCAGCGATTGTTACTTGAGCCGCTTTTCCTTCTAAGTCTTCTTTAGAAAACTCGTCATATTCAGCGATAATTTGCGCAGATTGATGAGAACGGTCATATCGTTCACCGAATGGATCGATACCCTCTTCTCTCATTTTATTCATTTTGTCACGTCTGACTTGGAATTGGTCATTTAATTCTTCGTTATTAAGCCCTTCATTACTCATTTATATCACTCCAATAATGTATTTTGCAGAGAAAAGCAGAAAAACTGCCAGTACATGCACTAGCAGTGAGCTACAAAAAGAAAGATAATCTTATCCTACTTTTATACTTTGAAGCTCTTTTGCCTCGGCTTCGATCGTAAAGTCATCAAGAACTTGTACAAGCTCCGCTCTCGTTTCACTTTGATTGATTTGATTTCTCACGTCCGCATTACCTCGGACACCTTTTAAGTACCATGCTGCGTGCTTTCTCATTTCTCTAACAGCCACATGCTCACCTTTTAGATCAATGAGTCTGTCTAAGTGAAGCTTGCACACTGACATTTTCTCACGCACGTTTGGCTCTTCTTTCAGTTCACCCGTTTCTAAATAATGAACCGTTCGATAAATCATCCACGGGTTTCCAAGTGCGGCTCTTCCGATCATGACAGCGTCCACTCCTGTTTCATCAAGCATACGTTTTGCATCTTGAGGGGTTTTGACATCGCCATTGCCAATGACAGGAATTGAAACAGATTGTTTAACCTCTTTCATAATATCCCAATTCGCTGTTCCTTCGTACATTTGCACGCGTGTCCGTCCGTGAAGCGCAACCGCTTGTCCACCTGCTCGTTCTACAGCACGGGCATTGTCGATAGCAAAGATATGGTCTTCGTCCCAGCCCATTCTCATTTTCACTGTAACTGGTTTGTCTACAGCTTCTACGACAGCAGAGACCATTTCATAAATCTTGTTTGGATCAAGGAGCCATTTCGCGCCTGCATCACATTTCGTAATCTTTGGTACAGGACAGCCCATGTTGATATCAATAATATCAGCTGTGGTATTCTGGTCTACAAACTTTGCCGCTTCGACGAGTGTGTCTTTTTCCCCTCCAAATATCTGAAGGCTCAAAGGCTTTTCCCGTTCATCAATGTATAGCATACCCATTGTTCTCGCATTGTTGATCAGGATCGCTTTGTCACTGACCATTTCAGCGCAGACTAAGCCCGCTCCAAACTCTTTCACTGTCAGTCTGAAGGCAGAGTTGCACACACCAGCCATTGGTGCGAGCACTACTTTGTTTTTAATCTCGATATCTCCGATTTTAAACATTTTTCCCCCTCCTTTCTTCTTCAAGAATTGGCGAAAGTTCTTCCACCGTTATATTTAAAGCATCTGCTATTTGACCAACCAATTGGTTTGTTGGTAATCGATTGCCTCGCTCAATTTCTCCTAAGACAGAGACAGAGATGCCCAGTCTTTTCGCGAACCCTTCCTGAGTATACCCTTTTAGCTTTCGGTATGCACGAATTCTTCTACCCCACATGTCTTTTTCCATATGCTTACACCTTCTTGGTCTGTTACGGCATTTATTTGTACTTCGCCGATTTCTGGGCAAATCTCACTCATCGGGACAAGAACGAATAAACGTTCGTACATTCTAGGATGCGGCACTACAAGTTGTTCTGTTTCAATATTTTCACGATTATAAAGTAAAATGTCAAGGTCAGCCGTTCGCGGTCCCCATCTCACTTCTCTTGTTCTGCCTAACTCTTGCTCGATTTTCTGAGTAAGAGAAAGTAGCTCCTCTGGACGAAGTGAAGTGGTAATTTTCACAGCCATATTTAAAAAGTCATCTTGGTTTTCATAGCCTACAGGTGCTGTTTCATATATCGATGAGATTAATTCCACTTGAACCTCTGGATGTTCATGCAGTTTTTTGACGGCTTCTTTTAAATAGGTTTCTTTTTTACCTATGTTTGAGCCTAATGCGATGTATGCTGTATTGTTCATGTGCGCGATCTCGTCATTTCAATTGCAACGGACTGATAGTGTCCTGGAATTGGCGGGTCTGGCTTGATTACCTTCACTGTACATTCCTGAACTGTCGGAAAGTCCTTTAACACTTGGTTTGCAATTCTTTCTGTCAGTGTTTCAACGAGATTGACCGGCTCGCCTTCTACAATGCTTTTGCAGATTTGGTAAAGCTCTGCATAGTTGATGGTCTCATTGAGGTCATCAGTTTGTCCGGCTTTACTTAAATCAAGTGAAGCTGTTAAGTCCACGCGGAATCGCTGCCCTAATTTATTTTCTTCTGCAAATACACCATGGTACCCGTAAAATTCCATTCCATTTACATATACTTTATCGATGATAAGCGCCTCCCTTATTCAGCATGGCATCCATCATTTTTGCCATTCTTGCTATTTCTTTTACATCATGTACACGGACCATCGCACTGCCCTTTTGAATCCCAAGGCAGACCGTCGCACCTGTTCCTTCAGTACGTTCTTCAGGCGGCAGGTCTAAGACAGCACCAATGAATCGTTTTCGAGATGTAGCTAGCAGCAGTGGATACCCAAGGTGACAAAAATGTTCAAGTTCATTCATGACCTTCAGGTTGTCCTCTTTATTTTTCGCAAATCCTACCCCTGGATCTAATATGATCATGTCATCACGGACACCCGCTTGCTGGGCAATTTGGACACTTTCTTTCAAATCGGCGATCATATCTGAAATCAGATGTGTGTAGTTTCGTTCTGGCCGATTGTGCATTAAAATAATTGGGACATTGTGCTTCGCTGCCACATGTGCCATTTGGGGATCTGCCTTCGCTCCCCATACATCATTAATGATGGAGGCTCCAGCTCTCACCGCTTCATCTGCGACACGGGCTTTATACGTATCAATAGAGATAGGTACATCTAATTCTTTTGTGATCTTCTCAATGACAGGAATGACCCTTGAAAGCTCCTCTTCTTCCGAGACAAGTGCCGCTCCCGGGCGAGTCGATTCTCCGCCAATATCAATAATATGCGCCCCGTCTTCTATCAGCTGCGCTGCATGAGCCAGCGCTTTATCTACTTGATTAAACTTTCCTCCATCTGAAAAAGAGTCAGGAGTGACATTTAAAATGCCCATGACCAATGTCTTTTCTTCATAGCTAAGGGTGTGATGCTTGGCCTGTATGATTTTAGGCTGTTTTATCAATTGTTGTGTCATTGTGTCCACCTACTCTTTATGGTCTTGACGTTCTTTTGTGTATTGCATTCTTAACTTTGTTGAGATGGTCCGGCTGTTTTTGGGCAAGTGGATGTCTCCTATACTCCCGAAAGGTACAACTCCCTGAACAGAATTGGTCATCCATGCCTCATCAGCTGAGAGCAAATGTGAGACTGGGTATCGTCCTTCCTTTAGCGAGACCCCCATCGCGTGGAGTGTTTCCATACAGTATCGACGTGTGACCCCATTTAAAATGCCTGTATCAAGTGACGGTGTATAGACCTCATCATCTTTCCGCCAAAATACATTCGAGGTAATACCTTCTGCCACATCATCTTCTTTCGTTAAAAAGATGCCTTCTAACGCCGGGTCGTTCCCCACTTCTCTTTTCCCGAGCAGGTTGTTCATATAGTGATGAGACTTGAGGCGTTTTGGCCCTTCTGGTGTATTTCTTCTTGTTTGAAGAATGACTCCCTTTTTCTCATCCAAAATAGATTCTGGACGGAATGGAGAGATCATGACAAAAACGACAGGCTCTTCATAAGGATCTGCAGAAAACCCATTGCCTCTGCCCGCAGAAACATTCAAGCGAATTCTCGCATGGCCGCCAGCTATTTGATTTTTATTTAGTAAAGTATGAATGATGTCGAGTACAAATGGTTTCTCTATTGTGGATTCGATGCAAAGGTCACGTAATGATTGATTGAGCCTTTCAAGATGCCAATCTAACAGGAAGACTTGTCCTGCCAGGCTGGTAAATGTTTCGAATACACCGATGCCATATAGAAAACCATGATCAAAAGGAGAAAGAGTCGCGTCTTTCTCCTCTATATACTGACCGTTCAGATAAATGATCATGCGTTTACTTCATGCCCCTTTTTACGATAGGTTTCAATGAAATTTTTCAGCATTTCTTTTCCGAAGGACGTCATAATCGATTCAGGATGGAATTGTACACTTTCAATCGGCAGTTCTTTATGGCGAATCGCCATGAGCTCGCCTTCTTTTGTGCTGGCTGTTGCGTCAAAGCACTCTGGCAGTGTCTCGTTTTTGACAATTAACGAATGATATCTCGTTGCGACGAGCGGATTTTGTAGTCCTGTGAAGACACCTTTTCCGTCATGTTTAATCTCTGACGTTTTCCCGTGCATTAAGCGCTCTGCTCGAACGACATCCCCGCCAAAGACTTGTGCGATGGATTGGTGACCTAGACACACACCGAAGATCGGAATACTTCCTGCAAAGTGCTTGATCGCCTCCATACTAATCCCCGCTTCATCAGGACTGCATGGCCCTGGAGAAATCATGAGGAAATCCGGCTTGAGCTCTTCAATTTCTTGAATGGTTACTTGATCATTCCGTTTCACGATCAATTCTTCTCCAAGCTCACCTAAATACTGGACCAGGTTGTACGTAAATGAATCATAATTATCAATCATTAAAATCATACTCTGCTCACCTCTAACTCAAAATAGTCTCTTCTTTGCTCAGCTGTAATGCTTTTTTCACTGCATAGGCTTTTTTAATCGATTCTTTATATTCGTGTTTTGGGACAGAATCTATGACGATCCCCGCACCTGACTGCATAAAGGCTTTTCCTTCTGTACAATACGCAGTACGAATGACGATATTAAAGTGCATATCTTGATTGAATCCAAACCAGCCTATAGATCCAGTATAAAGCCCACGTCTTGTTGGCTCAAGTTCTTCTATGATTTCCATCGTCCGCACTTTTGGAGCACCTGTAATCGTTCCACCTGGGAATACAGCTCTCATGACATCTACCGCGTCACATTCATCACGCAGCTCTCCTTGTACATTGGATACAATATGCATCACGTGTGAATATTTCTCAATCGCCATAAATTCGTTCACTTTTACGGATCCATAAGTGGATACGCGTCCAAGGTCATTCCGCTCAAGGTCAACAAGCATCACATGCTCTGCACGTTCTTTTTCATTTTCAATGAGCTCTTTTGCCAGCGCTTGATCCTCAGCGTCGTCTTTGCCTCGTGATCTTGTTCCGGCAATTGGTCTTGTTTCTAGCTGAGTTCCTTTTTTCTTAATAAGCAGCTCTGGAGATCCACAAACAATCTGGAAGTCAGGCGTATGCAGGTAAGACATATAAGGAGATGGATTGACTTGACGTAACGTTTTGTATAAATCATACGGATGAGTGTGAAGCTGTTCATCTTGTCTGATGGATAAGTTCACTTGGAACACATCACCGTTTGCGATATATTGCTTAATTTTCTCTACTGCTTCCCCAAAGGTTTCTTCAGTGAATGGTGCTGCTGGTACAAATTCTGTGGAAGGTTCACTGACAGGTGATTGTGCTGATTCTTCTGAAGAGCTTGTCCATTTTTGCCTCCATTCTTCAAGCCTTTGGTTCGCTTTACTCACTGATTCCGTTTCCTCTATGTGCGTAATCAGCCACAGCGCGTGCTCTTTATGATCAAAAACTGCAACATCGTTAAATACGAGGAAATAAAGGTCTGGTGTTTGAAGATCATCAATTGACAGCATCTTAAAATGCTCGATGTATCTAGCATAATCGTAGCTTAAAAACCCAATTGCTCCGCCTTGGAAGTCTGGGTATTCGTCGTTCGTTTCGGTTTGAAGGGTTTGAAACCAATCCGTAAACGCTCTGAATGGATCACCTTCTTTGAACAGCACCTCATCTTGATAATGGATGGTCGTCATTCCATCTTTCCCCTTCGCTTTAGCGATCGGGTGAATACCAGCGATGCTATAAGAACCGCCGCGCGCACTTTCAAGAAGCACATGATGTGTTTCGCGAGCAGTTAATTGTTCGTATCTTTTCAAGAATGCATCTTTCGTAAAAGGAATTTTGATGCCCATCGGCCTGCGTTGTGTCATGTTATCATCCTTTTTCATTTTCATTAATCTTATTGTAATGCAATCCAATTTATTTAGAAAATAGTATTTGCTTTCCATCTTCAGAATTCATGAAAAAACCCCAGCAAATGCTGGGGTGATTGGTTTAATCGAATTGATAAAGTGGTGTACTGAGGTAACGCTCACCATTACTTGGGATGATGGCCAGAACCTTTTTCCCTTTACCAAGCTTTTTCGCTGTTTGAAGTGCTGCGTAAATAGCTGCTCCGGAAGAAATACCGCCAAGGATTCCTTCTTCTTTCGCTGCTTTTCTTGCAAGCTCAAATGCATCTTCGTTTTTCACTTGGATGATGCCGTCATATATTTCTGTGTTCAAGATTGAAGGAACAAAACCTGCTCCAATTCCTTGAATTTTATGCGGACCCGGCTTACCGCCTGACAATACAGGAGAATCTGTCGGCTCTACTGCATAAAGCTGGATGGATGGGATGGCTTCTTTTAGGACTTCACCAGCACCTGTAATCGTACCGCCCGTACCAACACCTGCAATAAATGCATCAAGCTCGCCGTCAAACTGTTCAAGGATTTCTTTCCCAGTTGTACGACGGTGAATCTCTGCATTGGCTTCGTTGCTAAATTGCTGAGGCATGAAATAACCATGCTCTTCTGCTAATTCTTCCGCTTTTTTGATGGCACCTTTCATTCCTTCTGCACCTGGTGTTAAGACAAGTTCCGCACCATAAGCGCGTAAAAGGTTGCGGCGCTCCTGACTCATTGTGTCCGGCATAACCAAAATCGCATTGATTCCTTTAGCAGCCGCTACCATTGCAAGGCCGATTCCTGTATTTCCGCTTGTTGGTTCAATAAGCGTATCGCCGGCTTTTAATGTACCTTTTGCTTCAGCATCTTCGATCATCGCTAAAGCAATACGATCTTTGACACTGCTGCCCGGGTTCATATATTCAAGTTTCAAGTAGACATCCGCACTGTCTTCATCTACTAAACGGTTTAATTTAACGACTGGTGTATTTCCTATTAGTTCAAAAACTGAATTTGCAATACGAGCCATCACTAACACCTCTATCTCCGAGTAATTTTATTGTATTAATATTAAATTATCAATTTCAAAAAATTTTGTCAATGCTTTTAGTCCTGCTCGCCATCGTAAAACCATGTGACTTTTGCTTCTTTCCACAGGGTTTTGACATTCGCCTTTTCACCTAGATCTTCCATGGCGATCTGCCTTTTAATCTGGTCTTTGACTTCGTCATAGGAGAAAGAGCGGCCATTTAATTTTTCTTTTAACTGAATAATGGCATACCCGTTTTTGGTCTGAATCGGCTCTTTCGTCCATTCATCTGGCTGAAGCTTTTGAGCTTCTTGTATGTATAGGGCTGGGATACTTTCCTGCTCTTCTGTCACAAATCCAAGATCTCCGCCGTATGGTGAGGTGTAACGGTCGATTGAACGTTCAGCTGCCACGGCTTCGAAACTAGATCCACCTTTTAAATCTTTCAATACATTTTCAGCCTCGCTCTTTGTCTTCACGACGATATGGCGAATGCGGTATGAATCATCATATTGATATAAGTCCTTGTTTTTTTCATAAAACGATTTCGCTTCTTTTTCAGAAACGACGGCATCTCTTGTTAAAAGCTGCTCTAATAAAATTTGATAACGAATCTGTTCTTTCCATTCCTTCTCACTTGTATGTCCATCTTCATAGAAATTATTAGACACCGCTTTGAGCATAAGCAATTCACGATTGATCTCTTTTGAAGACACTTCCAGCTTGTTTTGCTTGGCAAGCTGATTGACCACCTTTTGATTGATCATTTGCTCAAGAGTCGCCTTTCCGTAGCGGTCTTCCATTTTCTTTAGCCATTCTTGACGCGTCACCTTCTCTTTTCCAATTGACGCAATTTCTTCACCGCTCTTCCCGTTAGAAGAAGCCTGTGACATTTGTGACTTTGTTAATACATATGCAATGACAACGGCATTAATCATGAGCAACACGAGGATAAATGTCCATACCACTCTTGCTTTTAGTCTCATCTTTCGTCTCCTTTCCATTCTAAAAAGAAAACCCGCTGCTTAGAGCTTAGCGGGTTAATTCTTCACGTAGCTCTTCTAGCTCTTCTTTTGTAAATACATACGTTTCGTTACAAAAATGGCATTGAGCTTCTGCTTGTCCGTCTTGTTCAATCATATCATCAATTTCGGCTTTCCCTAGGCTGATAATGCCATTTGCAAACCGTTCTTTTGAGCAGTTACAAGAAAATTCGACAGGTACAGTTTCTAAAATTTGAGGCTTTTCACCGAGTACTTCTTCTAATATTTGTTCTGGTGTCATCCCTTTTTCAATGAGTTTAGAGATGGGTTCAATGGTTGACAGGCGCTTTTCTAGTCTTTCAATGACAGCATCTTCTGTACCAGGCAGCAATTGAATGATGAAACCGCCTGCTGCGAGAATCGAATTATCTGGATTGACAAGGACGCCTACGCCTACAGAAGAAGGCACTTGCTCAGAAGAAACAAGATAATAAGTGAAGTCATCTCCAATTTCACCTGAGACAATTTCTGTTTGTCCTGTAAAGTGGTCCTTCAGCCCGATATCTTTGACAACACTTAACGTTCCAGATGTTCCGACTGCACGTCTAACATCCAGCTTGCCATGTTCATTTAAGTCAAAGTGAACTTGTGGGTTTGAGACATATCCTCGCACCTGGCCTTTTGCATTTCCATCAGCGATAATGGCGCCGATTGGTCCACCGCCTTCTATTTTGACAGTTAGCTTATTCTCACCTTTCAGCATAGCACCCATCATGACTGTTGCTGTCATCGTTCTGCCGATGGCTGCTGATGCAGTCGGCCACGTATGATGTCTTCTTTGTGCTTCGTTGATTGTATCTGTTGTGTTTGCAGCATATGCGCGGACTTTTCCATCATATGCTAACGCTTTAACTAAGTAATCCATTTGATTTAAACCTCCTATAATACACCGACACGATTACGTTCATAAATGAGCTGCAGTCCTTTTAATGTGAGGAACGGATCGACAATATCAATACAGTCTGATTCATTTCCAATCAATGTAGACAAACCGCCTGTTGCAATGACTTTCGGTGTTTGTTTGGCTTGCTGCTTCATCCGTTTCACTATTCCCTCGACTTGGCCAACATATCCATAAAGGATGCCGGATTGCATCGCACTGATGGTGTTTTTTCCAACAATGTGATCTGGACGGACAATTTCAATTCTCGGCAGCTTCGCCGCTCTTGTATATAAAGCCTCAGTTGAGATGGTAATACCCGGTGCAATCGCTCCACCCATGTATTGTTTTTGTTCATTGATATAACAGTAGGTTGTTGCTGTTCCAAAGTCTACCACAATAAGAGGTGCCCCATATAGGTGAATTGCTGCTACTGCATTGACAATTCGATCTGCCCCGACTTCCTTTGGATTGTCACACATAATGTTTAATCCAGTCTTCATTCCAGGCCCTACAATTTGGGGTGTTATGTGAAAATACTTTTCGCACATTCTTTCAAGTGCGAACATCATTGGCGGGACAACAGACGAGATGATAATCCCTTCTATTTGGTCAAACATCAGCCCGACATAATCGAATAAAGCCCTGATGGACATACCAAATTCATCTTCTGTTTTATGACGGCTTGTTTCAATTCGCCAATGGTAGTTTAGATCGCCATTATGATAAACACCTAAAACGGTATTTGTGTTTCCTACATCTATCACGAGTAACAACTTCATCACCACTTTGAATAGTTTCTCAAAAAGAGCATTTTTCGACTTTCTATCATACCATACACGAATTGAGTTCCATTTGTAAACAATTCGAAACCGATCCATTCATGAATCGAAATAAAAAAAGCTGCCGGTGATCCCGGCAGCTTTCACAGAAGGAGATTAGATCTCCTCATCTTCTTTTTTCTTGATGTTTACTTTCACATCATCGTTTTTCTCTTCGTCATCTGCATATACACGCTCTGGAAGCTTTCCAGTTTCGTAAAGAGATTTAATTTGTTCAGCATCTAATGTTTCAACTTCTAGAAGGGCTTGTGCGATGATTTCTAACTTATCTTTATTCTCAGTGAGAATTTGTTTCGCACGTTCGTAGCTCTCCTTAATGAAACGCTGAACTTCTTGGTCAATTTCGTAAGCGATCGCTTCACTGTAATTCGGCTCATTGTTAAAATCACGGCCAAGGAAGACTTGACCTCCTTGTGATTGACCGAATTGAAGCGGACCAAGTTTATCAGACATACCGAACTCTGTGACCATTCTTCTTGCAATGCCTGTTGCACGCTGGAAGTCGTTGTGAGCGCCTGTACTTACTTCACCAAACGTAATTTCCTCTGCAACACGACCGCCGAGCAAGCCGACAATCTTATCAAGAAGCTCTGGCTTCGTTTGGAAATAACGGTCTTCTCTTGGAAGCATGACCGCATATCCGCCTGCCTGACCACGAGGAACGATCGTTACTTTATGCACCATGTCCGCTTCGTCTAGGATAAGACCAATGACGGTATGACCTGCTTCATGGTAAGCCACAATATTACGTTCTTTCTTCGAAATGACACGGCTTTTCTTCGCCGGCCCAGCGATGACACGGTCAGTCGCTTCGTCAATATCACGCATATCGATTTTCTTTTTGTTATGACGGGCAGCAACAAGTGCTGCTTCGTTTAGTAAGTTCTCAAGATCTGCTCCAGAGAACCCTGGTGTTCTGCTTGCAATGGCTTTTAAGTTAACTGACTCGTCAAGCGGTTTGTTTTTCGCATGAACTTTCAGTACTTCTTCACGGCCAATAACATCTGGGCGGTCAACCGTAATTTGACGGTCAAAACGTCCCGGACGCAGCAATGCAGGGTCTAGAATATCTGCACGGTTTGTCGCAGCAATGATAATAATACCTTCGTTGGCACTAAAACCATCCATTTCAACAAGAAGCTGGTTAAGCGTTTGTTCACGCTCGTCATGACCACCGCCAAGACCGGCTCCACGCTGACGACCCACTGCATCAATCTCATCAATAAAGATTAAGCAAGGTGCATTCTTTTTCGCATTTTCGAATAAATCACGTACACGTGATGCACCGACACCGACGAACATCTCGACGAAGTCAGAACCACTGATGCTGAAGAAAGGAACGCCTGCTTCTCCTGCAGATGCTCTCGCAAGCAATGTTTTACCTGTACCTGGAGGTCCTACTAGTAAAACCCCTTTAGGGATTCTTGCGCCAAGCTCCGCAAATTTACGTGGGTCCTTCAGGAATTCAACCACTTCTACAAGCTCTTGCTTTTCTTCATCTGCACCGGCAACATCTTTAAATTTCACACGTTTCTTCTCTTCTGTGTAAAGCTTCGCCTTACTCTTACCAAAGTTCATGACTCGGCTTCCGCCGCCCTGAGCTTGGTTCAATAAGAAGAAGAACAGGATAAAGATGATGATAAACGGAATGATGGTTGTCAGAACTTGCAGCCATCCATTTGTTTCAGGTGCTGGTTCTACTTTTACATCTGTATTCTTCAGTGCACTGTAAATTTGGTCAACACCTTGACCATCTGGAACATGGGTAATGAAGTATTGATCTTTCTTCGCGCCATCTAATTGACCACGAATTTCATAAACCCCTCTTACAGGCTGAATGGAGATACTCTCCACTTTTCCCGCACTTAGATTTTGCGAAAATTTGCTGTAAGACATGTTCTCAGGCTTTTGATTTGGGGATCCTAACCAACTGACGACCCCTATCACAAGTAATAAAATAAGTATATAAAAAATCGTATTACGAAAAACCCGATTCATTCCTTACCTCCTCCCACAGTAAGCACAACTATGTTCAATAGTATCATAGAAAATCATTCCAACACAACCAATAACCTCATGTATACGTATGCTGATTAGCCTTCGTAAACAGATGGTTTTAACACTCCAATATACGGGAGGTTTCGGTAACGTTCAGCAAAATCCAATCCATAGCCGACAACAAATGCATCTGGCACTTCAAATCCAACATAATCTGCTTTGATGTCTGCTTTGCGGCCGCTTGGTTTATCAAGCAATGTCACAATTTTAATGGAATTTGCTTTACGGTATCGGAAAAGCTCTACCAGATAGCTCAAAGTTAACCCACTGTCGATGATATCTTCCATAATCAAAATATCTCTTCCTTCAACAGAAGTATCTAGATCCTTAATGATCTTTACTTCTCCAGAAGATACGGTAGACTTTCCGTAGCTAGATACATCCATAAAATCAAGTTCTAAATATGTATCAATGTGTTTGATCAGGTCTGCCATGAATGGAAGAGCCCCTTTCAAAACACCAATAGCCAGGGGAAATTTACCATCATAATCACTGGTTAATGTTGCACCCAGTTCCTTCACTTTTTGCTGGATCTCTTCTTCTGAGATCAAAATCTTTTCAATATCTTGTTTCATGCTTTTGCTTGCCCCCTACAAATTTTCGTGCTGTCTATATTGTAATACAATGAGATCGCTGTTTGTCATATCAATTTCTTCAAAAACGGATTTTTTCAGACCTGGGATCCAGATGATTTGATGATCCGAGTCAGTGACGATCGGCCAGCTGTCTCTTTCTGCAAGAGGCACTTTTTTATCAATAAATATATCCTTCACCTTTTTTGATCCATTCATCCCTTTAAGTTTGATTCGATCACCATTTTTTCGTGAGCGAATGATCAAAGGGAGACGAACATGATCTTTTTGAAGCAAGAAAAAATGGTTTCCGTTCCGTGCATCCTTCGGAACATGATTTGATACGGCGATAGACTGTCCATTTGGGAGAAAAAGCTCTTCTCCGAGCTCAACCTTTAAGTGAAGAGCATAAGACTGGTCTAATACATGCGATCGTTCAAAGGTAAACATACAGTGATCATAAGACTTGACAGCTTGTAAACCTTTTGGCAAATCTAATGATCCAGACGGTTGATCGGTATGAGATAACCAGTCTAAAGTCCCTAGAATATGCTGGTTTGAAAACGCTGATTGAGTGTTTTCATAAAGATAGTTTAATATTAGTTGAATGCCTCTTCTTTGTAAAGGCAAAGGCAGGTCAAGCAAAGGCTTCGTTTTGATCTCAATTTGCTTAGGCGATTGACTCGTTATCACTTGGTTCATTTGTTCCTTTGTTAAAGCCTGCAAGTATTGCTCATCCTCAGTCAGCATGTCACTTACAAACTGAAAGCTTTCATGTACATGAGGTGCCTCTTCTTTTAACACGGGAAGAATGTGTCTTCTTACCCGGTTTCTCAAGTAGTCATCCGTATGATTGCTTTGATCAATGACATAGGGGACATGTTCTTTTTCACAAGCTTTTAGTACGTCGTCCTTAGAGTATCCAATGAGCGGTCGAATCAGCCACCCATTTTGAAAAGGACGTTTTGCTTGGATACCCGCGAGTCCTATACCAACAGTCCCTCTCGCAAGTCTCATCAACATTGTTTCTACTTGGTCGTCTCCATGATGTGCAAGCGCTATAAATTGAGCGTTGTATTGCTCCATCAATTGACGAAAGAAAGCATATCTGCACTCCCTTGCAGCTGCCTGTTTGTTTAAGCGGTTTTCTTTTGCATATTGGGTGACCTGTATGCGGGACGATTCAAAAGGGATCTCGTGCTCCTTACAGTAAGCCTCAACAAATGCCAAATCAGCAAAGGACTCTTCTCCTCTGAACATGTGATCTACATGGGCTGCAATCAGCTGATAGGAACCTTTGCGGCGCTTGTTAAGTTCATGCAGTAAGAGCATGGAATCCGGTCCGCCGGAAACCCCGACAATGACTGTCGTATTTTCAAGGTAAACATCATGCTTTTTCAAAAAAGATTCAATTCTATTCACAACTTCCTCCTCACAAAGAGCAGGTAATTTAAAGATATACATATCCTATCACTTTCAGTAGCTCCAAGCAAAGAAGAAGCCTGCTTTTTTACAGCTCTACAACAGGAACAAAACCACATATGCACAGTAAAGAGCGAGTACACTGCACACGATAAGAATGGTTTCAAAAAGACCGCCTGATTTTTTGCGTGCTGACGTTCTTTTTGCTGCTGCAGCCCGCGATCGTGTAGCCACTTGTTGATTTTGATTAATAGCGGGTTTTGGCGCGTTTTTTTGCTGCTGCTTCTTTTGGCGCGTTTTTCTTGTTGCAATCAGCTGTCCTTCTTTCAGCATCGCGCTTTTCATGTCTGCTGCTGATTGATATTTACCTTGTAGAGCAGCCTTTAACACCCTTTCATATCGCTTTAATAAAGGATGTCCTTCAATGGCTCGATAAAGCTGCTTTTCTGGTTCTGCTCCTTTTTTGAATTCTTTCTTATACGCACAGTTGACCATCACCATGGTCAGGGCAAATAAATCATACGATGGTTCAGCTTTTCTTGTGCCAAACCCCCAATAGCCTCGATCAAAAAACTCGGTATACTCCTTAATTGCCCTGCCTGCTTTCGTCGTTCCTCCCACATCAATGCACCGAATCGTTGCCGGGGGACCAGAAACAATGAGATTATCCGGCTTTAAGTCACCAAAAATCCATCCTTCCTGATGTAAATGAGCCAGACTGGATAAAAGCTGAATCATCAAAACAACGATCCACTCATCACCCTTATGTTTCACAAATTCAAGCAATAATGGACCTCTGACATATTCCATCACATAAAAGGAGCGTTTTTGAGGCATACCTGGATAAATCGCATCATCCATATCATAAAAAGAAGGCCCCATGGTTTTCACAGGAGCCTTTGAAAAGGATTTTAATACATTGACTTCAGATGCAATGAGCATACTGTCATCACTCACTTTAAGGGCCGCTTGCCCATGTGGCGATTCGGCCAGATAGACAACACCGTTCGCCCCTTTTCCAAGCTCTTTTACAATACGGTAATGATGGTGGTGCCATTTCCCTTGAATCACCGTGCCTAACGGGATGTTAGAATCCGAATTCATCATCATGCTCTTCCTTTGCTTCAAGCAGCCCTTTGCGTGAACGAACTGATTTGAAATGCTGAAGTGCTTCCCGAAGCGCTGGTCCCGTTGGGGTGATGCCTCCAGTGGTCAGTTTTGGGAAAATAGATGATAATGAATCGAATCGAGGCGTCCAATTCAACACAATTTCAGCATCTGAGTTTTTCCCGGGAAATACACACATCCCAAACTGATTTTCTCCAATTCTTGAATTTAAACTGATAGAAAGGTCGATAAGTGCTTCTTTGACGGTTGGCAGCTTCGGTTTCATACTTGCACTTGTATCAACAAGCACGAGTACTTGAAGGTGAACCGTCTCTCCTAACTCATCGACAACCTCCATTACTTCCCCGCGCTTATCAGGTGGAAGTTCTTCAATTTCAGCATCTTTGCCGAGAATTTGCTGCAATTCTTTATTCACAACACCTTGTAGCGTTTGTGTCATCGCTTTTTTTGTGACCATTTGTACTGTTTGAGATAACTGCTGGACATAGACAACTTGATGGATGCCTCCGCCTGCGAGAGCAATCCCCTCCACTTCCTTCATCGCTTCATGATCGTGTCTGTTTTCTTCCATAATGCCAATGACATTGACTGTAATCCCTTGTTCCTTTGCCAATGAGGCAATCGCAAGCGGATCTTCCCCGTGATTTGAGCAGCCATCTGTAATCAATAAGATTTGGTTGACGTGACCTTTTCGCATCTTCATTCCTCCTGGGATTGTAACTGAATGCTTATATCCCCATCATCGCCAGAAGAAATTCATATTATACGATATATTAAGAAATCTCTTGTTTCTCAAGATAGAATGTACCGGTCGGAATGGAAGCCCATTTTGGTGTGTTGTGGTCGAGCCTGATGACAACAACTGTCATATCGTCGTCAATTTGGCCTGCTCTTGTTCGAATAACCTCTTCCATTAATAAATCAGCAATTTCTTGGGGATCTTCTGTTTTAAAGCTTTTCATTTTCCGTTTCACCCACAGATCATGATTTTCAATATGCTTTGGCCCCTCAAAAATACCGTCACTCATCATAATCAATAGGTCTCCTGCCTTCATCTGTTCACTCACAACCTCGACTTCGAATTCATCAATAATACCGATTGGCAAGTTGCTTGCTTGTACCTTCATCACCTGATCACCCCGTTTAATAAAGCTGGGTGTTGAACCAATCTTGAGGAACTTACAGCTCGCATCCTGTAAATCAATGATCGATAAATCCAATGTGGAATAGATCTCGTCCGTCGTTCGTAAAGATAAAATACTATTAATGGTTTTAATCGCCACTTTTTCATTGATACCTGACGCCAATATTTTTTCTAACAGCTTAATCGTTTCATTGCTTTCAAAATGAGCACGTGCTCCGTTGCCCATTCCATCACTAATAGCTGCGGCATACTTGCCTGCTCCAAGCTCCATCATGCTGTAGCTGTCTCCAGATACCAGTCCTCCGCCTTTTGCTGCATGTGCCACGCCTGTAGCCACTCGGTATGATTTAGCAGAGCCAAATACAACGTGGCAATAGCCTGTTGGATGCTCTGCACACTGTTCTGCTTTGACTAAAATCTGTTCTTCTAAAATATCCGAAAGCATTGGAGCAATGATTTTTTCACATTCCCCATGCCCTTGGCAATATGGTATTCTCATTTCAATATCCACATTTCCCTGCTCCAAGCTATAGATTTCTACTTGCTGAATTTCAATACCAAAGTGCTGAAGCGCTTCTATCATCTGCTCTTCCTGAATAAAATGCTGCTCTCTTTCTCGTTTTATTTCCCGGGAAAAATCCTCCATTACTTGCGAGACCCCCATCAGCTGTTCAGCGACAAGACGCCTGCTGTCTTGGACTTTTTTCTTCAGTGTCTGGTTGGCTTTATAGTAAGCGATCTCCTCTTCGATCAATTCCTCAACATGTTTTGATTTTGAGCAGTGCTGACTAAATTTCTTTTTCAATTTTCGGTTATGCTCATACGTTTTTTCATCAGATTCATGCATAACTTGTTTCATTAGTTCATAGGTTGTATCAAAGTTCTGCACCCAGCATTTATTTTTCTTATAGCACGTTTGACAGGATCGTTCTGTGATCGTACTTAAAAAAAGATCTACATCCTCTTCCTGCTTCTTCTCTTCAGGAACGGATTCGTAAAATGTCGCAAAACTCTCAGACAGCGCATGAAATACATGAGAGAACTGATCTACCTTTTTTGCTGTCACGTCTCGTACCTTCCGAGCATATTGCTGCTGCTCTTGTACATGCTCTACCGTACCAGGAATGTATTTCGCTACCTTGGAAGTAACTGATTGCGGCGTGAGCAAAAAGAGCGCAACCGCTATAAGTGATTCATACAGTGTGGTCATGAGACCTGCTGACCCTTCCCCGTACAGTGAAATGAGTAAGGAACCCACAATTAAGCCGATGGCTGCCCCTGCTTTCTTCCCTTCTTTCAGCAATCCGCCTAATAAGCCTGAAAAGGCAAGAAGACTCATCTGATAAAGGTTTCCGATGTTAGCAAGACCGAGAATTAATCCTGTCACAACACCGACCGTACAACCAATACTGGCTCCGCCAATAAAGGCAAATGTCAGCACTACATAACGTGACAAAATATGCTCTGCCTGCATTCCTTGAAATGTGATCCCAGCAAGACCAGTTAAAACTGAGGCAATTAAAATCATAAAACAAATAATTTCTTCGACCTTTAAAGAGTGTTTAATTTTCCTGACTGTAAAAATCGGCAGGCTTTGAAGAAAAATCAGAGTCAAAATGAAGGCAAGTCCTGCTTCGACACCCGCCATGACGTAATCATAACTTTGCACAGCACCTTGCTCTAGGTAAACAAACGCTCCTCGGGTGATCAGCATTGAGAGAACAATGACAACCGGTAATGTTTTCACTGGGTCTTTGATGATGAAAGAAACCACCTTTGACATAAGGAGAAACATGAGCAGCGACGCAAACACAAACAATGCATTTTGAGGTGATATTGTCATCGCCCCAGCGAGTAATGCTAGACAAGCAAGCATCGCCTTATCTCTTTTAATAAGCAGCATGGAGCCAAAGAAAGGCAGAGCAAACGGCATAATTTCAGATAATATAAAGGCTCGTCCTAATAAAAAGCCTAGAACAACATAAATAAACCCTTTATAGAAAAAAAGAGAATGCGTGTGATGAAGAAACAGGTTTTTCATCTTTTTTAATCCCGCACTGATTCTTTCAAACCCCGCTCCTGTTAAATCAGTTCTTCTTTCTAGTTTTTCCATCTTCTCATCCCCCACCTGATATTCGTTGCTTGTCATTATAGCGAAGGTGAAAAAGAAATTTTGTCAAAAGAAGTTGTCGTTTCCATAAAACGTTCGACGCTTTATTCGTCAAAGAGGCATACTTTCATGAAAGTCGATGTCTTTCATCACAATTTTACGAAGGCACAAAAAAACAGCTTTCCTATAGAAAGCTGTTTCGAAGATGACCCGTACGGGATTCGAACCCGTGTTACCGCCGTGAAAGGGCGGTGTCTTAACCGCTTGACCAACGGGCCTTGCTTTATGTTCTAGTTAAAAGGATAGCGGCGGAGGGGATCGAACCCCCGACCTCACGGGTATGAACCGTACGCTCTAGCCAGCTGAGCTACACCGCCATAATGAAAATGCGCTAAGAAGCACAAGAACTATAATACAAAGGATTCGCTTGTCCGTCAATAGAAAGTTTTAAATTAAATGACGAAATCTCAAAAAATGTCGGATGGATCATGAAAAAAAGCACCTGCTGAACAGCAGATGCTTTGTTGTGAAAATATATAGAAAGCAGCAACAAGTTAACCTCTTCTTGCTCCGCGCCCCCCACGTTTTGATTCCGTGTTACGTTTTAAAGATGTTAAGCGATCTTCGCTATCTTTTAAGAATTTGTTCATTTTTTGTTCAAACGATTCCTTCGGACGGAAATCATTTCTGCTTGGTCTTGATTGTTGTTGAGGACGATCTTTTGCTTTTTTAATGGACAAGCCGATTTTACCGTCTTTTTCAACGTTAATCACTTTCACTTCAACTTGTTCACCGACTTTTAAATGCTCATTAATATCTTTTACATAGTTATCGGCTACCTCACTGATATGAACGAGACCAGTTGAACCGCCTGGCAACTCCACAAAAGCTCCAAAATTTGTAATGCCCGTAACTTTCCCTTGTAACTTGCTGCCAACTTCAATCGACATAAAAAAAGTGCTCCTCCTTAGACTTATAAAAAAATCTCATTTGTTCAATTATACATAAACTGAATTTTAAGTGTCAACAAGGCTAATCGCTCTTATTGCCCACATCAAAGATTTTTTCGCCTTTTTTGGACATATAATAGTCCCGTCGTGCCAGTTCGAGTACGTATTCCTTGCTTTTCAGCTTCTTAATTTCATCAGAAATATCTTCCTGCTTTGTTTGTAATTGCTTCAACTCTTTTTCGAGCGCAACCTTCTTCTCTTCTTTTTCCTTTAGTGAAGACGATTGCGACCAGAGGGCACTTGTCACCAAGACAGCAAACATGAGCACGATTACACCAAACACGGTAAGCCTTCTAAGGAGTCCGCGACGTTTGCGTTTTAAGCGCTGCGCTTGCTGTTCCATTTGTTTTTGGTAATCATTTTGAATTTGTGCGATATTTCTTTTTCTCTTGTTCAAAATTGAAGGCCTCCTCTCTTACTTTGTCCAGAATTGTTTCCATTTCGTTTTGATGGTACCAGATAATTTCTTGGCCCCTTGTAAAATTCCTGCTCCTTTTGAGAAAAACAATCTCATTGATGTTCGCCATTTTTCGGGAATCCGATGAATAATGGTCACATTGAGTAACCAGATGAGCGGATAACAAACAATCGACAGCACCTTCCACACGAGCCGAAACGTAAAACGAACAAGACGTAAGAGCGAGTGGAGCAAGAACAGAATAGCACTTATAATCAATGTGATCATCCAGCGGATCGGCTGGAAGACAACCGACATGACCAGCCTTTTTAGGAAGAGAACAGTCTGATATACACACATCATGATAAACTTGAGAATCTTGAGATACAAATGTTTCATCAATGCCTGATACATCGAGAAACCTAGAGCAACAGCTAGAAAAATATAAAGCCTGAATTCTCCCTCATTTGTCAGCAGCAGGACGTAAAAGAATAAGAGACCCTGTACCATCCAAAAAAGGAGATCGTGGATAACCAAAAGCCATTTTGCTGTTTTTTCCCGGTTCACAAACAGCTTGTACGTATCAAGCGATGCGCCCAGCCAGATGCCCATCGCCGCCATGGAAAGCATCGTATAAAACTGGACTGTCAGCGTCATTTAAACAGCTTGCTAAAAAATCCTTTAGCTTTCTCCCCGTGCTGCTCATCAACATAGATTAAATCAAAAACACGCCCTTTGATCGACACAACGCCCTTTTCGACGTCTAGGTTTTTCATTTGCAGATTTTCTCCGCGGATGGCGAGAATCCCCATGACCGTCTCCAGCAGAAATTCCTCACTATCAAAGCTTTCCACTTGTTTGACACCAGTAATATCTAAATGCTTTCTGTTTCGCATTGTGACATTGTGCTCCGCGTCTGATGACAGCTTCGTGCCTTGAGGTTGATTATAATATTGATTCATCTATACATCCCCCATATCTCATACTTGCATGTTACTGCATTGTATGTGATAAGAGGGTCATTTAGAACAAGCCCTATTCTGCTGTTTTTTCTTCTTTTAGCACAGTATACATGCCAGCCGCTTCTTCTTTTTTCGTCGTGTCCTTTAACTCGTTGACTTGAACAGTCACTAGTTTTTGACCAAAGCGGATTTGCAGCTCATCTCCTTCTTTCACGTCAGAGCTTGCTTTCGCCTGTGTTCCGTTAATAGATATCCTGCCTTGATCAGCTACTTCTTTTGCCAATGTTCTTCTTTTAATTAAACGGGACACTTTTAAAAATTTATCTAGTCTCATGTGTGTTCACCTCTTTCTATGCGTTTCGCATCGTTCCATAGATCGTCCATTTCCTCTAGCGTTAAGTCATCTAATGAACGGCCCATGTCCTTTGCTTTTTGTTCGATATGCTGAAAGCGCCGTATGAATTTTGTGTTGGCAGAAGCGAGTGCCGTTTCAGGCTCTAGGTGATAGAACCTGCCAATATTGACGAGAACAAACAAAAGATCTCCAAATTCATCTTTCATCTGCTTCGTTGCACCTTCGTCCGTCTTCTCTGCCACTTCAACGAGAAATTCCTGCTTTTCTTCTTCGTATTTGTTCCAAATGTCTTGAACATCTGTCCAATCAAAGCCTACTTTGGCAGCTTTCTTTTGGAGCTTATATGCCTTTGTTAGTGCTGGAAGTGTCGCCGGAATCGATTGCAAAATAGAACCGGCCCGCTCTGGCTTCTCCTGCTGTTTGATTTTTTCCCAGTTGGCCACCACATCTGCTGCCTCAGAAACATTCGTGTCACCAAACACATGGGGGTGGCGCCGAATCATTTTTTCTGTGACATGCTGAATGACGTCATCGATTGAGAAATAACCGTCATCTTCGCCAATTTGAGCGTGAAGCAGCACCTGTAGCAGCACATCGCCGAGCTCTTCCACCATATGATCTGGGTCATCTTCATCTATCGCTTCAAGCAGTTCATAGCATTCTTCAATTAAATATGGTTTGAGTGATTCATTTGTTTGTTTTTGATCCCATGGACAGCCGCCCGGACCTCTTAATGTACGTATGACGTCACGGAAGGTGTCAAATTGTTGATAAAGCAGCTGTTCATCTTGAATCGGAGGAACATAAACACTCGTTAAGTTATTTATCGACACATCTCGATCAAGTTCAAATAAAGGAACGGCAGTAATCTGTTCCTGACTGCTTCCAGCTGCAGTCACAATATAAACTTCATAATCGTCAGGGAGCTTTTCCATCAGCGTGAGTTTCACATTCGAAGCTGTCATCTGATCATATACCTGACAAATCAGAACGTGCTGGGTTAATTTCAGATCATCCGCTCTCATATCCCCTGCATCAACGAATTGTAATCCCTCGATGGGGTCAATCTGCAAGGAGTTGAATGTCGCATCTAGAAAGCTTTGTCCACCAGCGACAGACACCTCAATCCCGCGCTCTTTCTGCCCGGCGACGAGCAGCTGTACGGTCTTTTCTGCCACAAATGGATGACCAGGTACAGCGTACACAATGTCTTTTTCCGCTGCCTCTGCAAATAATATTTCGGTAATTTCCTGATACACCTGATCAAACTGATCATGCTTTTCATAAATTTCATCAAAAAAGGTGAGAGATGGGACCTCCTGCATTAACTCTGCGGTAAGCGGATGATCCTGCGTTCTCATAAATACTTCTTTCGCCTGCTTCAGCTGCTTATATACACCGAGCGTCAGCTGATCCATGTCGCCTGCCCCGAGACCGACGACGGTAATCTTACCTGCCATTTTGATTCCCTCTCATCTGTTTAAAATATAAAATCTTTTTTCCTAATGGAATGAGTCTCCATTCCTCGTCCGTAAATACTTCTAGCTTAAGAATACTATATAAAAAGGCGAAACCACCAATAAAAACTGATGTCAGGCTCTCTAAAACGGAAAACGGACGTTTTTCAAAGGGGATGACCCATGAAAACAGAGCCTGATATCCTATTAAGACAACAGCCATGAAGGCGGCTGATAAAAGAATTTTCACCGGGAACAGCTCTCTCAATGAAATCCATCCTTTATGCTTTAAATAAACGGCATTGAGCACGGCTGCTGTGAGAAAACCACATACAGTTGACCACGCGGCACCGTGGATGCCAAATAACGGTACAAGCGCAATCGTTAGAATCCATTTCACCAGCACGCTGAGGACCACCACAACAGCAGGGTACACAGTATGCCCGAGCCCTTGCAGTAAAGCCGCCTGCGTAATGGCAATCGACGTAAAGGCGATCGATATACAGAATATTTGCAAGGCATCGGTGCCTAAGTCATTACGAAAAAGCATTGTATTGACTGGTGCTAAAATACAAATCAGTCCAACCGCTGACCCTATCCCTAATACCGACGTGGTCTTAACCGATGACCGAACTTTTTGCCGTATCGTTTCATGCTCTCCATTCCTCATGGCTGCCGATAAAAATGGCACAAGTGAGGTTCCGATGCTGATAGCAAACACCGTTCCGAGCTGTAAGAATGGCTGGCCTCGGTCATATACACCTTTCGCCGCCTTTGCCGCCGCTTCACTGAGACCCTCGCTACGCAGCAACGCATACAGATGAAAAGCATCAATCATTTGCATCCATAATATGAGCAAACCACTGACACAAATCGTCAATGTATACAGCACCAAACTCTTCATAACATCTTTTTTTCGAAGTGTCGCCTGTTTGCCTGACATACTTGCAGCAGACTGCTTTCGATAGGTCAGCCAAAGGAAAAGAAGCAAAATGAGCGAGGCCGCACTTCCTGCGATAGAAGAGAACACCGCACCCGCCCCTGTTTCATAAAGCGAATAGCCGTGCCTCACGAAATAGAAGGATAAAACAAGCAGGACACCTACCCTGATGAGCTGCTCAACCAACTGAGAAACAGCCGTTGGAAGCATCAGACCGTCACTCTGAAAAATTCCCCTCAGCATCACGGTGAGCGGCAGAAATAGAAACACAAAAGCACTCATCTGGATGAGCAGAATTAATTGACTGTCTGCCATAAGGCTTGCAATTGTGCCTGCTCCTATGTAAAGACAAAGAAATAAGACTAGGCTCAGTAAAGTGATATAGACCAAGGATACCCTTGTAATGATCCGTCGATTCTCTTCCCCATGCTCACTCAAAAGCTTGGACACCATGACAGGAAATCCTGTTGTACCAAGCATGATGGCAATGCCAAGGAAAGGATATACCTGCTGATAAATATAAAACCCTGTGTCCCCTACGATGTTTTGAAACGGGACACGGTAAATGGCACTTAATATCTTTGATAACAGGCCTGCGATGGTCAAAATCACCGCACCCTGGAAAAGCCAGTGCGGCTGATTCACAGCATTTTTCATGGATGACTCCTTTAAAATAGATCTACAGTTAAACGCACTCATTATATCATACGTGAATGAAAAGGCGTTTCTTTCTAAGGAGTAGACGGCACATGTCTCGTTTTGTTTCATCCCATATAAAAAACCGACAAAATCAAATGATTTCATCGGCATTCTTTCATTTTATCAAGATGATATAGAGTTATTAGACCTAATGTTCCATTTGACGGGCTAAGAAGCCAGCTGCCGTTTCTGCCGCTTTATGCTCCACTTCTCCCATTGAACGCTCTTTAGAAAATAAGACGACGGCGCCAATTGGATCTCCGTTCGCAACAATAGGTGCAATGGTATAAGCAGATACGTCATCATCAATACCATCGACAAGTTGAATTTCTTTTTTATTTTCTTCTAACACAGAATTACGCTGATCCATTGTTCGTTCAAGTAAATCACTGATGGATTTGTTCAAGTACTCTTTTTTCGAACTGCCGGATACAGCAATATACGTATCTCGATCACAGATCAGGATGGAATGACCCAGACTGTCGAATAATGCATCAGCATATTCCTTCGCAAAGTCTCCTAGCTCACTAATCGGCGAATACTTCTTCAAAATTACTTCTCCATCGCGGTCGACGAAAATCTCAAGCGGATCTCCTTCCCGGATGCGCAATGTTCTGCGAATCTCCTTCGGAATAACCACTCTACCTAAATCATCGATGCGGCGTACAATTCCAGTTGCTTTCATTCACTGCTGCCTCTCTTTCGTTTGATGATGTGTTGGGTGAATGGAACAAAAGCGTCCACTTTATGCAACATTCACCACTTGACCCTGAGTTTAGTATCCGTCACATCAAACGTAATATACACGAGAGACAAACAAAATTTTATGAAGATGGAATGGTTTCTTTTTTCACATCTTGAAGGCCTCGAAGCATGTTAAGAACAACCTCAAGCCATTCCTCAGTCTTCTTGCCTTTCGTTTGGACAGAAATAATCAGCTTGCTGCCTTCCATTCCTAATCCGATTTCACGTCCATATTTACTGCCGAGCTCAAATAATTTTTGACCGTCGATTTCACTGCTGGCTTTCTCATCAAGGGTCATTCTGACAATGCCTTTCTCCATCTTAATCAGCTCGACACGTTCCTGGACAGCGTAAACCTTCATTGTCGCAATCGTAAACAAGTCAGCCACTTCTTGCGGATATTCACCAAATCGGTCGATCATTTCATCCTGAAGCTCTTTTCTCTCTTCAATCGATCCAATTGCTCTAAACTGTTTATACATTTCAATCTTTTGCTTGCCATCCGAAATATAAGTGTCTGGGATGTAAGCATCAATTTGCAGATCAATTTCTGGCTCGAATTTATCTTGGGCCGTTGTATCGCCTCTTCTTTCCTCAATGGCTTCTTTCAGCATTTGAGAATAGAGATCGAATCCAACCGAATCAATGAAGCCATGCTGCTGAGCACCAAGTAAGTTCCCTGCTCCTCGAATTGTTAAATCACGCATCGCAATTTTAAACCCAGATCCGAGCTCTGTGAATTCTTTAATGGCTTGAAGTCTTTTCTCCGCAACTTCAGAAAGAACTTTATCTTTTCGATACGTAAAATAAGCATAAGCGACACGGTTCGAACGCCCGACTCGTCCTCTTAGCTGGTACAGCTGAGAGAGCCCCATTTTATCGGCATCGTGGACGATGAGCGTGTTCACATTTGGAATATCGACTCCCGTTTCAATGATGGTGGTACTGACCAATACATCTGATTCACCTTCAAGGAAATTGATCATCACTGATTCAAGCTCGTTCTCACTCATTTTCCCGTGCGCATAACTGACTTTTGCGTCTGGGACTAGCATGGAGATTTCGTCTGCTTTTCGTTCAATATCCTCAACACGGTTGTAAAGGAAGTACACTTGACCGCCGCGTGCTAATTCTCGCTCTATCGCTTCTCTGACTAGAGCGCCATTGTACTCAACCACATAGGTTTGAACAGGGAAACGGTTTTCAGGCGGTGTTTCAATCACTGATAAATCCCGCACGCCAAGCATGGACATATGAAGCGTACGCGGAATTGGCGTAGCCGTTAATGTCAGTACGTCGATATTGGCTTTCATCTGCTTAATTTTCTCTTTATGCGTCACACCAAAACGCTGTTCCTCATCAATGATCAACAGTCCTAAATCCTTGTAGACGATGTCTTTTGAAAGTAGGCGGTGTGTGCCAATAACCATATCGATCGTTCCGTTTTTCAGCCCTTTTAACGTTTCAGTTGTTTCTTTTCTTGTACGGAAACGGCTCAGCTGCGCTATTTTGACAGGGTAGTCTTGGAATCGGTCCATGATTGTGTCAAAATGCTGCTGCGCTAAGATGGTTGTCGGAACAAGCAAGGCTACCTGCTTCCCGTCAGCAATCGCTTTGAAGGCCGCACGAATAGCCACCTCCGTTTTTCCGTAACCCACATCTCCACAAAGCAGACGGTCCATTGGACGTTCCCGCTCCATATCCTGTTTAATTTCGTGAATCGAACGGATTTGATCATCTGTTTCCTGGTAAGGGAACGCAGATTCAAACTGGCGCTGCATCTCATGATCAGGCGAGAAAGCATATCCTTTGCTTGCCTCGCGTTCTGCGTACAGTTTAATCAGATCATCTGCGATGTCCTGTACAGATGTTTCAACTTTTTTCTTCACACGTTTCCAATCACTGCCGCCAAGTTTGTACAGCTTTGGTTCTTTACCTTCAGATCCTACATATTTCTGCACCTGATCAATTTGTTCAACCGGTACATAAAGCTTGTCGCTTCCTTGATAATGAATATTTAAATAATCTTTATGAATGCCGCCGATTTCAAGCGTTTCAATTCCTAAATATTTACCGATCCCGTGGTTAATGTGCACCACATAATCGCCGACTTGAAGCTCTGAATAGCTCTTGATCCGCTCTGCATTGGTCAGCTTTTGCTTACGCGCCTGTTTTTTCACACGTTTCTTGAAGAGTTCACCTTCTGTGATTACAGCAATTTTTGATAACGGCAGTTCAAAGCCTGTTTGCAGCTCACCTTGTAAAATATACACCTGTCCGCTCACAAGCTCAGCGTCCGGTTTAGCAAGAGCGGCTTCAATGTCATAATCATGCAGAACAGACGACAGCTTTTCTGTCCGCTCTTCATCAGCACCTAAGAAGACAACCGTGTATTGCTGTTTTTTATAGCGTTCAATTTCACTCGCCAGCACATTCATCTGTCCGTGGAAATTCTGCATTTGCTTACTAGATACATTGACGATATTTTGCGGATTTGTCTGCTGGACATGTCTCAGGAACAAAGAGTAGTACAGAATGGATCTCGATTGCTGATTGATCAGTTCTTGGAACGGGAAAGATAGAGATAAATCATGAAGAATATTGCCTTCTTCAAGCAGACTAATTGTCCAATCGGCTTCTTCCTGTTCAAGCTGTTCTTCCATCTCCTGAATTCTGCTGATTTCATCTAAAATAATAATCGTATCCTGCGATGTATAATCTAGCAAACTAGCAGGCTTTTCATAGAAATAGGACAGGTACTTCGTCATTTCCTGTGTCACGATGCCTTCTAGCAGCTTCTCGCGATCAGCAGAAATATTTTGATGAAGCAGTTCTTTTTGCTGATCTGAGTTGAATTTCTTTAAGCTCTTCGCCAGCCCTTGATCAAGCTGTTCAATAGCTCTCACTCGTTCAGGACCTCTCACAATTAACTCTTTTGCAGGACCTATTTTGATTTCTTGAAGGGTTTCTAATGAACGCTGTGTATCCGAATGAAACGTTCGAATCGAGTCTACTTCTGTATCAAACAGTTCAATACGGATTGGATGATCTTCCGTTAACGCATAGATGTCGATAATTCCTCCGCGCACACTAAAATCCCCGGGCGCTGCAACCATCGACGTCCGGTCATAACCAATTTGTACGAGTTGTTTTGAAAACGCCTCCAAATCAATTTCTTCACCGATCTTTAAATGGATCTGACTCTCCTTCCAGAGCTCAACTGGCGGAAGCATCCTGCGCACCGCAGCTGCGGGAGTGACGATAATGGGGTTTTCTCCATTCGCAAGTCGATTCAGGACATCCAAACGCTGTGCTCTCAGCTCAGGACTGGCCACTGCAATTTCTGAAGCGATGAGTTCATTGACAGGATAAAGAAGAACCGAGCGATCCGGCATCACACTTGCTAGATCATCTGTTACCTTCTGCGCCTGATATAAATTGTGAGTCACAATAAACATTGGCCGCTTCAGTTCGTCTGATATCGCGGCTGTAAATAAAGATCTGACGGAGCCTGATAGTCCGGCAAGCAGCTGTTCTTTTAACCCTTCCTTTAGCCCATTAAAAATGGACTGAAAATCATCACTTTGTTTGATAAATGATTGTATGTTTTTCATTTGGCTCCTCCTCCCTGTTTGTTTAAAACAGAAAAACGCTTTGGTCTAATATCTACACCAAAGCTTTTTTATTGAATAAAAGTATGATACTGATGGTAATCAGGATTTCTTTCGAGCGCCTCTTGGCAATCCTCACAAATGGTTTGTACATGTAAATCACCATTTTCCCTATAAGAAATCATATCGTTTCTTTCCTCATTTGTTAAGTGATGAAATCCAAGTGCTTCACTTTGGACAGCAGATTCATCTAGACTGCCAACCTTTACACCACAGTGGCGGCAGTAATAATGCAAAGCCATACGTGATCCTCCCATGCTGAGATTTTATGATCAGTATGTGCTTCGCTTATCATTCTTATACCTTCTTGTTAAAATCATTCATCACTTCTAAAAATGGCTTTTTTAAAGCTGCTTCACAAGCCTCGACAGACGATTGAATGGCTGATGCAATGTCAGGCTGTTCTTCTTCTGAGAAACGTCCTAGTACGTAATCAACGACCTTCATGCCGTTTTGAGGACGTCCAATGCCGATACGGAATCGGTCAAATTCAGGTGAACCTAAATGCTGAATCAATGATTTGATTCCATTATGCCCGCCTGCACTTCCTTTTGTACGTAAGCGAATCCGGCCAGTTGGCAAATCAAGATCATCATAGATCACTTTCAAATGTTCAAGGGGAATATCGTAATAGTCCATCAGCGGACGCACGCATTCTCCTGATAAGTTCATATATGTAAGCGGCTTTACAAGTAGAACCTTTTGCCCCGAAACAAACCCGGTTCCAAATTGTCCATGGAATTTTGATTGATTTAAAGGAATGTCCCATTTTTTCGATAATTCATCTATTGTCATAAACCCGACATTATGTCTTGTTTTTTCATATTCTTTTCCTGGATTGCCTAATCCAACAAATGCAATCATGAAACCAATAACCTCCTTTGTCACACAGCACACGCCTAAAAAATGAGCCAATCAGATTGCCTCATGTAAAAACGTATGAATTCTTTTCATTCTAGCACAAAAGACGCAACCGCGGGAGGGTTACGTCTTTAAATGACCAGTTATTCTCCATCGTCATCCTTTTCTTTAATGGCCTCAGGCTCTTGCGGCTCCTCTTCGCTATCTGGCTCAGGAACCTTTGATTGCTGAGGCGGCAGAATGGAGGCAACGACTTCTTCTGGATCGTTATTGATTTGATAAGATGACTGAACAGACAGATCAGCAACTGTTAAGACATCATTGACTTCTAAGTTTGTAATATCAGCTTCAATATTCTGCGGGATATCTTTTGGTTTCGCTGTAACAGATAGTTCAAATAGTGGCTGCTGAAGCACACCGCCATCTTTTACCCCTTTAGACTCGCCAATCAGCTGTATTGGTACATCCGCCTCAATTTCACGCTGTAAGTCAACGACTTGGAAATCAGCATGGACAAGTTCGTTTTTCAGCGGATCTGTTTGTAATTCTGTCACCATCACAGATTTCGTTTCACCACCCACGTCTAAGGTGATAATTGTATTCTTCCCTTCATCACGTAAGGTTTTTAATAAATCGATGCTGTCTAATGAAACAGCCAGGCTATCTGTATTTTTTCCGTATATGACACCAGGAACGTGTCCTGAATGACGGATTTTTTGCAGTGTGGAACGTTTGAAATCAGTTCTTTTATTTGCTTTTAAAGTTGCCATATTCAGCACCATCCTATTTCTTTTTTGTCACTACTCTCATAATTACCCATAACCGAATCATTTTAAACCTATTTGCCGTGAATGATGATAGCAAAAAGACCCCAAGCTTGATGCCTAGGGCCTTTTTTAATCAGAAAATTAGCTGAAAAGGTAGCTCACAGATTCTTCTTCATGTACACGGATGATGGCTTCTGCAAGCAAAGGCCCAACCGAAAGCGGAATGAATTTTCCAACTTTCTTGTCATCAGTTAATTGAATACTGTTTGTCACAACTAATTCTTTAATTTTAGAGTTTGTGATACGTTCTACTGCTGGTCCAGACAAGACTGGGTGCGTACAGCAAGCATATACTTCAGCTGCTCCATTTTCGACTAGCGCATTAGCAGCAAGTGTAATAGTACCAGCTGTATCAATGATATCATCGATTAGAATCGCCGTTTTGCCTTCAATGTTACCAATAATGTTCATGACTTCAGCAACGTTTGGCTTTGGACGGCGTTTGTCGATAATTGCGATTGGCGCTTTCAGGCGGTCTGCCATTTTACGCGCACGTGTCACACCACCGTGGTCAGGAGACACAACAACGATATCATTCAAGTTCTTCTGTTCGAAATAGTTTGTTAAGATTGGCACAGCCATTAAATTATCGATTGGAATATCGAAGAAACCTTGGATTTGCGGCGCATGAAGATCAAGTGCAATCACACGTGTAGCACCTGCTGTTTCAAGCAAGTTTGCAAAAAGCTTCGCAGTGATTGGCTCACGAGGTTTTGCCTTACGATCTTGACGTGCATATCCGTAATAAGGGATCACAATATTGACAGTTTTCGCAGAAGCGCGTTTTAGCGCATCCACCATAATGAGCAGTTCCATGATATGCTCATTGACTGGCGCACTTGTTGATTGAATGACATAACAATCACAGCCGCGGATACTTTCTTCAATATTGATTTGGACTTCACCGTCACTAAAGCGTTTAACAGAGCTCTTTCCTACATCAACTCCGATACGATCGGCAATTTCTTTGGCAAGTTCAGGGTTTGAATTCAAAGAGAATATCTTTAAATTCGCATCAGCATAACGATTAGACATGGTAAACCTCCGGGTATTTGGATTATTTTTTATGAATATTTTTCACATAATCTTCTTTATTGACTTGTCTTGCTCTAGCAATAGACAATGCATCCTGCGGTACATCTTCTGTAACCGTTGAACCGGCTGCAACATATGCCCCTTTTCCGACAGTGACTGGTGCAACGAGATTTGAATTACAGCCGATAAATGCGCCGTCTTCAATCTTCGTTAAGAATTTGTTTTTCCCATCATAGTTGACTGTAATGGAACCACAGCCAAGATTTACATCAGTTCCGACCTCTGCGTCTCCAATGTAGCTTAGATGAGATGCTTTGCTGCGGTCTCCGAAAACTGTTTTCTTGATTTCGACAAAATTCCCAATTTTTACTTCATCGCCAATTTTCGACAACGGGCGAATATGAGCAAACGGTCCAATTGTCACATCAACTCCAACCTCACTATCGCAGACGACAGATTGCTTAATAACTGTTCGATCTCCGATGATGCTGTCAACAATTTCAGTGTTTGGCCCAATAGTGGCGTCTGCACCGATTTTTACATTCCCTTTGATGACCGTCCCAGGATAAATAACTGTATCTTCACCGATGACAGCATCTGGCGAAATATACGTGTTCTCAGGATCAATCAAGGTCACACCATTCTTCATATGCTGATGATTAATACGTCGCTTCATGAATTGCTCTGCTTGTGATAGAGCGATACGATCGTTAACTCCAAGTGTTTCTTCAAAATGCGGTGTTTGATAAGCTGCAACTGTTTGCCCTTCATTTTTTAAAATTTCAATAACGTCTGGCAAGTAGTATTCACCCTGTGCATTTTCATTCGACACTTGCTCAATCACACGGAAGAGATCTTCATTTGAAAAACAATAAGTCCCTGTATTAATTTCATTCACTTGACGCTCTGCATCGTTCGCATCTTTATGCTCCACAATTTTCACGACAGCACCTGTTTCGTCACGAATAATACGGCCATAGCCTGTTGGATCATCCGCATGTGCTGTTAAAATAGTAACTTTCGCTTGATGTTTTTGATGCTCGCTTAACATGGCTTCCATTGTTTCCGCTGTCAATAATGGCGTATCACCACAAATGACAATGGTTGTTCCCTTTTCCTGCGCGAGGAACGAATTTGCTTGTTTGACGGCATGGGCTGTTCCCAGCTGTTCTTCTTGAAGTGCATACTCACTTCTGTCTCCAAGCTGCTCTTTCACGTCCTCTGCACCATGACCGACAATCGTCACTAGCTTGGCTAAAGAAAGCTTTAACGCTTCATCTGCCACATGCTCGACCATTGGCTTTCCGCAAACTGGATGAAGTACTTTATATAACTTTGACTTCATTCTCGTTCCTTTTCCCGCTGCTAAAATCACTGCGAACCGCTTATCCATTGATTGGCCTCCAATATCCCTATTATCCATAGAAAAATATATCCTAAATAAAGACTGATTTCAAGGATACATAAGGAAGTACAATAATTTTCTAACAGATGAAAGACTTAAGAAACAAGAGAAAAAACGCAAAAAAGACAGCATTTAAAAGAAAACATTCATTTTCTCTTAAAGCCGTCTTTTTAGGTTCACATATGATTAAGAAGCTCCAGCTTCTTCATATTCAATTGTTTCTTCCTCTTCGCCTAAGCGATGATATTCATTTAATACAGCATCTTGGATTTTACCCCGAGTGCTTGAATTAATTGGATGTGCAATATCGCGAAACTCTCCATCAGGCGTGCGTTTGCTAGGCATTGCAACAAACAACCCATTGTTTCCATCAATCACACGAATATCATGAACAACAAATTCGTGGTCCAGCGTGATGGATGCAATCGCCCTCATGCGACCATCGGTATTCACGCGGCGTAATCTTACGTCAGTAACTTCCACAGTAGTTCACCACCTTTTCCCAATATAAAAGCATTACTTAGGTATTCAACGATCGTGGTGATTCTCCTGCTCTTTTTTTAAACTTTTTTTGAAATATCGGGATATTTATACATTATTTGTCATATTCGTGACGACGCTTACATTCTCAGCATAAAAAAAGACATCATGATGATGTCTTTCCCTGCATATGATGAAACCAAACGGCTTTCATTGAGAGTGCCTGTTTATTTAACTAATGCAACTACTTCTATTTCTACAAGCGCATCCTTTGGAAGTCTTGCCACTTCCACGCATGAACGAGCTGGCTTATGTGTATGGAAATACTCACCGTACACTTCATTCACTTCAGCGAATTGTTCCATATCTTTGATGAAAACAGTTGCTTTCACGACTGTTTCAAAGGAAGCACCTGCTGCTTCAAGTACAGCCTCAAGATTACGGAATACTTGATGTGTTTGTTCTTTAATATCTCCATTGACAAAATCTCCAGCTGGGGTTAATGGAATTTGCCCTGAGCTGTAAAACATGTTATTGACAATAATTCCTTGAGAGTAAGGTCCAATGGCTGCTGGTGCATGTTTGGTTTGAACAACTTTTGTCATATCAATCTCTCCCATTCAAATACATGTTTAATCAAAGCTTACGCTTTCGAATGAAAAAACTCGTGGAAATTGCCTTCATTGATCTCAATGATTTTTTGCTTCATATCAATGGTAGAAAGCTTTAACAACGAGACATATTCATCGACAAGACGTTCATCTACGCCTTCATCTTCTAAAAGAACACCGATCCCTGCAACATTTGCATTAAATTCCTCAAGCAAATTCATCATGCCGTTAATGGTTCCGCCCGCTTTCATAAAGTCATCAATGATCAACACATTGGAGCCTTTATCTAAGCTGCGCTTTGCAAGGGACATGGTTTGAATTCGGTTAGAAGAACCTGACGCATAATTAATACTGACAGTTGATCCTTCGGTTACCTTATTATCTTTTCTAACGATCACAACAGGCACATTTAAATAACCCGCAACAGAATAGGCAATCGGAATCCCTTTTGTCGCAACGGTCATGACGACATCAATCGCACGGTCCGCAAAGATGGTCGCAAACAGCTTACCGATTTTCGAAAGTATCGATGGATTGCCTAAAACATCGGTTAAATATAAATAACCGCCAGGAAGTACACGTTCAGGAGTTGATAATGCCTCTCCGATATCGTTTACTACGTCATCTGCTTCTTTTAGGTGAATTTTTGGAATATATTTCACTCCGCCAGCAGCGCCAGGTACAGTAAGCAATGTGCCTATTCCTTGCTGTTCGAAGGTCTGTTTGATAATCGTTAAGTCTTCACTAATGGAGGACTTTGCAGATTGATAACGTTCTGCAAAAAAAGTTAACGGTACTAGTACGTGCGGGTGGGCTAACAAATAATTTGTTAAGTCCACCAATCTGCCGCTTCGACGAAACTTCATGAACTTACCCCCAGAACCCGAATAATTTATGAATAATATAACTTAATATACGGATTTAATCAAGGGCATTTTGTTCGCCGATCATGCGGACAGCGTATACTTGATCACAAAATCCTCTCAGTCCGTTATATATTCTTTGTACCTTCGATTCATATTGAATCAAGCCAAATACCGTTGGGCCGCTTCCACTCATTAATACAGCATCAGCACCGAAACGCTTCATCTGTCTTTTGATCATATCTACTTCCGGATACATCTTTAATGTCACAGACTCCAGAACGTTACCGAGTGAGCCGCACATCTCTTTATAATCTTTCGCTTCTATGGCTTCAATCATACGCTGTACATTTGGGTGTTCTACTTTGCTTGCGTCATATTGTCTATAAACTTCAGCTGTAGATACCCCAATCACCGGCTTCGCTAAAATCACCCAGCAATGCGGCGGTGTCGCGATATGCTTCAGTTTTTCTCCACGTCCTGTCGCTAGTGCTGTGCCTCCGTGTACACAAAAAGACACATCTGAGCCGATCTCCGCTCCAAGCTCAGCCAGTTCATCTAACGTGAGATTTAACTTCCACAAACGGTTTAAACCGCGAAGCGCTGCTGCAGCATCACTGCTGCCTCCAGCTAAACCTGCTGCAACAGGTATTGCTTTTGTGATGACAATCGATACCCCTTTTTGAATACCGAACCTTGTTTTGAGTAATTTAGCCGCCTGATAAGCCAAGTTACGCTGATCATCTGGCACAAATCGATTATGAGATGATACACGGATTTCGTCTTTGTCCAGCTCAGTCAGCTCAAGTCGATCTGCAAGGTCTATTGTTGTCATCACCATCTCTACTTCGTGATATCCATCCGGTCTTTTTCCATGGACATCAAGTGAGAGATTAATTTTTGCCGGTGCTTTTTCTAAAATACGCAAACATTTCACCTACTTCTCCATCTAAACATAAGTATCAATATTGTATCACATTTGATGGATCTGATGAATATTGGCTTTTACGCCCAGCACACTGACTTTTTCAACAAAAAAAGCCAGAGACACCTGAGGTATCCCTGACCATTTTTCTATCGTTGATTCTCATCCTGAGCCATGTGCTGCTGAGCTAATTCGATGGCACGTTTGACCATATTACCTGCGTCACGCGCACGAATTTCTCCCCAGCCTCCATTTTTGACGGTATCATAAAATCCAAGATCCTTCGCCAGCTCGTATTTGAACTCATCTGACATAATGCCTCGGCGTCTACCCAAACGAAACAGCCCCTTTAGTCGAGAATTCGAATCAGTGCCACTGCTTTTGTGGCTTTCTTATTTTATATCGAATCCTTTCTTTTACCCCTTTCAAAAAATGGACAGACTCCCATTCAGAAAAAAAGGCAAAACAAAAAGCAGTAAACAAGAAGTTCACTGCCCATTAATAGGCGACTGAGCTAGCGGCATCATCGAACGTTAATTCGACCGTCTCAGTCAGTATATCTGCATAACTGTAAGAAACTCTTTCAAACGAATTCTCATCTTGATCTAATTGAATCACAAATACAGAAGGGTACGTTTCAGCTAAAATGCCCGAACGCTCAATTGTTTTACGGCGGCCTCCGTTAGCCTTTAACGTCAAACGTTTACCTAAGTTACCATCAAGCGATCTTTTGATGTCGGACAAAGTCTTCGCCATTGCATCCACCTCACTGAGATAATTATACAACAACGGCCCATTTTTGTCAAATAAAAATAAATTATATCAACCAACACGAGCCATTGTCAACAAAATAATTTTGACAAACTTCTACCTTTTCTCCTCCCTATTTTTCTCAAATTCCGGTGAATTATGTATCCGTTTGAAATTTCTTTTTACACATAAAAAAAACCAGACTGAAATCAGTCGGGTTATGTCGATTCATGGTCTTTTTTATATGGCATACCTACCCTTAAAACACCCTTCGTCTCGATGCCTCCTAGACCTTTTTCTCTTGTTAATGTATTACGAAGCACATCCCACACATTGATTCGATCTACAAATGGAGTGAAGCTGATCTTCGCAACGATATAGACGGGATCGAGCGCATGGATGTTCACACGTGAAGGTGAGCTTGCAAAATTGGCACCTGCTTGGATCAATGATTCGAAATGAGATTGACAGGCGCCTGCAAAGATCACAAGCTGATCTAAATGAGGAATTTTCTTTCTTGCTTTTTGAACCGTCTCAACGAAATGACGAGAATGGCGATAGGCACCGATATCATTTACGCCGCCCTTTTGCTTGGAATACGCATCATGCCCTGTAATGACCAAAATATCAGGCCGATATTGATCAAGTAACGAATCGATCACGCTTGGCATTTTCTTCTCATGACAATGCACTCCATATACAGGCACACCAATTCGTTCATATACATCTAAGCATTTCTTTAAGTATGAAGCATCTCCATCTAAATGAAGGACCTTTCCAGGCATGTGAAAATACTGCTCCTGATGCTGATATTGTCCAGAAGTATAATACTCTTGTTTTTCACGCAGCAGCTGATAATCCTGTCTTAGTAAGTCGAGCGATTCGTTAATTTTCCGTTCGTCGTCCTTCTCCCTTGTCAGCTGCTCCTCTTTTTGAATTAAGACGAGATCTGACATCTTAGCATCAGCAATCAGCCTCACTTCATTCCCATGCAATATGGCAGTGGCTTCGTGCTGATCTGTCTCATCAATTCGAATGATTCGAAACATAATATCCATTTGATAGGATGCCCTCGTCACCATATCTCCTATTTGAAATTGCATGCTGTTCACTCCACAATCAGGCTCATATCCTGTTGGTATCGTCTTTCATATGTGCTGTTCTTTCTAGCCTATGCCCGAACAGTTGAAGTGGTGAAAAACAAAAGAAAAAAGCCCTTACGATAGGGCTTTTTGTAAAACATTCGACAAACGGGCAAATTCCTCAATGGATAATGATTCTCCGCGTCGCTTTCCATCAATATCTGCTGTTTGAAGTGCTTCTTCGATGATGGCTTTATGTTTTTTTCCATCAGGTAGATTGTTCATCAAATTATTCATCAATGTTTTCCGTCGTTGGCCAAAGCTCGCTCGGATCAATTGAAAGAAAAACGCATCATTTTCTACTGAGACAGCAGGCGTTTCACGAACAGTCAGCTTAATCACAGCCGAATCGACATTTGGCTGAGGAACAAAAACCGTTTTAGGCACAACCATCACCGTTTTTGCTTCCGTATAAAATTGAACTGCGATAGACAGTGAATTATATTCCTTTGATGATGGGGCAGCTGCCATACGATCTGCTACTTCTTTTTGCAGCATGACCACAATCCCTTTCAATGGAAGGTTTTCTTCAAGCAATTTCATAATAATCGGTGTTGTCACGTAATATGGAAGGTTGGCTACGACCATCACTTCCTTACAGTCAGCAAAATTTTCCTCGATGACCTTTCTCACATCCGCCTTTAATACATCTTGATGAATGATCGTGACATTATCATATGGAGAAAGTGTATCGTTTAAAATAGGCAATAAACGCTGATCGATTTCAAAAGCGGTGACTTTCTTTGCACGTTTAGCGAGCTGCTCTGTCAATGCGCCGATACCAGGTCCAATTTCAATGACGCCGGTCTCATCTGTAACCTCCGCATGATCGACAATGCGATCTAAAATATTTGTATCAATTAAGAAGTTCTGCCCTAAGCTCTTTTTAAAAGAGAAACCGTACTTCTTCAGTATTTCCTTCGTTCTGACGGGTGTCGCAATATCTTTATTCATCGGCTTCCTCCTGCATGACGGTCTTTAAGGCCGCAATAAAATCATGTTTGGTTATTTGGAACATGTGAAGGCGCTTTTGCAGCTGCTTCGCATTGGTATATCCTATATTTAAAAGCACTCCTAGTCGTTCGCGGCGGCGTTTCGATGCTTCGCCACCGATAAGGCCTGCGTCAAATAAGTCGTCTAATGTAATGTCACTTTCCGATTCTTCCATTTCTTCATGGACATGGGCAAGACATTCCCGAATACTGTCCAAGGAAGCATGCTCGACACCAATTCCTTTATCCCGCTTCGCCTTCGCAAGATGTTTTGGCAAAAAAGCGTGCTTACAGCCAGGAACTGCCTCTGCGATGGTTTTACGGATCTTCTCACCAGGAAAATCAGGATCTGTTAAAATAATGACCCCTCTCGTCTCCTGCGCAAGACGCACTTGTTGAATGACTGTATCGCCAATGGCGGATCCGTTTGTTTCGATCGTATCTGCATCAACCGCCATCTTCACTCTGGCAGTGTCATCACGACCCTCCACCACAATGATTTCTTTGATTTTCATGTATTCCTCCGCTTGCAAAAACAATCTACATTTTTTGGTTAAAAAAACGAAACCTTTCATGCTGCTTTTGCGTCTAATTAATTAGAAAACAGTGCTTCTATTATAACCAAAAAAACAGAGGGTGCGCAAAGCCCTCTGTTCATATAAATGATTTGATGTGTTTATTTGAGTACTCTAATCTTCACTCGTTTATTTCCCCATTGATAAGCTGCCGACTTACTTGGGACGAACACATCAATTTTATTCCCTTTTATAGCAGATCCAGTGTCTGATGCAACGGCATATCCATAGCCTTCCACATACACTTTTGAGCCCAGCGGAATGACACTCGGATCAACTGCTATGACCTTTGCACCCGGATTTGCTTTTAAATTAAAGCCTGTAGACGTTCTGCCCGTACATCCAGCACAGCTTGCTGTATAGGCTGTTGACGCCACATAAAATTCTTTTCCTGACGATTCATTGCTTCGTGAAACCGCAGGGGACGCTGTAGGCTCCTTTTTGGCCACTTGTGTACCAATAGCCACTAATCGGTCCTTACTATCTTTTTCGGTCACTTCTTTAATCAATTCTTTAGACACCACTTTGCCGTTTTCTTTCACAATGGCATAGTGCTTCTTCAATTTACCTTCTTCACCTTTTTTAAGTACCTTCTCTTTCCCTTTTTCAAGAGAATGATCCTTTTTATGTTTGGTATCAAAAGCAATTTTCTCTTCCACTACATCGGTGACTTTTTCCACCCGAGTGATCTTTATATCTGCGCTCTTTTTAGAAAGGTTACTATGTAACGCAGGCTTGATCTTATCGTGCTTCTTGAGCTTCAGCTCTTGTTGCTTTAAAAAGTCAGCGACCGTAGTCGAAGTGGTCCACACTTTTTTATCTTTTCCTCCATCATTTAAGCTGACCTGGAAGGCCTGCTGAACCACAAGATTCATATCCTTTTTTAACTTGTCATTCTTTCCTGGAGTTACTTGATCGTGCTTCCCAATATCTATCTTCTCATTCTTCAATAATGCTCCAACCGTCTGATCTGTTGTCCATATCGTTTTCTCTTTCCCATCTAGGGTCAGATGAACCGGTATAGCCGCATCATACACAATGTTCATGTTGTCTTGAATCTTTGTATTTAGACTTGGAGAGATATGATCCTCCGCCTTGGTCCTTATGCCAAGGTCTGAAAGCAGCTGAGCTACTGTCTCTTCATGTGTACGAATTGTCTTCTCTTTACCATTGATTGAAATGGTAATAGACTGCTTAGTGAGCTCATGCGCACCGTAAGCCGTTCCAGTTCCAGCTAAAAGCAAGCAAACAACTAGTAATAAAACCTTGCCTTTTCCTAGCTTCACAGAAAACAGATTTTTCATTTTTTGTACGATGAAAAACGCCTCCTTCTCCTCGGAGAGATTATATAGAGTATCTCAAAACCTGTCAACCCTTCCACCCACTGTACAAAAATGCTCGATTGTAAACCTATTATGGGAGATTTATGGAAGGAAGGGAAGAAAGACTTATCGACAACTTATCCTATGAGGAGGCGCAAACGTGTAGAACTTTTTCGTTATGTTTCACAATTGGACAAGCTTAAACAAGGATTGACATCATATACTGTCAGTTTATACGGAAAACTTTTTTTGCATTTTTTGTTGTCAATTCAGCAAGCTCTTCAAAGCTAATTTCTCTCAGCTCCGCAATCTGTTCTGCGATATATTTGACATAACTTGGCTCATTACGTTTCCCTCTAAATGGCACTGGCGTTAAGTATGGGCAGTCTGTTTCAATCAAAAGCTTGTCACTTGGTATCTCCTTTACAACTTCCTTTGGCTTTTTGGCATTTTTAAATGTCACGGGTCCACCGAATGAAATATAAAAGTTCATCTCCATACACGCTTTTGCAGTTTCCAGACTGCCAGTAAAGCAGTGCATAATACCTCCAACTTCAGCTGCTCCCTCTTCCTTTAAAATCGTCACGACATCTTCCGTTGCGTCACGATTATGAATAACGATTGGAAGCTTCACTTCCTTCGCAAGAGCAATTTGGCGTCTAAAGACTTCCTTTTGCACATCTTTTGGCGACTTGTCCCAATAGTAATCCAGACCCATTTCTCCAATCGCAACCACTTTTTCGTGTTGAGATAAATCTTTGATCCAAGCCAAATCCTCATCTGTCATATCAATAGCATCGACTGGATGCCAGCCGATAGCTGCATATATGAAATCATACTCTTCAATTAATTCCATCGCTCTCGTAATTGTTGGGCGGTCAAACCCTACCACCACGATTTTCTCAACTTTTTCGCTTTTCGCTCTTTCGATCACCTGTTCTAAGTCTTCATTGTATTGTTCTGCATTCAAGTGGGCATGTGTATCAAATAACATAGTTGTTTGCTCCTTTCGACAATTCTGCTAAAAAACAAAAGGTGTTCGACGAAATGTTACACGTGGAACACCTTTGTTGAGTTATAAAATTTTTGTTCCATTTGCTAGAGATTGATCTACTTCAAGAACCTGCAATTTCCCGCCTGTTTCTCCAGTTAAAATCATTCCCTGGGAAATTTCCCCTCTGAGTTTAACTGGGGTAAGATTCGCTACGCAAACGAGCTTTTTCCCTACTAATTCTTCTGGTTGATAGTGCTTGGCAATCCCAGAGACTATTTGTCTTTTTTCAAATCCAAAATCAAGCTGAAGCTTTAAAAGACGATCCGCTTTTTTCACTGGGGCTGCTTCCAATACCTGTGCAACTCGAAGATCAACTTTTGAGAAATCATCAAATGCAATTTCTGCTCCCAGCTCAGGTAATTCCGTTTCTTCGATTTCCACTTTCTCTTCTTCTACCTTAGGTGCACTTCCCTGCATTTTTTCTTTAATGTAGGCTACTTCTTCTTCAACCTCTAAACGCGGGAACAAAGGCTCTCCTTTTTGTACCGTCGCTTGTTGAATCGCACCAAATGATAGGATACTATCCCAGCTTTTGAGCTTCTCTTCTTCAATTCCAAGCTGGAAGAAGATTTTCTCAGGTGTTTTCGTTAGGAATGGCGTTAAGAGTACTGCTGTGATTCGAAGTGATTCTGCTAAATGATACATAACAGAATGCAGTTCTTTTCGTTTTGTTTCATCCTTTGCCAGCACCCATGGAGCTGTTTGATCAATATATTTATTGGTTCTGCTGATTAATGTCCAAACATTTGAAAGAGCCACAGAGAATTCAAGATTTTCCATCGCTTCTTCATAGGCTTTGACTGTCTGCTCAGCGACTGCTTTCAGCTCTTCATCAAACTCATTAACAGGACCCTTATAGCTGCTTAATGTGCCGTCAAAATATTTTTGAACCATCGCAACTGTACGATTAAGCAAGTTACCTAAATCATTGGCAAGGTCATAGTTTACACGTTCCACGAATCCTTCTGGTGTAAACACACCATCTGCACCAAATGGTACTTCGCGAAGCAGATAATAACGAAGGGCATCGAGGCCATAGCGATCAATTAATGTGACCGGATCTACCACATTCCCTTTTGATTTAGACATTTTGCCATCTTTCATGAGCAGCCAGCCGTGTGCGAAAATTTGTTTCGGCAGAGGCAGATCTAATGCCATTAACATAATCGGCCAATAAATCGTATGGAAGCGTACAATTTCTTTTCCTACGAGATGTACGTTGGCAGGCCAATATTTTTTATATTTTTCATCTTGATCTGTTCCATAGCCAATCGCAGTTAAATAGTTAAATAACGCATCAATCCATACATAAATGACGTGCTTTGGATTGTTAGGAACTTTAATTCCCCAATCAAAGGTTGTTCTTGATACTGCTAAATCCTCTAAACCTGGTTTAATGAAGTTATTAATCATTTCATTCTTTCTTGATTCAGGCTGAATAAACGATGGATTTTTTTCGTAATAATCGAGCAAACGGTCCGCATACTTACTCATACGGAAGAAATATGATTCCTCTTTAATTAATTCAACAGGGTGGCCGCTGTCAGGGCTTTTCCCGCCAATGACTTCCCCTTTCTCATTACGCTCAACATCAACAAGCTGTGTTTCCGTATAGAATGTCTCATCAGGAATACTGTACCAGCCCTCATATTGATCTAAATAAATATCGCCTTGATCAAGCAACTTTTGGAAGACCTGCTCAATGATTTTCGTATGTCTTTTTTCTGTTGTACGGATGAAGTCATCATTCGAAATGTCGAGTTTCTTCCATAATGATTTAATGTCTTCAACGACTGGATCTAAATACTCGATCGGTGTGATATTTTGTTCTTCAGCTTTTTGCTGTATTTTTTGTCCGTGCTCATCTGTACCTGTTAAATACATCACATCATAGCCTTGTAGACGTTTATAACGAGCCATAGCATCTCCTGCTACTGTCGTATAAGCATGTCCAATATGTAATTTTCCGCTCGGATAGTAAATAGGTGTTGTCAGATAAAACGTTTTTTTCTTTTCCGGCATGTCGGAACCTCCTGCGTGTGTGTAAATGTCAAAAACTCCCGCCCAATGGACGAGAGCGGTTATCATCATTACATGAAAATGTGTCAGATCAATTCATTCAATTTTGCACTTGTGCTTTCTCTATGATACCATCTTAGCCTTTAAGATCAAGCATATATACATAGAACAAGATGAAATGATCGAAAAAGATGAGTTTTTCGAAAAAAACGACAAACCCGTCGACATTTTGTCGAATATTGTCGTATGAAATCTATTTCCAGATTTACAATTGGCTAAATTAGGGCAAAAGTCTTGTTAATCTGATCTCGGCATTTCTTATATTTTCATAGGAAAAGCCTACAAAATCCTTATACACCAGTAGTTTCAAGGTCTTTTGACTTTAAGAGTCATATTTTACAAACAATAGTAAACAAAATGATTGACGATTTATGGAAACCTTGTTATGCTAGGAATGTAAGGAATTTGTCGAATAATGACGAAGATAATATTATTTTAAGAATAAGAACTTTTTGGGAGGAGAATGAAGATGAAATCTACAGGTATTGTACGTAAAGTTGACGAATTAGGACGCGTGGTGATTCCAATCGAACTTCGCCGTACGCTAGGAATCGCTGAAAAAGACGCTTTGGAAATTTATGTTGATGATGAAAAAATTATCTTAAAAAAATATAAACCAAACATGACTTGCCAAGTAACAGGTGAAGTATCAGACGATAACCTTAAGCTTGCTAATGGTAAATTAGTTCTTAGCCGTGAAGGTGCAGAGCAAATCATTAACGAAATCCAAAACCAACTTCAATCACAAAAATAAGGTTCATATAAAAAGGTTCTTGCACCGTTTGCAAGAACCTTTCTTTATTGTTCAATATGATAGGCATCGTATATCGTGCGCTTTGGCACACCACGTTCGACAGCTGTACGTTTAATGGCTTCCTTCGACGTTAATCCTTCCTCTATGTAATGGATCACATGTTCTTTTTCAGATAAGGACGTCCACCAAGCTTCTTCATTCAGCTCTTCTTCAGCTTGATCATTTCCTTGTACCACAAGACAGAACTCACCTCGAATTTGATTCTCCGCAGCCCATGTCAGCACAGATTCTAAATCCCCACGAATAAACTCTTCGAATTTTTTCGTCAGTTCTCTCGTAATCGCGATGTTCCGATTCCCCCACACTTCCTTCATTAAAGTCAGCGTTTCTTTTAACCGATGGGGCGCTTCATAGAAAATGATCGTTTCTTGACGTTTTTTCAAGGCTTCAAGCTGCTTTTTCTTTTCTTTTTTTTGACGGTCGAGAAAACCATAAAAGAAAAATGGCTGAGGTCCGATTCCTGATGCAATGAGTGCCGTTAGTGCAGCATTTGCGCCAGGTAACGGAATGACATAGCCTCCGATGCTAGTAAAATCTCGAACCACTTCAGCCCCTGGATCTGAAATCGTCGGTAAACCGGCATCACTCACGAGTGCGATACTTTTCCCTTCTTTTAGCCATTCGATTAACTTGTGGCCGCTGCTGTCTTTGTTATGCTCATGATAGCTGGTTAAGGGTGTATCAATTTCGTATACATGACAAAGCTTTTTCGTTTGCCTTGTATCTTCTGCGGCAATATAGTCTACATCTTTTAATGTTTGTATCGCTCGGAACGTCATATCTTCTAGATTTCCGATCGGGGTTGGGACAAGATAAAGAATACCCATGCCAGATTGACCATCAAAGCTTTTCTGTGTCTTTTTCATGTGCCGCCTCCTTTTCCATTCGCATTTCTTCTATATAAATGTCTTTCTTTTTCCGCGTCCACGTTTTGAAACGATATTCTTGCTGCATGGCTTCTCTTTTGGTTGCAAAACATTCATGATAAAAAAGCTCAACCGGCCGTCTCGCTCTTGTATACTTTGCTCCCTTTCCACTATTGTGGGTCATCAATCTCTTTTGTAAATCATTTGTATAACCCGCATACAGGCTGCCATCTGCACATTTTAATACATAGAAGTAATGATTATGCTTCTCCATACAGTATCGTCCTGATTTCATCTGTATACTCCTGATCTTCCCCATAAACAAAAAGAGGCGGGAGAATTTTCAGATCTGGTTTTCCATCTTTTATGCCCTCTACCAAGATGGTATTGGCTTCTTTCCCTTGTTTGGGATAAACAAATTGAATTCGTTTCGGCTCAATTCGGTATTTTTTCATTAATTCCACAATCTCAAGCAGCCTTCCTGGTCGATGAACCATCGCCAGTTTCCCCCCTTGCTTTAGCAGCGTGGAAGAAACACGAATAACATCTTCTAATGTACAATGAATTTCATGCCGTGCAATCGCCAAATATTCATTTTCATTGATTTCATCCTTAGAGGGTGTCTTAAAATATGGCGGGTTACATGTAATCACATCAACTTTATGGTTGCCGTAGCGTTCCGGCATATCATTCAAATCACCATGAATCAATTCAATCTGGTGCGCAAGTTGATTATACTCCACACTTCTTTTTGCCATATCAAACAGCCGTTCTTGAATTTCAACCCCCGTAATCGAGGCCTTAGATCGAGTTGAAAGCAGTAATGGCACGATGCCATTTCCGGTACAAAGATCAATGATCTCTCCTTTTTGGATTGGCACATACGCAAATTTAGCTAATAACACCGCGTCCAATGAAAAGGCAAACACCGTTTTACTTTGAATAATCTTCATATCTTCGGCGAGCAGGTAATCTAAACGTTCATCTTCTCTTAACGAAACCATGATGTATCCTTTCTTTTCCTGTGAAAAAGGCTCCCGATTCAGCGGAAGCCTTTTCTCATTTTTTATTTAAAAATGACAGACAGAACAAACAGTCTCCCTCTTTACGAATGCTCCCATAATGTACATTACAAATATGGAAGCCCTCCTGATATAACCGGGCCAGGTTATCATGACCTTCTCCTATATCAGAATGACTTGGCTTCTGGGCAGAATCATTCTCTGCCTCAGACGATTTGTCTCGATCGGACTGATCCAGACGTTCACGCAAGTGCTGATTCTCCATCTGCAGCTGATGATTTTCTTCAATCACTTCACCGATATGATTTTTCAAATCACCTAACTGGCGATAAAGAGAACCGATTTGTTCTTCTAAATTAATCACCGTATCAAATAGTTCCTTTTTATCCAAGGTGGCACACCTCGTTACTCAGTTGTTTGTGCAGATACAACGCCTTCTTGTAATAATTCTTCCCATGTATATTCTATCACTTTTTCTTGCCCGGTTAATTCAACTTGCAAAATTCGTTCTAAAATATTGAGCCCTACTACCTTTGCAGAGCCATTAGACGTCTGAATCGTTTCACCGATATCCGGTAATTGTTCCTTCGCTGTTTCATACTCATCATTCTCATATTTCAAGCAGCACATCAAACGGCCGCATAGTCCTGAAATTTTTGTCGGATTTAACGACAGGTTTTGATCCTTTGCCATCTTAATAGACACTGGTTCAAAGTCTCCTAAGAATGTCGAACAGCAAAGCATTCGACCGCAAGGACCAATACCGCCAAGCATTTTTGCCTCGTCTCTTACGCCAATCTGGCGAAGTTCAATTCTCGTTTTGAAGATTGATGCAAGATCCTTCACTAGCTCACGGAAATCAACTCTGCCATCTGCTGTGAAGTAGAAGATGACCTTGTTTCGGTCAAATGTAAATTCAACATCAACCAATTTCATTTCTAGCCCATGTTCACTTACCTTCTGAAGACATGTATCAAAGGCTGTCATCGCTGCTTCTTTGTTTTCCTCAACGATGAGCCGGTCTCGTTCGTCTGCTACACGAATGACTTTACGCAGAGGGAGAACCACATCGTGTTCATCTACTTTTTTGTTGGCGATGACCACTTGTCCGTACTCAACCCCTCTGACCGTTTCTACAATGACACAACTATCATTTTCTATATGAAATCCATTAGGATCGAAATAATAGATTTTGCCCGCTTTTTTAAAGCGAACACCAATTACGTTGTACAAGCTTATCCCTCCTGCAACATCAACACCAATTGCTCCATCAGCCCTTGGGCATTCACGTTGGATTGAAGTCTCTTTTTCGCTTCTAATACAGCAAGGATCTGGCTGGTCACCATCTGCTGTGTGGAATGCAGCGCATGCTGCTTCATTGTCTGGAATAAGTCTTGATAAATGACTTTATCTTCATTTCCTATTTGAATCGACAATACATCACGATATATAAATAAAAGCATATCCAGACCTGTTTCTTGAAGGTCTTTTTCTTTGAAAAAAGGCATCCATTGATCCTGTATATAAAAAAATGCATGTTCTTTTCGCTGGTGTAAGACTTCATACAATTTTATCACTTTCGCTCTAGACTCTGCAAACTGATCATTTCGACTTAATTCGAGTGCTTCTGCTAAATTATTGGTTAAATTCGACAAAAGCCTTGCGAGATGCTGAGATACGCCTTCTTGTAAAAGCTGCTGCTCCAAGGATTGTGGCTGCAGCGGCTGAAAGCTGAGCATCTGACATCTTGAAATAATCGTATCCAGCATTTTATGAGATTGCTCAGTGATTAAAACCGCCATCGTTTCCCGATTAGGCTCCTCTAGGAACTTCAATAAACTGTTCGCGGCATTGACCGTCATTTTGTCCGCATGAAGAATAATATACATTTTCCGGTGAGATTCTACACCTGCTTTTGTAAATTCCTCTTGCAGTGCCTGCACTTGCGCCTTCTTAATTGATTGGCCATCGGGCTGCACAAGATGTAAATCGGGATGGTTTCCTGATGCAATCCTTTTGCAGTTTTGACAGGATTCACATGGTTTCACTCCTGATTCCAAACAAAAAAAGCTCTTAGCCAAAAGCATCGCTGCATCCAGTTTTCCGGTTCCTTTTTTTCCTTCAAATAAGTAGGCGTGCGCAAGTCGGTCTTTATCAATACTATTAAAAATCAGCCGCATGACGCGCGGCTGCAAATCATTCATGTCATCCCAGCTAATTGCCATGTTATCACTCTCTATGTGTAAAGGTTAATCAATAAACCTTTTATTTCTCCAATACGTTCAAGCAAATCAATAGATGGTTTCTCTTGATCCATCATTTCCTCGGTTAATTCAATCAGCTTTTCATCTAAGGCTTTGACCAAAGCAAGTGTACGTGTGTTTCCATAAATGTCAAAGCTCCTTGATGTTTCTATATTTAATCCATTATCGACTGTCTCTTTCACAAAGCGCTTCACCAGACCTTTAAACCTAGCCAAATCCTTTAGGTTTCGTGACTTTGCAAGCTTTTTTCCGAACACTTCGATATCACTCAGCATGACCGTCAGCTGTTCTAAGCGCAGTTTGCCGCTTTGCGTCTCCATCGAAGCCTTAAAGGAGGCAGATGTCTGGCTTCCTTTCATCGCTTGAAGTTCACGCTTTTCTAAACGCAGCCGCATATCTTGATTAATTTTCACAGCAACCCATCCTTAAAATTGATGAAATTGTTCAACTGGCAGAATAAAGACAGTAGCTCCGCCAACTTCAACCTCAACAGGGTATGGTACGTATGAATCTGCATTTCCACCCATTGGGGAGACAGGCGCGATCATTTGATCACGTTTACGGCAATTTTCTTTTATAAGCTGTAATGCTTTATCCACCCGGACATCATCACAACCAATAATAAAAGTCGTATTCCCAGACTTTAAAAACCCACCAGTTGAAGCTAATTTTGTCACGCCGAAATGATGTTCAGTCAATATTTTCAACAACTTGCTGCTATCTTGGTCCTGTACAACGGCAACAATTAATTTCATTTGATTGGCCTCCTTTATTTTAGGCACAGATGACATGCCGATGTCTTCCTCTATATTATAACAACGATTGGGAATTAGGTCATATTTGATTTTGCTTTAATGTGTCCTGAATCAATTGAAGGACTTCTTCATAGACAGCCTGCATCGGCTGAGACGCATCCACTACACGGAATCGTTCTGGCGATTGTGCAATAAGCAGTTCATAGCCTTCTCTGACAAGCTGGTGGAAATTCAGCGTCTCCATGTCTAATCGATTCTTTTCTCTTCCCTGGTTGGCATCAATTCGCTTTAGCCCTTCCTCAGGTGTAATAGAAAAATAAATGGTCATTTGCGGCATCGTGCCATTGATAGCAAAGTCGTTAATTGACTTTACTTCTTCAATCCCAAGCCCTCTCGCATAGCCTTGATAAGCAAGGGAGCTATCGACAAAACGATCACATAAAACCGTCTGCCCGCGCTGTAATGCCGGTTCTACCTTCTCAGCCAAATGCTGCCTTCTTGCGGCTGCATACAGCAAAGCTTCTGTTTTCGCATCCATTTTTGTGTTTTTTTCATTTAAAATGACTTCACGAATCTGCTCTGCAATGTCAATGCCGCCAGGCTCACGTGTCGCCATCACTGCATATCCTTGGCGTTCCATTTCTTCATACACTTTTCGAATCACTGTCGTTTTTCCAGCACCCTCTGGCCCTTCAAACGTAATAAACATACCGCTCATAGTGTCTCCTCTTCTATATAAACATATAATTTTCTCTGATGAATCACCTGACTGGCTTGAACATGAACCTGATGTCCAAGCAAACGGCTTAAAGCCGCAATTTGATCGATTTCAATACGCTCTCCCTTAACGATCAAAGGAATACCCGGTGGATATGGAATAACCGATTCTGCACTAACCCGTCCTGCTGCATGTTCAAATGAGACGGCTTCTATATCCTGTCTATGCTCCTCGTTGTCATCAGCCAGCGCCTCTCTTTGCAAATGATCTTTTCCTTTGAGCAATGAATTGCTTTGATTAAGGGCCTGCTCTATCCGTTTAAAAGGTATATCCTTCTTCTGTTCTAAACCAAAGACAAGTAAAACCTGATGTTCGTCCGCAAGCTCTGGGTGAACCTCCACTGATTCAAGTACTCGTTTTAGTTCATAACCAGTCAGCCCTTTTGTTGATCGAATCACACATTTTAATGGATCGTTAGAAAGCAATTCAGACTCTACCACTTCAAGCTGAGGTATACGATTGAACTCATTTTTCAGCTCTGCCAGCTCTTTCATCATTCCATCCAAGATCTCTTTTTTCTTGATCTCCTCGACATAAGCTCTTGCCACATCTAATGAGGCCATAATTGGATAGGATGGAGAACTGCTTTGAAGCATCGTGAGGAATGTTTTCAAACGTTTTGCATCCATTCGCCCCCCCTGAAGATGAAGGTAGGATCCCATCGTCATGGCCGGAAGGGTTTTATGTGCTGATTGTACCACCACGTCAGCTCCATAGGAAAGAGCAGATGGAGGAAAAGCGCCGCCTAATACAAAATGTGCACCATGTGCCTCATCAACTAAAACGATCATCCCTTCTTCGTGACACATGTCAATCAGCTTTGATAAATCAGCTGCATGTCCGTAGTAGTTCGGATAAGTCAAAACGATCGCTCGGCAATTAGGATGTTTGGATATGGCTTTTTTGACTGTTTCATTCGTCACATGTGTTGGAACATGCAGGTGTGGATCTACCTCAGCTTCTACCATAATAGGCGTGGCTCCTGCAAGCTCAATCCCATGATAAACAGACTTATGACAATTTCGCTGGACGAAAATCTCATCTCCCGCACGACAGGCTGCCATCACCATCGCTAAATTTCCGACAGTTGTCCCATTCACAAGGAAAAAGCTTTGATCTGATCCATATAGCTTTGCCAATAAATGTTCAGCCTCTTGAATCACACCAGTTGGATGATGGAGATCATCTAACCCTTCAAGCTCTGTTACATCCAGCTGAAGAATTGAGTCATAATAAGTCCGTGCCTCATCAAAAAAGACATCTCCATTGTGATGTCCTGGAACGTGGAAAGAATAAGGTTTCTTTTCCGCATGTTGTGCTAATGCTGTATATAAAGGTGTTTTCAAACAAATCGACCCTTTTCACTTTAACGATATCTTATGTCTATTATAACGTTCATACAAGGGAACCGAAAGATGGATTCTCATTCCTTTATTGGCTGGTGATTCGCCAGCTGCTGTTCTGCCTCATACATGCTGTTTTTCAATTGGGCTCGCTCTTGGCTTCCATGCTCCTTCACCTGTAACGTTTCCTGTAAGGTTTCAGCTAATTGGCGTTGAACCTTTTTCAACGTATCTATAGGTGCAAAAGCTGCCTCTTCAAGAAGCTCCCCCTGCTGCTTTGATACCTTTTCATATGTTTTTTGGATTCGATTCTCAAGAGCTGAATTGGCACGCTGTTGAATATGCGTTAATGCAATCGACATTTGGTTGATCCATAGAGGAATAGATGCAGAAACTGTTGATTGAATGTGATTGGCCAATGTATGATTCGTATGCTGGATAATTCGAATTTGGGCATTACATTGCAACGCAATTTGCCGGCTTAGCAGCAAATCATATTTCCGTTCTTTCAACCTCTCCATATATTCTTCTGCATTGACTTCCTGACTCATCAATTGCTCCTCTATAGTCCGATTACCAACCTGCTCCGGTTCTGATATGATCTGCTTCTCTAAAGTTGTCATTTTCGCTTCAACTGCTGCAACCTGCAGTGTCATCTCTTGGAAAAAAGTTTGATTTTCTTCAAATAAACGCTCTAATAACATATGATCCGAAATTAATCCGCCTTTTGCGTAACGAAGCCTTGCTGATAATCTCTCGATCTGTGATTTTGCATGTTGAAAACGCGAGATGATTTCCTGAGTAGAACGCTTCTCCCGCCGAAATAACGTCGAAAAAAAGCCCTGCTTCTTTGGCAATAAGTCGTCCGGTTCTACTACATGCAGCTGGTGCAAAAAGGCCTCAAGCACGTCTCCTATTTGATCGATATCTTTTTTCTCAACATATTTCATCATTTGTTGTGATTGTTCCAATAATCGTTCCTGAACACGTGTACCATAGAAAAGCAGCTTTTGCGGATTGTCAGGGATCTGCTCAGCACGCTGCAAGGCTTCTTGTTTCTCCTCATCAGATAAGGTATCAAACACCTGAAACTGAAGATCTGTAGTGGAAGCAGGTGATGTTGGGATGTGATCTTCTGGTTTCATTACGTTTGACTCCTTTCATTATTTCTTTATCATTTTATCTGCCACTTCAAGCTCAATATGAAGGGCTTCTATGTCTCTTCCTAATACTTGCTGCAAATCATTCGTCAATTGCTTTTGCAGCTCTGTCAGCGTCACTCGAGTTTGGCTTAGTGTCATTTCCAGCTCATGACTGCGATCAGGCTGATTATACAATAGTGCATATTTTTCAGTTAGTTCAACGACAGAATCCAAGCTTTCAAAATAAAAACGCTGTGCATCATAAAATCGGGTCGGCTCTTTTTTTGTAATCGTATAGATTCGTCGTGCAAGTCGGAGAATTTCATAATTATGTTTGATCGTCTGTACGTTCTTCACAGCAAATAAAGCCTTCTTTAAACGTACGAGCTTTTGTCCTGCTTCTTTTAAATGCTGTTTGATATATACATAATCACTACGAGAAAGTCCGTGTTTCTTTAAAAACAACTGGAAAGCAACCCATCTGCTCCCTGCAAACATCACGCCCCACCCCATCATCGCATACAGTATCGATAATCCAACATGATAATGGAAAACCCCAATACTGACGGTTAAAATCATAAGCGAAAAAAAAGTAGAGAGGATGGCCCATATAAATGTATAAAAGATTGATTTCATGTTCATCGACTCCTATGAATAATCAGGCTCTCTGTTTATCTTATTATTAATTACGGATGATGTCCAAACTAAGTTCCAAAAAACAGGCCCAATCCTTCATACCTCATAAAAAAAGACCATCTAATGGTCTATGAATACAAAGGCGGCGTATGAAGATTTTTTAGCTTTCTAACATAATCGGCATAGCTAGGATCCGAGGTCGATGTAGAAATTAACTTTCTCTCACATTCTCGGCACAAAAACTGATGATATAAATAAATTCCCTTTGTTTTTTTCTCTTCACAAATCAAACAAATCGCTTCTCGCTCTTTTTTGCTCATTGTGACACCTCCACTTATAGCTTCAGTATGCCCTAGCGCTTTCAATTGTATACAAAATTAAGAATGTTTTAGATGGTAGTTTAGTATATGTATCCATGTCAGATCGAGTGTTTGTTCCTTTTCTTAAAAAACAAAAAAGACCAGTTCCGACTGGAACTGATCCTTATAGAAGCTTGGCGGCGTCCTACTCTCACAGGGGGAAACCCCCAACTACCATCGGCGCTGAAGAGCTTAACTTCCGTGTTCGGTATGGGAACGGGTGTGACCTCTTCGCTATCGCCACCAAACCTGATGGA
>NZ_LZRW01000006.1:0-57220 GCF_001974945.1 Bacillus sp. I-2 | reverse complement strand
GTTGATTATTATAACAATATCCGAATTCAATTGAAATTAAACAGCCAGTCACCAAAAGAGTTTCGGCAACTGGCTGTTTTATAAAGGTGTTTTGATCCCTGTCTCAAAAACGGGGGTCAGTCCCATCGCACCTGTGCTTTTCCTTCGATTAAAAATCAAAGTTATCTGGATCTGGACCTGTGCGCTCATCTTCATTGAGCTGATCAATGACACCCATCTCACGTGCGGACAGCTCGAAATCGAAGACTTGTGTGTTTTCGATGATTCGGCTCTTCGTCACAGATTTTGGAATGGTGATAATGCCATGCTGTAAGTCCCAGCGAAGGATCACTTGCGCTACTGATTTATCATGTTTTTTCGCGATATCCTGGAGAACAGGATGGTTCAGAAGCTTTCCGCTGCCTAATGGCGACCACGCCTCTACATGAATTCCTTTCGATTTGCAGTAGTCTCGTAAAGGCTCCTGCGTCAGCTTCGGATGAAGCTCGATTTGATTCACCATTGGCACAACTTCTGCCTCTTCCAATAAATCCTCTAAATGATGCTGATGGAAATTACACACTCCGATCGCTCGAACGCGTCCATCCTGATATAGTTTTTCTAACGCTTTCCATGTTTCTTTATATTTGCCTTCAACTGGCCAATGAATCAAATAAAGGTCTAATACATCTAGTCCCAGCTTGTTCATACTTGTTTCAAAGGCTTCGAGTGTTGATTCATAGCCTTGATCATTATTCCAGACCTTTGTCGTAATGAATAGATCATCGCGCGAGATGCCTGATTGCTGAATGGCTTTGCCTACCCCTTCTTCATTTTGATAGGCTGCTGCTGTATCAATGCTGCGGTAGCCCGCTTCAAGAGCGTCTTTGACTGCATTTACAGCCTCATCCCCATCTTTTACCTGCCATACACCAAAGCCGAGCTTCGGCATTTTTACTCCGTTTGCTAATGTGACTGTATCTGTTAATCCACTCATCAAACAAACCTCCGCTTCCTTTTTACTTACCAAGCACTATACCCGAATTTTCAATTGATCATGCATGACATTCTGACTGAGTTATTTGATATATTTTCCCATATCAACTTGATTGGCGTCAACGATTTGATATTCGCTTGTTTGATCTTTTGTTTTAGAAAAATCATATGTCGTTAAAAATGCCTGATCATAGAAAGTCAGACCGTATGTTTCCTTCTTATTCTCATACACCCTGATCCAATAAGACTCTTTTGAAGTTTTTTTAGTTTCATTCGTTTTCTTTAATTTCATACCTGAAAATTCCTTCAGCAGCTTTTGAATATCCGCTTTCTTTTCCACTTTAACACGCTCATTATCATGCTCAATTTGAATCGAAGTCACCTTGTTTTGATCAATCGAGACCACATCATCAAAAGAGTATGTTTTTGCATTGATTAGAAAATAAATACCAATTCCTAATAAAATAATGACGACTAAACCAATCATCCACTTTTTCAACCTAACTCCTCCTTCTATTCACACCACACCTATAAAAACAGTGAAGTCCAATCATCCTCCTCAGAAAATACCTGAATCCCATGCTGTTTTAGCAAGGCGGATGTCACTCCATCCCCAGCTTTTGTCCCCCCGTTAAACTCTCCGCGGTAAATCATCCGGCTGCCGCAGGAGGGGCTGTACTCTTTTAACACAACCGCTGTTGCTTTCAGAGACTGAACCTGTTCCAGCGCGGCTTTCGCACCTTTTACATACATCTCAGTGACGTCAGTTCCATGAACATCGACAACAGCAGCCTGCCCCCGTAAAACATCATATCCATCTCCACCAATGATTTCTGCCGGAGGTCTAGGCGTAGAGAAGCCGCCAAGCAGTTCAGGACAAACTGTCACAGCCTTTTCTTCCTGAACAAGCTCCTCAATTCGCTGATCTAATCGATGGCTGCCATTATACCGAACCTTCAACCCAGCAAGACAAGCACTGACGACAATCATGTATGTTCCTCACTTTTTTTGCTGACTTTAAAATAAATACATAAAGGCAAGAAACATATCGTATTCACCAAAAAGGGCAGAGCACAATACAAAGCAGCACCCCAAATTGGTTCTCCAGGTCCTGCAATACCAAAAAAATAAACAAATAATAGCACGCTGACAAACAATCCCACGAATGGCATGATGAATACGTATTTTTTATAATTTTCTATCATTTCTTTCTCCAATGAGCTCCCTCCCTTTCTTCATGGCCTCGAATAACATCAATATATGTTAATTTTACCATAAAAAACCGAAATCATCTCCTCTTTACGATGGTTTCGGTTTTTTATCTATATCTTTTCTTTCCAAGCCTTTAAGAAACGCTCAATCACTTGTAATTCATCTTCATGAAACTGCTGTAGAAATTCTAAATAGGACGTGACTGCATTTTCATGTAGTTCATCATGAAGCGCTGCCAATTGCTTTCCTTCCTCTGTCAAAGAATAATAGACAGATTTCTTATCACCCTGCCGGTGGCAATAGTCCACCATGCCTTTTTCAATTAGTTTTTTCACAGCCTTTGTAATAGCTGGCTTTGATAGTTTTAGTTGTTGAGATAGAAATGTATTGTTTGATTCGTTTGGATTGGCTTGAATCATCGATAAAATGTGAAGCTGTGTGAGTGTCCATTCTTGTTTGAGTGTATCAGTCGTGGTAATCAGTGGATCTGTTGGATCATTCCGTCTCTTTTCCCTATGCATAATCAGATCTTGAATCGCTTTTAATACAATCTGCTCTTTTGTTTCCATCTGAACCTCCACTCTTAACTGGTTAATAAAATGGTACTAATAATGAAGAAAGGAGTCAAAAGAAATGTCGATGTGAGTAAAATAATAGGACATCGGACCTGAAAATTGCATATGTACTTTTATACTAGATTCCCCTCAACCAGTCACATGCTATAATCATGGGGATGTCATCCAATTTATCAAAATGAAAAGGTGAGCTAAATGAAACCTGAACAACAAATGGCCATTCGCCAGTTAGAAGAAAAGATACACCTGTTTTCCTCTGCTGTAAACGGAACCTTCCTTGCATCGGACGATTTCGTTCTATCAAATACTCATATATCGACTGACACGTTCAATTTGCTCTTACCGACATCAGCTCAAATCCAAGATCCAAAAAAAGTGAAAGCAGCCATTGAACACATGCGGTCACAGAAACTCATCTTCAGCACATGGGTTGATCACCGTTTACTCCATCCTGATTGGGCTGATTTATTAAAGGAATATCAGCTTCAAGAGGTCGAACGCAATACCATCATGATGCTAGAGCATACAGGTGACATTGATCCAGTCACATCCCCAGCACTTACAATCAAGGAAGTTCTTGATGAGCAGACACTCTTTGATTACAAACATATCTTTATTGAACTATTCAAAGGGTCGAAAGAGGCCGCCGCCTTAGAAGACTATTTCCAGCGTTTTTCGATTGAAGCATTACACTCAAAAGCTCGCATGTTCGTGGGGTATGAACACCAAAAGCCGGTCACAACAGGCTTATTATTCGAGGCAAACGACAGCTACGGTATTTATGATGTCATGACAAGGGCCGAACACCGCGGAAAAGGACTTGGCAGTGACATGTTTCATTACCTTCTAACCCAGACAGAGAATAAACAAAAATGTGTCATCTTACAAGCATCAGCAGACGGCAAAAATATTTACCAGCGTGCCGGCTTCCAACCAATCGGCGAAATGGCCGTCTTTGAATAGAAAGGTACTTTCCCTTTGAAATGAACATAAAAAAGCTGCCTATCTTTAGGCAGCTATTCAGCATGATGCTGACGATCCATATAAAGCGGCGGTCTCTTCAGCGAAATCACCGCACAGCTAAAGGCAATCAGTACAAACACAGCACCGAATTTAGCCAGATCAACAGATGAACCGGTCATCGTAAACATGACTCCGCCAACCGCAGATCCAATCGAAATGCCGATTTGCAAAGCCGATGTATTTAAGCTCTGCTGAATATCAGACGTCACAGGATCTGTTTGAATCAAATAACTCTGCAAAGCAGGCGTCAGTGCCCAGCTGAGCGCACCCCAAAGGACAACCATCACCATAAAGAGCGCGAACACACCCGCTGTATACGGAATGGTAAACATGACAACCGCAAACGCGATTGTCACAAGCAAAATCGCTTTTCCTGAACCCAGTTTGTCACTCAGCCAGCCGCCAAATCCATTCCCGCCTATAGACGCAAGCCCGAAGATCAAATAACAAATACTAATCCAAAACGGGGTCATATGCAGAACTTCCATCAGAAATGGAGTGAAATAAGAATAAAGCATATAATGGCCTGCAAGCATAAACAAACTGATCAAGTGTGCACTAAAAATCTTCGGATGCCCTAAAGAACGAATCTGCTCTCTAAGAGGCGTCACTTTTTCAACAGGCATTTTTTCCAATAGAAAATAGATCAGCACCATCGATATGGCAGAAAGAATACTGATTCCTAAAAACATCACTCTCCAGCCAAAGCTCTCTGTAATAAAAATACCGATCGGTACACCGAGAACAAGTGAGGAGCTAATACCAATAAAAATCAGCCCTAATGCCTTCGCACGATGCGCTGGTTCCACCAATTTAGCAGTGATCGTCAGTGACAACACCACCACTAGCGCTGTGCTCATCGCGATCAACACCCTTGATATCATGACAAGGGCAAAGGTCGAACTAAAATAAGTGAACACATTCCCTAATGTAAACACCAATAACGCGATTAAATAAAGGCGCTTTCGTTCGATTTTGGCTGTAGCGGTCAGCAGCACGGGTGCTGAAATGGCATACACAATTGCAAATACCGTAATAAGCTGTCCGGCTGTTGCAAGAGACACATTCAAATCCTCTGCAAGACTTGGCAGAATGCCTCCGACCACAAGCTCAACTAATCCAACCGCAAAAGTAGAAACGGCTAATAAATATACTCTCCAGTTCATGTCTAACATCCCTTCTGTATATCATCGCTTTCACTTTTGATACAGGGTGCAGACAAACAAAAAAACCCTGATTACAAAAAAGGAAAGCGCGCTTTTGTAATCAGGATTTATCGGATCCTGGTAGAAACCCTCAAACCATATTATTGAGGTTATACAAGTCTATTTTTTTCTTCACATATATTAGCATAGCCTTACATAACTCGCAAGCTGTAAAAATAGAAAAATACTACCATTCCGTTACCTAAACAAAAGGCGCTGTAAAAGGAATCAGAACAACTTGCTTTCTCCCCCATTTACAGGTAAACTGATGAAAAATCAACGAACAAGGATCAACGTAGATCTGGAATAGTAACTTGAATCGATCTTTAACAGAGAGGGAACGGTGCTGAGAAGTTCCTACTGACATCTTCAAGTGAACCTGCCGATTTAGTTCTGTTTCATACAGCGGTTCATACCGTTATCATGATTGAGTGTAAAGCTGTGCTTTAAATTAGGGTGGTACCACCAGGAATGGTCCCTAACTTAAAGTACAGCTTTTTTGTTTTTAAAAAGGAGGAACCTGCAATGTCAAAAAAACAATTTGTTGAGAAAATTACAAGCATGGAAGACGACTTTGCCCAGTGGTATACAGATGTTGTCACAAAGGCGCGGCTCGTCGATTATTCAAGCGTGAGAGGCAGTATGATCATTCAGCCGTACGGCTTTAAAATCTGGGAGAATATTCGCGACGAACTTGACCGCCAGATTAAAGAAACGGGTCATGAGAATGTCTATATGCCGCTCTTTATCCCAGAGAGCCTGCTTCAGCAGGAAAAAGATCATATCGAAGGCTTTGCTCCTGAAGTGGCATGGGTCACACATGGCGGTGAATCCGAATTACAAGAAAGGCTCTGCGTCAGACCAACCTCTGAAGTGCTGTTCGCTGAGCATTACAAAAACATTATTCATTCCTACCGTGATTTACCGAAGCTATATAACCAATGGGCCAATGTCGTCCGCTGGGAAAAGACAACACGTCCCTTCCTCAGAACCCTTGAATTCCTATGGCAGGAAGGGCACACGTGCCATGAGACTGAGCAAGAAGCGATTGAAGAAACAGAAAGAATGCTTCACACTTACGCTTCTCTTTGCGAAGATCTCCTTGCCATTCCTGTCATTAAAGGGAGAAAAACAGAGAAGGAAAAATTCGCCGGCGCTCGCTTCACCTATACGGTTGAAAGCCTGATGCATGATGGAAAAGCGCTTCAAACTGCCACTTCTCATTTCTTCGGGAACGGATTTGCCAAAGCATTTGGCATCGAATTCTTAAACCGTGAAGGAAAACTAGAGCATGTCCAGCAAACCTCTTGGGGTTTCACAACAAGAATTATCGGCGCTATGATCATGGTGCATGGCGATGACAGAGGGCTCGTCCTCCCGCCAAATATTGCGCCAACCCAAGTGCGTATCGTGCCAATCGCTTCTCATAAAGAAGGGGTACTGGATCATGCCTACGAATTGAAGAATCGCCTTGCCCGCATCGCACGTGCTGACATCGACGCAAGCGATAAACAGCCAGGCTGGAAATTCAACGAGTGTGAAATGCAAGGTATTCCGCTACGTGTAGAAGTAGGACCAAAGGACATCGAAAAAGGGCAGGTGATGCTTGCAAGACGAGACACTGGTGAAAAGCAAGCTGTCACGTTAGAAGCACTTGAACAAACCATCACAGCAACACTTGAAGACATCCAGCGAACGATGTACGAAAAAGCGAAAGAACGATTACACGAAAAGACATCACACGCCCATACAATCGAAGACATCGAGCAAATTCTTGCGGAAGAAAACCGATTGATTAAAGCCATGTGGTGCGGTGACGAAGCCTGTGAAAACGACATTAAAGAAAGAACAGGCGCGACCTCACGCTGTATCCCATTCGAACAGGAAACCATTTCTAACACATGTGTCTGCTGCGGAAAGCCTGCATCTGATATGGTATTCTGGGCGAAAGCCTATTAAGAATATGAACGATAAAGAAGCATTCTCATGATGCTTCTTTTTTTGTTAAAAAGACCCAAACACCCATTGACCTCACCTGCATGATCCCCTATAATTCATATTAATATAATCGGTTTTTAAGACATTAACTGGAGTGGTGATACATGAAACGCTGGCCCTCATTCTTTGCCGAACGCTGTCCTAAATGTAAATCCGCATTAGAAGTCTCAAAGTCCAATGCCCTGCAAGGCAAAGTCGTGAAAACATGTCCCAACCTTCATTATCAAAAAGAGTACCACCCCGCACTAGAAACGTATATCGAGCACGATGACGTCCAATAAAAAGGACCAACATGTTTGCTTTGTTGGTCTTTTCTTTATAAAATATCCAGCCAAATTTTGACCGCTGTCGCCGTAATCATCACAGCAAGTGCCCATTGCAAGTAGACGGCGTTGATTTTCTGACCGACCTTCGCACCAATCGGAGCTGCCATCAAACTTGCCGCCATCAGCACAATCGCAGGAAGAAGCATGACCTGACCCGTCAATACCTTTCCAGTCGATGCGCCTATCGCAGAAAGAAACGTAATTGCAAGTGACGATGCAATCGTCATCCGTACAGGTATTTTTAAAATAGACAGCATTACAGGCACTAAAATAAATGCGCCGCCTGCACCTAATACCCCGGAAACACTGCCAATCACAAAGGCAATAGCTGATGCCAGCCCTTTATGAAAAGTGACTTCTCCCTCTGCGTCTGCACGCTGTCCTTTTTTCGGAATCAGCATGAGAATTACCGCCACAATGGCGAGTAATCCATAGACGAGGTTCATCCCTTTCTCCGGCATAAAATGTGATACATAACTGCCTAATAAGCTGCCCGCTAATATACTGCTTCCCATATATAAAATCACCGAGCGATGTAAAAATCCGCTTTTCCGATAAGCAAGTACACCACCCAGTGTCGAAAAAAGCACTTGAATGGCGCCAATCCCTGATACCTCGTGTGCTGATAGTGCCATCATACCGAAAAGAGGCGGGATATAAAGCAGCATGGGATAGTTGATCACAGATCCGCCGATCCCCACCATTCCTGATAAGAAGGAACCAAGACATCCGATGATAAAAAGTGTAATCAAAAATGCAAAATCCACGATGGTCTCCTCCTTTGCAAAAGGAAAAGGGGATCTTCAGCAGATACCCCTACATCCTTTAGGACCCTTTTCTCATCCAGAACTTCAGCACGTGACCTTCTTCTGTCTGCGTGATCAATTCATGTCCGCTTGACTTCGCCCATGCGGCCAAGTCAGCTTTAGCCCCTTTATCTGTTGCATGTATTTCTAAAACTTGACCTTCCGCCAAGTCGTTCATTTTTTTCTTCGTTCGAATAATTGGCATTGGGCATGCGAGCCCTGTTACGTCTAAAATTTGATCTGATGTCATTTGATTGTTCCTCTTCTCTTATTTTATTGGACATTACCGAATCGCACAACGGTTTGGACCCATTTCCATTTCCCGCTGCTCTTCCACATCTGGGTTCAGCTTCCCCATATTGGCTTGACGAATCTCTTGAAAGGCATGCGGCTGTGCAGGCAGACCTTCCGTCACCATCTTTCTAAACACATGTTGATCTTCAATATGAAGCCCATGATTTTCTTTTAAAAGTGAGCCGAGCTCCTTCCAAACACTGCCGTCTTCATTCATTTCTTCTATGGTCATGAAGTGCGCAGGCAGAACGATGTATTCCTTTGAGAGCGCCATATACCGTTCATAAAGCGTCTCTCTCAAATCATCTACCCAGTCCTCCGCCATTCCAGCAAGATCAGGTCTTCCAATTGAATCAATAAACAAAATATCACCTGAAAGAAGATATTGATTGTCTACGATAAAAGATGTTGAGCCGATCGTATGTCCCGGGGAATAAATGGGTTGAATATCAATAGAAGCTGTTCCAATCGTTATCCGCTGTCCTTCTTCAAGACGTTCATATTCAAAGGTTACCTCTTCTGCATCTTTTGGCGGCAGCCAGTAGGTGGCACCCGTTTGTTCAGCCAGCTTTTTCCCACCAGAAATATGATCTGCATGAAGGTGAGTATCCATCACATGCGTCACAGAGACCTCATGCTTTTTCGCAAAATCCATATAGACCTCCGTCATTCGAGCTGCATCCACAACCGCAGCTTCTCCATTGGACATGATCATATAGGACAGACACCCTTTGCCTATCCGTACAAATTGATACAGCTCTCCGCCGCCGCTTAAATTACCTATTTTCACTGGCTCTAGATGCTCACTCCATGCCTTCATGCCGCCCTGCAAATAATGAACAGGCACGCCAGCCTCTGACAGCATCTCCGCCACAAGAATAGAGGAACCTTCCTTGGCACAAACCACCAACACTTCACGGTCACTAGGAATGTGCTGTAAAACGCCCTCCACTCCGTCAAGCAGATCAAAATAAGGCACATTCATATCAACGATTGCTTCCCCTTCAATCTTCCAGTCCTGTACATCTGCTTGATTTCGCACATCTAGCAAAAAGAGCGGCTCTTTGCCCACGATCTTTTTTGTTAACTGCTCTGCAGTCATGGCTTTTACCGTCATGCTTTATTCAGCTCCTATTTTTCAATGGCTCCTGTCCAGCTATTCATGCCTGGCACCACATTGATTAATTGTTGAAATCCTTTCTCTTTTAGCTTTTGCGCAGCTAATTCACTTCTTCTGCCTGAATGACAGATGAGATAAATGTCCGATTCTCTTGTTAACTCCTCTGCACGATCTTCCACCTCACCAAGTGGGATATGAACAGCTCCTGGGATATGCCCCGCTTCGTATTCATCCAGCTCTCGTACATCCAAAATAAACAGAGATTGATCTTCTTTTACCTTCTGTTGAAAGGCATGCAAAGATATTTCTGAAATCATGGGCTCCCCTTCTTCCTCTTGCGCTCCGCCCTTACGAATCAAATGATGGAGCACCTGTCCTTCTACTCTTGTTCCTAAAAACTCATGGCCGGCACTTTTTGACCAAGCCGCTAAATCCGCTGCTGATCCTTTATCGGTAGCTTGCACTTCAAGTACATCTCCTGGCAAAAGCTCATTCATTTGTTTTTTTGTTTTCACAATCGGCATCGGGCATGCCAATCCTTTTGCATCTAAAATGACTGTTGGTTGCTGCATGTGATGTCCTCCTTTATATAGGGGTGGGGGTATATTTTTATGCGTGCTTAATGCCAAGCATTCATACCACCCTTGATGTTAGTAATATGAGTAAATCCTTGCTTCTTCAATATTTTCGCTGCCTGCATACTTCTCATTCCGCTTTGGCATATCACGTAGATCTCTTCATTTTTCTCAAGCTGAGAAGTTCGTTCTTTTAACTGAGGTAAAGGAATGTTTCGAAACCCTTTAATATGGTTTGTTTGAAATTCTACTGGAGATCGTACGTCAATGAGCTGTTGACCTTGGTTTTTCAGTTTTTTCTTCATATCAGCTGCATCCATTTGGTTTACACCTCGAACCGGCAGGAAGCGGCTCACGAGTAAGCCAATCACCAGGATGAACAAAAACGTTTGAATCATTTCATCACCTCACTAAATAAATAAATTCACATTCCCAATTTCAGCCTCTGCTAAATAAGCGGCGACACCAGCATATTGAATATCATCTAATAATTCTTTCTCCTGCAGCCCTAAAAGGTCCATCGTCATTGTACATGCTACGAGATTAATCTCCTGTTCCTTCGCCATATCAATGAGCTGCGGCAAGGTCATGGCATTGTGCTTTTTGATGACGTGCTTAATCATCTTTGGGCCCATTCCAGCAAAATTCATCTTTGAAATGCCCATTCGATCAGCCCCGCGCGGCATCATCTTGCCAAACATTTTTTCTAAAAAACCCTTTTTCATTGGCACCATCTCATTCTTGCGCAAGGCATTCAGCCCCCAAAAGGTATGAAAAATCGTCACTTCATGATCATAGGCTGCTGCACCATTTGCAATAATGTAAGCCGCCATTGCTTTATCATAATCTCCACTAAATAGCACAATCGTCGTGCGTTTTTTCTGTTCTTCCATTCTGCTCCTCCTTCATCATTACCCATGGGGGTATATAAAAAACAAAAAATATATACACATACCAGTAAGGGTATATTATAACAAGTAAAAAAATCCGTCAACCTTCAAAGGCTGAAGAATTTCTTACCGGCTTTTTACCAATAGCTCAACCGCTTCTTTGACAAGACCCTCCGTATCCTTGCCTTGTTCAAGGCTTTCACGGACACATTGTTCAAGATTTGTACTCACAATCACACCCATTGCACGATCAATGGCATTGCGTGATGCAGACAGCTGCGTCACCACCTCGCGACAATCCTTTCCCTGCTCCATCATCGCAAGAACCCCTTTAATCTGCCCCTCAATCCGGCGAAGACGGTTCTTCATCTGTTGATTATATTCCATTCACAAGCACCCCTTTCTATTCTTTCTATGAACAGATAGTATACCCTAAGAGGTATTTAGTCAAACGACTTGCCCTTCTCTTTTGTAGAGAACGTATGTGAAAATAATTGCACATTCCACCATTTATTGATAAAAAGAAAATAATCAACGAACGAGAAATCATTGAAGAAAAGAGGACAGCCCATGACTTTACATCATTATATTGGATCAAACAAAGAACTGCCGCTTGGTACCATTGGTCAAAATCCTACCTATAAACCATTCTCTGAACTCAATATCAACATGTTTGATAAAAAACAAAAAAAGCCAAAAACCTATCAAAAAGAAGAACTTTTGATAGAAGTATTTGAAACAGAAGAGGATTTCGAAGGCATTCACATTGATTATCTAGATCCCGTCTATGAAGCGGTAAGAAACAAATTCACACATCCTTTTGTTTATGAATTAGACATCATTCATTCTCTTCGTGCTCTTTTTAAATTCATTGAAAAAGAGCTGTCAAAAGGAGAAACTATCGAAATCTATTCTTGTGTAGATGGATTCGAAACGAAAGAAAAGGATAATCAATTGGACGTAGAAATTGACCTAAGCAAAAAACGATTTGGAAAACATATCGATTTTAAAGGGATCGATGAACTGATTGATATGTTTGAATTAGAAAACTTACAATATGTGTTGGTGAAGAAATAGAGAAGAATTGACATGGAACATCAAAATGCTGTGTTATTAGAGATTGTAGAAGCGTAACCTTGGTTAAACAAAGATCAATTGAAGTTATTAATAGAAAAGCGCATATAAATGTAACACGGAGGTAGTTGAAAAAACAAAAATCCCATCAATTACCTCTTTGCAGATCATCGTAAACTTTTTCAAAAATTTCTATTGGTATTGAATACTTCGTTGTCTTATCATTACGGTAATTAACCACTATATCGATATGATGTTGCCTTTTTTCAAATTCAATAATTGAATTCTCCCATCTATCTCTAACGGATATAACACAATTACCATTTTTCTTTTCCTTTTTTTGATAAACATAATCCATTTTATCTCTCCATTGTCGTAAGTAATTTTAAAAACGTATAAAAGTAGTTTCTACCATAAATACTTAATATGATTTCAATTGGACCTAATGGATGATTCAATAACCGTTTACATATCTAAATATCAAATTAGGGCTCCAAAGAGTAGAATACCTATGATAAAACATAGTAGTGATAACTATCTCAATGAAACATCCTATATTTTAACAAAATGATACACTCAAATAATGACTTCGTCTCTATTTCTTAAGAAATTTAAGATGAAATCAAACTAATGATGAAAAAGAAGGTGACCCATGCCATGCCAAACAACCAAACACCCAACCCACTCATTTATGAAAAATCACCCTACCTCCTTCAGCACGCCCACAACCCAGTTCACTGGTACCCGTGGGGGCAAGAAGCATTCGATAAAGCCAAACGTGAAAATAAACCAGTGCTTATCAGTATTGGTTACGCCACATGTCACTGGTGCCACGTCATGGCACACGAAAGCTTCGAAGATCAACAAGTCGCTGACATCTTAAATGAGCATTTCATTTCAATCAAAGTCGATCGTGAGGAGCGTCCAGATATCGACTCGATGTATATGTCTGTTTGTCAGATGATGACGGGGCAAGGCGGCTGGCCGTTGAACGTGTTTGTCACGCCGGATCAAAAGCCTTTTTATGCTGGAACATATTTTCCAAAAAGAAGTGCATACGGGCGTCCTGGCTTCATCGAAGCACTGATACAATTGCTGGATGCGTACCATAATGACCGAGATCATATTGAATCATTGGCAGAGAAGGCGACAAATAACCTGCGGATCAAAGCAGCAGGGCAGACAGAAAACACGCTGTCACAAGAGGCAATTCACAAAGCCTATTACCAGCTCATGAGCAGCTTTGATACACTGTATGGCGGATTCGGCTCCGCACCGAAATTTCCTGCACCTCATATGCTCTCATTTCTGATGCGCTATTACGAATGGACAGGACAGGAGAATGCGCTGTATGCAGTCACGAAAACGTTAGATGGGATGGCAAATGGCGGTATATATGACCATATTGGTTCCGGTTTTTCTCGTTATTCGACGGATGAAAAATGGCTTGTGCCGCATTTTGAAAAAATGCTGTATGATAATGCCTTGCTGATGGAAGCTTACACAGAAGCGTATCAGCTCACCTCAAAACCTGAGTATGAAAAACTTGTCCAACGCCTGATTCAATTTATTAAACAAGATATGATGAATCTAGGCGGCTCCTTTTATTCAGCGATAGATGCAGATTCTGAAGGGAAAGAAGGACAATATTACGTTTGGGCAAAAGATGAGATCATCACCCATTTAGGCGAGGACCTCGGCGCATTATTCTGCGCTGTCTACCACATCACAGAAGAGGGGAACTTTGAAGGGGAAAACATCCCTCATACCATTTCCACCTCTTTTGAGGACATCAAGGCCTCTTTTTCGATCGACAATAAAACCCTTCAGTCTAAGCTGCAAGAAGCCCGTCACATTTTACAATCAGTCAGACAGCAGCGACCCGCACCGCTTGTCGATGACAAGGTGCTCACATCATGGAATGCGCTGATGATCGCAGCTCTCGCCAAAGCAGGAAGGGTCTTTGATGCAGATGAAGCGATCCGTATGGCGAAGCAGGCGATGTCTTTTCTAGAAACACATCTTGTTCAACATGATCGTCTCATGGTCCGATATAGAGAAGGTGACGTGAAGCATCTCGGCTTTATCGAGGATTATGCGCATATGCTAAAAGCCTATATGTCTTTATACGAAGCGACCTTTGAATTAGATTGGCTGGAAAAAGCCACAGCCATTGCGGAGAACATGTTTGAGCTGTTTTGGGACAAGGAAAAAGGGGGCTTTTTCTTCTCGGGATCAGATGCGGAAGCGCTCCTCGTTCGAGAAAAAGAAGTGTACGACGGCGCCATGCCTTCTGGTAACAGCACCGCACTCAAGCACCTTCTCATGCTAAGCAGACTGACCGGACGTCAGGATTGGCTAGACACATTACAGCAGATGTTCCAAGCCTTTTATGTCGATGTCTCTTCCTACCCAAGCGGACACACAGCGTTTCTGCAAGGGCTCCTAAGTCAATATGCAACCAAAAGAGAAATCATCATTCTCGGAAAAAACGGCGACCCTCAAAAAGAACAGCTTTTACAGGCGCTTCAAAAACGCTTCGTTCCATTTGATATCATATTGACTGCCGAAACAGGGAAAGAATTAGCGAAGCTCGCGCCCTTTACAAAAGATTACAAAACAATCGATGGCAAAACCACCGTGTATATTTGTGAAAATTACAGCTGCCGCCAGCCAATCACCGATATCGACGAAGTGATGGAACAATTATTCCACAATTGAGTTTGTCATGAGATGACTATGAGAAGACAAAATGAGGACAAACAGATAAAAAACATGTCAATCCGCTAACAAATTGTCTGTACGGTTTTATTTTTCCTAAAAAACGGTTAGAATGCGCACTAGACGTTCTCATACCGAAGGGAGAGAAAATGATGAAAAAGGTATCATACACACTCATCGCTTGTTTGTTATCTGTTGGACTTGCAGCCTGCTCGTCAAACGATGCCAAACAAGATAAGCAAAACGACGCAGCCAAAAACAAGGAAACAACACAGGCTGATCAAAAAGAGCAGCAAAAGCAAATGGAAGAAATGCAAAAGAAATTAGACGCACAAAAAATCGATGACCAAAAGGTCGTTGCGACCGTCAACAAAGACAAAATCACAGGCAGTGAATACAATAGCGCCTTATCTACCATTCAAGGCCAGCTTCAGCAATCCGGGCAAGACCCAACTTCTAAAGAAGGCGAGAAAGCAGTCAAGAAACAAACCATTGATGCGCTCGTAGGACAAGAGCTCATCCTGCAAGATGCTGAGAAGAAGGGCTTCAAAGCCTCTGACAAAGAGGTAGATAAGCAGCTAAAGGAAGAAAAGAAACAGTTCAAAGACAACGCTCAATTCGAAGAAGCACTTAAAAAGAGCGGACTCACATTGGATCAGCTGAAGAGTGACATTGCCGACAGCATCAAATACAGCCAATATGTCGATAAAGAAATCAAATCAGCCTCCGTCTCTGAGAAAGACGTCAAAGCGTACTATGATCAATACGCAGACCAAATGAAAAAACAAAAGCAAAAAGCACCAGAATACAAAGAGGTTAAATCACAAATTAAAAAACAGCTAGAATCTCAAGAAAAGCAAAAAGAAGTCCAAAAAGAAATTGAAAAACTAAAGAAATCTGCGAAAATTAATGTGTCTCTATAACCGCTAAGAAAAAATCCGCCATTGTGCGGATTTTTTTGTTACTTCATGAACTATTTTTCCAAATTTATGACAAAAGCCTCATCATAAACGTCTCTTCCATCCGATATGATGGGAGTACAAAAGAAAGCGCTAACAATTCTTTTGTCTCTGAAAAGGTACAGGATCAAAAGCAATTCTCGTACTTTTGCTTCAGTCAATCGGACATCTACAAAAGGAGGATCATTATGTTCAAATGGTTTAAACCTGCTCCGCATATCGACAGGCTTGATGATGCCAAAACAGACGAGACGTATAAGCGGCTGCGGCTGCAAGTCTTTCTAGGCATCTTTATCGGGTATGCGGGCTACTATTTGCTGCGCAAAAATTTCGCTTTTGCTATTCCATATCTACAGGAAGAGGGGTTCACAAAAAGTGAATTAGGCTTTGTACTCGCAGCCGTATCTATCGCTTATGGCTTTAGTAAATTCATCATGGGGATGATCTCAGATCGCTGTAACCCCAGATACTTTTTAGCTGCCGGACTCTTTTTATCCGCTCTTATCAATATCCTATTTGTCTCATTTCCATGGGTTACATCCAGTGTATGGATCATGTTTTTATTCATGTTCTTAAACGGCTGGTTTCAAGGCATGGGGTGGCCGCCATGCGGACGTACGATGGCGCACTGGTTTTCGGTTAGTGAACGTGGTACGAAAATGTCCATTTGGAACGTCGCTCACAATATCGGCGGGGGGATTCTTGCACCGCTTATCACATTAGGGATTGTACTGTTTGCGACGTGGAAAAGTATCTTTTTCTTCCCTGCCATCATTGCCATTATCGTCTCCTTCGTGATCATACTTCTCGTACGGGATACCCCGCAATCCACTGGTCTTCCGCCAATTGAGGAATATCGAAATGACTATCCGGCACAAAAGTATGAGGATCAAGAAAAAGAATTAACAGTGAAAGAGATTTTATTTAAATATGTACTCAACAATAAATTCCTATGGTATATCGCAATCGCCAACGTGTTTGTATACTTCGTCCGTTACGGTGTCGTTGACTGGGCGCCGACCTACTTAACAGAAGCAAAGGGCTTTTCACCAGAGCATTCACGCTGGTCTTATTTTCTTTATGAATATGCAGGCATTCCCGGTACATTATTGTGCGGCTGGATCAGTGACCGCTTCTTTAGAAGCCGCCGCGCACCAGCAGGCGTCCTCTTTATGGCCGGGGTGTTAATTGCCGTTCTTGTTTACTGGCTAAACCCTGCAGGCAATCCAATGGTCGATAACATTGCCCTCATCAGCATCGGCTTTTTGATTTACGGACCGGTCATGCTCATTGGACTTCAAGCCATTGATCTCGCTCCGAAAAAAGCAGCTGGCACTGCTGCCGGACTGACAGGCTTCTTCGGCTACATTGGCGGCTCTGCCTTTGCCAATGCCATGATGGGCGTCGTCGTCGATCACTATGACTGGACAGGAGGCTTCATTTTACTGGTTGGTTCTTGTGTGCTTGCGATTGTTTTCCTCGCTATGACATGGAATACAGGAAAACGCGTAGAGCAAGCTTAATGAAAATCACATAAAAGATTCATATCCGCCCAACATGCTCTTTACATCTATTTCTTATGATGGAGGCAGTTACCGTAAAAGGAGGTTAAAATATGAAGAAAAGTAGATTACTTGCTTTCGTGTTGCTCTCTTTTGCTTTACTGTCTTTTGCGTGGGTGCCGGCCACCGTATCGGCACATGAAAACCTTTTATCTCCAGATCGCATCTTAACCGTTGCACACCGCGGAGCATCAGGGTATGCACCAGAGCATACCCTGGCTTCCTACAAGCTCGCCACAAAGATGAATGCAGATTACCTCGAACTCGACCTTCAAATGACAAAGGATGGACATCTCATCGTGATGCATGATGAAACCGTTGACCGAACCACAAACGGAACAGGCTGGGTCAAAGACCTCACACTTGCCGAAATCAAACAGCTTGATGCTGGTACATGGTTTAACGAAGCCAATCCCGACAGACAAAATGCCAACTATATCGGACAGAGAGTCCTGACATTAGATGAGGTGCTGCGCTATTTCGGCAAACGAGAGAATTATTATATTGAAACAAAAAAACCAGACCTTTATCCGCAAATGGAAGAAAAACTATTGACCGCCTTAAAGAAACATCACCTTCTTGGGAAACACACAAGAAAAGGGCAGGTCATCATTCAATCCTTTAGTGAAGACAGCCTGCTAAAGCTGCAGAAATTAGCTCCACGCCTGCCAAAAGTACAGCTATTAGACAGAAACCAAATGACATCCATCACAGACGATCAGCTCGACTTTATCAAAACGTACGCCGTGGGTGTTGGACCGAATTTCAGAGCATTAACACCTGAAAACGTCCAGCAGGTCAGAAGCCACGGACTCCTCCTTCATCCATATACGGTAAACAGCGAAGCAGACATGACCCGTCTACTGCAATACGGCGTCACCGGCCTTTTCACCAACTATCCAGATGTCTTTAACCGTGTCAAAGCCTCGTTGTAACAACAAAAGCCTTGCGGTCCGCTCCGCAAGGCTTTTGATTATTTCACCGTTTGATTAGATGAAGCTGTTTCAATCGGCTTTCGTTTTCCAATTCCAAATACAAAAAAGCTAAGTGCAACTAAAATCAAGAACCCAATTGCTACAATAAGAGAAATACGCGTATCCTGATTAATGAGCATAAACACAAGAACCATCAATAAAAATCCGATTGTAAGATAGTTAGAAAACGGCGCCAGCGGCATCTTGAACGGGTGCTGATCAAGTGCTGCCCCCTTTGCCTTTCTGAAGCCGATATGACTAATCAAAATGACAAACCAAGGCACCATCCCAGGAAGGACACTCGCACTATACACATAGACAAAAATATTTGGCGGAGAAACATAATTCAGGACCACTCCTATCGCTAAACCAATCAGCACAGCGAATGTCCCAAAATACGGTACACCGTTCTTCGAAATTTTCGTAAAGAAAGCAGGCGCCTGACCATTCACACCTAATGTATAAAGCATACGGCCCGCACTGAAAATACCACTATTACAGCCGGACATCGCTGCTGTAATGACAACAAAGTTAATAATACCAGCTGCTGCTGTAATCCCGATCTTCGCAAACGTCGCTACAAATGGACTGCCAAGGGTATTCAGCTGATCCCAAGGATACACAGTCACAATGACAAAGATCGCACCGATATAGAAAATCAAAATACGCCAGATGATACTTTTGATGGCGTTTGTCAGCGTCTTTTGCGGATTTTGCGCCTCACCCGCTGTAATCCCAATGAGCTCGACACCTTGATAAGCAGCAATAACTAGAGACAATGCAAACAGGAATCCGCTAAACCCACCTGTAAAGAATCCGCCATGCGCCCAAAGGTTAGACAGCCCAATAGGAGTCCCGCCATTTCCAAAACCGAAGAAAATAATGCCTAGACCTGCAACAATCATCAAGATAATCGTCACAATTTTGATCATCGCAAACCAAAATTCAAACTCACCGAACGACTTAACCGAAATCAAATTGGCCGCTCCTAAAATGATCATCGCAATTAACCCTGGAATCCACGCAGGCAGCTCTGGGAACCAATATTTCATATAAGCCCCAACCGCAATAATTTCCGACATTCCGACAATGACCCACTGGAACCAGTTACTCCAAGCCGTCATATACCCTGCAAGCGGATGAATATATTGATGCCCGAATGTAGCAAACGACCCTGTACTCGGCTCAAGATATAACATTTCTCCCATCGCACGCATAATAAAAAAGATAAAAATACCACACACTGCGTACGCTAGAAGAACCGATGGACCTGTCCACTGAATGGCCTTCGCTGACCCCATAAATAAGCCAACACCGATTGTGCCGCCAAGAGCGATCATTTGAATATGGCGGGCACTTAACCCTCTCTTTAATTCCTTTTGAGCCACTTTTCTTCCCCCTCATCAACAAACAACATAAAAAATAAAAATCAGAATTTTCATTCTGATTGAGAAACATCAATCTTTCGATGTATATTATCATAATAAATCTACCCTTAAAAAACAATTGTTTTTTTGAGGAAAACACTATTAACAAAATATTCTGACATAAAAGTAAGTTCAAATTATTTTATATTGATATAATCAATAACCAGAAAAATCTTCAAAAAAAGACCGCTCACACGGTCTTCTAAGCTCAAACTGTAGATTTATAGAAACATCGGCAATTACTTTCCTAAAACACTTTCCTCTGGTAAATCACAGTAGAAAGTCCCCAAGACAGCAAGTAGAAGAGCATAATCAGCACAGCTGACCCCGTATATAAAACAGGGATCGATAAATTCATGATAAAATCAGTGAGCCCACTAAATTGCTCTGCTAAATAGAGAACAACAGGCGGTCCCATAGCAGATAATACGATAAAGCCAATGATCACTGCCGTTGTGATATAACCAGGCTTTAAGATATAAAACAATGGAAACGTACACGCCGCGAACAATAAAAACAACCCGCTGCCAATCGCAATATCTGACAGCGAAAACAGCTTCCCAAACACAAATAATGCAGCACTTGTCAGCACGATCGCAATACTCATATAGAAAATGGCGCCAAGATAACGTGATGCGATAATTTCTTTACGTGTATAGGGCAAGGAGTTTAATAGAATATTCGTTTCTGCCTTTTCATCATACGCATATGTGTTAAATGGAATGAAGACACTAGCGACTATAAACGTCAATACTGGATGGACATCCATGAAAATAAAAAATAAGATAAACGGAATAAAAATAAGTAACTGCTTCTTTTGCAAAATCACATCACGCTTAATTAAATGAAACATGCGCAACCCCGCCTTTCAAATAAAACATGATATCCTCAAGCGACGCCGGTTCAATCACAACAGCATCCCCAAAAATAAGTTTCACCTCATCAACCCGATCGGTTAATGCTTCAAATCCGGCTGCTGTACGCTGGATATGGACAAAGGCCTTTTCTGTATCTCGATCCAATAACTCCAGGCTTCCTTTCACAAGCGCATAACTCTCTGCCACTTCATGAATCGACTGTTGAAACACCAACCTTCCATTTTGTATAAACGCAATATAATCCGCAATCCGGTCTAAATCAGTCGTCACATGCGTCGAGAAAAAGATCGTCTTATTTCCATCAATCATCAATTCTTGTAACGTGCTGAGCAGCTCTCTTCTAAAAACCGGATCTAAACCAGCAGTTGGTTCATCCATGATAATCAGCTCTGCATGATGTGACAGCGCAATCGCTAGTGAAGCCTTCATCTGCATGCCTTTTGAAAATGTTTTGATCGCTTTATTCAGCGGCAGACCAAACTGTTCAATATATTGATCAAAAAGCTGGTCATCCCAGCGTTTATAGGCAGGAGCCACAATCCGTTTGATGTCCTTTAAATTCAACCCTGGAAAAAAAACATTGGCATCGTAAACAAATCCGATTCGTTCCTTAATCTCTTTTTCATGAGTATGATAATCCAATCCAAAAACTTTTATGTCACCTGAATCGGGTTTTAACAAATTCATGATCATTTTAATGGTGGTCGACTTACCCGCTCCATTCTCTCCAATAAACCCTGTAACAAAGCCTTTCTTAACCTGTAAATCAAGATCCTGAACGGAAAAGTCCTTGAATCGTTTCGATACTCCTTTGAATTCAATCACATGCTCCACTCATCTCACTCCTCATATAAGAACTTTAATAACTGCTGCAATTCATCGAAAGATAAGCCTAATTCTTTGCCGTTTGTGACAACCGCTCCAAGCTGTTCCTCGATCACCTTCAACTTCTTCTCTCTCATCACTTCTAGGTTTTGTTCCGCAACAAATGATCCCTTGCCTACAATCGAATAAATAAATCCCGCCTTCTCTAACTCTTCATACGCTCGCTTTGTTGTAATCACGCTAATTTGTAGATCCTTCGCCAGCTTTCGAATAGACGGCAGTGCTGCACCTTCTTCAAGCTCACCTGTTAAAATCATCGATTTGATTTGATTCGTAATTTGCTCATAGATAGGCTCCTTAGAATGGTTTGAAATCGTAATTTGCATATAAAAACCTCTTTTTTCAGAAAAATATTGTATATACACTACATATACATTATATACACACTAAAAGAATATTCAACCATTTTAAAAACATTCTCCTCATTTTTTTAAAATAAAAAACCGCACAGCCCTTAAGCCATGCGGTTCTTTAACAAAATGCTTTATTTCCAATATACCCATTTTCCCATAAGCCACTCCACTGGACCTCTTCTCCATTTTTTCAAATAGAGATAGCTGATGAACAGCTGTGCTGTGTACAGTCCGACAGCAAGCAGCAGCCCAAATATTGATCCCAATTGTCCAAATAGACCAAGTCCATAAGAATAGAAAATCGTTGTACAAATAATCGACTGCGCCAAATAGTTTGAGAGAGACAAACGGCCAAGTCCTGCAAGCAGGCGTTTGAAACCTTGGGCTGCCTTCGAATAGTAGAAAACAATAAAGGCTTGAATATACCCAATCGTCAGCACATAGGCACCCAGCGTAATCACCAATTCACTCCAAGGAGCATCAATGAACGTCGCACATTTTAAAACGAGCCCGATGATAATCATCCATACCCAGCCTTTACGATAAGCCATGCCTCGATCTTCTTCTGTCAAATGACCCTTTTTCCCGATCGCCATGCCAAGCAGTGCAAATGGACCAACCATGATCGTACCAAAAAGAAAACCTAATATCGGCATAAGCGAAATGGTCACGATCGCCAGAATCATGGTCACAATCATCATATCGTCTTCAACCGTAATCCGGCTGAGCAAAATATCCCCATAATCACCTTTCGCATACACATCGGTTAATAAATCATCAGTCCCATAAACAAATTTCATCATGTATGGCAAAACGACTAATGACAACGCACCTAACACACCCGACCAAATAAGCATTGTTTTAATCCGGCTGCTCAAAAACATCATCAAGAAAAACGTACAAGCTCCATAATAAAGAAGAATGTCACCGTTCCAAATAAAGATGTAATGAAGCATCCCAAGCACAATCAGACCAAAGCCCCGGCGAACAACAATGGCATTCGTATTTAATCCCTTGGCCTTCGTCGATTCAATCAGCTTGATAAAAGAATACCCAAATAAAAAGGAAAAGATCGGATAAAAAGACCCTTGGAACAAAATTTCCGTCACATATACACCGAATTCCTGTCCCCAAAAACTCGAATCAAACATTTTCTCAAAATCATAATCATATTGGAAATTAAGCATATTCACAATCAAAATACCTAATAAACTAAAACCACGTAAACTATCAATCAACTCAACCCTAGATCCCTTCAACACGACAGCTCCTTCGGACAATATAAAGATAAAGCATATTTATCATACCTTATTTTTAAAATTAAGGATATATCATCCTATAAAGTTGCTATTTTACTGAAGATATTTTGAACAGGTGCTTCATCATCTTCTATTAATATGTAATATGCTATCTCCATATAAAATGACTTGAAAATTTATAATACAATATCCTGTGACTTCATTTTTTCAATTTCTTTTTTCTTCTTTTGATGAAGCATTCTCCGGCCGCGATTCCATTCTTCGATCAAAAGAGCTAATCCCACCAACAGCAATATGATAAAACCAATATGATGATTTACCTGATACGTGAAATATAACCAACCCATTACTACTAAAAAGACAATAGGAATGCACGCTCCCCACATCAAATGATTTCGTGTTGATAAGAAATACTGCAAAGCAAAAATGCTAACGATTATAAGAAAGTACAAGATTTCATTCATCATCTTTACCCCTTTCTGCTATATATTTTTCAATTATACCTTTGGCCACTTCTAAACTGATTTTCTCTTCAATTGCAAGTTTTTTTACATATTTAATCAATGTTTCTTGTTCTAATGTGTCATTTAAACGAATTAATTCAATAATTCTGTCTAGACGAGTCCTGACCGTAGGATAGGACACATCATAATCTTTTGCCATTTGTTTTAAAGAGCCTGAACTGAGAATGAATTTTCTGATAAATTCTCTATCTTCAGCATCTACAGCTAGAATCCACGTAGGAATATCTTTTTCCATGTATCCACAACCTCTCTTTGCTAATAGCATAACATATATTAAATAAAAATGATCATAATTTCAATAATTTTTTTAACAATATTAAGTTATTTTAAACTTTATTAAAAAATATATGGATAAATGGACTAGATCCATGATATTGTCTTTTTAAGATAACCAAACAATAAATTGGTATTTATGGAGGCTATTATGAATCAAACTTTAGAAAAATCACTTATTTTTCTAGGAATTTCATTATTTATTTTATTATCGATTGGAAGTTTTATATTGCATGAAGGTACAAGAAATAGTGAGGATACAAACAATTTAATTCAAAGCTTCTTACAAGATGAAAACATCACAGGTATCACACCAGAACAAATAATTGTAATTCTTTCGAACGGAACTATATATATGATCATTTTATCTATGCTAAGCAGCTTAGTTGGGGCAATTTCTTTACAAGTCATGAAAAGAAATGTGCGGGCTGCAGGTATTATGTTAATCACAACAGGTATTTCAAGTAGCTTATTAACTGTTTTCTCTGGCTTAATTGGCAGTGCTGCATATTTAATAGCTGGAATGATTGTAATTTCTAAAAATCATTCAGCCACAAAAAATAAAATCCATCTTTAGAGGAGGAGATGTCATGTTTGCAATAGGATTGAAAGAGTTTAAAGTACTGTTTAAAAGTATACGATCCATCCTAATTGTTTTTATCATCATTGGAATTTCAACAGGTACTGCAAAAATCCTTAGTCAATTTAGTAATCAATTCGATTCTCTAGGTCTAAATGAAAATGCATATGTAGGTGGATTAATGGTTTTACTTTTTATTGCCGCTCCACTTTTTATCACAAGTCTCGCTCATAACGCTGTGAATAAAGAGGTTTATTCTCGTACAGTTCGTTTCTTAGTCACTAAGACGTCCAGTAGTAGTATCTTACTTGGAAAATTTCTCGGGAATTTTCTGTTTTGGGTTGTATGTTTAACAATTTCTTTCATTCTAATAATGCCTTTCTCAAACGCATTTTATTTTTTAGAATTGATTCAGTCCATCATCTTTATCTCGTACTTTTTAGGGTTCAGCTTGCTGCTATCTACTATTATTTCAAGCCCTTCAATTACGATGTTTTTAGGCATAACAATATCCATTATTTTGCCGATCATTGGTATGATCAGCATCGGAACTACAAATGTTTTCATTCAAATCGTAAGTTACATCACACCATATTATTATTTCACAAACGATCAGACTGACTTCACTTATATTGTGGTCATATTCCCTGTCATATTTTTACTCATAAGTATCATCACTTTAAGAAAGAGGGATTTATAGTGTATGCACTTAAAACAAAAAAACTAACAAAAAAGTATGGAAATAAGATCGTGGTTAATGAAATAGATTTGACCATTGAAAAGGGAAAAATATTTGGGTTTTTAGGGAAAAATGGTGCTGGAAAGTCAACATTTATTAATATGATAACAGGCATCATTCAACCAACCGGAGGATACTACGAATTATTAGGTTACAAAAAAGCGCAACAAAAAGAATGTTGGAGGAGAATAGGAGTTCTTCCTGATTACTCATCACTTTATGAAAATATGACAGCCATTGAACATATGGAGTATTTCAGCAAAATATTGAAGTTATATTTGAAGAAAGAGGATTTATTAGAACTCCTTGATAAAGTTGAGTTAAAAGATGCTGCAAAATTAAAAACTAAACACTTTTCTTTCGGAATGAAAAAGAAACTGGGAATTGCACAAGCACTGATCAATAATCCAGAACTCATTTTCTTAGATGAACCTACTTCTGGGGTCGATGCGAACTCAGCATTGACAATCCATTCCATGTTGAAAGAAATCGCTGCAAATGGGACAACTATATTTTTAACATCACATAACTTAAATGAGGTAGAAAAATTATGTGACGAGGTGGCCATCATGAACAAGGGTGTTCTTCAAGCGAAAGGTAGTATCGAGGATTTAAGAAAAACCTATAAAAAGAATTTGACTGTTTATATTAAACACAGTGCCATTTGTAAGAACCAGCAGGAATCTTTATTAAGAGACTTGAAGGAAAACGTGGAAAAATGCAAAATTAACGAATTAAATTCCCATCTAGTGATTGAGGACGAAGCAAGAATCCCAACCATCAACAAACTATTCTTATCAAAAGATATTGATATTTTTAGATTAGAAGTCGATGAGCCCTCTTTAGAAGAAATATTTATGAACATTGACAATCCCATTTAAACAATCCATCAACTGTAGATTTTTAAACGACATTTTATTAAATCTACAGTTGATAAGAATACTCTTTATAATGATGTCTGTTCTTCTTCTATGCGCATGACAAATTTAAGATAAAACAAGATGGCCAATCCTAAAAAAATAAAGGAAAATTCCCATTCAGAACTAATTGGCACCACTTCAAGAATGAAAATAATCACTAGAACGATACCAACTCCTGCATAGAAAAATGCATTTCTTTTTAACTCTTTATTTGATCGAAACATAACGATACCCTTCTCTTATTTATTCCAAGTTTATGTGGCGTAATTTTTATAACATATACACATTTAATATTACTCATCCCCTTTTTCCTTTAGCTGAAAAGCGATAATTTTCCCTAAAGCTTCCTCTGCAGCAAAAGGAGTGACGCTGCCTGTTGGATTTTCTTGTTCTTGTTTTAAGCACTCGTACATGTTTTTTTCAATTTTTGATGGATCAATCCAAGAGATACACCATGATGCCCAGAAACAAGTAGGTCCCTCATAACGTTTAGCCAGTGCCAGAAGGAATGGCAAGCTAGGCTGCCCAATCCTCATGAGTGACATGGCAGCGGCCATTCTTGTATCTTCTTCGTCACTTTCTAATAGCCGAGCTAGCGGTTCTGCTGCGTCCCCCGCATCTGCTCCAAATTCACCAAGTACAGCTGCTGCAATGTTCCGAAGAGAACCTTTTTCTTTTAAAGCTTCAACAAGGACGGGCACTGCATCTGATCCATATTTTCTTAAATCTCCTATTGCTTGAACGATCGTTACTTCATTTGTATTGGCCAATTGTTGAACGGATTGAGACAGCTTATTTTCTGGTTTCATTTACAATCAACTCCTCTTTTTAATGAACCGCACGGTATCGATAACAAAGCACATAAAATCCAGCCCCAGCCGCTAGGGATACAATTGTAGTCAACAAGCCATCAGTGATGAGATGAATGCTAATCATGACCATCGCACTGATCACAGACGCACATAGCAATGATCGATAATAGGCGGCCAAAGCAAAACTCCTTTCTCGTCTCAGAGGCTGCATAAAGGCAAAGAGCCGTATGGCCAAAAACCATATATAAACTCCTCCACCAAATAAGGTCCAATACAAAACATCCTGAATCTCAACCAAATAAAGAGAAATCAAGTAGAACGCATACAGCCAAAAAGTTTGAAACACTTCTAACAGAATGATTTTTTGATATAAAGCACCTGGAAAAAGGTAGAGCACTCCTGTTTGTGCGTGTCTTACAATCCCTGCATAATATGAACTAAAAAGAACGGATGCCGCGATGACGATCAAGAATAGATTCAGCCAATCTGAAAAATAAGTAAAGACGACATAGTAAGTACCAATTAACAGCATGGTAAATAGCACATGGAAGGTGATATATTTTTTTATCAGCAATAATTCAATCCAAAGAAAAGCCCAAATGCCCGTTAATGCCGGAAGTCCCCACCATGTCCTGCTCTTTTTTTGAACGATTGGACTTGATTGAATATGTTTCCCCTCAAATTCCTCCCAAAATACTGCTTCCTTGACTAAAGACTCCTTCATCTCTAAACGATGACTAGCCCTGTACATCATCATGAAAGATAGAAACATCACTCCAATAAAAATGAAGACAGAAAGAATGGAGAATTCTTCGATCATACGCCCAGCTTGAAACATCAAAAAATCAGCAATGTTCATTAATGAAGGCTGTTTCATCATCAACTGATTCAAAGCGAGCACTGCAAAGCAGCAAAACATCAATAAAAAGCTGATTAAGAGCAAACGCTTGTATACTCGAATGGTTCTAGCACAAGACACCGCAATCATCCAAGTTTCGACCAAACATAACAGCCCTGTCAGGATGAGTGATTTGCCAAGCAGAAACGGGTACTGCTGCGTCATAAAAAACAGAAGAAGGTCCGCAGCCAAAGCAGAGATAATGATAAGAGCCCCTCGCCAGAAAATGTGATATATCCACACACTGATAACAACCGTCCATAAAGAAGCGCCATTTCCATATAACCAAATGATATCGTTCATTTGACTAGGCAGCCGATTTGTAAACAAGCCAAACCCCGTATAGAGAACAAACAAACAGACAATGATCCACCCAGCTGCAACCGCATTCCAATCACCCATACTTGAAACTGCGCTTAGCTGAAAACCAATTGCCGCAATGAAAAGAAGTAAGATCAGAAAAGGCATTTTCTTTTCTTGATTTTTACTGATCAAGCGCCTTTGAGATTTCATCCATAGTAGGAAGAGTGTATTATTCACTTGACCACTCCCCCAGAAGTTGAATGACTTCTGCCCTCCACTCACTCTGTTCTTCCTTTAATTGAGGGACATCCATGTTCTTCATGATGGCACCGTCTCGAATCAATACCACCCTGCTGGCCGTATCGAGAACGAACTCCAGACTATGAGTCGACACAAAGACCGACCCACCTTGACTGCTTTTTTGTCTCAGCCAATCCGACAGCCACTGTTTTGACGGTATATCTAACCCAACAGTCGGTTCATCTAATATAAAAAGGGAGGCATTTTGAACAATGGCTCCTGCTAAGACGACACGCTGCTTTTGGCCTCTTGAAAGCCTTCCACACAGTTCATTCATCTTCTTTTCCATATGTACTTCTTTCAACGCTTCATATACCTTTTCCTTGATCTGTTTTAAGCCTTTATGATATCCACGTGCACGGAATTGAACATGTTCAGCAACCGTTAGGTCTGGATACAAATAGGGGTGATCAGGAATAAGCGCGACTTGTTTTTGAACATGGGAATGACCAGGTGGGAAACCCTCTATGAGAATTTCCCCTCCATCTGGTTTAAATAGACCCGTTAAACACCGAATCGTTGTCGTCTTCCCGGCACCATTAGGCCCAAGCAGCGCCACAACCTCTCCTGCTTCGATGGAAAATGACAGACCTTCTATCCCATCACCATTGCTATATCGTTTGCTTACATTCTGAACCTCCATGAATGGCATCAAATCTCTCCTTTTGATTAGAGTGATGTATGCTTATCTATGGTGTGTTATAAAATCAAAAAACGAATGTCAATAGACCCACTAATCTCTTAACCTAATATTACCATATAGAGAATAACAAGGTAATAGGAATGAGATAATCTATTCTATATACAACTGAAAAAGAAAATAGATTATGTACAAAATAAAAAAAGATTGGGTTGCAGTATCCCAATCTTTTATCTATTAAACCACCATTCCATTAAACTGCCCCATCACCCAAAACGATGTCCTGACACGCCCAAGCATCCACCTCTACCTTTAAAGCAGGAGAAGCCAATGCCACCACATAAATCATCGTCATACAAGGAAGATGATCGCCTAAAAACTGCCCCATGATTTGTTTCCTGCTCTCAGCATCGAACTCTCCCACGAGATAAAATACTAGTTTCGTTATATCTTTCACAGCCATATCTGCCGCTTCTACATTTCGTTTCACATTCTCTAACGCTAATTCGAGCTGCTCCAACGGACTTTCGGGGATTGTCCCATCCGCTTCCATTCCCACCTGACCTGATAGAGTTAACCACCGCTGTGGTCCAGTTGTTTCTATTTGATGGGTATATGGGGCAACTGGCGGGTGAATGGTCTGAGGATTACGTGATGTTCTCATTGATAAAAACCCCTTTTCTGAAAATACAGTCAATTTTTCTCATCATATCAAATTTTCAACCGTATTCAGATTTTTATGCTTAAAGTAAACCTGAAGAAACAATCGCAACAGCCTGCTATAACTCTTGTTTTCTAAAAAGAAAACATCCGATGAGAAAAAAGAAAACAATCAATACCGATACACCTAGAAAACTTGTAAGTGCCTGATCCGAATAAGTCCCCTTATGAATCATCTCTTCGGCTGCACTTGTCACGCCTTTAGGCGCAAACTTCCCTAATGTCTCTTCATAAAATGAAGGTACGGTAAACAGAATAAGGTTGATCAAAAGCGACACACCGCCAGCTGTGACAGAACGTTGAAAGAACGCCGAAGCACAAATGGTCGATACCACAATCAGCAATAAATTTGGATAATAAAGAAGTGTTCCTTTTAACACATTGACCCAATCCACATGCCCAAATTGAATGTCCACATAATAAACAGAGGCAAGCACCGCCACCACCAAACTAAACAAAGTCAAACAGGCATAGGCGCATATTTTTGAAACATAATAACTCGTTCGACTGATCGGTTTCACCATAATCATCGCAGTTACTCCAGAGGCACGCTCTCCAGCGATCGTCCCCATCACGATCATAATCAGGATAAACACACCTAGCGAATCAAATTTACTCAATGCACTCGCCAAAGCCTCTCCTGCACTTGGCTCTGGTATATAAAATGTAGACCCTTCAGGTAAATTAGCTGATTTCGATAGAAGATCCGGCAGCATTTTGAGTGTAATAGGCTGTGTGATCATTAAAATCGTAAAAATAATCGGCACAAATAAAATTTTATAACTAGTGAATAACTCCCTAAATTCTTTTTTCAACATCATCATGCAGTCACAACCTTCATGAAAATATCTTCAAGCGTCAGCTTAGATAGTCGATAATGGAGGAGAACACCGCCAGATTCAGTGATCAGACGAGGCAGCTCCTTCAATGCCGTTTGTTGATCGTTCACTCGCACCTGATAAGCATCTCCTGTCTCCAAGCATTCCTCCACCCAATCCCGCTCTTTTAACAAAGCCAATAATTTCGTATCCTGTTGTTCTAATTGAAATTCAATCACTGGCTGGATATAGTCTTCTTTGATCTGTTTCATGGAAGAGGACACCTCAATTTTGCCGCTGTTGATCATGATAATATGATCTGCCACACGTTCAATGTCATCTAAAATATGGGTAGACATAAAGATCAACATTTCTTGTTTCAGACGCTCAATCAATGTCAGAACGTCTTTTCTCCCCATGGGATCAAGTGCAGACACAGGTTCATCCAAGATGAGAACCTTCGGGCTGTTGATAAGCGCCTGCGCAATGGCAAGCCTCTGCTTCATGCCTCCGCTATAGCTGCCAATGGCACGATCCTTCGCCTCATACACCCGGCAAAGCTTCAACAGCTCCTCTGTTTTGGAGCGAATGATGTTTTTCTCTAAGTGAAATAACCCGCCAACCCAATGCATCCACTCCTGCCCCGTCATATCCTGATAAAATGCAGGATGCTGCGGACAATACCCAATCACATGACTGATTTGGTCCATCTCCTTTGCGACATCCAAACCAGCCACCTTCACGACCCCAGAAGTAGGACGAGCAAGCCCCGTCAAAATCCGGATCGTCGTTGTCTTCCCCGCTCCATTGGCTCCTAAAAAGCCAACACATCCAACCTCCCCAACAGAAAACGAAACATCTTTTAACACTTCATTCGGGCCATACGATTTCGTCAGCCCATAACACTCCAACATATTCAAGCAAATCCCCCCCTTTTAAGATGATTTACGACCAAAAATCAAATACACAATAGGACCGACACTCGCCACAAACACAATCACCAAAGCCCAAACCCACTTCACTTCTCCTCTGATCCTCGATGGATCTCTTTTCAGCAAATCAAACAAACCAATCACCATCAAAATCGCTTGCAGCAAAATAAGAGGTAATATCATCTTCATATCCATCCACGCCACTCCCTTTTCAAACGCCAATTCGTTTTGGTATTACTTCTTTTGACGACATGAAGAGTGAATTCGTTCAAATGAATTTTATTTTTATTGGTCGAATGATCTATAAGATATAAAAAAGCCCAGTGAAGGTTAGTTCACTGGGCTTGCTTGTGATGTTAATGTTTGATTAAACAAATGAGCATCGATTTTCAATTTCTTCTAAACTGAATTCAAACTCTACGAGATCAAACTCTCAACACCTTCTCTTCTAGGCAATAATGACCCCTAATTTTTGAATGGCTATAATTATATCTAATAATTCTTGGCTTGTATTATTGATTGTGAAGTGTATCATGAAATTTAATGTCACACTCTTTTCACTAATTCTCTGTTGTTCATCTTTATCAATAATTATAACTTATATCCTTAAAAACACTACTCACCTTGACATTACTGCTCCAACTGTTCCAATTAATTAAGGATTGTTATAAAGTTGTTTTTTAAGTTTTGCGTAACTATGTGTTTTTCCAAAATTTTTATTTCTGCAATTCCTTCTATAAGCTTATCTATAAAAGTAATGTTATAGTTGGTATTTAAATTCTTTGAAAATGGACCATCACTCTCAATTAATATCCTCTCTAAAGGAATGTTGTAAATTACGTCCCTTCCCTTATTTGTTTTTAACATTTCAGGATTTATAGAAAAGTAATATCCATTATCAATCGCTATTTTAAAATCTGTTTTATTACCAGTAAACCAGTGCAAAATAACCTTGCCACTAAAATTAGTGCCTATAATATCTATCACTTCTTTTGCTGCTTTCCTCGAATGAACACTTAATATTTTCCCACCTAAAATATCACATTCTTTTATGCATTTTCTAAAAAACTCTACCTGTAAATCTTTATAAGGCAGATATTCTTTACTAAAATCTAGACCTATTTCTCCAATATATCTAGCTTCTTTAACTTTCTCAAAAAACAGCTCCATTTGTTCGGGAAATTTATGAATTAACTCTGGGTGTAAACCTAAAGCAATTCGAATGTATTTAGTTTTAGGTGTATTTTCAAGAGCTTTCTCATAAAGAGTTGGTAAGTTCGTAACAGCTATCGTATAGGACTTATATTTATTAATTTGTTTTATAATAGCATCAAAATCTTTATATAAATCTAAATGGACATGTGTATCAAAATAAAACTTCTTCATTGACACTCTCCAATAAATATTTTAATTCTTCCATTCCTTGATCGTAGACCCTTACGAATTCAGAGATATCCTTTGAAATTGTTCCTGAATTTTGAATACTAATAAAAGAAAATTTTTTATTATATTTTTGTAAACCTAAATTATAGGACATTAAATTCACTCTTGCAGTTAGTCCACTTTCAAAGTTTGGATCTCTATAGATACTAGTATCTTTTATATTTGCTTTTTTAATTGATGCTCTTCTGATTACACATGGCAAACAAGTTCCGCAATGCGATGTCTCAGATTCTCTTTGCATTCGGCCTAAATCAGGATGAGAACAAGACATAGTATTTTCTAAATTATTTTGTAAAAAATCTATATTTTTACATTCTTCTATCATTTCACCTTTAGTTTTAAATTGATAAGGGTTTTCTAAAATGATATCTAAATTTAAATTAACTAGTAACCTTTGTAATAACTCCATATAATATGGATGTGTAGTTCTTGTACTACTACTCCCTAACCTTGAATTAGTTAAAGGAATATTTAAAGATATCAATCCGTTTTCAGGAATAAATAATTTCATTCTTTTTTTCATGGTTGTTCCTAGAACAATTGCATGTGAAAAAAACATTAATGATCTTGTTCTTGTAGTATCTTCCTTTCCGTTCTTTGTACTGGCATAAAAATTAAAAAAATGACTCCCATCTAAATTATAAGTATTATGAAGTGCTTGTACTAATGCATCTTGATACTCTTTTACTCCCTTTCCCCCACCGTAGTGACTAACAAATAAAAACTTATCAATTGGAGTATCTTCAATTGCATCTATAGCACCTATAAATGAATCTAATCCACCTGAAAACATACAAATTTTATCATACTCAAATTTGTCTTCCGTTTGTTCAATTTTATTCTTAACTCTTTGTTCTAACATATTAAGTTCTCTTTTCCTAAATGATAATTCCCATTTATCACCACTGAGAAAATTTAAAATAGATTCCATTAACTCCTTATTAGATTGCCATTTTTCAATTGATAGGACAGGTAAGTAAAGCTTTATATTTCTTTTCCAAGCATTCTCTCCATGGTCTCTAAGTAAAATTCTATCTGCACCAAACACTGCCAATGATATATAAAATAAATCTAGACCCTCTTCACTAAAAAAATGCGGCAAGTTTTTCAATTCCTTTTTATCCCAAAAAGTGTATGTGAAAATAGAATTATTATCTAAGTTAAAATCTATAGGTTTACCTTCAATTTTATATTTATCATTATTATCTATTCTAACTATTATTTCATTTGTAATCACACATACCCCTCCAATACCTCATAGCATTCTTTATATATATTCTGTATTACATTCTCAATACTAACTTGTCTATAATTAAAACCCTTAAAGTTAACTTCCCTTAATCGAACCTCTGTGTTTTGGTGTACATATTCTTTTACCTCTAGCTCCTTACTAATAGCCAGTTCAACATTGGATGCATATATTTCAAATCTACTCTCTAAATCATTTAGTAGTCGCTCAAATATAAAACTTGAGATAAAGGTAGACATTACTTTATTAAAAAGAGATTCATCTAAAGAATCTAAAATTTTTATATCCATATCATGTTGTACTACAAATTCGTAAAGTTGAGAAAGTGCTTCGACTGATGCTTTTCTCGCAATAATATCTTCTTTAGTATTCGATTCGGGAACTAAAACATTTACTAACGTTGAAAATAACTCTTCAACACCCTTTCCTCTAAAATCTATACTTAACCTTTGAAATGTGGTTTCAAAACCTTCTGATGATATTGTCGAAAGTAATCTTCCTAAATTAACAGCGGATTTTATACCACTTCTTGCTGTACTAGCCGCATTTTTTGAACCTCCTAGCGCTCTAGTATAACTTCTAAAAACCCTTCCCCTATTACTATGACTCTCTTTAATATATTGTGACATAGCGGTTTTAGCTGCTTTCCAAGGAGCTATAATTTCAATATCTTCTTGAGTTTTTTCTTCTTCCTTATCATATTCTTCTTCAAAACCTTCTGGAAGAAGTGGATCACGATCTTTAGGTCCTTTATATATACTGGAAGTCCCCATTTTATCTGTCACCTCTATCTATACTTTTATTAATAGCCTGTACAATTGCTGAGTTTCCTTCATTCCACTTATCTTTTATTTCTATAAATAATGATAGTTGATTTGTTTGTTTTACAAATTCAATTATTAAAGGTACCATAGGTAATGTTATTTTCTCTCCTGGCAGTGAACCTATATCATTTAATACATTAGAATATAGTTCTTCTTTTACTTTTCCCCATTCTAAATATGACTTTAATAGAAACATATCTATTGAAGATTTACTCAATATTTTTTCGAATAAACTTCGAGCGATTTCAATTGCTTCAAAGTCATTTATTTCTACAGAATCTTTAATTGCTTGTTTTCTTGCAGTCTCACTACCTCTAGTAAGTTGCTCTAAAATTTTATTAGCTTGAGTGCTTAATTTGTTAGACGTTCCAAAAGCTTTATTATTTAATATATCTCTAGAAAAATAAAAATATGGGATTAGATCTACCTCAGCAATAGGTGGGTCAATCTCACACCAATTCCTAACCCACCTGTCGTCTCCCCATATTTTTAAAGAATTATCTTCATTTAATTCATTTTTTTCTAATTGACTAAGTTGAATATTCATATCATTCCCTTGATATTCTGCTAATTGTTTAAATAACGACGGTTTGAAGTATTCTAACATCATCAGTTTAGCTAAAACTTTTCTATCCAGTTGAATGTTTTTGAATGAAGACATCTTTTCCCTCATGACTAATGAATTTAAAAACCTTTTACAATGTCTTGGATTTCCATTTAAGCCTTGAGCTAAGACGTCTGAGATTTGCTCAGCTATGAGTATACTTTCCTTGACTTTATTTGCACTTTCAGGATAATTTTCATTTATAAGATCGAAGGAGATAGAAAAATTGAAAAAATCTTTGTTCTTTTCTTCCGCAAATAAATCTAATATAGTGTTAAATTCTTCACTTTCTAATTCCTTTTCAAAAAGCAAGCAGGTTATATAAAATTTCATTTCTTGTGAACTCATTCTAGGAATTCTTATTGGATATTGAATGATTTTCTCTAAATATTCTTTTCCTATATTAATATGTTGACCTTCAATTTCGTCGAACTTACGTTTTACCGCATAAGAAATATGTCTTTCATCTGCTCCAACAATAAATATAGAGTTTCCAGTAAACAGAAACAACCTGATGGCTTCTAGCGTCTCTAGAATCGTATCTGGACTACAGCGATCTAGTTCATCAATAAACACTAATAGTCTACTAATATTACATTCTTCTAAAAGTTCTGCAAATTTATTCTGAAACTCTTTTATATCTTCACGTAATTCTTTGTAGGTCAATTCATCTTTAATAGCGTCTAAAATTCGAGCTTCTTCCTCATCTGATAAATTATCCTTAGAAATGGTATCTTTAACTTTATCAATTAATCCTTTTGTAGACATTTCTAAAATAGAGCCCACGCCCCCCGTTAAAGCCATATCTAAACCTATTCGCAATCCTTTTTTAGCTAGTTTAAATTTATCCACGCTTTTATATAAAATTGCTAAGCTTTTCTCTGCCTTATCAGTTAAAGTCTGATTATCTTGAATAGTATCCAATATACTTCCCATTAATGCTGTTTTTGCATCTTCATATCCTTCAAATAGCCATCCATTGAAAATTAAGCATGCAGTACCTTTACGTTGCTCAGCCCTTTTCATACTCATCCTAATCAAACTGGACTTTCCACTGCCCCAATCTCCATATACTCCAATACTTGAGGGAAGTAATGATTCATCTTTAATCAACTCGTCAAGTATTCCTATTAAATAATCAAAATCTAAAAAATCTAGGTCTGTTTCACTATCTTTCCACATTTTCCAAACCCTCTTTATAATTAGTATTTTTCCAATTCTATTCCTATTATTTAATCCTTTAAATAAAAAATCCGTTAGCTTATTTTAATTATAAGCTAACGGATTTTAAACATCCATATTTAAACAGATTTATTATTCGATTACAGTATAAAAAATTTTAATTTAAACCTACTCCACCGTCACACTCTTCGCAAGGTTACGTGGTTTATCCACATCACACCCGCGGTGAAGGGCTGCGTAGTAAGCGATCAGCTGTAATGGGACAACAGATGCAAGTGGTGCAAGTGCTGGGTGTACAGCTGGAAGGACGAAACGGTCGCCTTCGTCTTCTAGGCCTTTTAGTGAGATGACACATGGGTTTGCTCCGCGTGCAACGACTTCTTTGACGTTACCGCGAATGCTGAGGTTCACGTGCTCTTGTGTTGCAAGGGCAATGACCGGCGTACCTTCTTCAATTAAAGCAATTGTGCCGTGTTTGAGTTCTCCGCCAGCAAAGCCTTCTGCTTGGATGTAAGAGATCTCTTTTAGCTTCAGTGAACCTTCAAGGCACACATAGTAGTCAAGTCCTCTTCCGATAAAGAATGCGTTACGTGTCACTGTGAAGAAGTCACGAGCGATTTGTTCCATTTCATCCTTTTGATCGACAAGGGCTTCCATTGCGTTTGCTACAATCCCAAGCTCTTTCACAAGATCAAAGTCAAGAGATTGACCATTTAATTCAGCTGCAACGGATGCAAGGATTGCAAGGACAGCGATTTGAGCTGTGTAAGCTTTTGTTGAAGCCACTGCGATTTCTGGTCCTGCATGAAGAAGCAATGTGAAGTCCGCTTCACGAGAAAGCGTAGATCCTGGTACGTTTGTGATCGTTAATGCTTTATGACCAAGTTCTTTGACTTGAACAAGTACAGCACGGCTGTCCGCAGTCTCCCCAGATTGAGAAAGGAAGATGAACAGAGGCTTTTTCGATAGAAGCGGCATGTTGTAAGAGAATTCACTTGCTACATGGACTTCTACAGGTACTTTCGCCCAGTCTTCAATGTATTGTTTACCGACAAGTCCAGCATGGTAGCTCGTTCCGCAAGCCACAATGTAAATGCGGTCTGCTTCTGCTACTGCGCTTGCGATATCGCCAGCGACTGACAGCTTGCCGTTTTCATCTTGATATTCTTGGATGATTTTGCGCATAACAAGCGGCTGTTCATCCGTTTCTTTTAACATGTAGTGAGGATATGTGCCTTTCTCAATGTCGCTTGCATCAAGCTCAGCGATATAAGAAGGACGTGTCATGATATCACCGTCAAGGTTTTTGATGATGACCTCGTCTTTTGTGACAATGACCATTTCTTTATCCATTAATTCCGCATATTCGTTTGTTACTTGAAGCATCGCCATTGCGTCAGAAGCCACAACGTTGAATCCTTCGCCGAAACCAACCAATAATGGGCTTTTGTTTTTCGCCACATAGATTGTTTCTTTGTTTTCGTTATCGAAAAGGGCAATTGCGTAAGAGCCTTTTAGTTGAAGAAGCGTTTGACGGAAAGCTTCTTCTGTATCAAGACCTCTGCTGACAAATTGTTCGATGACTTGAACAACAACCTCTGTATCTGTGTCGCTTTTTAGTGTGACGTCTTGTAAATATTCGCGTGTCAATTGTACATAGTTCTCGATGACACCGTTATGAACAAGCGTAAAACGGCCAGAAGCACTTTGATGCGGATGCGCATTTAGATGGCTTGGTACACCGTGAGTTGCCCAGCGCGTATGTCCGATTCCTGCTGAAGATGCTACGTTTGCATCAACGACTTCACGAAGCTCAGCGATACGTCCTTTTTCTTTGAACACATGCACGCCATCTTCGTTTGCCACAGCGATACCTGCTGAGTCATACCCGCGGTACTCAAGCTTCTCTAAACCTTTTAGTAAGATTTCCTTCGCATCATTCTGACCAATATAACCTACGATTCCACACATAAATATTCTTCCTCCCGATCATGTGAAAGGGACAAAGAAAGCCTACTAAAATAGAAGGGACATTTCTTCGTCCCTCTCTACATGTTTAATTTGGGAGATCATGTGTATTCCCTTTGTACAAAGAGTCACCTCTTTGCTTTAAAGAAACACTTACGGCTGTGATCTCTTTTTTTGATCAGCCGGGAGGCATCCGCCGAAAATTCGATAACCTCCATCCTCGTCAACTAAGCATCTTTCGTCCGATCACTTAGTTCGGGCGCTATAATTATAAGAGAGTTCCTGAACATCTACCCTGCCTTTCCTGATAGAATAAAAATCCAGTAACACAAGGATGATTGTACTATAAGGTCTGACCTCCGTCAATCACAATTTAGCGGGTGATCCCCTTCATTTGAGAAAGTGAGACCTCCATACACTATATGCGATGAGGCTTGTCACGTTCTACCTTTGATGTGCTCTCCTATGTATGAAGGCAGCTTCAAGTTGCCCTCGCTTATATCATTCGTATAGATCCATCCAATTATGTCGTTTATTCGAAAAAAAGCAAACCGCTGCCAGCGGTTTGCCTTCACCTATTACTCAATACCCATTTCTTCTTTCACAACAGCTGTAATTCGAGCCACATATTCATTACACAGCTCTTTTGTTTTCGCCTCTGCCATGACACGTACAAGCGGCTCTGTCCCCGATGGACGAACTAGGATACGGCCGTCACCATTCATCTCTTTTTCGACCTCTTGGATCACCGCTTTTACTTTTTCATTTTCTTCTACTTTATATTTATCAGACACTTTCACATTCACTAAAAGCTGCGGGAACTTTTCCATTTCCGCTGCAAGCTCTGATAATGTTTTCCCTGTCGCTTTGAGCGTATTCACAAGCATGATCGCAGAAAGCATGCCATCACCTGTCGTATTATAATCAAGGAAAATCAAATGACCTGACTGCTCGCCGCCGACATTATAGCCGTCTTTTTTCATCGCTTCGACCACATAGCGGTCACCAACAGCTGTTTGAATGCTCTTAATGCCTTGCTTCTCAAGCGCTTTATAGAAACCAAGGTTACTCATAACCGTTGACACGACGGTGTCATCCTTCAATCGGCCTTCATCCTTCAAATAACGTGCACATATGTACATAATTTGATCGCCGTCTACGATATCACCTTTTTCATCGACTGCAATTAAACGGTCACCGTCACCATCAAACGCAAGACCAATATCTGCACCCTTCTCCTTCACAAAAGCAGAAAGTGCCTCTGGATGAGTGGAGCCTACACCATCATTGATATTCAATCCGTTTGGAGATGTTCCCATTGTGGACACATCAGCATCTAAATCTGCAAATAAATGTGTCGCTAGAGAAGAGGTTGCACCGTGTGCACAGTCAAGCGCCACGTGAATACCTGTGAAATCCTCGTCCGCTGTCTGCTTTAAGAATTGCAAGTATTTCTGACCGCCTTCAAAGTAGTCGTTCACCGTTCCAAGATCGGCTCCAACTGGGCGTGGTAATTGATCGACTGGCTGATCCATCAGCTGCTCAATTTCGTTTTCCTGTTCATCTGACAGCTTAAAGCCGTCACCGCCGAAGAATTTAATGCCGTTGTCTTGAACTGGATTGTGTGAAGCAGAAATCATGACACCCGCTTCAGCATCCATTGCCTTCGTTAAATAAGACACACCAGGTGTTGAGATCACACCTAGACGCATTACTTCAGCTCCAATTGAAAGTAAGCCTGCAACAAGCGCTCCTTCTAACATATGACCAGATACACGTGTGTCTCGACCAACGAGTACCTTTGGACGTTCTTTATCCTTCGTGAGCACATAGCCGCCAAATCTCCCAACTTTAAATGCGAGCTCTGGCGTTAATTCGCTATTCGCTACACCCCTTACACCATCAGTTCCAAAGTACTTGCCCATGTTTCAATCGCTCCTTTTTTACCATTCAAGAGGACGCTTCGTCCTCTTTTTTATCTTCTTTGACCCGCTGTCTTTGACTCGATTCTTTCTTTGCTTTATCTTGCGTGGATTCTTCTTTACTCTTCTCACCCTGACCATCGTCATCAGTTGATGGATCTTGTTGATCTTTTTGATCCTTCCGATCATTCGTCGAAGCCGGCTGATCCTCTGTATCAGTAGAAGTGAGTTTCACTTTGACCTTTGATCTCGATAATGTCCAAGTCACATTTTGAGGACCGTTCACTTGAACTTTGACCTCATGGGTTCCTTCGTTCAAGTCCCCTGCATTGATATAGGCTTCAACATCTGAAGCCTTTAGTTTATCAATCGCACTCTTTGATCCCTTTGCTGTTAACGTGAGCCGTCCAGAAGAGGGGCTCACAAAATCAGAAGTGAGATCCTTGCTCAAACCCACGACAGAAATCGGTACATTATCGATCTTTTTTTCTTCAGCTGTTGCAACCTTCACTTTAATCTTAACGGTTTCGGGTGATACCTTTTTCACACCATCTGGCAGGGGAATATCGGCATCAATCTCCGTATCATCTTTGATCTTGCTTAGGTCCAGCTTGACGCCATCAATAAAATCAAGGGCATCCAGCACCTTTTGAGAGCCGTACACTGTGACCTCACTCGGGCTTGTCTCAATGCTTGAGATGCTGATCCCTTCTGGCAAGCTGCCCGTCCGCTCAATTTTAAAAGGGACCTTTTTACTTGGACTAGAGATTGGGACCGTAATATCCACCACGGACGGACTTACTTCAACTGGCAGCTCATTCCCGCTGCTATCATACACAGTGAGCTTCGCTTCTTTTTCAATTTGCTGATCGACATCTTCTAAGTTCACAAAAGCTTTAATGACAGAAATTTTGTCGATGACGTCCTTTGATCCAGTAACTGTGACCTTTTTCGGGTTCACAATGGGCTGTTCAGGTGAATAGCCGTCTTTGATTTTATTTTGATTATAAAACTCGGTTTCAACAGGAAATTCAGCTGTCGTTTTTTCTTGTATCGTCACAGTCGTCACAGATGGATTAATCGATAGTGTGAGTCCCTTCGATACATCTCTTGCCTTCAGCTCCACTTTATGTGTACCTGTCGATAAGTTCTGCATGTCTGCATAAATTTCAAAATTCTTTGTTTGCCTTGCTGTTTTCACAGCACTAGTTGATCCTTTAATCGTGACATTGACTGTCTGCGGCACACCAGTGACGACGTACTTCTCGTCATCATAATACGCTTTAACAGGAATGTCGGTTAAAGTTGCTTCATCTGTCGTCGATGTTGGGAAAAAGGATTCACCGATTTTTTTCGGCGTGGGCGCTTGCGCTGAATTGACTGCACCATACAGCAATAAAGCGAAGACCAATGCAAGAAGCTTAACGGCCCAGCGATTATTCAAAATCTTATCCATTTTTCTTGCCCCTCCAATACCATTTGGTCGAGGAAGCATCTTTGCTGTTCTTACTAAATTCAGCAATCAGCATTTCTTCAAGCGCTTCTTCTGTCAATTCTCGGTGAAGATCACCATTCCTTGCGACAGAAATGCCGCCAGTTTCCTCAGAAACGATGACAGTTAAGCTGTCTGTCACTTCACTAATTCCGACTGCAGCCCTATGACGCGTCCCCAGCTCCTTAGAGATAAAAGGGCTTTCTGACAGTGGTAAATAGCAAGCTGCAGCTGCAATCTCATCCCGCTTCATAATGACAGCACCGTCATGAAGCGGTGTATTCGGAATGAAAATATTAATGAGCAGCTCTGAACTCACCTTTGCATTCAAAGGAATTCCTGTCTCTATGTAATCATTCATTCCGGTATCGCGCTCAATTGTCAGCAGCGCGCCGATTCTGCGTTTCGCCATATAGTTAATTGCTTTTGTAATTGCCTCGATCGTTTTCTGCTGCTGTTCCTCTACAGGTGTCCCGCTTCTTGAGAAGAAACGGCCGCGCCCAAGCTGCTCAAGCGCTCTCCTTAGCTCTGGCTGAAAAATAATAATGATCGCAAGGAATCCCCACGTAATCGCTTGATCCATCAGCCATTGAAGTGTGTTAAGACCGAGATACGCACTTCCCATCCTGACGAGAACAATGACCACAATTCCCTTTAAAAGCTGAACCGCTTTTGTTCCGCGGATGACCATCATTAATTTATATATCACATACCAAACAACGAGAATATCAACAGCATTACCGAGGTACTGCAAAAAAGGAATATCCCCTAAAGCCATTTCCTCGTCCTCCAGAATTTTCAGTTATTCTTCGTTTGATGCATTTTTTAATATAAAAAGAGCCTATGTATCAATACATAGCGTGGCTATTATACCACATTTTGTTTCAGCAAGGAAAATAGTTGCCATATCTGGCTAAGTTGCTAATATGCGTGAATCCCACCAATGTATAGAAAAAGAGCAGCCCCCTTAGAGACTGCTCTTTTAAGCCGATTGAGTTACTTTTGCTCCTCTGGCCCAATGACCCGCATTACGTTTTGTGCTGTTGATTTCATTTTGTACCAAATCCAATCAAACACTTCATTAATTTCATTAATTTGACCAGTGACTTGTCCGGCAGAAGCAGTCAACTGTTCCCCATTGACGACGGTGACATTTCCATCAACCTTGCCTTCTACAATCAGCTTGCCATTTTTGACAGTGACATCACCCTTTACGGTTTCCCCTTTAGGTACGGTCACTGTATCATTTTCAACGACGAGATTCGGCTGCTTTGACACACTGAAATTATGATCGGTATTCCAGCTCGTAAACAGACTGCCTCCCATTAAAATGAGAAAGAGGGCAGCGGCTACCATCAGCGGGTGAGCTTTGATCCATCTTTGAACCGACACACGCTTTTTCTCCTTTGGAAGACCTGCCATCACCTTTGCAGTGAAATCAGATGGTGCTTCTATATGAGATGTACTCTGCACTAGCGCGATGGATTTCTCAATTTGTTGAAAATGAGTACGGCACTCCTCACACGATTGCAGATGGCTTTTTAATTCTTTTTCGTCTTGGGACTCAATGTCCCCGTCTAAATACTGATGCATAAGCTGGACGATTCTATCCTGACAGCTCATCAAAATCACCTCACTCAAAGGTCTCTCAACTGTTTCCGGAGAGCCTCTCTACCCCTGTGTATTCTCGTTTTCACCGTACCAACTGGTATATTCAGAATCTCACTAATTTCTTTTAACGAGAGTTCATCAATATACTTTAATACGATGACCGAACGATATTTATCGGGTAATCTTAGAATTTTTTGCTGAATGGTACTCGATAATTCAAGAGACACCACCTCATCCTCTGGCAAAATGCCATCAGCAGCAATTTGAGAATACATATTTAACCCTTCTGTTCCTGCCACCTCTGCATCTAAATAATAATCCGGCTTTTTTTTGCGAATACGGTCGATGGTCAGGTTGGTTGCAATGCGGTACAGCCACGTGGAAAACTTGCGATTCACATCAAAGCTTTCGATATTCACATAAGCACGAATAAACGCCTCCTGCGCAATATCCTCCGCTTCGTGTGCATTCCCAAGCATACGGTAGCACAGCTGATAAATTTTGTCTTTATACAGGTCTACGATGTCTGCAAATGCGTTCTGGTCGCCTTTTTTCACTTGCTTAATTCTCTTTTTAATCATTGTGTCCATAGTATATTCAACCTCTGCCTTCACCGGTCTTTATGTATACGAACCTCTTTCCAAAAGGTTTCATTCTCCTCTAAAAAATAGTGTAACAAATTTTTGACAGTGTGTTACGCTTCTCAACCGGTAAAAACCTTAACATATCCTTAAATTTTCCCAAAACAAAAAAGAACAGGAACAAGTCCCGCTCTACAATAGCTTTTCACCCATTAATGAACCAATTAACGCAACTGCCGCTTCTGCGGTTTTGTTTTTCTCATCTAATACCGGATTTACTTCAACAAATTCAGCAGACGTTAAAATACCCGCCTCCTCTAAAAGCTCCATTGCGAGATGACTTTCCCGGTAACTAATGCCGCCTGCAACCGGAGTACCTACACCAGGGCATTCCGCTGGGTCTAGTCCGTCTAAATCAAGCGACAGATGGACACCATCTGTTCTCTCCTTTAGATACGCAATGGCTTCCTCCATCACCCTTGTCATCCCTAAACGATCAATTTCATGCATCGTATACACTTTAATGCCTTTCTCTCGAATCAATGCCCGCTCTCCTTCATCTAAAGATCGAGCACCAATTATAACGACATTTTCAGGCTTCAATTTAGGCGAATAACCGCCAATGTTCGTTAAATCTGCATGCCCAAAACCGAGACTGACAGCAAGCGGCATGCCATGAATATTTCCAGAAGGAGACGTTTCCTCCGTATTCAAATCCCCGTGTGCATCATACCAAATGACTCCTAAGTTTTCATAATGCTTGGCTACCCCAGCAAGTGTGCCAATCGCAATGCTGTGATCACCGCCTAAAATGAGCGGAAACGAACCAGATTGCACAATACTGTCAACCTTCTCAGCAAGCAGCTGATTTGCCCCAGCATTCTCCGTCAAATTTTTTAGCTTTTCACTTGTATATAAACCTTTCTCATCATCTCTTTGTTCAACTGGAATATCTCCAAGATCCTCTACATCAAATGAGAGCGTTTCCAATTTTTCTTTTACGCCTGCACAACGAATCGCACTCGGCCCCATATCGACGCCCCTTCTCGTTTGACCCAAATCCATTGGAACTCCAATAATCGTGACCTTCTTTTGCTCTCCCATATGTACATCCCCTTTCCGTTCATGCTTATATTTTACTTTCTTGATGCCTTCTGACTCAACTCAACAACATTTTGAATAGTTATACAATCCCTCTGCCAACATAAAAAAAGACACCTTTTTCAAAAAGGTGTCTTAACTGGGCTAGCTGGATTCGAACCAACGCATGACGGAGTCAAAGTCCGTTGCCTTACCGCTTGGCTATAGCCCAAAAATGGTGGAGGGGGACGGATTCGAACCGCCGAACCCGGAGGGAGCGGATTTACAGTCCGCCGCGTTTAGCCACTTCGCTACCCCTCCACATATGGAATTGATAAAGAAAAAACAGTGCCGGCAAGAGGACTTGAACCCCCAACCTACTGATTACAAGTCAGTTGCTCTACCAGTTGAGCTACACCGGCATATGGTGGAGGATGACGGGCTCGAACCGCCGACCCTCTGCTTGTAAGGCAGATGCTCTCCCAGCTGAGCTAATCCTCCACATCATGGTGACCCGTACGGGATTCGAACCCGTGTTACCGCCGTGAAAGGGCGGTGTCTTAACCGCTTGACCAACGGGCCAGTTTGTCAAGTTTGTTGTTTCCGTGAAGCTGACAAAAGTTATTATATACAGGTTGTCCCCCTTTTGTAAAGGGGATTTTTATTTTTTTTATTTTCTAACTATTTACTCCCTATTCGTTCAACATCTTCACTGAAATATAATTTCAATATTCAAATATAATATTGAAATTTCATATCATACTCAATATACTGAAAATGAAGAAATAAGGAGGTATGTCACATGCAGCCATCTCAACTGCGTTCTTTGACAACAGAATCAAGAAACCCCAACACAATGGGAATTTCACAAGCAGACCCGCTGGAAATACTCCAGATGATCAATGAAGAAGATATGAAGGTCGCTCAAGCAGTCAACATTGTACTTCCACATGTCAAAACAGCAAGTGACTTTGCTTATGAATCCATCTCAAATGGAGGCAGACTCGTTTATTTAGGCGCCGGAACAAGCGGCAGAATTGGCGTAATGGATGCTGTCGAATGTCCCCCAACCTATAGCGTCTCACCTGATATCATTGTTGGCATCATGGCAGGCGGAGACTCAGCTTTTTCTCAAGCTGCCGAAGATGTGGAAGACAGTGAAGATGCCGGCAAACAGGATTTAGTACACATTCACCTGACATCAAAAGATACAGTCGTCGGTATTGCCGCAAGCGGAAGGACACCTTATATCATCGGCGCTTTAAACTATGCAAAGTCAATTGGAGCTAAAACAGTAGCACTCAGCTGCAATGAACAAGCAGAAATTAGCGAGCTTGCAGATTGCGCCATCGAGGTCATTGTAGGACCAGAAGCCATCACTGGGTCAACAAGAATGAAAGCAGCATCCGCTCATAAAATGATTTTAAATATGCTTTCCACCTCAGTCATGATTAGACTAGGCAAAGTATATGAAAACCTGATGGTTGATGTAAAAGTCAGCAATCATAAATTAAAAGAACGCGCCATCACCATCATTCAACATGTGACAAATGCTTCCTACGAACAAGCCGTGAAGACTCTTGAAGCAGCAGACTTAGAAGTCAAAACTGCCATCGTCATGCTCCAAACAAACACAGACAAGAAAACAGCCAAAGATTTACTCAACAAAACGAATGGCCATATTGACAAAGCGATCTCACGTTATCAATCTTAAAGGAGGCAGAGCTCATGTCAGCAGGTGGACTTATCCTACTACACACAATCAAATCAAAGCTTCCCCAATCTGAAAAAATCATTGCAGACTATATCCTTGCCCATCCTGACAAAGTCATTAAAAGCACAGTACATGAAATTAGTCAGGCAGCCGGCGCAAGCAGCTCTGCAGTCATCCGCCTTTGTAAATCTCTCGGGCTGGATGGCTATCACGATTTAAAAATGCGGATCGCTGGAGATTTGATGCATGACGATAAACAAGGCTACAGAGATATCGAACAAGATGAACCGCTTCAATCCATTATTCAAAAAACAGCAGGAAACTCGATTCAATCGATCAAGGACACCGCTTCTATTTTAAATCCAGAAGCTTTAGAAAAGGCAGTTCAATTACTGCTGCATGCAAATCAAATTCATTTTATCGGAGTTGGTGCATCTGGCATCGTCGCAGCTGATGCCCAGCAGAAATTTCTCAGAATTAACTATGCAGCGACAGCCTTCACTGACATGCACATTGCATCTACGGTTATTGCAAATGCGGGAGAGAATGACATTGTGTTTGGTATCTCCTTTTCAGGAGAAACGTTAGACATCATTCAAGCCCTTCAGCTTGCAAAAGACAACCAAGTGAAAACCATTGCTTTAACACATCCAGGTCATACAAGCGTTTCTGCTTTATGTGATGTTCACCTATCGACGTCCGGTTCCAATGAAGCACCTTTTCGCAGTGCTGCCACTTCCTCTAGAATGGCACAGCTCTACTTAATTGATGTCCTGTTCCTCAGTTTAGCTTCTCGTCAATATGAAGAGACAGCCCAATATATTGACAAAACAAGGCATGCCATCCGCTCCATGAAACGAAAATCAAAGGGGGATTCAACATGAGTCATCAAAAGAAATATCAGCAGTTGGCGAAAGACATTCTTTCACTCTGTGGTGGTTCTGAAAATATCTCTTCCCATACACATTGTATGACAAGGCTCCGAATTACACCGATGAACAATGAAAAAGTTCACGTCACAGCAATCAAAGAACTCGATGGCGTTATTGGCGTCGTCGAAGCAGAAACGCTTCAAATCATTTTAGGCACTGGCGTTGTCAACCAAGTATCAAGTGCGTTTGAAGAGCTGCTAAATGCCTCTGGCTCTTATGATTTAAACAACGAAGCACAAAAAAACAAGCAAGCCATTTCACAAAAGAACCGCACACCGTTCAAGCTGTTCTTACGGCGGATTGCCAGCATTTTCATTCCAATTATTCCGGCACTAGTTGCCTCAGGTCTGATTACCGGGATAACAAAAGCAATCGTGCAAGCAGGCTGGCTTGACGAAAAATCTCAAGCTGCGATTATTTTAACGGTTATCGGTTCTGGACTTTTCGCTTATCTCGGGATATTAGTCGGAACAAATGCCGCAAAGGAATTTGGAGGCTCTCCTGCATTAGGCGCATTAGCTGGTATCCTCATTATTAACCCAGCCTCCGCAGACATTATGTTATTTGGCACAAATATTCTACCAGGCAGAGGCGGACTCATCGGTGTTCTTCTAGCCGCCATCTTTATGGCACTTGTGGAAACCCGAATTAGACGCTTCGTCCCGCAATCACTTGATATCATCGTCACACCAACCATCACACTACTCATTACAGGCATTTTCACGTACGTTGTCTTCATGCCAGTCGGCGGATTTATATCTGATGCCATCACCTCAGGACTGACTTATCTATTAAATATGGGCGGAATTTTCGCAGGATTTGTTCTTGGTGCTACCTTCCTCCCGCTTGTTGTAACAGGACTTCACCAAGGGCTGACACCGATTCATATGGAACTCATCAATTCAATTGGAGATGACCCGCTTCTGCCAATTCTCGCTATGGGCGGTGCAGGACAGGTAGGCGCTGCATTCGCCATTTATATGAAAACAAAAAAGAAAAAACTCAAAAGAGCCATTGCTGGTGGACTTCCTTCAGGGATGCTGGGCATTGGCGAACCACTCATTTTTGGTGTCACACTCCCGCTGGGACGACCATTTCTCACCGCTTGTCTTGGTGCAGGAATCGGCGGCGCATTTCAAGCCTACTTCCAAATTGCGACGAAAGCCATCGGGGTATCCGGTCTTCCATTAACCTTTATTGTTCACACACATCAAATGCTTCTTTACTTAATTGGACTATTTATCGCATATGTTGCTGGATTTTTCTTCACATACTTATTTGGGTTTCATGATGATATGGCTGTTGAGTTCGAGGATCACAATCAATAAGGAGGTCTAGACCTTGAAGAAATGTTTTCTTTTGATCACATGTCTGCTCATGCTCCTTGGGTTACCAGTACAAACATTTGCAACTAGCTCCCATCCTGTATCGTCTTTGTCTAAAACAGCTCCTGAAGAATATCCCGTCTTAAAAAAAGCAAAACGACCGGAACAAGTAGGTGTTTCTTCCAGGCAGCTGAGGAAGGTTGATCAAATGATTCAAAATGACATCAAAGCAGGATTTCCAGGAGCCGCTCTCATCATTATCAAGGACGGAAAGATCGTTCATCAAAAAGCCTATGGCTACCGGCAAAAATATGATGGCACAACAGAACTCAAATCGTATAAAAAAATGAAAAAAGATACACTATTCGATTTGGCATCCAATACAAAAATGTATGCGACCAACTATGCCCTGCAAAAGCTTGTCTACGAGAAAAAACTTGATGTCAACGAAAAAATACAGACCATCCTTCCAGATTTTCAGGATGAACCTGATGCAAAGGTAACCGGTAAAGACCAGCTTCGGGTAAAAGATCTTCTCACCCATTCTGCGGGTCTCCCTTCCAGTGTCTTATTTTATAGCAAAGAATCAGCTGGCTCTTTTTATTCTCAAGACAGAAAAACAACGATGAAATGGCTGCCAAAGGTACCGCTGCAATACAAGCCAGGTACCCAGCACATTTATAGTGACATTGATTACATGCTGCTAGGCATGATCATCGAGAAGAAAACAGGCATGCCTCTTGATCAATATGTCGAGTCAACGATTTATCGGCCGCTAGGTCTCAAACATACAATGTTCAATCCACTGCAAAAAGGGTTCAAGCCGAAGCATTTTGCAGCAACTGAACGTTTAGGCAATTCACGAGACGGTATAATCGATTTTGAAAACATCCGACGGTACACCCTGCTAGGTGAAGTACACGACGAGAAAGCATATTACTCAATGGCAGGTATCTCCGGCCACGCTGGACTTTTCTCGAACACCTCAGATACGGCCGTGCTGCTTCAGCTGATGCTTAATAAAGGAGGCTATGGAAAAACAACCATTTTTGATCAGGCTTCTATCGATCTCTTTACAGCCTCATCTGATACGAACCCAACTTACGGGCTAGGCTGGCGAAAAAACGGTCATACTGACATGGAATGGATGTTTGGAAAATATGCAAGTAACGAAGCCTATGGGCATACTGGCTGGACCGGCACAATGACGTTGATTGATCCTAAACACAATTTAGGTGTCGTCTTGCTGACGAATAAGAAACATTCACCCGTTGTTTCACCAGAAACAAATCCTAATCAATTTGAAGGCGACCTGTTCCCAACTGGTACTTATGGAAGCATCATGACCGCAATCTACGAATCTTTTCAGTAAAAGGAGGAATTCGATGTTGAAAGCTCTCTTCCCCGCTGCACTGGTTTTAGCCCTGCTAACCTCTTCCATTCCAACGGAAAAGGTTAGCTCTGCCTCTCTGCCAACCGCTAAACAAATGGTTCAAGACATGTCACTGGATGAAAAGATAGGTCAAATGCTCATGCCGGACTTTCGCAATTGGCAAACAAAAGATGAATCCGCACCTACAGGCTTCACAAAGATGAATAACGAAGTATCTCATCTTGTAGAAAAATATCATCTAGGCGGTGTCATCTTATTTGCCGAGAATGTCGTTGATACAAAACAAACCGTGAAACTCACCCATAAATTTCAAAAAGCATCACCAAACATTCCTTTACTCATTTCCATTGATCAAGAAGGCGGAATCGTCACAAGGTTACAAAAGGGAACACATTTCCCAGGAAATATGTCGATTGGTGCCTCTAGAAGCAAAAAAAATGCATATGACACAGGAAAAATCATCGGAAAAGAATTAAACGCCTTAGGCATCAATACAAACTTCTCTCCTGTGCTTGATGTGAATAATAACCCAAACAACCCCGTCATTGGTGTCCGTTCCTTTAGCTCTGATCCTGCTCTTGTCTCTAGACTTGGCCTTCAAACCATGAAAGGACTTCAAAAGGAAAAGACCATTTCCACACTAAAACATTTCCCGGGACATGGTGATACAGCCGTCGATAGTCACTACGGCTTGCCGCTCGTAGAGCATGACCTAGATCGTTTAAAAAAGGTTGAGCTGTATCCATTCCAACAAGCGATCAATGCTGGTGCAGATATGGTCATGACCGCCCATGTTCAATTTCCTGCCATTGATGACACAACGTATCGAAGCAAAAAAGATGGCGAGGACATCATGGTTCCAGCAACCTTATCAAAAAAAGTCATCACACACTTATTAAAAGAAGAGATGGGCTTTCACGGCGTTGTTGTGACAGACGCTCTAAATATGAAAGCGATTGCAGATAATTTCGGACAGGAAGAAGCCGTCGTGATGGCCATTAAAGCAGGTGTCGATATCGCTCTCATGCCAGCACCAGTCACCTCATTAAAAACAGAGAAAAACCTAAAGAATGTATTCAATGCTGTCAAACAAGCGATTTTAAAGAAAGAGATTCCGATGTCGCAGATCAACGAATCTGTCGAAAAAATTCTTCAATTGAAAATCAAACGCGGCATTATTTCCTCCAAAAAACCAATCAGTCTTGAGAAAAAAATCAAAAAAGCCACTCAAGTCGTCGGGAAAAAGTCGCACCTTAAAGCAGAACAAAAAATGGCACGTGAAGGAATCACCCTGCTTAAAAACAACAAAAAGACCTTACCTTTCAAGCCTAAAAAGAATGACAAAATCGTGGTCATGGCACCTTACGAAGATCAGACAAAAGCAATGTCTGTCACAGTCGAATCTCTCATGAAACAAAAAAAGATCAAGCCTGTACGCATCCAGTCATATGCTTTTGCGGATAAAACGTTCACCAAAGACTCGGCCAAACTAATACAAGAAGCTGACTATGTCATCACTGGCTCTTACGTTGTCCAAAATGACCCAGCTGTGAATGATGGTGTAATTGATGACAATGTCCAGGACCCGAAAAAATGGGCAACCGCCTTCCCTCGTGCTGTCATGAAAGAAGCAGCAGCACAAAACAAAAAAATGGTCATCATGAGTCTTAGAAACCCTTATGATGCGGCAAATTTTGAAGAAGCCGATGCCTTACTAGCTGTGTACGGTTTTAAAGGCTACTCAAACGGACAATTCAATCAGCCAAATATTCCTGCTGGACTAGAAGTGATATTTGGAGCTGCATCACCTAAAGGGAAACTGCCAGTTGATATCCCATCTGTCACTCATCCAAATCAAACCCTTTACCCATTCGGCTATGGCCTCAACTTGAAAGGGAAACAGATCAAATAGGAGGGATTCTCTTGAAGAAAACAGTCAGTTTCATACTCGCAAGCTTTCTCATGATGAGCACATTGACCGCCGCCTCTCCCGCAGAAGAACGAACAGATACAAAAGGAAAAAAAACAGCAGTCAAAACAGGGATCGAAACACTTCTCTCAAGCAACCTTTCATGGCTAAAAGGGAAAAGAGTTGGCCTCATTACCAACCCGACTGGCATTGATGCAAATATGAAAAGCAGTGTCGATCTCCTATTTGAACATCCAAATATCAAGCTCACTGCTTTATATGGACCTGAACACGGCGTGCGCGGAGATGCACAAGCAGGAGAAGGCGTCGAATCCTATACCGATGAAAAAACAGGTCTTCCTGTTTACTCTCTTTATGGAAAAACAAGAAAACCAACTCCTGAAATGCTGAAAAATGTAGATGTCCTGCTGTTTGATATTCAAGACGTTGGTACTCGTTATTACACCTATATTTACACGATGGCCTATGCGATGGAAGCCGCTAAAGAAAACAACATTCCCTTTGTTGTCCTAGACCGCCCAAATCCCATTGGCGGACTAAAAGTAGAAGGACCAGTTTTAGAGCCTGAACACGCCTCATTTGTAGGGCTCTATCCAATCCCATTAAGACATGGAATGACCACTGGTGAGCTTGCAAAACTGTTTAACAAAGAGTTTCATATCAATGCTGATGTAACAGTCATCAAAATGAAAAATTGGAAGCGGTCCATGACATTCGATGATACAAAGCTGCCGTTCGTCCTTCCTTCTCCTAACATGCCAACAGTGGATAGTACCTTTGTATATCCTGCCACAGGATTAATTGAAGGCACAAATGTCTCTGAAGGCAGAGGAACGACAAAACCATTCGAGCTCATTGGTGCACCATATATCAATAGCAGCGAGCTGGCAGATCATTTAAATCAGCTAAAACTAAAAGGCGTTCAATTTAGACCTGTGTCATTCACCCCCACATTTTCTAAACATGCCGGTACACTATCTCATGGTGTGCAGTTATACGTCACAGACCGCTCATCCTTCGAAGCAGTGAAAACGGGGTTATCCATTATCAAAGCAATACATGATTTATACCCTAATGACTTTCAGTTCCTTCAAACAGGCAGCTTTGACAAACTCATCGGGAATGGCTGGATGAAAGAAGAGATCAATAAAGGAACTTCCGTCAAACACATTATGAAACGCTATCATCACGACCTTAAAACATTCGAAAAGAAGCGAAAAAAATATCTCATCTATTAAATCACAGAAAAAACCTCCATCTATCAAAGGATGGAGGTTTTTTTCATGAGAAAGATTTGGTCACAGCAGGTGCTTTCAGCTCAAAACGATTGAGTAAGAAACCAAACAAGGCAGCAAGCACTTGCTGAAACAGCATGCCAATCACCACAGGAACAGCGACAGCAGGCGGGAAAAAGCTAATGGCAAGCACAGCCCCCGCACTAATGTTTCTCATACCGCCCGTATACACAATGGCCACAATCTCTCCTTGAGTACATTTCATCGTCTTTCCAATCAACCATGCAAACGCATATCCGCTCATCGCAATGAGAAACACAGTCGCTGCCTTGCTAAAAAATGCGGCATCCAGTTCACGCAAGTATGGCGCAACAACAGAACTGTTAATCGACACCACTACAAACAAGCCTATTTTTGAAAAAGGTGACAATGTCTGACTGATCATTTTCGTCACAGCAGGCTTTGCATAGTGACGAACGAGCATCCCTAAAATAGATGGAAGCACCACCATCCCAAACAGCCCTTTCATGATCGCGACCATGTCCATATGAACCTGTGTACCGGCTAAAAGTGACAAACTGGCTGGCACAATCAATGGCGAAAGCAATGTATCAATTAAAATAATGGATAACGTTAACCCAACATTCCCCTTATACATTGCCGCCCATATTAAACTAGAAACTCCTGTGGGAATCACCATTGCAAGTGTCAAACCGGTGATCGTCATGGCATCACCCGCAAATATGAGATGTCCCGCTGACCAAGCATAAAGAGGCATCAATACGTGTAAAATCATAAACGATAAAATCAAAGGCAATGGGTGCATCACCGTATGCTTTAAAGCCGAAAAAGTAGAAGACAAACTCCCTGCAAAGGTCATCACAGCAAATACCCATGGCACCAAAAACGTAAAATCCTTTAAATAGGCCGCCAACAAAACACCGAGTAACACACTAAAAGGTGTAATGAGCGGCATCATCCGGCCGAGCACTTGATTCAAACGCACAAGCATGCCGGCCACCTCCATCCCTTCACTTTCTTACCTTTTCTATTGTAACAGACAGAAAGGCCTTTTTAAGAACCATTCACTTGTTTCACAAGCTTTTGACTTGATGTATCCATTCCAACTACGTCCACCTGGACGCCATTTGCTTGATACCTTTCCTTTATACGTTCTATCGCTGCTACGCCTGATTCATCCCATATACGTGCTTCAGACAAATCAATCACAACAGATTGGAGTTCTTTCCCCTGATGGAAAGCTTGGATCAAATCAGTGACAGAAGCAAAGAAAATTTGTCCTTTAACTCGATATTCCCAAGTACCTGCCTGGCTTTCTTTAGACGTAATATGAAGTTTCGATATCTTTGCGACAAAGAATACCGCACTAAGCAGTACACCTGCAAAAACGCCTTTTGATAAATCATGAGTCAACACCACCGTCACGACCGTGACAACCATCACAATAGAATCTGTTTTCGGATTCTTTTTTAGCTGCTGAAAGGAACTCCAATCAAATGTGCCAATGGAAACCATGAACATCACAGCCACTAGAGCAGCCATCGGAATTTGAACCACGACATCACCTAGTACAAAAATCAGCACCATTAAAAAAGCACCCGCTACAAAGGTAGAAAGCCGGCCTCGTCCTCCTGCCTTCGTATTAATCACAGATTGGCCAATCATCGCACAGCCAGCCATACCACCAAAGAATCCCGCAAACACATTGGCAATCCCTTGACCTCTCGCTTCCTTGTTCTTATTACTAGACGTCTCTGTCATATCATCGACAATCTGTGCGGTTAAAAGAGACTCAAGTAAACCAACCATCGCAAGTGCTAAAGAATAAGGAAAAATGATAGCAAGTGTTTCCCAGTTAAACGGAACTTGAGGTATCAGAAAAACAGGCAAAGAACTAGGAAGCTCTCCCATATCTCCAACTGTTCTAACATCAATATGTCCAAATACGGCCAATATCGTCATTACAATAATGGCAATGAGTGGAGAAGGTATCACCTTTATCACCATAGGCAATAAATAAATGATCAGCAAGGCGCCCCCTGTCATCATATACATAGCCATTGATTCCCCAACGAAATGTGGAAGCTGAGCCATGAAGATCATAATAGCCAACGCATTGACAAAGCCAACCATGACGGACCTCGGAATAAATTTCATCAAACGAGACACTCGGCACAATCCAAACACAATTTGAATCAAACCCGTCAAAATCGTAGCTGCAAACAAATATTGCAACCCATAATCAGCGACCAAGTTAACCATGACAAGAGCCATAGCCCCTGTTGCAGCCGAAATCATGCCTGGGCGTCCACCAACAAACGAAATCACAATCGCGATACAAAACGATGCATACAAGCCGACCTTCGGATCAACGCCCGCAATAATCGAAAACGCAATGGCCTCAGGAATTAAAGCCAGTGCGACTAATATACCCGCAAGCACGTCCTGACGTACATGTCCAAACCATTCTTGCTTTACAAATAAATCTTTCAAATCATCTACTCCTTTTTATATACATACCGTACATGGAAAAAGAAGAGCAACTATACCTGGAGATAAAGAAAGGGAAAACAAACGATACTTCACTTTCGGGGGAAAAGAGGAACGTACAGAGTCTTTTGATATAGAGGATATCACTTTAGTAAGAATAAAAGAAAGAGAATGAAGAATCAAGAACAAAAAGAAGGAGATAAGTAAAAAATCGATGCAACACTTCTGTGCAAGCCGTTTTATTCTCTTTCCTAATGTCATCAGTCTACTGATCATCGAGCAGTTCAATATATATGTAAACAAACAAAAAAAGCCTTCTCATCATCGAGAAACCTTGTCATATTAACATATAGAGGAAAGCTTCCAAGCGGGCTCGAACCGCTGACCTCTTCCTTACCATGGAAGTGCTCTACCTACTGAGCTATGGAAGCATGGCTCCGCAGGTAGGACTCGAACCTACGACCGATCGGTTAACAGCCGATAGCTCTACCACTGAGCTACTGCGGAATGATAAAGTAACTTCTTCCATTGGAAGGATATAAACAAAAAGCTTGGCGGCGTCCTACTCTCACAGGGGGAAACCCCCAACTACCATCGGCGCTGAAGAGCTTAACTTCCGTGTTCGGTATGGGAACGGGTGTGACCTCTTCGCTATCGCCACCAAACCTGATGGA
>NZ_LZRW01000005.1:0-62037 GCF_001974945.1 Bacillus sp. I-2 | reverse complement strand
TCCATCAGGTTTGGTGGCGATAGCGAAGAGGTCACACCCGTTCCCATACCGAACACGGAAGTTAAGCTCTTCAGCGCCGATGGTAGTTGGGGGTTTCCCCCTGTGAGAGTAGGACGCCGCCAAGCTTCTATAAGGATCAGTTCCAGCCGGAACTGGTCTTTTTTGTGTTTTTGAGAGGTTTGATACCATATAAATGTGGAAATAATATTGTTAGTTGAGCGATTATCTTGAAAAATCGATCGAAAAAATTTATAGTAAGATTAAAGTCAAATATAGTCAAAGTCAATGGAGGAGGAGGCGGAGTGGCACAAAATATTTCTGATATCATCGAGCAGTATTTGAAGGAAGTCTTGGATCAGAACGGTCGAGAAATATTAGAAATTAAGCGCAATGAAATTGCAGATAAATTTCAATGCGTACCTTCACAAATTAACTATGTTATCAATACACGCTTTACGAGCGAGAGAGGCTATATCGTTGAAAGTAAGCGTGGCGGCGGTGGCTATATCCGTATCATTAAAGTCAAAATGAATGATGAAGTCGACTTATTGAACAACATTATTTCCCAAATATATCATCGTTTATCACAGGCTGCATCTGATCATATCATCATGCGTCTTGTTGAAAATAACATTTTATCTGAAAGAGAAGCTAAGATGATGATTAGTGTCATGGACCGTTCTGTATTGCATATTGATTTACCTGAACGTGATGAACTGCGTGCTCGGATGATGAAAGCGATGTTAAATGCTTTGAAATTAAAGTAAAGCGGGTGAAAAGATTGATTTGTCAAGAATGTAATGAGAGACCAGCCACTTTTCACTTTACGAAAGTTATAAATGGAGAAAAACAAGAAATGCACATATGTGAACAATGTGCAAAAGAAAACAGTGATTCATATGCTATGAGTGGAAACCAAGGTTTCTCGATTCACAACTTATTATCAGGCTTATTGAATATTGATCCTAGCTTCACCACAAGTGCTAACAAGGGCTCATCTATTTTTCAAGAAGCGAAAGAAGTGGATCAATGTCCTAAGTGTGGCTTAACCTTTCAGCAGTTCAGAAAAACAGGCCGATTTGGCTGTGCAGAATGCTATCGTACATTTGATCAGTATCTGAACCCTGTTTTACGGAAAGTCCATAGTGGAAATACAGTCCATAATGGGAAAGTCCCAAAACGAATTGCCGGCAGCCTGCATGTTCGCCGGAAACTAGAGTTAATGCAGCAAGAGCTGAAGCAGCTGATTGAACAGGAAGAGTTCGAAAAGGCAGCGGAAGTTCGAGATCAAATTCGTGCATTAGAGCATGAGCAATCTCAGCAGAGGGAGGGAGATTAACGACATGTCGCTCCAGCATTTTATTCAAGACGCTCTTAGTCAGTGGATGAGACAAAAAGGACCAGAAAGTGACATTGTTCTAAGCAGTCGTATCCGGCTAGCTCGCAATCTAGAGCATGTTCGTTTCCCAACTCAGTTTTCTCAAGCTGAAGCTGAAGCTGTTCTCCAGCAATTCGAGCAAAAGTTTGCTAGCCAGGAAGTGAAGGACATTGGAAACTTTGTTCTGATTCGAATGAATGAAACGCAGCCTTTAGCAAAGAGGGTACTTGTTGAAAAGCATTTGATTAGCCCCAATTTAGCTGAATCAAGATTTGGCGGCTGTTTGCTTTCTGAGAATGAAGAAATCAGTGTGATGCTGAATGAAGAAGACCATATTCGAATCCAATGCTTATTCCCAGGTTTTCAGCTAGCCAATGCACTAAAAGCGGCTAATCAGGTAGATGACTGGATTGAAGAGCAAGTGGATTATGCGTTTTCTGAAAAGCGAGGATACTTAACAAGCTGTCCGACCAATGTAGGTACAGGTATTAGGGCTTCGGTCATGATGCATTTACCAGCATTAGCGCTCACAAGACAAATGAATCGGATTATTCCGGCCATTAATCAATTAGGTCTTGTGGTCAGAGGAATTTATGGTGAGGGCAGCGAAGCAATAGGAAACATCTTTCAAATATCAAATCAAATGACACTTGGCCAATCAGAAGAAGACATTGTAGATGACTTGAATAGTGTGACCGCTCAGCTCATTGAACAAGAGCGATCTGCACGAAAAGCGTTATATCAAACATCTAAAATTGAACTTGAGGACAGAGTGTACCGTTCCTTAGGGATTTTGGCCAATTGTCGTATGATTGAATCAAAGGAAACAGCAAAGTGTTTGTCAGATGTGCGGCTTGGAATTGATTTAGGTATCATTAAGGGGCTTTCAAGTAATATACTGAATGAACTCATGATTTTGACTCAGCCCGGCTTCCTTCAACAATATTCAGGAGGAGCCTTAGAGCCAAATGAACGAGATATAAAACGAGCAGCGATTATTAGAGAAAGGCTGCGCTTAGAAATGCATAGGAATGGACAGGAGGATGAAACGATATGATGTTTGGAAGATTCACTGAAAGAGCTCAAAAGGTATTAGCACTTGCACAAGAAGAAGCCATTCGCCTAGGCCATAAAAACATAGGTACTGAGCACATTTTACTTGGCCTTGTACGTGAAGGTGAGGGCATCGCTGCCAAAGCGTTAGAAGCACTGGGCCTTGTTTCAGATAAAATCCAAAAAGAAGTCGAAAGCTTGATTGGAAGAGGGCAAGAGGTGTCTCAAGCTATTCCTCATTATACGCCTAGAGCGAAGAAGGTCACTGAGCTTTCAATGGATGAAGCAAGAAAGCTAGGTCATTCCTATGTAGGGACAGAACATATTCTATTAGGTCTTATTCGTGAGGGAGAGGGTGTCGCTGCCCGTGTCTTAAATAACCTCGGAGTGAGCTTAAATAAAGCACGTCAGCAAGTCCTGCAGCTGCTTGGAAGCAATGAAACAGGTGCATCTGCGGCAGGCTCTAATAGCAATGCAAATACTCCAACACTAGATAGCTTGGCAAGAGATTTGACAGCTATTGCAAAAGAGGACAGCTTGGACCCTGTCATTGGCCGAAGCAAAGAAATTCAACGTGTCATTGAGGTCCTAAGTAGAAGAACAAAAAATAACCCTGTGCTGATTGGTGAGCCTGGTGTTGGTAAAACAGCCATCGCAGAAGGTCTTGCACAGCAAATTATTCATAACGAAGTGCCTGAAATCCTGCGCGATAAACGAGTGATGACACTGGATATGGGAACTGTTGTAGCTGGGACGAAATATCGTGGTGAATTCGAGGATCGTTTGAAAAAAGTGATGGACGAAATTCGTCAGGCAGGAAATATCATTCTCTTTATCGATGAGCTTCATACACTCATTGGTGCTGGTGGAGCAGAGGGCGCGATTGATGCGTCTAATATCTTGAAGCCATCCTTAGCACGTGGTGAGCTTCAATGTATTGGGGCGACAACGTTAGATGAGTACCGTAAATACATTGAAAAGGACGCTGCGCTTGAACGACGTTTCCAGCCAATTCAAGTAGATCAGCCGTCTGTTGATGAAAGTATTCAAATCTTAAGAGGGCTCAGAGACCGGTATGAAGCACATCACCGTGTGTCTATTACAGATGAAGCGATTGAGGCGGCGGTGAAGCTGTCTGACCGTTATATTTCTGACCGATTCCTTCCAGATAAGGCGATTGATTTAATTGATGAGGCAGGTTCGAAAGTCCGTTTACGTTCGTTCACGACACCGCCTAATCTAAAAGAATTAGAGCAAAAGCTGGATGAAGTACGCAAGGAAAAGGATGCGGCAGTTCAAAGTCAAGAATTTGAAAAAGCAGCTTCTCTTCGCGATACAGAACAGCGTTTGCGTGAAAAAGTAGAAGTTACAAAGAAATCATGGAAAGAAAAGCAGGGACAAGAGAACTCAGAGGTATCTGTAGATGATATCGCAATGGTCGTTTCCAGCTGGACGGGAGTGCCTGTTTCGAAAATTGCTCAAACGGAGACAGATAAGCTTCTGAATATGGAACAATTGCTCCACTCTCGCGTGATCGGACAGGATGAAGCGGTTGTCGCTGTAGCAAAAGCAGTGAGACGTGCGCGTGCTGGCCTGAAAGATCCGAAGCGTCCAATCGGCTCCTTTATCTTCTTGGGTCCAACAGGGGTTGGTAAAACGGAGCTTGCAAGAGCACTCGCTGAGTCTATTTTCGGTGATGAAGAAGCAATGATCCGTATTGATATGTCTGAATACATGGAGAAACACTCTACATCCAGACTTGTTGGGTCACCTCCAGGCTATGTGGGCTATGATGAAGGTGGACAGCTGACTGAAAAAGTGAGAAGAAAACCTTATTCTGTCGTTCTTTTAGACGAGATTGAAAAGGCGCATCCAGATGTATTTAATATCTTACTGCAAGTGTTAGAAGATGGTCGTCTGACTGATTCTAAAGGGCGTACCGTTGACTTTAGAAATACGATTTTGATCATGACATCAAACGTTGGAGCTAGTGAGCTGAAGCGCAATAAATATGTTGGCTTTAACGTGCAGGATGAAAGTCAAAATTACAAGGATATGAAAGGCAAAGTGATGGGCGAGTTGAAACGTGCGTTTAGACCTGAGTTTATCAACCGTATTGATGAAATCATTGTCTTCCACTCGCTTGAGAAGAAACATCTAAAAGAGATCGTGTCTCTCATGTCTGATCAATTGACAAAACGATTAAAAGAACAAGACCTATCAATTGAATTGACGGAAGCAGCAAAAGCGAAGATTGCCGACGAAGGAGTAGATCTTGAGTACGGTGCGCGTCCGTTAAGAAGAGCGATTCAAAAGCATGTAGAAGATCGACTTTCTGAAGAGCTTCTGAAGGGGAATATTGAAAAAGGTCAACATATCGTATTAGATGTGGAAGATGGAGAGATTGTCGTAAAAGCGACGGCTGCTACGAACTAATATAGTAAGAAAAAAGTGTGAGGCATACCAGTAAGGTGTATGCCTCCCTTTACTTATTTTCTGACCAGTATAAGGAGTTGTATTCTTCAATCTATGGCTAAGACAAAATCAAAATTTATATGCCAATCGTGCGGTTATGAGTCAGCCAAATGGATGGGGAAATGTCCAGGCTGCGGCACGTGGAACAGTATGACAGAAGAGGTCGTTCGCAAAGAGCCGGCAAACCGTCGAAGTGCTTTTAATCATTCTGTTCAAACCATTCAAAAACCTTCACCTATATCTGCAATTGAAACATCCGAAGAACCCCGAATTAAAACAAATTTAGAAGAATTTAACCGAGTATTAGGAAGTGGAATTGTCAAAGGTTCTCTTGTTCTCATCGGCGGAGATCCTGGGATTGGGAAGTCTACATTGTTATTACAAGTATCAGCACAGCTCTCAGACAAAAATCAGAATGTGTTATACATATCTGGTGAGGAGTCCATTAAACAAACGAAGCTAAGAGCGGACCGTCTTGGCATTGAAAGCGCCTCTTTACATGTTTTGGCTGAAACCGATATGGAGTATATAACGTCTGCTATACAGGAGATGAAACCTGCTTTTGTTGTGGTGGATTCGATTCAAACCGTTTACCAAAGCGATATCACGTCAGCTCCCGGCTCTGTATCTCAAGTTAGAGAATGTACAGCGCAGCTGATGAAGATTGCCAAGACAAACGGTATTCCTATTTTTATCGTTGGTCACGTGACCAAAGAAGGCTCGATCGCAGGTCCACGCCTTTTAGAGCATATGGTGGACACAGTTCTTTATTTTGAAGGCGAGCGTCATCATACGTTTCGTATCTTACGGGCGGTCAAAAACCGATTTGGTTCAACGAATGAATTGGGAATTTTTGAAATGAGAGAGGAAGGGCTCACGGAAGTATTAAACCCATCAGAAATCTTTTTAGAAGAGCGGTCGGCAGGTGTATCTGGTTCGTGTGTTGTTGCCTCAATGGAAGGAACAAGACCCGTACTTGTCGAGATACAGGCATTAATTTCCCCGACAAGCTTTGGGAATCCGCGAAGAATGGCCACTGGCCTTGATCATAATCGAGTATCGCTGCTCATGGCAGTTTTAGAAAAACGCGTGGGGCTGCTGCTGCAAAACCAAGATGCCTATTTAAAGGTCGCAGGCGGTGTGAAGCTTGACGAACCGGCGATTGACTTGGCTATTGCCGTCAGTATTGCATCAAGCTTTAAAGATGCAGCGCCGCATCAAGCGGATTGCTTTATAGGAGAGGTCGGTCTGACGGGAGAAGTCAGAAGAGTATCAAGAATTGAACAGCGAGTGCAGGAAGCTGCAAAACTAGGATTTAAGCGAATGTTTATTCCTCAGGCGAATATAGACGGATGGAAAAAGCCGAGAGGGATTGAGTTAGTTGGTGTAGAAAATGTAGCGGAGGCACTTCGAATTTCACTAGGGGGATCATAGAAATGGAAAAAGAGAAAAAAGGAGCGAGAGAACTCGATCTCTTAGATATTGTACAGTTTGTGGCACCAGGAACACCTCTGCGGGCAGGGATTGAAAACGTCCTGAGAGCCAATACTGGCGGGCTCATTGTTGTTGGTTATAATGACAAAGTAAAGAGTGTGGTAGATGGAGGATTTCACATTAATTCTGCCTTCTCCCCAGCACATTTATATGAATTGGCGAAGATGGATGGGGCCATTATTCTTAGCGATTCTGGTCAAAAAATCTTGTATGCGAATACACAGCTGATGCCAGATGCAACCATTCATTCATCGGAAACAGGCATGAGGCACCGGACGGCTGAACGTGTAGCAAAGCAGACAGGCTGCTTAATCATTGCTATTTCTGAACGGAGGAACGTCATTACCTTATACCAAGGGAATCGTCGTTATACGCTGAAAGATATTGGCTTTATTTTAACAAAGGCCAATCAAGCCATTCAAACACTTGAGAAATATAAAACGATTTTAGATCACGCCATTTCTGCGTTAAGTGCTCTAGAATTTGAAGAGCTTGTGACCTTTGGTGATGTATTATCCGTGCTGCACCGCTACGAAATGGTACTCAGAATCAAAAATGAAATCAATATGTATATCAAAGAGCTCGGAACAGAGGGACACTTGATCCGTCTGCAAGTCAATGAATTGATTACAGATATGGAGCAGGAAGCAGCTTTATTTATTAAAGATTACGTGAAAGAAAAGATTAAAGATCCGTATGTGCTGCTTAAACAACTTCAAGATATGTCGAGCTTTGAGCTTTTAGATGATTCCATTCTGTACAAGTTACTTGGATATCCAGCTTCTACAAATATTGACGAATATGTGTACACAAGAGGATACAGATTGCTCCATAAAATCCCTAGACTGCCAATGCCAATCGTCGAAAATGTGGTTGAAGCATTCGGTGTGCTAGATCGAATTATGGAAGCAGATGTACAAGAATTGGATGAAGTAGAAGGAATTGGAGAAGTAAGAGCGAAAAAGATAAAAAAAGGATTAAAAAGGTTACAAGAAAAACATTACATTGACCGTCAGCTTTAAGAAGAGAAATTTTTCTCTATTACGGTTAAAAATGGATGAATATGGGTATATTAATGATGGTTTTGTTTTCTGTTGCTCATGATAGGAAACTTAAACATATATTAATGTCAGATGAAGGTGGATTGACAGATGAAAAATAAAGGAGGTGAAGGTATGTTAAAAAGAATCGTTCAGGCGTTTTTTATCATTTTGGGTGCAGTTGTGGGGATTTTTATCATTCCAGAGTTATTTCTGCTTTTAAATGTAAAGGACATACCTTTCATAACAAATGCTTACTCTTCAGCACTAATAGGAGCCGTTGTGTTCTTCATCATTGGTAAATGGTGCACAGGTTATGTGGTAAATTGGGTGAAATGGATCGAGGATTCTCTATTGAAGGCGCCTCTTCCTGATCTTATATCTGGAAGTTTCGGATTAGTATTTGGACTTATTCTAGCATATCTTATTGTAAACGTGATCCCGCTAAACAATATCCCATATCATATTTTTGGTACCATTATTCCGATTTTCCTGGCTTTCTTTTTAGGATACCTTGGATTTCAGGTAGGCTTTAAGAAGAAGGATGAAATGATAGGGCTGTTCTCCCGATCTGCAAAGGTCACAAAGAAAAAGGGAGCAGCTGATGATGAACCTGAAATAGAAGATAAAAAGCTGAAAATTTTAGACACAAGTGTTATCATTGATGGAAGAATCGCAGATATTTGCCAAACTGGATTTTTAGAAGGTGTCATGGTCATTCCTCAATTTGTACTCGAGGAATTACAGCATATTGCAGACTCTTCAGATGTATTAAAGAGAAATAGAGGCCGAAGAGGTCTAGATATTTTAAATCGTATTCAAAAAGAATTGGATATCAAAGTTGAAATTTACGAAGGTGACTTCGAAGACATTCAAGAGGTTGATAGCAAGCTTGTGAAGCTGGCGAAATTAACTTCAGGTGTTGTTGTGACCAATGATTTTAATTTAAATAAAGTATGCGAACTTCAAAAAGTAGCAGTGTTAAACATCAATGATCTAGCCAATGCCGTTAAACCGGTTGTACTGCCTGGGGAAGAAATGAAGGTACAGGTCATCAAAGATGGAAAAGAGCATAACCAAGGTGTTGCTTACTTAGATGACGGTACGATGATTGTGGTCGAAGAAGGACGCAATTACATTGGAAAAGACATTGACGTGCTCGTCACAAGTGTGCTGCAGACTGCTGCTGGAAGAATGATTTTTGCGAAGCCAAAACTTCTGGAGAAGGCGCTCTAAAGGGAGAACGAACATGTATTATGAAGTAGTTATTCCGGCTGCGGGGCAGGGGAAACGAATGAAGGCCGGCCGTAATAAGCTTTTTATTGAGCTGAAAAGAATGCCGGTCATCATTCATACACTAAAGGTGTTTGACGCTCATGCGCAATGCAAACGCATGATCCTAGCGATCAATGAAGAGGAGCGTCAAGACTTTGAAAGGCTACTCAAGGTACACGCTTTTCAAACGCCTGTTTCACTTGTCACTGGCGGTGAAGAACGTCAGCAAAGTGTATACGAAGGATTAAAGGCTGTGAAAGATGCGGACATCGTGCTTGTTCATGATGGAGCAAGGCCTTTTATTAAGCATACACAGATTGACTTGCTCGTTAAAGCAGCGATTGAAAAAGGCTCCGCGGTTGTAGCGGTACCAGTGAAAGACACAATCAAACGCGTTCAAGAAGGCAAAGTGGAACAAACCATTGAACGTCAGAGCTTGTGGGCAGTCCAGACCCCACAAGCTTTTCGTCATTCTATTTTAAAAGAGGCGCATGAATATGCGGAGCGGACAGGCTTCCTTGGAACAGACGACGCCAGTCTTGTTGAACAATTACAAGGTGAGAATGTGTATATTGTCCAAGGAGACTATACCAATATTAAGCTGACAACACCGGATGATTTATTGGTTGCCAAGGCAATTATGGATGCGGAAAGAGGGTACTAGATCATGTTGAGAATAGGACAAGGCTTTGATGTACATCAATTAACAGAGGGAAGACCTCTGATTATCGGCGGGGTCACCATTCCTTATGAAAAGGGACTGCTAGGGCATTCAGACGCTGACGTACTGCTTCACACAGTGGCAGATGCATGCCTGGGTGCGATTGCTGAAGGAGATATCGGCAGACATTTCCCAGACACAGATCCTGAGTTTAAGGATGCAGATTCTTTTAAATTATTGCAGCATGTGTGGGCACTTGTGAAAGAAAAGGGCTACACACTTGTGAATATTGACTGCACAATCATGGCGCAAAAGCCAAAAATGGCACCTTATATTCAACCAATGTGTGAGAAAATTGCAGAAGCGCTTGAGGCAGATGTCACACAGGTGAATGTCAAAGCAACAACGACAGAGAAACTCGGATTTACAGGAAGAGGAGAAGGAATTGCCTCTCAGGCAACAGTGCTTCTTCAGAAAAAGTAAAATCCATTTTGATGAGAATAGGTTTTGATGATAAAATACGTTTATAAAAAATTGGTGTCAGACAACATGATGCAGATGAAAGGAAGTTAAACTCATGGGAAATGAAGTGCGTGTTCGTTATGCACCGAGTCCAACTGGTCATTTACATATTGGGAATGCTAGAACGGCTCTTTTCAACTATTTGTTCGCACGCAGCCAAGGCGGCAAATTTATTATTCGAATCGAGGATACGGACCAAAAGCGTAATGTAGAAGGCGGGGAGGAAAGCCAGCTTCGCCACCTGAAATGGCTCGGTATTGATTGGGATGAGAGCATTGATAAAGATGGCGGTTACGGTCCTTACAGACAATCAGAGCGTAATGATATTTACAAGAAATATTATGACGAACTGTTAGAGAAGGACTTGGCGTATAAGTGCTATTGTACGGCTGAAGAGCTAGAGGCAGAGCGTGAAGCACAAATCGCCCGCAGCGAAATGCCTCGATATTCTGGTAAATGCAGTCATTTATCAAAAGAAGAAGAGGACAAACTGATTGCTGAAGGAAGAGAGCCAAGTATCCGCTTCCGAGTGCCAAAAGGAGAAATCATCAAATTTGACGACATGGTCAAAGGCGATATTTCATTTGAAACAGACGGCATCGGTGACTTTGTTATTGTGAAGAAAGATGGCACGCCAACTTATAACTTTGCCGTAGCAGTGGATGATCATTTGATGAAAATGACTCACGTTCTTCGCGGAGAAGATCATATTTCAAATACCCCTAAACAAATCATGATTTTTAATGCATTTGGCTGGGATGTTCCGCTATTCGGACATATGACGCTGATTGTGAACGAAAACCGCAAGAAATTAAGTAAACGTGATGAATCAATTATTCAATTCATCGAGCAATATAAGAATTTAGGCTATTTACCTGAAGCCCTGTTTAACTTCATTGCATTACTTGGATGGTCTCCAGTAGGCGAAGAAGAACTGTTTACAAAAGAGCAATTCATCGACATTTTCGATGTAAACCGACTTTCTAAGTCACCAGCTCTATTCGATATGCATAAACTAAAATGGGTGAACAACCAATACGTGAAAGCACTTGATCTTGATCAGGTTGTGGCACTAACACTTCCACATCTTCAAAAAGCAGGCAAGGTAAGTGAGCAGCTGACTGAAGAAGAAAACACGTGGGTACGCAAACTTATTTCTCTGTATCACGAACAATTAAGCTACGGGGCAGAAATTGTTGAGTTAACAGAGTTGTTCTTTAAGGAGCAAATTGAGTATAATCAAGAGGCAAAGGAAGTTCTAGCAGAGGAGCAAGTACCAGAAGTGATGGCATCTTTTGCAGGTCAGCTTGAACAGCTTGAGTCTTTCACACCTGATGAAATCAAGGCTGCCATTAAAGCGGTACAAAAAGAAACAGGGCATAAAGGCAAGAAACTATTCATGCCGATTCGTGTGGCTGTCACAGGACAAACGCATGGCCCAGAACTTCCGCAAAGTATTGAATTACTAGGTAAAGAAACGGTATTAAACCGCATTAAACAAATATAAGGAAATCGTTGCGAGGGAGAAGTACAATGTACTCGTCCATCACAGAAAGAGTCTCCACCGGCTGAAAGAGACTTATGGGCAGACGTTGGAAATGCACCCTCAAGACCCTTGAGGAACACGTACGTTAGTATGCAAGGGCGGTACCCTCCGTTATGGGATTAAGTTGAGAAGGCTGAAAGATAAGTAGCTTTCTAAACAGAGTGGAACCGCGTTTTCAAAACGTCTCTGTCATTTGGCAGAGGCGTTTTTTATTTGTCCAAAAAAAGAGAGCAAGTCCTAAGAGAGATTCATGGGGAAGAACGGGGGGAGCATGTGTTTTTCAAAATGCTGAAAGAAGATATTGATACTGTGTTTGATCAAGATCCTGCTGCTAGAAGCTATATTGAAGTAGTGCTAACCTATTCAGGGCTTCATGCGATTTGGGCTCACCGTATTGCGCACGCATTTTATAAGCGGAAGCTGTATTTTATTGCGCGGATCATTTCTCAGGTCAGCCGTTTTTTCACAGGGGTGGAAATTCATCCGGCGGCAACCATTGGCAGGCGGTTCTTCATTGATCACGGCATGGGCGTCGTGATCGGGGAAACATGTGAAATTGGAGACAACGTCACTGTTTTCCAAGGCGTGACATTAGGGGGAACAGGGAAAGAAAAGGGAAAGCGGCATCCGACCATTTTAGACGATGCCCTCATTGCGACAGGTGCCAAGGTGCTTGGTTCCATTACAGTTGGAAAAGGAGCCAAGATTGGAGCGGGGTCGGTCGTGTTAAAGGACGTACCCGACCATTCCACCGTTGTCGGTATACCTGGGCGAGTCGTCGTTCAAAATGGAAAGAAAATCAATCGTGATCTCAATCATCAAGATTTGCCAGATCCAATTTCCGATCGTTTCAAAGAATTGGAACGAGAAATGGAAAAGCTAAAAGGTGAGCTGGCTTCATTGAGCAGAAAGGAAGAACAATCATGACAATCAATATTTATAATACATTGACACGTAAGAAGGAAGAATTTGTCCCGCTTGAGCCAGGAAAGGTCAAGATGTATGTGTGCGGACCAACCGTTTATAACTACATTCATATCGGGAATGCTAGACCTGCTATTGTTTATGACACTGTACGTAAGTATTTAGAATACAGCGGTTACGATGTGAACTTTGTATCAAACTTTACAGATGTGGATGATAAACTCATCAAAGCAGCCAACGAACTCGGAGAAGATGTGCCGACAATTGCTGACCGGTTTATCCAAGCCTACTTCGAAGACGTCAGTGCGCTCGGCTGCAAAAAAGCAGACCTTCACCCGCGAGTGACGGAAAATATGGATGATATCATTGCGTTTATTGCGACATTGATTGAAAAAGGCTACGCCTATGAAGCAGATGGTGACGTGTATTACAGCACACGCTCATTTGAAGGTTATGGAAAGCTTTCTCACCAATCAATTGATGAGCTGAAGACAGGTGCTCGTATTCGTGTAGGTGAAAAGAAACGAGATGCGCTGGACTTTGCTCTTTGGAAGGCTGCAAAGGATCAGGAAATCTCTTGGGATAGCCCGTGGGGCAAAGGACGCCCAGGCTGGCACATCGAATGCTCGGCAATGGTCAAAAAATATTTAGGTGATACGATCGACATTCATGCTGGCGGACAGGATTTAACATTCCCTCACCATGAGAATGAAATTGCCCAATCTGAGGCTTTGACAGGGAAGCCTTTTGCGAAGTATTGGATGCATAACGGGTATATTAATATCGATAATGAAAAAATGTCAAAATCACTTGGCAACTTTGTGCTGGTGCATGACATTGTGAAAGAACAAGATCCTGATGTGCTCCGCTTCTTTATGTTGTCGGTTCACTATCGTCACCCAATTAACTACTCAATGGATTTATTAGAAAGTACAAAGAGTGCGTTTAACCGACTCAAGACATCGTATGCGAATTTACATCATCGTCTAGAGAGCAGCACAAATATCACGGAAGACAATGCTGAATGGCTGGCAAAAATTGAAGAGCAGCGTGCGACATTTATTTCTGAAATGAACGATGACTTCAATACGGCAAATGCGATCTCTGTTTTATTCGAATTAGCGAAACAGGCGAATTATTATATGGAAAATGATCATACTTCGGAGGAAGTGATCAAGGCATTTATCGGCTTGTTCCAAGAAATTACGTCTGTTCTCGGCTTCTCATTAGAAGAAAAGCACACGCTTGACGAAGAGGTAGAAGCGTTAATTGAAAAACGCAATGAAGCTAGAAGAAATCGTGACTTTGCCCTATCTGATCAAATTCGTGATCAATTAAAGAACATGAATATTGTGTTGGAGGACACTCCTCAAGGTACTCGCTGGAAAAGAGGAGAATAGGCAATGTTGAATTTTGAAAAGCTGAAAGACGGTAAACAGCTGAACGGACTTGCGCTGGCTTATATAGGTGATGCCATTTTTGAAGTATATGTGAGGCATCACCTCCTCCAAACGGGGGCGACAAAACCAAATGAGCTGCACAAACGAGCAAGCAAAATTGTTTCAGCTAAATCACAGGCTGCTATTTTATTTACGCTTCAGCAGCAAGGCTTTTTCACTGAAGCAGAAGAAGCGGTGCTGAAAAGAGGAAGAAACGCAAAATCAGGCACAGTGCCTAAAAACACAGACGTTCAAACGTATCGTTATAGTACAGCGTTTGAAGCGCTTATGGGTTATTTATTTATCGAAAAGCAGGACGAACGCTTAGAAGAGCTGATTGGTCAGGCGATTGAAATCGGAACGTCAGGGAGGAAGACAAATGAGTCAGCAACATGATTATGTCATTGGGAAAAATGCAGTGATTGAGACACTGAAGTCAGATCGGGAGTTATACAAGCTCTGGATGGCAGAAAACACTGTAAAAGGACAAGCCCAGCAGGTCATTGAACTCGCTAAAAAGCAAAATATCACCATTCAGTATGTTCCGAGGAAAAAGCTTGATCAAATGGTTACAGGTCAGCACCAGGGAATCGTTGCACAAGTAGCAGCATATGAATATGCAGAATTAGATGATCTGTATCAAATCGCTGAAAAGCGGAATGAACAGCCTTTCTTTCTGATTTTAGATGAAATTGAAGACCCGCATAATTTAGGATCTATTATGCGTACGGCAGATGCTGTAGGTGCACACGGGATTGTCATTCCGAAAAGGAGAGCGGTCGGTCTAACAACAACAGTTGCTAAGGCATCCACTGGAGCAATTGAGCATATTCCTGTTGCAAAAGTGACCAATCTTTCAAGAGCCCTTGATGAAATGAAAGAAAGAGGAATCTGGGTTGCGGGAACAGATGCGTCTGCTAAACAGGATTACAGACAATTTGATGGTACAATGCCGCTGGCTCTTGTGATTGGCAGTGAAGGAAAAGGAATTGGCCGATTGATTAAGGAAAAGTGTGATTTTCTGATTAAACTGCCTATGGCCGGGAAGGTTACTTCGTTAAACGCATCAGTTGCGGCTGGTCTATTGATGTATGAAGTGTATCGAAAACGTTATCCGTTAGGAGAATAGAGATGGATATCCTCTTAGTCGATGGATACAACATGATAGGTGCATGGCCTCAGCTGCAGCACTTAAAGGAAAACAGCTTTGAAGAAGCCAGAGACGTGCTGATTCAACATTTAGCAGAATATCAAGCATACACAGGGTATCGAGTCATTGTCGTATTCGATGCCCATATGGTCAAAGGAATTGAAAAGAAGCGGACTAACCACCGAGTAGAGGTCATCTTTACAAGAGAGAATGAAACGGCGGATGAGCGGATTGAAAAGCTGGCGCAGGATTTGAATAATATCCGGACGCAAATTCATGTGGCAACCTCAGATTTTACGGAACAATGGGCTATTTTTGGACAAGGAGCTCTTCGGAAGTCGGCTCGTGAGCTTTTAAGAGAGATTGAAGTGATAGAACGAAAGATTGAAACGAGGGTCAAAAAGATTACTTCTGATAAACCAGCATCTAAGATTGAATTGTCAGAAGATGTATTGAAAACGTTTGAAAAATGGCGGCGCGGGAATCTGGAATAGCTTGACGATATTTCAACCATTAATGTATAATATTTCTATCTAGGTGCGGTCGGGGGGATCGAAGTGAATCTAAACAACAGCAAGGGTAAGTCCATCAGAGAGCAATTTTGCCAGTTGGAAGATGAACAAGTCATTGAAAGGGTTCATGTCGGAGATAGTGATGCGCTAGATTATTTAATAACGAAATACCGCAATTTTGTACGTGCGAAAGCAAGATCTTATTTCTTGATAGGAGCGGATCGAGAGGACATTGTCCAAGAGGGAATGATCGGACTTTATAAGTCTATCCGCGATTTCAGAGAGGACAAGCTTACTTCATTTAAGGCTTTTGCAGAATTATGTATTACCCGCCAAATTATCACCGCAATTAAAACAGCTACTCGCCAAAAACATATCCCGTTAAATTCCTATGTATCATTAGACAAGCCGATCTACGATGAAGAATCGGACAGAACATTATTGGATGTCATTTCCGGCGCTAAAGCGCTTAACCCAGAAGACTTAATCATTAGCAAAGAAGAATTTGATGATATCGAAATGAAGATGGGTGAACTGCTAAGCGAGCTGGAAAGAAAGGTACTTGTGCTTTATCTTGATGGCAGATCCTATCAAGAGATTTCTGAAGATTTAAATCGTCATGTGAAATCAATTGATAACGCACTCCAAAGAGTAAAGAGAAAATTAGAGAAATATTTAGAGCTTCGCGAGATTAGTCTCTAATCAAACCTATATTGACAGCTTTTTCGACACTGTGATAAGGTACTAATGAAATGATGTCGAGAAAATAGGTGTAAATATGAGGAAAAAGATTACTCTAGCCTGTAAAGACTGCGGAAGCCGCAATTATACGACAATGAAAAGTGTTGCTTCAGCAGCTGAAAGATTAGAAGTTAAGAAATATTGCAAGACTTGTAATTCACATAAAACACATTTAGAAACGAAGTAAGATTTGCGTTCTTTAATCTGTGGAGGTCTTTTACATGCGTATTATCAGTTTCTTAAAAAGTGTCGGAAAAGAAATGAAAAAGGTCAGCTGGCCAAAGAAGAACGAAATGGTCCGCTACACAATCACTGTTATTTTAACAGTCGTGTTCTTTGCCATCTTTTTCTCTTTTCTTGATATAGGAATCTCACAATTAATCGAATTAATTCATTAATACTTGAATAATGGTCTGCTGAACGTGCTATAATAGATCATAATATGACTTGCCAAAAAACCCGTTTTACGGGTTTTTTCAATTGCTTGAAAATATTTACCGGTACTCGAGATTCGTCAAATAGACATTATGAAATGTGGGGAGGGAAGGACTAAATAGTCCTGAACGAAAATGGAAAAGAATTGGTATGTTGTGCATACGTACTCTGGCTATGAAAACAAAGTAAAAGCGAACTTGGAAAAGCGTGTTGAATCAATGGGCATGCAGGATAAAATCTTCCGCGTCGTCGTACCAGAAGAAGAAGAAACCGATATTAAAAATGGTAAGAAAAAAGTCGTCAAAAAGAAAGTGTTCCCTGGCTATGTCCTAGTGGAAATCGTGATGACTGACGACTCTTGGTATGTCGTTCGTAATACACCGGGTGTCACTGGATTCGTTGGATCAGCTGGATCAGGATCAAAGCCGACTGCGCTGCTGCCAGGCGAAGCCGAAACCATTCTGAAGAGAATGGGTCTTGAAGAACGCAAAACAGAAATCGACTTTGAACTGAAAGAAACAGTTAAGGTCATCGATGGACCATTTGCTAACTTCACTGGCTCCATTGAAGAAATTGACTACGATAAAAGCAAAGTCAAAGTATTCGTTAATATGTTTGGTAGAGAAACACCTGTTGAACTTGAGTTCACGCAGATCGATAAATTGTAATTTAAAAGAGCTTGAAATGAGTGTATAGAAGTGGTAATATAGCAAAGGTACGTCTTGAGTTCACTCAAGATCGCTAGCTAGTTATTTCGTCATTCATATAAAGAATGAAGTTGTTGAGTGGGAGGGGGATTCCCCTATTACCACATCACGGACTTTAAGGAGGTGTGTCTCGTGGCTAAAAAAGTAGTTAAAGTTGTTAAATTGCAAATTCCTGCTGGAAAAGCTAACCCAGCTCCACCAGTTGGACCTGCACTAGGTCAAGCCGGTGTTAATATCATGGGATTCTGTAAGGAGTTTAACGCTCGTACAGCTGACCAAGCTGGTCTTATCATTCCTGTTGAAATTTCGGTTTTTGAAGACCGTTCATTTACATTTATTACTAAAACTCCACCTGCTGCAGTTTTACTTAAAAAAGCAGCTGGTATTGAGTCTGGTTCTGGTGAACCTAACCGTAATAAAGTGGCAACTGTTAAGCGTGATAAAGTACGCGAAATCGCGGAAACAAAAATGCCTGACTTAAACGCTGCTAGCGTTGAATCAGCTATGCGCATGGTTGAAGGTACTGCACGCAGTATGGGTATTGTCATCGAAGATTAATTTTTTGTCTTGTTGGGTTGCGAGTTTGGTTTTGACAAGTTCGCAACCCTTATTCGTGGGAGGTTATTCCGCTAAAACCACATAAGGAGGATTTTTATAATGGCTAAAAAAGGTAAAAAGTATGTAGAAGCTGCTAAGCTGATCGATCGTACTAAAGCGTATGATGTAGCTGAAGCTGTTTCTCTTACAAAAAAAGCAAATACAGCTAAATTTGATGCGACTGTAGAAGTTGCTTTTCGTTTGGGCGTAGACCCTCGTAAAAACGATCAACAAATCCGCGGTGCAGTTGTACTTCCTAACGGAACTGGTAAAACTCAACGCGTTCTTGTGTTCGCTAAAGGCGAAAAAGCAAAAGAAGCAGAAGCTGCTGGAGCAGACTACGTTGGAGATTCTGATTACATCACTAAAATCCAACAAGGCTGGTTCGAATTCGATGTAATCGTTGCGACACCTGACATGATGGGTGAAGTTGGTAAGATCGGTCGTGTACTTGGACCAAAAGGTCTTATGCCAAACCCTAAAACAGGAACTGTAACGTTCGAAGTTGAAAAGGCAATCAATGAAATCAAAGCTGGTAAAGTAGAATACCGCGTTGATAAAGCTGGTAACATCCACGCGCCAATCGGAAAGGTTTCTTTCGAGGACGAAAAGCTTGTTGAGAACTTTGCAACAATCTATGACACAATCCTTAAAGCAAAACCTGCAGCGGCTAAAGGTGTATACGTGAAAAACGTTTCTGTTACATCTACTATGGGCCCTGGCGTGAAAGTGGATCCATCTTCTTTCTCTGCAAAATAATTCTTGACTTATGACAACCATTTTGATAATATCAAAATGTTGTAAAATAGAATAATGTCCATTTATACCGTAGACAGCAGGGGCCTTATGGCTTAAATAACCCGCCGAGGTGTATATGTCACAGTCTTACGTTAACGTATGCTTGTATATACAGCCTCCATGTCTTAATGGAGGCTTTTTATATGGAGAACCGTTCGTTAGGAACGTGATGGCCTGATCGGTATAAGTGTTACACAAAGAATGTACAGGAGGTGTAACCATGAGCAATGCAATCGATACTAAAAAAGTTGTCGTTGATGAAATTACTTCTAAATTTAAAGATAGTATGTCTACTGTCATTGTAGATTACCGCGGTCTTTCAGTTTCTGAAGTGACTGAACTTCGTAAACAGCTTCGTGAAGCTGGCGTAGAATTCAAAGTTTACAAAAACACTTTGACTCGCCGTGCAGTTGAACAAGTTGAACTAACGGGTTTAAACGATTTCTTAACAGGTCCAAACGCTATCGCATTCAGTAACGAAGATGTTATCGCACCTGCGAAAATCATCAACGAATTTGCGAAAAGCCACGAAGCTTTAGAAATCAAAGCTGGTGTCATCGAAGGAAACGTAGCGACTGTAGAAGAAGTGAAGGCTCTTGCGGAACTTCCGTCTCGCGAAGGCTTACTTTCTATGTTGCTTAGCGTTCTTCAAGCTCCAGTTCGTAACCTTGCTCTTGCTACTAAAGCAGTTGCAGATCAAAAAGAAGAACAAGGCGCTTAATGCGTACTTTACGTTTACGTAAAAAAACTTAAAATGGAGGAATTACAAATGGCTTTAAATATCGAAGAAATCATTGCTTCAGTTAAAGAAGCAACTGTACTTGAGTTAAACGACTTAGTAAAAGCAATCGAAGAAGAATTTGGCGTAACTGCTGCTGCTCCTGTAGCTGTAGCTGCTGGTGGCGGTGCTGCTGCTGAAGAAAAAACTGATTTTGATCTAGTACTTGCTGGTGCTGGAGACCAAAAAATCAAAGTTATCAAAGTGGTTCGTGAAATCACTGGTCTTGGCTTGAAAGAAGCTAAAGAACTTGTTGACAACACTCCAAAACCACTTAAAGAAGGTATTGCTAAAGAAGAAGCTGAAGAACTTAAAGCTAAGCTTGAAGAAGTTGGCGCTTCTGTAGAAGTTAAGTAATCTTCGCCTATCCTTTTGGGAAAGCTCGCTTTTACTGGCGGGCTTTTTCTTTTCTAATCTCCTGAAACGATTGAATCCAGAGGAGGTCCATTCACCATGAGTGACCACTATTATACGGAAAAGCCATCAGTGAAAAGCAATAAACAGACATGGGACTTCACCTTGAGAAACCGTACCTTTACTTTTACAAGTGACAGTGGAGTGTTTTCTAAGAAAGAAGTCGACTTTGGTTCAAGGCTTTTAATTGAAGCTTTCGAAGAACCTGATTTGGATGGCGATGTCTTAGATGTCGGTTGCGGTTATGGACCGATTGGCTTATCGTTAGCAAACGAACTGACTAGCCGTACCATTCATATGATTGATGTGAACGAAAGAGCAGTCGAACTTTCAAAGGAAAACGCTAAACATAATCGCATTGATAATGTTCACATCTATCAAAGTGATTTGTTCTCGAATGTTCATTCCTCAGCTGCTTTTGCCTCTATACTGACCAATCCCCCAATACGGGCAGGGAAGAAAGTTGTACATGCGATCTTTGAAAAAAGTGCTGATCATTTATTGCCGGAAGGTGAGTTGTGGGTGGTTATTCAGAAAAAGCAAGGTGGACCATCTGCGATTGAAAAATTAGAGCAGCTCTTTGGAGAAGTCGAGGTTGTGCTGAAAAAAAAGGGCTACTATATCATCAAAGCTAAAAAAGTTTGACGCAGTTTCCTAGCTGTGTTAACATTATAAAATGCCAATGTGTATATTTTGCTTGATAGGCTTAAAAAACAACTATTTTGTATAAATTATGCATACTTGGGAAAACTAATAAAATCGGTATTTGTTTTTGGATGTGGTTTTCTTATTTTAGAAACCCTTTTTTCTTTTGTCTTGTAAAAAAGTATTTCTTTACTGACATTTGAAAGACAGAAATACTTTTTACACATATAATACGCATGATTTGAGGGGTGAATCAGTTGACAGGTCAACTAGTTCAGTATGGACGACACCGCCAGCGCAGAAGCTACGCACGCATAAGCGAAGTGTTAGAATTACCAAATCTCATTGAAATTCAAACCTCTTCTTATCAGTGGTTTCTTGATGAGGGTCTTAGAGAGATGTTTCAAGATATATCCCCAATTGAGGATTTTACTGGTAACCTTTCTCTTGAATTCATTGATTACAGCCTAGGGGATCCTAAGTATCCTGTAGCAGAATCAAAAGAACGTGATGTAACTTACTCTGCTCCACTAAGAGTAAAAGTTCGTTTAATTAACAAAGAAACTGGAGAAGTAAAAGACCAAGATGTGTTTATGGGTGATTTCCCAATCATGACAGACACAGGTACTTTTATCATTAATGGTGCGGAACGTGTAATCGTTTCTCAGTTAGTGCGTTCTCCAAGTGTATATTTCAGTGGTAAAGTAGACAAAAACGGTAAAAAAGGTTTTACTGCGACTGTCATTCCAAACCGTGGCGCATGGTTAGAATACGAAACTGATGCGAAGGATGTAGTCTATGTACGCATCGATCGCACACGTAAGTTGCCGGTTACGGTTCTTTTGCGTGCTCTCGGCTTCAGCTCTGATCAAGAGATTCTTGACCTCATTGGCGAGAATGAATACTTACGCAACACACTGGAAAAAGACAATACAGAGAATGCCGATAAAGCACTTCTCGAAATCTACGAGCGCCTCCGTCCTGGAGAGCCGCCAACTGTTGAAAATGCGAAAAGCTTGCTAGACTCTCGCTTCTTCGATCCGAAGAGATATGACCTAGCAAATGTTGGACGCTACAAGATTAATAAGAAGCTTCATATTAAAAATAGACTGTTCAATCAAAAATTGGCTGAAACGCTAGTTGATCCTGAAACAGGTGAAATTCTAGCAGAAAAAGGTCAAATTTTAGACAGAAGAGTTCTTGATAAAGTTCTTCCATACTTAGAAAACGGCATCGGATTTAGAAAGCTTTATCCTAATGGTGGCGTAGTAGAAGATGAAGTAGAACTTCAATCTATTAAGATTTATGCACCGACTGATCAAGAAGGCGAGCAAGTGATTAACGTGATTGGAAATGCATATGTAGAGGAAGCTGTGAAAAACATCACGCCTTCTGACATCATTGCATCAATCAGTTACTTCTTCAATCTTCTTCATGGTGTAGGTGACACAGATGATATCGACCACCTTGGTAACCGTCGTCTGCGTTCTGTAGGTGAACTTCTGCAAAACCAATTCCGTATTGGTTTAAGCAGAATGGAGCGTGTTGTTCGTGAAAGAATGTCGATTCAAGACACAAACACGATCACACCTCAACAGCTGATCAACATTCGTCCTGTGATCGCTTCTATCAAAGAGTTCTTTGGTAGCTCTCAGCTTTCTCAGTTCATGGATCAAACAAACCCGCTTGCTGAATTGACGCACAAACGTCGTCTGTCAGCGCTTGGACCGGGTGGTTTGACACGTGAGCGTGCAGGAATGGAAGTTCGTGACGTTCACTACTCTCACTATGGACGTATGTGTCCGATCGAAACACCAGAGGGTCCAAACATTGGTTTGATCAACTCTCTATCTTCATTTGCAAAAGTGAATCGCTTCGGATTTATCGAAACACCTTACCGCCGGGTTGATCCTGAGACTGGTAAAGTAACACCGAGAATCGATTATTTAACTGCTGATGAAGAGGATAACTACGTAGTAGCACAAGCGAACGCTCAGTTAGCTGATGATGGTTCGTTTATCGATGATAATATCATTGCTCGTTTCAGAGGGGAAAACACCGTTGTTCCTCGAAACCGCGTTGACTACATGGACGTTTCGCCAAAGCAGGTTGTTTCTGCAGCGACAGCATGTATCCCATTCTTAGAAAACGATGACTCTAACCGTGCTCTAATGGGAGCGAACATGCAGCGTCAGGCTGTGCCTTTGATGCAGCCAGAATCACCGATTGTTGGTACAGGTATGGAGTACGTATCAGGTAAAGACTCTGGTGCTGCTGTCATCTGCCGCTACCCAGGTGTTGTAGAACGTGTAGAAGCAAAAAATATTTGGGTTCGCCGTTATGAAGACGTTGACGGACAACAAGTCAAAGGAAACCTTGACAAATACAGCCTGCTGAAATTTGTCCGCTCTAACCAAGGGACTTGCTACAACCAGCGTCCTATCGTAAGTGTTGGAGATGAAGTCGTTAAAGGGGAAATCCTTGCAGACGGTCCTTCTATGGAAAAAGGTGAATTGGCTCTAGGACGTAACGTCATGGTCGGCTTCATGACTTGGGACGGTTACAACTACGAGGATGCGATCATCATGAGTGAGCGCCTTGTAAAAGATGACGTCTACACGTCTATTCATATTGAAGAATATGAATCAGAAGCTCGTGATACAAAGCTTGGACCTGAAGAAATCACTCGTGATATTCCAAACGTTGGGGAAGATGCTTTACGCAACCTTGACGAGCGCGGAATTATCCGTATTGGTGCAGAAGTAAAAGACGGAGACCTTCTTGTAGGTAAAGTAACGCCTAAAGGTGTAACTGAACTAACAGCTGAAGAACGTCTATTACATGCAATCTTCGGTGAAAAGGCTCGTGAAGTTCGTGATACGTCACTACGTGTTCCACACGGCGGCGGCGGAATTATCCACGATGTAAAAGTCTTCAACCGTGAAGATGGAGATGAATTACCTCCAGGTGTAAACCAATTAGTCCGCGTATACATCGTTCAGAAGCGTAAGATTTCTGAAGGTGACAAAATGGCCGGACGACATGGTAACAAAGGGGTTATCTCTAAAATCCTTCCAGAAGAAGATATGCCTTATCTTCCAGACGGAACACCGATCGATATCATGTTGAACCCTCTAGGGGTACCATCTCGTATGAACATCGGTCAGGTACTTGAGCTTCATATGGGTATGGCTGCACGTTACCTCGGCATCCACATTGCGTCACCAGTATTTGATGGTGCGCGCGAGGAAGATGTTTGGGAAACGCTTGAAGAAGCAGGTATGTCCCGTGATGCGAAAACAGTCCTTTATGACGGTCGAACTGGTGAACCATTCGACAACCGTGTATCTGTCGGAATCATGTACATGATCAAACTGGCTCACATGGTTGACGATAAACTTCACGCTCGTTCAACTGGACCATACTCACTTGTTACGCAGCAGCCACTTGGCGGTAAAGCACAGTTTGGTGGTCAGCGTTTCGGAGAGATGGAAGTATGGGCACTTGAAGCTTACGGTGCAGCATATACACTTCAAGAGATCTTAACAGTTAAATCGGATGACGTTGTGGGGCGTGTGAAAACATACGAAGCCATCGTCAAAGGGGATAACGTACCTGAACCAGGTGTCCCTGAATCATTCAAAGTGTTAATCAAAGAACTTCAAAGTTTAGGTATGGATGTGAAAATCCTATCTGGCGATGAAGAAGAGATAGAAATGAGAGATTTAGAAGACGATGAGGAAACGAAGAAAGCAGACGGATTAGCGTTATCTAATGACGAAGAAGCTGCAGACCTCGCACCTGTCGATCTTGAACGTGACGCAGTCACAAAAGAATAGCAGAAACGATTAGAGCAAGTGACTAGGGTATAACCCGAAGATTAAAAGGGAGGTAGGCCCCTTGCTAGATGTGAACAATTTTGAGTATATGAACATCGGTCTCGCATCACCTGATAAAATCCGTTCTTGGTCTTTTGGTGAAGTGAAAAAGCCTGAAACGATTAACTATCGTACACTGAAACCTGAAAAAGATGGTCTCTTTTGTGAACGTATCTTCGGACCGCAAAAAGACTGGGAATGTCATTGTGGGAAGTATAAACGCGTTCGGTATAAGGGTGTTGTATGTGACCGTTGTGGTGTAGAAGTAACACGGGCAAAAGTCCGTCGTGAGAGAATGGGGCATATCGAACTGGCTGCCCCAGTTTCCCACATTTGGTATTTCAAAGGTATCCCAAGCCGTATGGGTCTTGTTCTTGATATGTCACCACGTGCGTTAGAAGAAGTGATTTACTTCGCTTCTTACGTCGTGACAGATCCGGGCAATACACCGCTTGAGAAGAAACAACTTCTTTCTGAGAAAGAATTCCGTGCTTATTTAGATAAATACGGTAATACATTCCAAGCGGCTATGGGTGCAGAAGCAATCAACAAACTTCTTCAAGATATCGATCTTGTAAAAGAAGTGGATACACTGAAAGAAGAGCTGAAAACTGCTCAAGGACAGCGCCGTACACGTGCGATCAAACGTCTTGAAGTGTTAGAAGCCTTCCGTAACTCAGGAAACAAACCATCTTGGATGATTCTTGATGTACTTCCGGTTATTCCGCCAGAATTACGTCCAATGGTTCAGCTTGATGGTGGACGTTTTGCTACTTCTGACTTGAACGACCTTTATCGTCGTGTCATCAACCGTAACAATCGTCTGAAGCGTTTATTAGATCTTGGCGCGCCAAGCATCATCGTTCAGAACGAGAAGCGTATGCTTCAAGAAGCTGTCGATGCCTTGATTGATAATGGACGTAGAGGCCGACCAGTAACAGGACCAGGAAATCGACCATTGAAATCTCTTTCTCACATGCTGAAAGGGAAACAAGGACGTTTCCGTCAAAACTTGCTTGGTAAACGTGTTGACTATTCTGGACGTTCCGTTATCGTCGTAGGACCACATTTGAAAATGTATCAGTGTGGACTTCCTAAAGAAATGGCTCTTGAATTATTCAAACCATTCGTGATGAAGGAGCTTGTTGAAAAAGGATTAGCTCACAATATCAAGAGTGCGAAGCGTAAAATTGAGCGCGTGCAGCCGGAAGTATGGGATGTTTTAGAATCAGTTATTCGTGAGCATCCAGTCTTACTAAACCGTGCACCGACTCTTCACAGACTTGGTATTCAAGCGTTTGAACCTACACTTGTGGAAGGACGCGCAATTCGTCTGCATCCACTTGTATGTACAGCCTACAACGCTGACTTTGACGGTGACCAAATGGCGGTTCACGTACCATTGTCTGCTGAAGCTCAAGCTGAAGCTCGTATCTTAATGCTTGCTGCTCAAAACATTTTGAACCCGAAAGATGGAAAACCAGTTGTTACGCCATCTCAGGATATGGTGCTTGGTAACTACTACCTTACACTTGAGCGCAAAGGTGCTATCGGAGAAGGTATGGTCTTCAAAGATACTGACGAAGCCCTTCTAGCTTATCAAAATGGTTATGTACATCTTCATACACGTGTAGCTGTTGCAGCTAGCTCGTTGAAGAATGTGACATTCACTGATGAACAGCGTTCTAAATTGTTGATTACAACAGTTGGAAAACTGATCTTTAACGAAATCTTACCGGAATCATTCCCATACATGAATGAGCCGACAAAGAGCAATATTGAAGAAAAAACGCCTGATCGTTTCTTCCTTGAAAAAGGTGAGGATGTAAAAGCTGCGATCGAGAAACAAGAAATCAATGCGCCGTTCAAAAAAGGTATTTTAGGTAAAATCATTGCAGAAATCTTTAAGAGATTCCATATCACTGAGACATCTAAAATGCTTGACCGCATGAAAAATCTTGGTTTCAGATACTCTACTAAAGCCGGTATTACGGTTGGTGTGTCTGATATCGTCGTATTAGATGATAAGCAGCAAATTCTTGAAGAAGCACAAGCAAAAGTAGATAACGTCATGAAGCAATTCAGACGTGGTTTGATTACTGAAGAAGAGCGTTATGAGAGAGTTATTTCAATCTGGAGTTCTTCTAAAGATGTGATCCAAGGTAAACTGATGAAGTCCCTTGATGAAGTCAACCCAATCTACATGATGAGTGACTCTGGAGCGCGTGGTAACGCATCTAACTTCACTCAGCTGGCTGGTATGCGTGGTCTGATGGCCAACCCGGCTGGACGTATCATTGAACTTCCGATTAAATCTAGTTTCCGTGAAGGTTTAACCGTATTGGAATACTTTATTTCCACTCACGGTGCGCGTAAAGGTCTTGCCGATACAGCCCTTAAAACAGCTGACTCAGGTTACCTCACGCGTCGTCTCGTTGACGTTGCACAGGATGTCATTATCCGTGAAACAGATTGCGGTACAGACCGTGGAATCTTGGCGAAGTCTATTAAAGAAGGAAATGAAATTATTGAGAAACTTGAAGAACGTCTGATTGGACGTTTTGCAAGAAAACCAATTGTTCATCCTGAAACAGGCGAAGTCATTGTAGCCGAAAACGAACTAATTGATGAAGATAAAGCACTTGAAGTAGTTGAAGCAGGAATTGAGGAAGTATGGATCCGTTCTGCATTTACATGTAACACGCCTCATGGTGTATGTAAACGATGCTACGGCCGTAACCTTGCAACTGGTACTGACGTTGAAGTCGGTGAAGCAGTTGGAATCATCGCTGCACAATCAATCGGTGAGCCAGGAACACAGCTTACAATGCGTACGTTCCACACCGGTGGGGTAGCAGGAGACGATATCACTCAAGGTCTACCTCGTATCCAAGAGCTATTTGAAGCGCGTAATCCGAAAGGGCAAGCGACAATTTCTGAAATTGATGGTGTCGTTGCTGAAATTAACGATGTTCGTGACAAGCAGCAGGAAATTGTGGTTCAAGGCGAAGTTGAAACTCGCTCATACACAGCTCCTTACAATGCACGTCTGAAAGTTGTTGAAGGTGACACAGTTACTCGTGGTCAAGTACTTACAGAAGGTTCGATCGATCCGAAAGAACTTCTTAAAGTGACTGACATGACAGCTGTTCAAGAATATCTGCTTCATGAAGTACAAAAAGTATACCGTATGCAAGGGGTAGAAATCGGAGATAAGCACGTAGAGGTAATGGTTCGCCAAATGCTTCGTAAAGTGCGTGTCGCTGATGCAGGGGATACAGACGTATTACCAGGCACACTTCTTGATGTACATCAATTCACTGAAGCGAACAAAAAAGTACTATTCGAAGGCAAACGTCCTGCAACAGGCCGTCCAGTTCTTCTTGGTATTACAAAAGCTTCGCTTGAAACAGACTCATTCTTGTCTGCAGCATCCTTCCAAGAAACGACTCGTGTCCTTACAGATGCGGCGATCAAAGGAAAACGTGATGAACTGCTTGGCTTGAAAGAGAATGTGATCATTGGTAAACTTGTTCCTGCTGGAACGGGAATGCCAAACTACCGTAAAGTTAAGCCGGTATCGCAAGTGCAGCCGTCTGACGATATGGTTCCTGTAGAGTAATCTTTCTCGTGAGATTCCTATAAAATCATCAAAAATGGTGAAGGATGTCAAGATAATCTGTCATACGATATTGACATCCTTCTGCCATGATGATAATATAACCAAGGTGCTCAAAATAAAACCTGTTACTTTGGAGGATATTCGATGTCTTATGATAAAGTATCACAGGCTCAATCCATTATTATTGGTACGAAGCAAACAGTAAAAGCTCTAAAACGAGATTCAGTAAAGGAAGTCGTCGTAGCGAAAGATGCTGATCCTGCTTTAACTGCTAGTGTATTGAAACTAGCGCAAGAGAAGGGTGTAGACATTTTAGTGGTAGATTCCATGAAAAAGCTCGGCAAGGCCTGCGGAATTGAAGTTGGGGCAGCAGCTGTTGCCATTATGTTATAACGTACTTGTTTTGTTTTTGCATGCTTAAAATGCAAAAGCATTGTTTTTTGCCTTTTGATGAACCACCTGGGTATGTGGGTTATAAAAAAAGTAATGAAGGGAGGAATAACAACATGCCTACAATTAATCAGCTAGTACGCAAAGGACGCGTGAGTAAAGTTGAAAACTCAAAGTCTCCTGCACTTAACAAAGGATACAACAGTTTCAAAAAAGAGCACACTAACGTAACATCTCCACAGAAGCGCGGGGTTTGTACTCGTGTCGGTACAATGACACCGAAAAAACCAAACTCAGCACTACGTAAATATGCTCGTGTACGTTTGTCTAACCTGATTGAAGTAACAGCTTACATTCCTGGTATCGGACATAACCTACAAGAGCACAGTGTAGTACTTATCCGTGGCGGACGTGTAAAAGACTTACCGGGTGTACGTTACCACATCGTTCGTGGTGCGCTTGATACTGCCGGAGTTGACGGTCGTATGCAAGGACGTTCTAAATACGGAACAAAACGCCCTAAACAAAGCAAATAATACAAACAAACATAAGGGTTTTTAGAAGTTGATATCAGATCAGTGGAGTCAGGAAGCTGACAATGATATTGAGATGAGAGACAGATAGAAATCCTTTTAAAAGAGAAGGGAGGCTATTCAGATGCCACGTAAAGGTCCTGTAGCAAAAAGAGACGTATTGCCAGATCCAATTTACAATTCTAAACTTGTATCTCGTTTGATCAACAAAATGATGATCGACGGTAAAAGAGGAAAAGCACAAACAATTCTCTACAAGTCATTTGATATCATCAAAGAACGTACTGGTAATGAAGCGATGGAGGTTTTCGAACAAGCCTTGAAAAACATCATGCCAGTTCTTGAAGTTAAAGCACGTCGTGTAGGTGGAGCTAACTACCAAGTTCCTGTAGAAGTTCGCCCAGACCGTCGTACTACTTTAGGTCTTCGCTGGTTAGTAAACTACGCTCGTCTTCGTGGAGAAAAAACGATGGAAGAGCGTCTTGCTAACGAAATCCTTGACGCAGCTAACAACACTGGTGCTGCTGTTAAGAAACGTGAAGATACACACAAAATGGCAGAAGCGAACAAAGCATTCGCTCACTACCGCTGGTAGGATTTATACCAAACTAAAAAAACTATTCCCTAATGAGGAAGGAGAAATTACCCAATGGCAAGAGAGTTCTCCTTAGACAAAACTCGTAATATTGGTATCATGGCTCACATCGATGCCGGTAAAACGACAACGACTGAGCGTATCTTATACTACACTGGTCGTATCCATAAAATTGGTGAAACTCACGAAGGAGCTTCACAAATGGACTGGATGGAGCAGGAGCAAGAACGTGGTATTACAATCACTTCTGCTGCTACTACAGCACAATGGAAAGGTTACCGTGTAAACATCATCGATACACCAGGACACGTAGACTTCACTGTTGAAGTTGAACGTTCTTTACGTGTACTTGATGGTGCGGTTGCTGTTCTTGATGCACAATCAGGTGTAGAGCCACAAACTGAAACAGTTTGGCGCCAAGCAACAACTTACGGAGTACCTCGTATCGTATTCGTTAACAAAATGGATAAAACCGGTGCGGACTTCCTTTACTCTGTAAGCACATTAAGAGATCGTCTTCAAGCGAACGCTCATGCAATTCAATTGCCGATCGGCGCTGAAGATCAATTCGAAGGAATCATCGACCTTGTAGAAAACGTAGCATACTTCTACGAAGATGACCTTGGAACTCGCTCTGATGCTAAAGAAATCCCTGCTGAGTATAAAGACAAAGCTGAAGAGCTTCGCAGCAGCCTAATTGAAGCTGTCGCTGAGCTTGATGAAGAGCTTATGGAAAAATACCTTGAGGGTGAAGAAATCACAATTCCTGAATTGAAAGCTGCAATCCGTAAAGGAACATTGAATGTTGAATTCTACCCAGTTCTTGTTGGATCTGCTTTCAAAAACAAAGGTGTTCAGCTTGTACTTGACGCTGTGCTTGACTACCTTCCTGCACCAACTGATGTTGCTGCAATCAAAGGTATCCTGCCAGATTCAAATGAAGAGGTTGTTCGTGAGTCTACTGATGACGCACCATTCGCAGCTCTTGCATTTAAAGTTATGACTGACCCTTATGTTGGGAAACTAACTTTCTTCCGCGTGTACTCTGGAACACTTGATTCTGGTTCATACGTGAAGAACTCTTCTAAGAACAAGCGTGAACGTGTTGGACGTATCCTTCAAATGCACGCAAACAGCCGTGAAGAAATCTCTACTGTATATGCAGGGGATATCGCAGCAGCTGTAGGTCTTAAAGATACATCTACTGGTGACACTCTTTGTGACGAGAAAAATCTTGTTATCCTTGAGTCTATGGAATTCCCAGAGCCAGTTATCGATGTAGCTATCGAGCCTAAATCTAAGGCTGACCAAGATAAAATGAGTATCGCTTTAGCTAAACTAGCTGAAGAGGATCCAACATTCCGTACACAAACAAACCCTGAAACTGGTCAAACGATCATCTCTGGTATGGGTGAGCTTCACCTTGATATCATTGTTGACCGTATGAAGCGTGAGTTCAAGGTTGAAGCTAACGTAGGTGCTCCTCAAGTTGCGTACCGTGAAACATTCCGTTCTGGTGCAAAAGTTGAAGGTAAATTCGTACGTCAGTCTGGTGGACGCGGTCAGTTCGGACACGTTTGGATCGAATTCGAACCAAACGAAGAAGGCGCAGGATTCGAATTTGAAAATGCAATCGTCGGTGGGGTTGTTCCACGTGAATACATCCCAGCAATTCAAGCAGGTCTTGAAGATTCACTTGAAAATGGTGTATTAGCTGGATTCCCATTAATCGACATCAAAGCAAAATTATTTGATGGATCTTACCACGATGTTGACTCTAACGAAATGGCGTTCAAAATTGCTGCATCTATGGCATTGAAAAATGCTGTCAGCAAATGTAACCCAGTTCTACTTGAGCCAATGATGAAAGTGGAAGTTGTTATCCCTGAAGAATACATGGGAGACATCATGGGTGATATCACATCTCGTCGTGGACGTGTAGAAGGTATGGAAGCTCGCGGTAACGCTCAAGTTGTTCGCGCTATGGTTCCACTTTCTGAAATGTTCGGATATGCTACTGCACTCCGTTCTAACACACAAGGACGCGGTACTTTCACTATGCACATGGATCACTACGAAGAAGTGCCTAAGAGCATCAGTGAAGAAATCATCAAAAAAAATAAAGGTGAATAATTGATTTTGCCTTTAAACTAAAGTATAACTACTATTGAAGATCAGAAAGTGAGAGGTAACTCTTCACTTTCTATCACTCTATACCAAATACAATGAACCTTTAAGGAGGATTTTTAGAATGGCTAAAGAAAAATTCGACCGTTCCAAATCGCATGCTAACATTGGTACAATTGGACACGTTGACCATGGTAAAACAACTCTAACTGCTGCTATCTCAACAGTTCTTCATAAGAAATCTGGTAAAGGTACAGCTATGGCTTATGACCAAATCGATGGTGCTCCAGAAGAGCGTGAGCGTGGAATCACAATCTCAACTGCACACGTTGAGTATGAAACTGAAACTCGTCACTATGCACACGTAGACTGCCCAGGACACGCTGACTATGTTAAAAACATGATCACTGGTGCTGCTCAAATGGACGGCGCGATCTTAGTAGTATCTGCTGCTGATGGTCCAATGCCACAAACACGTGAGCACATCCTACTTTCTCGTAACGTAGGTGTACCATACATCGTAGTATTCCTTAACAAATGTGACATGGTTGACGATGAAGAGTTACTTGAACTTGTTGAAATGGAAGTTCGTGACCTTCTTTCTGACTATGACTTCCCTGGTGACGATGTACCAGTTATCAAAGGTTCTGCTCTTAAAGCTCTTGAAGGAGATGCTGATTACGAAGCAAAAATCTTTGAACTTATGGATGCGGTTGATGAGTACATCCCAACTCCAGAGCGTGACACTGAGAAGCCATTCATGATGCCAGTTGAGGACGTATTCTCAATCACTGGTCGTGGAACAGTTGCTACTGGTCGTGTTGAGCGTGGACAAGTTAAAGTCGGTGACGAAGTTGAAATCATCGGTCTTCAAGAAGAAAACGGTAAAACAACTGTTACTGGTGTTGAAATGTTCCGTAAACTTCTTGACTATGCTGAAGCTGGTGACAACATCGGTGCACTACTTCGTGGTGTATCTCGTGAAGATATCCAACGTGGTCAAGTACTTGCTAAACCAGGTACAATCACTCCACACAGCCGTTTCAAAGCTGAAGTTTATGTACTTTCTAAAGAAGAGGGTGGACGTCATACTCCATTCTTCGCTAACTACCGTCCGCAGTTCTACTTCCGTACAACTGACGTAACTGGTATCGTACATCTTCCAGAAGGTACTGAAATGGTAATGCCTGGTGATAACACTGAGATGGAAGTTGAACTTATCTCTACTATCGCTATCGAAGAAGGAACTCGTTTCTCTATCCGTGAGGGTGGACGTACTGTAGGTTCTGGTGTCGTTTCAACTATCATTAAGTAATAAACATACAAAAGAGACTCCTTGCAAAAGGGTCTCTTTTTTTGCTTTTCCAGATCAGAACGGCTACTATAAGCTATAGAATCTAAATGGAACCGAGAGGATCGCTGGAATGGCAAAGACATATTTGAAAAAATGGTCGATCGGCGGGATTGACCAATGGATTATGATGAAAGAAGACCAGACGAGTGAAACGAAGCCTGTACTTTTATTTTTACACGGAGGGCCCGGCTCGGCTCAAATCAGTTATATTGATTCCTTTCTCGAGGAACTTGATCAGGACTTTACAGTTGTCCATTGGGATCAGCGTGGCGCAGGACTTTCCTATCAAGAGAATCTTCCTGATGCATCGATGACCATTCAGCAATTTATTGAAGACACGATTGAACTGACAGAGAAGCTTCTATCTTATCTAGGTCATTCAAAATTGTATATTGCAGGATACTCGTGGGGATCATTAATTGCCATACAAGCAGTACATAAGCGTCCGGATCTTTATCATGCTTATTATGGGATTAGTCAGGTAGTAGATGTGTTAAAGGAAGATATCGTATCGTACGAGCTCCTTTTGAAGAAATACCGTCGCAATCGGCTGTTTACTGGGTGTCTGCGATTACTGACGCCTCCTCCATGGAAACGGACATCAGCTCATGCCTTGTTTTCTCTATATAAAGAGTTTGCGAGCGTAGGTCTCACACATAGATGGAAGCCGGTTTTTCAAATACTAAAAGGGTTTCTTTTTAGTAAGCAATATCAGCTGAAAGATAAATGGAAGTTCATAAAAGGGCAGAAGTTTAGTCAAGACAAGTTATGGGATCAGCTAATGAATGAGAGTATTCAATACCGAGTTTCTACTATATTAATACCGTGCTACTTTCTCATTGGCGATCACGACATGATAACACCAGCTGCTGTATCAAAACCATATGTTGAGCAATTAAAAGCACCAATCAAAGAATGGTTTGTCTTTAAAGACTCTGCACATTCTCCGCATATCGAAGAGCCAGATGAATTTATACGTATCATAAGAAAGACTGCTATACATCATCTTCAGGGAAAGCTTGATTTATAGGCTGAATCCCTGTATAATATGAAAAGTGTGCAAATCATAAATTTATCCGATTTATTATTGCAACACGCAGGCCAATTTGGTACAATAGTGCATGTTGGTCTTTGACTGCGATGAAGTGAGAGGTTGCTGACACACCCGGCCGCTTTGCCATGGCGAGGTGATCAGGTTTTTCTCACGGAGAACTGTCTAACGTAAGTAGGCGAAAAGGAGGGAAAATAATGGCAAAACAAAAAATTCGTATTCGTTTAAAAGCATATGATCATAGAATTCTTGATCAATCTGCTGAGAAGATTGTTGAAACGGCTAAGCGTTCTGGTGCTAGTGTATCTGGTCCAATCCCGCTTCCAACTGAAAAATCAGTTTACACAATCCTTCGTGCGGTGCATAAGTACAAAGATTCTCGTGAGCAATTTGAGATGCGTACTCACAAACGTCTAATCGACATCGTGAATCCAACTCCGCAAACAGTTGATGCACTTATGCGTTTAGATTTACCATCTGGTGTAGATATCGAAATCAAACTTTAATTCAAATAGAAAACACATATTATAGGAGGTGTGACTAATGACCAAAGGAATCTTAGGTAGAAAAATTGGTATGACGCAAGTATTCGCAGAAAACGGTGATCTTATCCCTGTAACTGTTGTTGAGGCTGCTGCTAACGTTGTTCTTCAAAAGAAGACTGTTGACACGGATGGCTATGAAGCAATCCAAATCGGTTTTGATGACAAACGTGAAAAGCTTTCTAACAAGCCAGAGAAAGGCCACGTTGCTAAAGCGGAAACTGCTCCTAAGCGCTTCGTAAAAGAATTACGCGGTGCGGAGTTAGATGCGTATGAAGTTGGTCAGGAAGTCAAAGTTGATATTTTCGCAAATGGAGATATCGTAGATGTAACAGGAACATCAAAAGGTAAAGGATTCCAAGGGGCTATCAAACGCCACGGACAATCACGCGGACCAATGACTCACGGTTCACGTTACCACCGTCGTCCTGGTTCAATGGGACCTGTTGATCCAAACCGTGTATTCAAAGGTAAACTTCTTCCAGGTCGTATGGGCGGAGAGCAAATCACTGTCCAAAACCTTGAGATCGTTAAAGTTGATGCAGAACGCAATCTTCTATTGATCAAAGGAAACGTACCAGGAGCTAAAAAATCTCTAGTAACTGTAAAGAGTGCAGTTAAATCTAAATAACTCTCTTAGGAAAGGAGGAAACAAGTCATGCCAAAAGTAGCATTATATAACCAAAACGGTTCTACTAACGGTGAAATCGAATTAAACGCTTCTGTGTTTGGAATCGAGCCAAACGAAAGCGTAGTATTCGATGCTATTCTTATGCAAAGAGCTTCCTTACGTCAAGGAACTCACAAAGTAAAAACTCGTTCTGAAGTACGTGGCGGAGGTCGTAAGCCTTGGAGACAGAAGGGTACAGGTCGTGCTCGTCAAGGTTCTATCCGTTCACCACAATGGCGCGGAGGCGGTATCGTATTCGGTCCAACACCACGCAGTTATTCTTATAAATTACCTAAAAAAGTTCGCCGCTTGGCTATCAAGTCAGTATTGTCTTCTAAAGTAATCGACAACAACATCATCGTTCTTGAAGATCTGACTCTTGATGCAGTGAAAACGAAAGAATTCGCAGGCATCCTTAAAGGATTATCTGTTGAGAAGAAAGCGTTGATCGTCACTGCGGATGCAAACGAAACAGTTGCTTTATCTGCTCGTAACATCCCTGGAGTAACAGTTGTTGAAGCTAACGGTATCAACGTTCTTGACGTTGTCAACCACGACAAACTTCTGATCACTAAAGCAGCGGTTGAAAAAGTAGAGGAGGGACTTGCATAATGAAAGATCCTCGTGATGTTCTAAAGCGCCCTATCATTACTGAACGTTCTGCTGATCTAATGACAGAGAAGAAGTACACGTTCGAAGTTGATGTCAGAGCTAACAAAACAGAAGTGAAAGACGCTGTTGAAGAAATCTTTGGAGTGAAAGTTGAGAAAGTCAACGTTCAAAACTACAAAGGAAAATCAAAACGCGTTGGACGCTACACTGGTATGACTAGCCGTCGCAGAAAAGCGATCGTGAAATTAACTGCTGACAGCAAAGAAATCGAAATTTTTGAAGCGTAAATCTTAAAAAGAAGGAGGGAAATTCAAAATGGCGATTAAAAAGTATAAACCAACCAGTAATGGTCGTCGTGGCATGACTACTTCAGATTTTGCTGAAATCACGACTGACAAACCAGAAAAATCGTTGCTTGCACCGCTACACAAAAAAGGCGGACGTAACAACCAAGGTAGATTGACTGTTCGTCATCAAGGTGGCGGTCACAAACGTCAATACCGTATCATCGACTTTAAGCGTGATAAAGACGGTATACCTGGACGCGTTGCTACAATCGAGTATGATCCAAACCGTTCAGCGAACATCGCTCTTGTAAACTATGCAGATGGTGAGAAACGTTACATTCTTGCTCCGAAAGGAATCCAAGTTGGTACTGAAGTTACTTCTGGACCAGAAGCTGACATCAAACCAGGTAATGCTCTTCCACTTATCAACATCCCAGTTGGTACAGTTGTGCATAACATTGAATTAAAACCAGGTAAAGGTGGACAATTAGTTCGTTCTGCTGGTACTTCTGCTCAAGTTCTTGGTAAAGAAGGTAAATACGTTCTTGTACGTTTGAACTCAGGAGAAGTTCGCATGATTCTTTCTGCTTGCCGTGCGACTATCGGTCAAGTTGGAAACGAGCAACACGAATTAATCAACATCGGTAAAGCTGGACGTTCTCGCTGGAAAGGCGTACGCCCAACAGTTCGTGGTTCTGTAATGAACCCTAACGATCACCCACACGGTGGTGGTGAAGGACGCGCTCCAATCGGACGTAAATCACCAATGTCTCCATGGGGTAAACCGACTCTTGGATTCAAGACTCGTAAGAAAACCAACAAGTCTGATAAATTCATTGTACGTCGTCGTAAAAACAAGTAACGGGGTTGTCTACGGTTCATTTAGGACCGTAGTTCAATCACGAAGGGAGGTTCCACAATGGCTCGCAGCTTAAAAAAAGGACCATTTGTTGATGATCATTTGATGGCTAAAGTCGAGAAATTGAATGAAACTGACAAAAAGCAAGTCGTAAAAACTTGGTCTCGTCGTTCTACAATTTTCCCACAATTCATCGGTCACACAATCGCTGTCTATGACGGACGCAAACATGTACCTGTTTTCATTTCTGAAGATATGGTAGGTCACAAATTGGGCGAATTCGCACCAAGCCGTACTTACAAAGGTCATGCTAGTGACGATAAAAAAACAAGACGCTAATGAGAGGAGGCTTTTAAATGCAAGCTAAAGCTGTCGCAAGAACAGTCCGTATTGCTCCTCGTAAAGCACGTCTAGTAATGGACCTGATCCGAGGTAAGCAAGTAGGAGAAGCAGTTTCTATCTTAAACCTTACACCTAAGGCTGCTTCACCAATTATTGAAAAAGTATTAAAATCTGCTATCGCAAACGCTGAGCACAACTACGAGTTGGACGCTAACAGCCTAGTGATTACTCAAGCATTCGTTGACGAAGGTCCAACACTTAAGAGATTCCGTCCACGTGCTATGGGTCGTGCGAGCGCAATTAACAAACGTACTAGCCACATTACAATCGTTGTATCAGAAAAGAAGGAGGGATAATCCGTGGGTCAAAAGGTAAATCCAGTAGGTCTTCGTATTGGCGTCATTCGTGATTGGGAATCTAAATGGTTCGCAGGAAAAGATTACGCTGACTTCTTACATGAAGACTTGAAAATCCGTGAATTCATCAGCAAGCGTTTGTCTGACGCGTCTGTTTCTAAAGTAGAAATCGAACGTGCTGCAAACCGCGTAAATATCACAATCCACACGGCTAAACCAGGTATGGTAATTGGTAAAGGCGGATCTGAAGTTGAAGCACTTCGTAAAGCTCTTAACAGCCTAACTGGCAAACGTGTACACATCAACATTCTTGAAATCAAGAGAGCAGATCTTGATGCTCAGCTAGTTGCTGAAAACATCGCTCGTCAACTTGAAAACCGTATTTCATTCCGTCGTGCACAAAAACAAACAATCCAACGCACAATGCGTGCTGGAGCACAAGGAATCAAAACAATGGTTTCTGGTCGTCTTGGCGGTGCAGATATTGCTCGTTCTGAATATTACAGTGAAGGTACTGTTCCATTGCACACACTTCGTGCTGACATCGACTATGCTACTGCTGAAGCTGACACTACTTATGGTAAGCTTGGCGTAAAAGTATGGATCTATCGTGGAGAAGTCCTTCCAACTAAGAAGAATACTGCGGAAGGAGGAAAATAATATGTTATTGCCAAAACGCGTGAAGTATCGCAGAGAACATCGTGGAAAAATGCGTGGTCGTGCAAAAGGCGGTACTGAAGTACATTTCGGTGAGTACGGTATCCAAGCTCTTGAAGCTTCTTGGATCACAAACCGTCAAATCGAAGCTGCTCGTATTGCTATGACTCGTTACATGAAACGTGGCGGTAAAGTTTGGATTAAAATTTTCCCTTCTAAGCCATACACAGCTAAACCTCTAGAGGTCCGCATGGGTTCCGGTAAAGGTGCTCCAGAAGGATGGGTAGCTGTAGTAAAACCGGGCAAAGTTTTATTTGAAATTTCTGGTGTGTCTGAAGAAGTTGCTCGTGAAGCTCTTCGTCTTGCATCTCACAAATTGCCAATTAAAACGAAGTTCGTAAAACGTGAAGAAATTGGTGGTGAATCAAATGAAAGCTAATGAAATTCGTGACCTTACCACTGCTGAAATTGAACAAAAAGTAAAGTCTCTTAAAGAAGAACTTTTCAATCTTCGTTTCCAATTAGCGACTGGGCAGCTTGAAAATACTGCTCGCATTCGTGAAGTGCGTAAATCAATCGCACGCATGAAAACTGTGATTCGTCAAAGAGAAATCGCTGCTAATAAATAATAATTAGAGGGGAGGCCCCGCAAACATGAGCGAACGTAACCAACGTAAAGTGTATCAAGGTCGTGTTGTTTCTGACAAAATGGATAAAACCATCACTGTTGTAGTTGAAACATACAAAAAGCATTCACTTTATGGAAAACGTGTAAGATACTCTAAAAAGTTAAAAGCACATGATGAAAACAACCAAGCAAAAATCGGAGACATCGTAAAGGTCATGGAAACTCGTCCTTTATCTGCGACTAAACGCTTTCGTCTAGTTGAAGTTGTCGAAGAAGCCGTTATTATCTAATAAAGTTCGGATTTCTTTTTCCGAAAGGAGGTAACATTAATGATTCAACAGGAGACTCGTTTAAAAGTAGCTGACAACTCTGGCGCACGCGAAGTACTAACGATTAAAGTTCTTGGTGGCTCTGGACGTAAAACGGCTAACATCGGTGATGTCATTGTTTGTACGGTTAAACAAGCAACACCTGGAGGCGTTGTCAAAAAAGGTGAAGTTGTGAAAGCAGTTATCGTTCGTACTAAGAGCGGAGCTCGCAGAAACGATGGATCTTACATCAGTTTTGACGAAAATGCATGTGTCATCATCCGTGACGACAAGAGCCCACGTGGAACTCGTATCTTCGGACCAGTAGCACGTGAACTTCGTGAAAACAACTATATGAAAATTGTTTCTCTAGCACCAGAAGTACTTTAATGAATACAATCCGCGACTCAAGGAGGTGCGATTAAATGCATGTTAAAAAGGGCGATAAAGTAGTGGTTATCTCTGGTAAAGATAAAGGTAAACAAGGTGTCATCCTTGCTGCTTTCCCTAAAAAGGAACGTGTTTTAGTAGAAGGTATTAACCTTGTGAAAAAACACTCTAAACCAACCCAAGCTAACCCTCAAGGCGGAATTTCTGAACAAGAAGCGCCGATTCACGTATCAAACGTAATGCCGCTTGATCCTAAAACGGGTGAAGTGACACGTGTTGGATATAAAGTTGAGGACGGAAAGAAAGTCCGTGTAGCGAAAAAATCTGGGCAAGTTCTAGATAAATAGTAAATAAGGAAGGGAGGTCTTTCTCATGAACCGCCTTAAAGAAAAGTATGTAAAAGAAATTACACCTGCATTAGTTTCTAAGTTTGAATACAAATCAGTAATGCAAGTGCCAAAAATCGAAAAAATCGTGATCAACATGGGTGTTGGTGACGCCGTTCAAAACGCTAAAGCAATCGATACTGCTGTTGAAGAATTAACGTTTATCGCTGGTCAAAAACCTGTCGTTACTCGTGCGAAGAAGTCTATTGCTGGATTCCGTCTACGTGAAGGAATGCCAATCGGTGCGAAAGTAACACTTCGCGGAGAGCGCATGTATGATTTCCTTGATAAACTTATTTCTGTGTCTTTACCACGTGTACGTGACTTCCGCGGGATTTCTAAGAAATCTTTCGACGGTCGTGGAAACTACACGCTTGGTATTAAAGAACAGTTAATCTTCCCAGAAATTGATTACGATAAAGTAACAAAGGTCCGCGGTATGGATATCGTTATCGTTACTACTGCCAATACGGACGAAGAAGCACGTGAGTTATTAACTCAAGTAGGTATGCCGTTCCAGAAATAATCAATGAAAGGGAGGCGAAATCGTGGCTAAAAAGTCTATGATTGCGAAACAACAACGCAAACAAAAGTTTAAAGTTCAAGAGTATACGCGCTGCGAACGTTGTGGACGTCCACATTCAGTTATTCGTAAGTTTAAACTTTGCCGTATTTGTTTCCGCGAACTTGCATATAAAGGACAAATTCCTGGCGTTAAAAAAGCCAGCTGGTAATCCCCATAAATGGGAAGGAGGTTATTAAATAATGGTTATGACAGATCCGATTGCAGATTTGCTGACTCGTATTCGCAATGCGAACATGGTACGTCATGAGAAGCTAGAAGTACCGGCTTCAAAAATCAAAAGAGAAATTGCTGAAATCTTAAAGCGTGAAGGTTTTATCCGTGACGTTGAGTACGTCGAAGACAGCAAACAAGGAATTATCCGTTTGTTCCTTAAATACGGTCAAAACAACGAACGTGTTATCACTGGTCTTAAAAGAATCAGTAAACCTGGTTTACGCGTATATGCGAAATCAAATGAAGTACCACGTGTACTTAACGGACTTGGAATCGCAATTATTTCTACATCACAAGGTGTTTTATCGGACAAAGAAGCCCGTGCTAAACAAGCTGGTGGAGAAGTACTTGCTTACGTATGGTAAAAAAAGTTTAAGATGAATGGAGGTGCTTGGTATGTCTCGTATAGGTAAAAAACTAATCGAGATCCCTTCAGGAGTAACTGTGACAAACAACGATAACACAGTGACAGTAAAGGGACCAAAAGGTGAACTAACTCGTGCATTTCACCCTGATATGGAAATTAAAATTGAGGACAACGTCTTAACTGTAAGCCGTCCGTCTGAAAATAAAGAACACCGTGCATTACATGGTACAACACGTAGCTTGATTGCAAACATGGTTGAAGGTGTATCTAAAGGTTTCGAAAGAGGTTTAGAACTTATCGGTGTCGGTTACCGTGCAGCTAAATCTGGAAACAAACTTGTTCTTAACGTTGGATACTCTCATCCAGTTGAAATCGTTCCTGAGGCTGGAGTTGAAATCGAAGTTCCATCTCAAACGAAAGTAATCATTAAAGGTATCGATAAAGAGCGTGTAGGAGCTCTAGCTTCTAACATCCGCGCTGTCCGTGCTCCAGAGCCTTACAAAGGTAAAGGAATTCGTTACGAAGGTGAATTCGTTCGCCGTAAAGAAGGAAAAACTGGTAAGTAAGATCGCTTAATGTGAAGAAAGGAGTGACTCGGATGATTACGAAAACTAGCAAAAACGCTACTCGTCTTAAAAGACATGCTCGTGTTCGTGCGAAACTTTCAGGTACTGCTGAAAGACCTCGCCTTAACGTTTTCCGTTCTAACAAGAATATCTACGCTCAAGTAATTGATGATGTTAACGGTGTAACACTTGTAAGTGCTTCTACTCTTGATAAAGAGTTAAAGATCGAGAATAGTTCTGACACTGCAGCTGCTACGAAAGTTGGCGAACTTGTTGCAAAACGTGCTGTTGAAAAAGGAATCTCTAACGTGGTATTTGACCGCGGAGGATACCTATATCATGGACGTGTAAAAGCTCTAGCTGAAGCTGCTCGTGAGGCTGGACTTAAATTTTAATAAAAGAAGGAGGGACACATCCGAATGAGTCGTATTGACCCAAGCAAATTAGAGTTAGAAGAACGCTTAGTTACGGTTAACCGCGTAGCGAAAGTTGTTAAAGGTGGACGTCGTTTCCGTTTTGCAGCTTTAGTTGTTGTCGGTGACAAAAACGGTCATGTAGGTTTCGGTACTGGTAAAGCACAAGAAGTACCAGAAGCGATCCGCAAAGCTGTTGAAGATGCGAAAAAGAATTTAATTGAAGTACCAATGGTTGGAACTACAATTCCACATGAAATCATCGGTCGATTCGGTGCAGGAAACGTTCTATTGAAGCCTGCTTCAGAAGGTACAGGAGTTATCGCTGGAGGCCCAGTGCGTGCGGTACTTGAGCTTGCTGGTCTAGCTGATATCCTTTCTAAATCTCTAGGTTCTAATACACCGATCAACATGATCCGCGCAACACTTCAAGGTTTAAGTGAGCTTAAACGTGCTGAAGATGTAGCGAAGCTTCGTGGAAAATCTGTAGAAGACCTGTTAGGATAAGGAGGGAACAATAATGGCAAATAAATTAGAAATTACCCTCAAACGCAGTGTAATCGGTCGCCCTGAAGATCAGCGTGTCACTGTTCGTACTCTTGGTCTTAAGAAAACAAACCAAACAGTCGTACATGAAGACAATGCAGCGATCCGCGGCATGATTAACAAGGTGTCTCATTTAGTTTCTGTTAAAGAACAATAAAACATTTTTAATCGATAAGGAGGTGCCCAAATGAAACTTCATGAATTGAAGCCTTCAGAAGGTTCACGTAAAGTACGCAACCGTGTTGGTCGTGGTATTGGATCAGGTAACGGTAAAACTTCTGGTAAAGGTCATAAAGGTCAAAACGCTCGTTCTGGCGGCGGTGTACGCCCTGGTTTCGAAGGTGGTCAGATGCCTTTATTCCAACGCCTTCCAAAACGTGGTTTTACAAACATCAACCGTAAAGATTACGCGGTAATCAACTTAGACAGATTAAACAGTTTTGACGAAGGAACGGAAGTAACTCCTGAACTTCTTCTAGAGACTGGTGCAATAAGCAAGTTAAAAGCAGGAGTAAAAATTCTTGGCAACGGTAAATTAGAAAAAAAATTAACTGTAAAAGCCAATAAATTCTCTGCTTCTGCGAAAGAAGCGATTGAAGCTGCTGGCGGTACAGCCGAGGTGATCTAACTTGTTTAAGACAATCTCCAATTTTATGCGCGTGAAAGATATACGGAATAAGATTATATTCACACTTTTAATGTTAGTCGTCTTTCGTATAGGTGCTTTCATCCCTGTGCCTAATGTGAACGCCGATGTTCTCCAGGCACAGGATCAAATGAGTGTTTTCGGAATCCTCAACACGTTTGGGGGCGGGGCACTTTTCCAATTCTCCATTCTTGCAATGGGGATTATGCCGTATATCACTGCTTCGATCATCATTCAGCTCTTGCAGATGGATGTTGTTCCGAAGTTTACTGAGTGGTCAAAGCAAGGAGAGGTTGGCCGCCGAAAATTAGCACAATTCACAAGGTATTTTACAATTGTTCTAGGATTTATCCAGGCGCTAGGAATGTCATATGGATTCAATAATATGGCAGGAGGCATGCTGATTGAAAACCCTGGTGTTTCAACGTATCTCTTAATTGCGGTCGTACTCACTGCGGGAACAGCATTTTTAATGTGGCTGGGTGAGCAGATTACTGCTCACGGTGTTGGTAATGGTATTTCGATTATTATCTTTGCCGGTATCATCGCTGGTATCCCTCAAACATTAAAACAAGTGTACGCTCAACAATTTGTAGGTGGAGATGGACAGCTGTTCATGCAAATCCTTAAAATTGCCCTTATTGTCATTGCCATTCTTGTCATTGTTATCGGTGTTATTTACATTCAAATGGCAGTGAGAAAGATTGCAATTCAATATTCAAAGGGAACTGGCCGTGCACAAATGTCTGCTAGTCAAGCAACGCACCTTCCATTGAAAGTGAATCCAGCAGGGGTGATTCCAGTCATCTTTGCCGTTTCTTTCATTATTACTCCGCAGACGATCGCATCGTTCTTCGGAACCAATAATGTGACAACTTGGATAACCAACAACTTTGACTATACTAAGCCAATCGGTATGACGATTTATGTAGCACTGATTGTTGCTTTCACATATTTTTATGCCTTTGTCCAAGTCAATCCTGAACAAATGGCTGAAAATCTGCAAAAGCAGGGTGGCTATATCCCGGGAGTTCGTCCAGGGAAAATGACTCAAGATAGAATTACGAGCATTTTGTACCGACTCACGTTTGTGGGCGCCATTTTCTTAGCCGTGATTTCAATACTTCCTATCTTTTTCATTCAATTCGCTGGATTACCTTCCGCTGCACAAATTGGCGGCACAAGTCTTCTCATTGTTGTAGGTGTTGCACTTGAAACAATGAAACAGCTTGAAAGCCAATTAGTGAAACGAAATTACCGTGGATTTATGAAATAAAACAGAGGGCTGGGCAGCTGCCCAACCTCTCTAAGTAAGGAAGGGGAAATCCGAAATGAACTTAGTCTTAATGGGGCTTCCGGGTGCTGGTAAAGGCACTCAGGCAGAACGAATTGTTGATGATTATGGGATCCCTCATATCTCAACAGGAGATATGTTCCGCGCTGCTATGAAAGAGGAGACACAACTTGGGCTCGAAGCAAAATCCTTTATCGATAAAGGAGAGCTTGTTCCTGATGAGGTCACAATCGGTATTGTTAGAGAAAGACTTGGCAAAAATGATTGTGAACAAGGTTTTCTTCTGGACGGATTTCCGCGAACAGTCGCTCAGGCTGAAGCTTTAGAAGGAATTCTAAAGGACCTTGGCAGAACGATTGATTATGTCATTAATATTAAAGTCGATAAAGATGCTTTGATGGAGCGTCTGACTGGCCGAAGAATTTGCAAAAATTGCGGAGCAACATATCATTTAGTATTCAATCCACCTGCGAAAGAAAATGTTTGCGACAAGTGTGGAGGCGAGCTTTATCAACGTGCAGATGATAATGCAGAAACCGTTTCGACTAGACTTGAAGTAAACTTAAAGCAGACTGAGCCTTTACTGAACTTCTATTCAGAAAAAGGATATCTTGCAAACATTGATGGTGCGAAGCACATTAACGATGTATATGCAGATATCAAGGACCTGCTTGGAGGATTAAATAAATGATTATCTGTAAAACTCCTCGCGAGCTTGAGATTATGAGAGAAGCTGGACGTATTGTCGCACTGACTCATGAAGAGCTGAAGAAACACATAAAACCAGGTATTTCGACAAAAGAATTGGATCAAATTGCCGAACGTTTTATTACAAAGCAGGGTGCAATCCCATCTTTTAAAGGGTATAATGGTTTTCGCGGGAGCATTTGCGTTTCGGTGAATGAAGAACTCGTTCACGGTATTCCTGGTAAACGGGTTTTACGTGATGGTGACATCATTAGTATCGATATTGGCGCAAAGTTAAATGGCTATCATGGTGACTCTGCTTGGACTTATCCAGTTGGGGTAATCAGTGATGAAGACCGCAAACTACTGGAAGTCACAGAGGAATCTCTATATAAAGGCTTACAGGAAGCAAAGCCAGGCGAACGTCTGTCGAACATTTCCCATGCCATACAAACGTATGTTGAAAATGAAAATTTTTCAGTTGTTAGAGAATATGTTGGACATGGGGTCGGACAGGATCTTCATGAGGACCCTCAAATTCCTCATTATGGTCCGCCCAACAAAGGCCCGCGGCTAAAACCTGGAATGGTGTTGGCCATCGAACCGATGGTGAACGCAGGCAGCCGATATGTGAAAACATTGGCTGATAACTGGACGGTTGTAACGGTTGATGGGAAAAAGTGTGCTCATTTTGAGCATACGATTGCGATTACAGATACAGGTTTTGATATACTGACTAAGATTTAGGTCTTCACTGAAGCCTTTCAGGCCCAAATCGGGCAGGTTGTCTGTATAGTCCAAAGAAAGAACAAGATCAGTATACAGGTGTCATCGGCATGTTCGTTGGCTGCCATGTACTAATCGCAGACGGAGAAAAGCGTAAATTTCATTCTCCTAAGAAAAAATATCAATCATATAACCTTTTATGATTGCGTATCTCCGGAAGTTCAGAACAGTATATTCAAAACAGGTCGGGTGATAGATGAACAATTGAGAGATTCTCATTTGGACATTTGTCAGAGAGCAAGTTACTGATTTGAAGAAGGGAGAACACTTGAATGGCGAAAGACGATGTAATTGAAGTGGAAGGTACTGTAGCAGAAACTTTGCCAAACGCAATGTTCAAAGTTGAACTAGAGAATGGCCATACAGTTTTGGCTCATGTATCAGGAAAAATCCGTATGCACTTCATTCGCATTTTACCTGGAGACAAAGTTACGGTAGAATTATCTCCATATGACTTAACTCGTGGTAGAATTACGTACCGTTACAAATAAAGCAACTCCGGAAGAAGGAGGTTGGAAACACATGAAAGTGAGACCATCTGTTAAACCTATCTGTGAAAAATGTAAAGTGATTCGCAGAAAAGGAAAAGTAATGGTGATCTGTGAAAACCCAAAACATAAACAAAAACAAGGCTAATAACAAGGAGGTGCCCAAATCATGGCTCGTATTGCTGGTGTAGATATTCCACGTGATAAGCGTGTTGTCATTTCTTTAACATATGTTTTTGGAATTGGTCGTACGACTGCGCAACAAGTCCTTAAAGAAGCAGGTGTTTCTGAAGACACTCGCGTTCGCGATCTAACTGAAGACGAACTTGGTAAAATCCGTGATATCATTGACAAACTTAAAGTAGAAGGTGACCTTCGTCGTGAAGTTTCACTTAACATTAAGCGTCTAATTGAAATCGGAAGCTACCGCGGAATCCGTCATCGTAGAGGACTTCCTGTTCGTGGACAAAACACAAAAAACAACGCGCGTACTCGTAAAGGTCCGCGTCGTACTGTAGCTAACAAGAAAAAATAAGTAAAGGAGGTAGTTAAAGAATGGCTGCTGCTCGTAAACAAAATACGCGTAAACGTCGCGTGAAAAAGAATATTGAAGCTGGAATCGCTCATATCCGTTCCACTTTCAACAACACGATTGTAACGATTACTGATGTTCATGGAAACGCAATTTCTTGGTCAAGTGCTGGTGCATTAGGATTCAGAGGTTCTCGTAAATCTACTCCTTTCGCTGCACAAATGGCTGCTGAAACTGCTGCTAAAGGTTCTATCGAACACGGTCTTAAAACACTTGAAGTAACTGTTAAAGGTCCTGGTTCTGGTCGTGAAGCTGCAATTCGTGCGCTTCAAGCTGCAGGTCTTGAAGTTACTGCAATTAGAGACGTAACTCCAGTTCCTCATAACGGATGCCGTCCACCAAAACGTCGCCGCGTGTAATTTGTTTGTATAGATTTTGTGTCCCTGTCAATAATGGGTTATGATACAGTTATTTATGAGACGAATACACGACTCGTTGCCTGAGCACATACGGGACTAAACAATGAGGAATTTCGGATGGAATCTCATATGATTCTATTCGAGGTTTCGACGTTTTGAAGGAGGGTTTTATTAGATGATCGAAATTGAAAAACCAAAAATCGAAACGGTTGAAATCAGCGACGATGCCAAGTATGGCAAGTTTGTCGTAGAGCCACTTGAGCGTGGATATGGTACCACTTTAGGGAACTCCCTTCGTCGTATCCTTTTATCCTCACTTCCTGGTGCAGCTGTAACATCGATCCAGATAGATGGTGTCTTACACGAATTCTCAACGATCGAAGGCGTGGTTGAAGATGTTACAACGATTATCTTAAACATTAAAAAGCTTGCACTCAAAATCTACTCTGAAGAAGAGAAGACGCTTGAAATTGATGTACAAGATGAAGGTACTGTAACAGCTGCTGATATTACACACGACAGCGATATTGAAATCTTAAATCCAGATCTTCACATCGCAACTCTTGGCAAGAATGCGAGCTTCCGTGTTCGCTTAACTGCACAAAGAGGTCGCGGGTATAATCCTGCTGATGCAAACAAAAGAGACGATCAGCCAATCGGTGTGATTCCGATCGACTCAATCTATACACCTGTATCTCGTGTGACTTATCAAGTGGAGAACACCCGTGTTGGGCAAATCACAAACTATGATAAATTAACACTAGATGTATGGACTGATGGAAGCACAGGACCGAAAGAAGCGATCGCTCTAGGTTCTAAGATTTTAACTGAACACCTGAATATTTTCGTTGGGTTAACTGACGAAGCTCAGCATGCTGAAATCATGGTTGAGAAAGAAGAAGACCAAAAAGAAAAAGTGCTTGAAATGACAATTGAAGAGCTTGATCTTTCTGTTCGTTCTTACAACTGTTTGAAGCGTGCGGGTATTAACACTGTTCAAGAGCTTGCTAACAAGACAGAAGAGGATATGATGAAAGTTCGTAACCTTGGACGTAAATCTCTTGAAGAAGTGAAAGCGAAACTAGAAGAACTTGGACTGGGTCTTCGTAAAGACGATTGACTAGTTTCATTGTGAACTAGGATTTTCGTGTGTTTTTTATTCATACAGCATCTCTAATTAAGGAGGGGACATCACATGGCATACAGAAAGCTAGGACGCACTAGTGCACAACGTAAAGCAATGCTTCGTGACCTAACGACTGATTTGATCATCAACGAACGCATCGAAACAACTGAAACACGTGCGAAAGAACTTCGCTCTGTAGTTGAAAAAATGATCACTCTTGGCAAACGCGGAGATCTTCATGCTCGCCGTCAAGCTGCAGCTTACATTCGTAATGAAGTAGCTAACGCTGAAACAAACCAAGATGCACTTCAAAAATTATTCGCTGACGTTGCAACTCGCTACGAAGATCGCCAAGGTGGATACACTCGTATCATGAAGCTTGGACCTCGTCGCGGCGATGGCGCACCAATGGCTGTCATTGAATTAGTTTAATCACATATCGTGTATCTAAGAAAGGGCGGGACAGTTCATAACTGGATCTATGCCCTTTTTTAGGTACTACGGCTTTTTTAGGAATAAGCAAAGAAGAGGTTGAGCTGAGAGGAGGTCCGGTAGAGATGGGGAAGACATTAATTGACGTAAAAGACATTGTATTTCGTTATCACAAGGATGCGGACAAGCCCGCTTTAGATCAAGTGTCACTGCATGTGAATCAAAATGAATGGCTCGCCATTGTTGGTCATAACGGTTCAGGTAAATCCACACTTGCCCGTGTGCTGAATGGGCTCATTTTACCGGATGCTGGTACGGTCAAGGTTGGAGAGATTGAGCTCAAAGAAGAAAGTGTTTGGGATATTCGCAAAAAGGTAGGAATGGTCTTTCAAAACCCAGATAACCAATTTGTGGGCTCAACGGTTCGTGATGATGTGGCTTTTGGTTTAGAAAATAACGGGGTTGAGCGGGAATTGATGATAGAACGTGTAGATTGGGCTGTCAAACAGGTCAATATGCAGGAGTTTCTTGATCAAGAGCCGCACCATCTATCAGGCGGGCAGAAGCAGAGAGTCGCCATTGCAGGTGTGCTTGCCGCAAGCCCTGACATCATGATCTTGGATGAAGCAACATCAATGCTTGATCCGATTGGCCGTGAAGAAGTGTTAGAGACTGTTAGACTATTGAAGGAACAAGGAACGGTCACAGTCATTTCCATCACACATGATTTAGACGAGGCTGCCAAGGCAGACCGCGTCATTGTGATGAATGGCGGGAAGAAATTTGCCGAGGGAACGCCAGAGGAAGTATTTGAACTAGATGAACAGCTGGTTCAGATTGGACTTGATCTGCCATTCTCCTATCGATTGAGCAAGCAATTGAAGCAGCAAGGTGTGCCGCTTGCAAATGCCCATTTGACACAAGAAGGATTGGTGAAAGAGCTATGGACATTACGATCAAAGAATTAGAGCATCGTTATCAAATGAAAACGCCGTTTGAGCGTCTCGCTTTGTATGATGTCAATGCTTCCATCAAAGAGGGCAGCTATGTCGCTGTCATTGGTCATACGGGCTCTGGTAAGTCTACATTGCTGCAGCATTTAAATGGATTGCTCAAACCAACGAAGGGGAGCATTGCGCTTGGGGAGACAATTTTACAAGCCAATAAAAAGCAGAAGGATATGAAACCCCTCCGGAAAAAGGTAGGCATCGTGTTTCAGTTTCCTGAGCATCAGCTCTTTGAGGAAACCATCCTCAAGGATATCTGCTTTGGTCCAATGAACTTCGGTGTTCCTCAAGAGAAGGCAGAAGCGAAGGCGAAGGAGATGCTGAAACTGGTTGGTCTTCCTGAATCTCTATTATCTCGATCTCCCTTTGAACTAAGCGGCGGTCAAATGAGACGTGTGGCGATTGCAGGCGTTTTAGCGATGGAGCCAGAAGTGCTTGTGCTTGATGAGCCGACTGCTGGGCTGGATCCACGCGGGCGGAAGGAAATTATGGACATGTTCTATGACCTTCATCAAAAGGCAAACCTCACCACGATCCTGGTCACACACAGTATGGAGGATGCCGCTCATTATGCGGATCAAATGATTGTGATGCATAAAGGAACAGTGAAGGCGACAGGCACGCCGAGAGAGTTGTTTGCCAATCGTACAGACATGTCTTCGTTTGGTCTCGACCTCCCGGAAACGATTAAATTCCAGCAGACTGTAGAAGAAAAGCTTGGTATTACGTTTCCAAGGCCGCTTCTGACCATGGATGAAATGGCAGAAGCCTTAACAGCTCTTTATCAGGAGGACACGACATCATGATGGATAGTATGATTATCGGCAAATATGTGCCAGGCTCATCCTTTGTCCATCGTCTTGATCCAAGGACAAAGCTGTTATCAATTTTCTTTTTCGTCTTTATCGTCTTTTTTGCTAATAATTACATCACTTACGGGCTTTTAGGTGTCTTTACCATCCTTGTGGTGATGGTTTCTCAGGTGCCGCTATACTTTATTCTCAAGGGAATGAAGCCGATCCTATGGATTGTCCTGTTTACCTTTATTCTGCATATTTTCATGACAAAGGATGGCTCCTTGCTATTCCACTTGGGTTTTCTGAATATTTATGAAGAAGGTCTAAAGCAGGGAATCTTCATTTCACTCCGTTTTGTCTATCTCATTATGATGACGACACTTCTTACGTTAACCACAACGCCTATAGAAGTGACAGACGGGATGGAGAAGCTGCTGCACCCGTTCCGTAAAATCAAACTGCCTGTTCATGAACTTGCTCTCATGATGTCCATCTCTCTTCGGTTTATTCCGACGTTATTAGAAGAGACAGACAAAATCATGAAGGCACAAATGGCACGAGGCGTTGATTTTACAAGCGGACCTTTAAAGGATCGCCTGAAAGCTATCGTTCCTTTGCTTGTTCCGCTTTTCGTCAGTGCGTTTAAGCGTGCAGAGGAACTGGCGACCGCGATGGAAGCGAGAGGCTACCGCGGGGGAGAAGGACGGACGAAATATCGTCAGCTTGTCTGGGGCATGAAGGACACGTTCACGCTGCTTCTATTCATCCTGTTAACAGCACTCCTTGTGCTGCTTAGAAATTAGGTGATTCCTAGATGAAGGTCAAATGTACCGTATCCTACGATGGGACACATTTTAAAGGCTATCAGGTGCAGCCAGGGCAGCGAACCGTTCAGACGGAGATAGAGTCTGCCCTTGCAAGAATGCATAAACAGGATGAACTGATTCCGATTGTGGCTTCCGGCCGGACGGACAGTGGTGTCCATGCAAAGGGACAGGTCATCCATTTTGAGACCCCGCTTTCGATCCCGATGGAGAGATGGCCTTTTGCCCTCAACAGCATGCTGCCGGATGATATCCGTGTTCTAAAGGCTGAGGAGGTCGATGATTCGTTTCATGCCAGATTTGGTGTTGTTTCGAAGGAGTACCGTTATAAGGTCTCAACGGAAACACACCAAAATGTATTCACGAGACAGTATGCCTGCCACTATCCTTACCGGCTGGATATCGATAAAATGAGAGAAGCCGCTGAGCACCTGGTTGGGACACATGACTTTACAAGCTTTTGTGCGGCCAATACAGAGGTTCAGGACAAGGTGAGGGTTATTTATGCCCTCGAGTGGAAAAACGTCTCAGACGGGCTTGAAATGCGTGTGAGAGGGAATGGTTTTTTATACAACATGGTGCGGATTATCGCTGGAACATTGCTTGAAATCGGTTCTGGTAAATTTCACCCTGAGGAGATAAAAGCCATGCTTGCCGCCCGAAATCGCGAAGCGGCAGGCAAGACTGCGCCTAGTCACGGACTGTATTTATGGGAAGTTTTCTATGACAACTAAACCAGGTGTAACATGTTCTTGACACAGGAAGCAGAAAGTTATAAGATATCATATGGTATGTATTTCAACCCCACAAATAAGCCCCGGAAGACTTATCTGTGTTTTGAAATAGAACGTAGCATTTGATTCAAGGAAAATTCATTGATTTATTTAGGAGGGAAACTCATGCGTACAACACCAATGGCGAACGCAAGCACAATTGAGCGCAAATGGCTAGTTGTTGATGCGGCAGGCAAGACTCTAGGTCGTCTTTCTACTGAAGTAGCATCACTTTTGCGCGGTAAGCACAAACCAACTTATACACCACACGTTGATACAGGTGATCATGTGATCATCATCAATGCTGAGAAAATCGAATTAACTGGTAAGAAATTGACGGACAAAATTTACTACCGTCACACGATGCACCCAGGTGGTTTGAAACAAAGAACTGCTCTTGAGATGCGTACAAACTACCCTGAAAAAATGTTGGAGCTTGCTATCAAAGGTATGCTTCCAAAGGGTCCACTAGGTCGTCAAATGTTCAAAAAATTAAATGTGTACCGTGGTTCTGAGCATCCACATCAAGCACAACAACCTGAAGTTTACGAACTTCGCGGTTAATTATAAGGGAGGTTAACAATTTGGCACAGGTTCAATATTACGGTACAGGTCGTCGTAAAAGTTCTGTAGCGCGCGTTCGCTTAGTTCCAGGTGAAGGCCGTATCGTCGTTAATAATCGTGAAATTACTGAATACATTCCATTCGCTGCTTTAATCGAAGACGTGAAACAGCCTTTGAACATCACAGAAACAGCTAACAGCTACGATGTTCTTGTAAATGTTCACGGTGGTGGATTCTCTGGTCAAGCTGGAGCAATTCGTCACGGTATCTCTCGTGCTCTTCTAGAAGTAGATCCTGAGTACCGTACATCACTTAAACGTGCTGGACTTCTTACTCGTGACCCTCGTATGAAAGAGCGTAAGAAATACGGTCTTAAAGGCGCACGTAGAGCTCCTCAGTTCTCAAAACGTTAATCAATTTTATATTGTATGGACGTTTTACAAAGGTTTGTTACAGACAAACCATATAAGAAAAGCATCAGCATCCTGCTGGTGCTTTTTTATTTGTGTTTTTTTCTGTATGGAAACATATAAAATAGGATCATAGCAAGGTTTCTGTTTTTAAAAAAAGTCTATGGGGGTGTCATATGAATCTAACAACAGAAAGGTGTATCGTTCGATCATTTGCTGAGGGTGATTGGCGGGATGTCTATGCATATACATCTGATCCGGCAGTGATGAAGTATATTCCGGAAGGTGTTTTTTCTAAAGAAGATGCGAAGGATTTTGTCAAAAATAATAGTCTTAAAACAGCCAAGAATTTTGCTGTTCTATTAAAAGAAGATCAGATTTGCATCGGGCATATTGTGTTTCATTCTTACTTTGGTGAGCACACATATGAGATTGGCTGGGTTTTCAATCCTGCCTATCAAAACAAGGACTATGCATCAGAAGCGGCGTATGCTGTCTTACATCATGGTTTTCACACTCTGAACTTACATCGAATCATTGCGACTTGTCAGCCTGAAAATGTGCCCTCGTGGAGAGTAATGGAGAAAATGGGGATGAGGAGAGAGGGATATTTTAAAAAATGTATACCACAAGGAAATGAGTGGTGGGATGAGTTTTACTATGCCATCTTACAAGAGGAATGGTTCGTGAAGAGGGCTTGATCAGTTTTCATGATATGAAGTAATTCGCCATTTCAAATATCACTCCGCTTTCGATGTTGATATAATCAGGTCAAATAAGCAGAAGAGGGAGGATCTTTGATGCACATTTTCTTATCATTGATTTTCCAAGGATACACACTGCCGGCTAGTTATGTGGTTAAAAAAAGCAGCTGATCAAATCTTATAGAAGAACAGTCTCAATTGGTATTTTGGTAAGTGAAGATAGTTTTCGTCCATCCTAGGAGGTGCTTTCATTGAATTTAAATCAATTGACATGTAGAGAAGCTGGGCAAGAAGACCTCGACAAAATCATTTTCATGCTTTCAGATGATAAGTTAGGTCAAAAGAGAGAGCGTTACACTCGCCCGTTATTAGAAAGCTATATTAAAGCCTTTCATTCAATCGATGCTGATCCAAATATTGAACTCATTGTTGCGTGTGACCAGGAAGAAGCAGTTGGTGTTCTTCAGTTAACCATGACGCCATTTCTTACACATCAAGGAGGATGGAGAGCATCCATCGAAGGAGTTCGTACGGCTTCGACTCATAGAGGAAAAGGAGTCGGTTCGCTGCTTATAAAGTGGGCCATTCAACGCGCCAGCGACCGCGGATGTCATATGGTCCAGCTGACAACAGACAAACAGAGGCCAGAAGCACGCCATTTTTATGAGAAATTAGGGTTTGAAGCCACTCATGAAGGAATGAAGCTGCATTTGCCCCATGAATAAGGACATCAAGAAGCGGAGGATTCACGAACCTCTGCCTTTTTTATGCCTTTATTTGAAATATTTGTTATATTAAACATGTAAAACCTCTGTTATTTGGAAAGGAGAAACATGTTACTCAAAATCGGTCTAGTTGTTATAGGTGTGGTCGTACTTTACGTGGGGGTTCAAGTCTTGTTGTATAAAAGAGATATGAAAAAAACGAAGGAAGATCTTTTGACATTTGTCGCAAAAAACAAAAAGGACGTATCAGTGACAATCATTGAAAATGATGATGTGGTGTTAGAGTGGAATGCTGATCAAAAAACGCCACTTGCAAGTACGGTGAAATTAGTGGTTTTATTTCATTTTGTTAAAGCTGTATCGAGCGGCGGCATCAAGCTAGAGGAAAAAGTGGCATTGTCTGATATAGAGCGGTTTTATATTGATAGAACAGACGGTGGTGCGCACGCGTACTGGCTGGAGGTCAATGATTTTTCTGAGCATGCGTCTTTATTAGATGTTGCCAAAGGGATGATGCAATTCAGTTCGAATGCTTGTACGGATTATTTGATTGACCGACTGGGCTTAGAAAAGATCAATGACCAGATGAAACAAGCAGGTCTTACAGAACATGATGAACTCATGGCACTGACGCCAGTGATTTTGTGGTCCGCTTATGTATCTGATCGTCGGCGGGATGCATTCAAGAAAATGAGCGGTGTATCCGAAGAACAATACAAATCTCTAATGAATGAGATTTTTAATATCATGAAAAATGACCCAGAGCATAAAAAGGCGTTAGAAGAAAAAATGAAAAAAAAGAACTTATTAGGCTGGCGTATACAATCATTACTGACGCAAAAGTTGACAAAGTCTACAACCAATCAATATGCACATTTTATGAAACGTCTCCAGGATGAGCTGTTAATAACAGAAGAAAAGAGTCTTTTTAGCCAAATTGTGCTGGGAGAAACATTCAAGACGGAAAAAGATCAATATATTTGGTATAAAGGCGGAGCGACGTTGTTTGTTTTCACAGCTGCTTTATATCGAAAAACGGATATCTCTTCTATATCCATTTCACTTTTTATCAATGATCCTAAAGCGAACAATTCTCACTGGATTGAGGGAGTATTCAACGAATTTATGCTTACTTCAGCAGTGGATCAAAACTTTCGCCAACGATTGATTCAGGCTTTTACTACATAAACACCAAAAAACAGAGGGAAACATCCCTCTGTTTTATTATTTCTGCATTGGATACGTTTTGTATACATCTTGGCGTTTCTTTTTTGACTTCACAACTCCATCCACCAGTTCCTTTTGCCAAAGCGCTGTATCGTCTTTGTACTTTTTAAAAGGGTGAGGGAGCTCTTTTTCTAGCTGTTTTCTTTTAAACGTGACGGACGGCTCGTCTTTAGAGCTCATGTTAAGTGTCACTTGCTCTACGTTATCGACCAGAATAAAAAGTGCGATGGCGTTGTATAAATACGTTTTTTCGATCGTATCCTTTTGATCAAACCAGAAGGCGTCAAACTGTTCTTCTGTATAGCCGGCATTTTCTTTTATCCCATACGTGACGTCTAATGCTTTCCCATCGATGATTTCAAATTCACGAATGACGCCTCCAGGAAGATCTGATAAGATTTCACGAATGGCTGAATTGTCACCGAGATACGTATTTTTGTGTGTTGAAAGTTGTTTTAAGGATATGTCTTCTATTCCTTTTATATCGCTCTTTTTCTCTGTGGCTTGACTGCTGCATGCAGATAAGACGACTGTTAATAGCAGCAGAATATACATCCATTTCTTCATTGATTTTGCCCCTTTATTGTTCTTTCTATATGTAAATGTTTATTTTATCACAATTTTCCATTCCGATCGTTCACAGGCCGTCATTTCCATTTACTGAACTGCATGTTTTGTTCAAACCAACGAACAATACAAAGAAAAAAGGAGTTCAGTCCATGGCAGAAGTGCTTTCATTTTATCAACTGAAAACAAAACGAGATGTCACGCTTGAAAAGAAGCTTTTGCGTACATTGTCTCTTCAACAAGTAACGGCTGCTTCCGAGAAATTCACAAAGAAGCTGTTTCCATTTGCAGATGATCCAGCGGGTATTATGAGTGATGGCTGCATCGATTTCGCCATTGAAGCTTTCTTAGCTGGCGGGAGATACGGTGAGTCGAGTAAATACGGCGAATCATTCGACGATATCAAAAAGCGGTCCTTCCAGGAGGAAGCTGAGCTGATTGAAGAGCTGGCAGGATGCTTGCAATCATGGGGGAATATGTTCCGTATGGAGCGGAAGATGTCATGTTTATATCCATTTGCGAAGGATTTTTTAAGCATGTGGTGGCAGGAAGGCTTTCGTGAATCAGAAAAAAGACACAAGCTTCGGCTGCACTAAGCATATTTCCAGCCCTTGTCCCATATCTATAAAATAATGGTGTATGGGAGGGACAGGGATGAAAAGAAAGCTGAAGTGGACAGGGTTTTTAATTGGGTTTATTGTCCTCTTATTCTTATTCAGGTTTCAATTTCTAAATGATGATTCATGGAAATCGTGGAATTTGCCTCTAAGCGGGAAGATCATCTATTTAGATCCGGGTCACGGCGGTCCAGATGGCGGGGCTGTAGGAGGAGAGCTGCTTGAGAAAGAGATTGCACTGGATGTATCCATGAAGATACGTGACTATTTGCAGGAGCAGGGAGCACTTGTTCTCATGACCCGAGAGGATGATTCTGATTTATCATCAAAGAATACAAAGGGTTATGCCCGGAAGAAAGCGGAGGATTTAAGGAACCGCGTCAAAGTCATCAATGAATCTGAAGCGGATCTCTATTTAAGCATTCATTTAAATGCGATACCATCAAACAAATGGAGCGGGGCTCAGACGTTTTTTTACGGAAAGTATGAAGAAAATGAAAAGGCAGCCAAGTTCATTCAAGATGAATTGCGCAGGAATCTTGAAAACACAGATCGAAAGGCGAAGCGGATTAATGGCATTTATTTAATGCAAAATGTCACAAAGCCAGGAGCTCTTGTGGAAATTGGATTTCTCTCCAACCCGAAAGAGGCTGGACAGCTGGCAACACCTAAATATCAGGATCAAATTGCTGCCTCTATTTATAAAGGGATTTTAAGATATTTAACAGAGCAAAAAGAGCCGCCTGAATAAGGGGCTTTTTCCTTTTGATCGCAGGCAAACAGGACAGACATTGTAAGGATATGTATGATATACTTGGATTGTAAACGAATTCAATAAAGGGTGAGGTTCTGCTATGATCGGACAAGATGATGTGAGAAAACTAGTTGGGAAGATGGACGAACCTTTCCTTCATATACCGCTTGGTGAGCTGGATGCCATCAAGGAAATCAGCCTAAAGCCTGAGAAAGAGCATGTGAGCCTGAAGGTGGCTATTGCCAAAACAGGCACTGCTGAGCAGATGAAGCTGCAGCAAGACATCGTACAAGCCTTGAAAGCAGCAGGCGCTAACACAGTAGGACTTCGTTTTGAGGAACTGCCTCAGGAAACACTTGAAAAGTTTATGCCATCACAAGATGAGGAAGAAACCCTGCTTAACTCTAAAAATCCGCCTGAGTTCTTAGCGATTGCGAGTGGAAAGGGCGGCGTTGGTAAATCGACGGTTTCTGTTAACCTTGCTGTAGCGCTCGCTCGTCTAGGGAAAAAAGTCGGGCTGATTGATGCTGATATTTATGGCTTTAGTGTACCGGATATGATGGGAATCACTGTCAGACCAACAGTTAAAGGGGAAAAAATTATTCCTGTGGAGCGCTTTGGTGTCAAAGTGATTTCAATGGGCTTTTTTGTTGAAGAAAATGCACCGGTTATTTGGAGAGGACCGATGCTTGGAAAAATGTTAAATAACTTCTTCCACGAAGTTGAGTGGGGAGAATTAGATTACTTACTATTAGACCTTCCGCCTGGAACGGGAGATGTAGCGCTTGATATTCATACAATGCTGCCTAGCTGTAAAGAAATCATTGTCACTACACCGCATCCAACGGCTGCCTTCGTTGCAGCAAGAGCAGGCGCAATGGCACTGCAAACAGATCATGAAGTGCTCGGGGTCGTTGAGAATATGAGCTATTATGAAAGCAAAAAAACAGGTGAAAAGGAATACGTTTTTGGAAAAGGCGGCGGGGAAAAGCTGGCTGAAGAGCTGCGTGTATCAGTCCTTGGCCAAATTCCTTTAAGACAGCCTGATTGGAATGAGGATGATTTCGCGCCTTCTGTCTATGATGCAAGTCATCCGACAGGAGAAGTGTATCAACACATTGCGAATAAAGTCATTGAACAATTAGCAGTGAAAGCATAATGAAAGCCCGAGTGGATGAACGCCACTCGGGTGATGTTTAACTGTCGCTTCCTTGCGAGCCGGAATCACTGCCGCTCTCAGATGCTGCCTTTTTGAGCTCATCTTCGAATTTCTTCTTATAAAGAGGGCTGCTTAATGTTTCCGTAATGACTTTTTCTAAGTGCTTTCTAAACTCTTTGCTTTTTACAAGTTCACCGTATTTTTTTTCCATCTCAGGATCCTTGAGAATATCCATCATCAGCTGTTGATAGTCAGGATCCTTCATTAACTGTTTTAACATTCTTTCATGCTGTTGCTGCATGGATTTTGCGAAAGTCTCGGCAAATTTAGAATCCTCAAAGACCTTCTTCCAGAACTCTTTGCCTTTATCAGAAGTCAGTGTTTTCTCTATCGTTTTTTTCACAGTTTGTTCATCCATTACCAAAGCTTCATTCATTGCCTCGTCATTTAATAACTGTTGAATGGCCTTTTTACCGTCATCTGTCTTTAATATATCGACGACCATTTTTTTTGTTTCGTCATAGTCCATATTAGATGAGGATTGGGTTTTGGGAGCACAAGCTGTTAGAGATAAAAGAAGAAAACAGCTCATTATACGCAAGATGCCTTTTGACATACTGTGGCTCCTTTCGTTACATGTCTTACTTTTAATATGAATGTTTCACGTAAATTTATACATAACAAAAATAGGGGTTGGATCAATTCAATGAAAAGTCGGGATTTAGTTCGTTTTTTCTTCTCTGTGCTAGCTGTTGGAGCGGTCATTACAAGCGTGGTAGGCTTTGCGCTGGAGTGGGGGAAATATCAGAAGCTTTTTATATCGTTTGAAATTCTAGAGATCGCATCTGTGTTGTTTTGGTTCATTGGTGTAGGAATGATTTTTAGTGTCATTAGTCAGATGGGGTTTGTTGTCTTCTTGACGGTGCACCGGTTTGCGTTAGAGATTTTCCGGTCACATTCTTTGTGGAATACCATTCAGCTGTTTCTTGTGATTTTTGTGCTGTTTGATTTAGCTTACTTGCGATTTTTGTTTTTCGGAGAAAATGAATCATTTCTTCCATACTTGTGGCTGCCTATATTTATTGGTGTGTTTGCATTGATCGTGGCTTACTTTAAACAGCAGCAGTCCTCTAAGAAAACATTTATTTCCGCAATGTTTCTCATGGTCGTCATCACATCGTTAGAATGGTTCCCGGCGCTCAGAGTCAATGAAGAGGACTGGCTGTATTTAATGCTGTTCCCGCTATTAGGCTGTAATGCGTTTCAGCTGTTAGCGATGCCGCGGTTTTCAAAAGCGAAAGCTACTTAACTTCTGATGACTTTGTTTTCGTATTGGAGATCAGTTCGCCAACCGTCACATTTTTTAAATGTTTTTCTTTTATTTGTTTCAAAATAGCGGGTAAGGCTTGAGCGGTTTGGGTTGCTGAATCTGAGGCGTGAAGGAGAACAATGTCCCCGCTTTTCATTCGATCATTTACATTCTGAACAATCTGGTCGACACCCGGATTCAGCCAATCCTGTGAATTGATACTGTAATGAACAACGGTATAACCGTACTGTGTGGCAATTTTTAGTGCTGTTTCGTTAAACTGTCCAGTTGGCGGTCTTAATAGTTGAATGTCATCTAGTCCAAGCTTTTGAAATGTATTTTGTGCACGGACAAGATCTTGCTTGATTTCACTATCTTCAAGCTGGCTATAATTTTTATAAGCATAGCCGAGGCTTCCGATCTGGTGGCCGTCCTCCCTAATTTGTTTCACGATATCAGGATGACGCTCAGCCCAAGAAGCAGACAGAAAGAAGGTGGCGTTCTTTATACCGTACTCTCGAAGGACATTTAAAATAGGAACAGCCTTCTCATCCCCCCAGCCAATATTAAAAGTGAGAGAGACATGTTTTGATGAAGTCTCGCCTTTATAAATGGCTCGGGGTCCATGTTCAGTTTTAAATACCGACAGCGGCGGTGCCTTTTGTACATAAAAAAAGGTTGCAGCTGCAAGGGCTGCTACAAGAATAATGACAACTTGCTTCAGCCGTTTAATAGGCAACACATATAATCGACTCAATTCAAACACTCCTGCCTTGTCCAAGATTGTTACTTGATTGTATGCAGGGCAAGGGTTTAAGATGCTTAATAAAACTATTTCAAAAAAAGTTTTGAAAAGGCGTTGACCGAAAGAAAGTTTTCGTGATATATTATTAATCGTCGCTGACACACAGTGACAAACACAAAACGCTTCGGGAAATAAACTTGAAAAAAGTTGTTGACATAAGATGAAGCGAAATGTTATATTATTAAAGCCGCTAAGAACGGCGGAGATGATCTTTGAAAACTAAACAAGACAAAACGTACCTGTTAATTCGAGTTTTTATAAAAAATCCTATGATACTTCATAGGTAGTCAGTCAAACTGGCGAAAAGCAAAACTTCGGTTTTGTACTTTTTCGGAGAGTTTGATCCTGGCTCAGGACGAACGCTGGCGGCGTGCCTAATACATGCAAGTCGAGCGGACAGAAGGGAGCTTGCTCCCGGATGTTAGCGGCGGACGGGTGAGTAACACGTGGGTAACCTGCCTGTAAGACTGGGATAACTCCGGGAAACCGGAGCTAATACCGGATAGTTCCTTGAACCGCATGG
>NZ_LZRW01000004.1:0-67494 GCF_001974945.1 Bacillus sp. I-2 | reverse complement strand
TCCATCAGGTTTGGTGGCGATAGCGAAGAGGTCACACCCGTTCCCATACCGAACACGGAAGTTAAGCTCTTCAGCGCCGATGGTAGTTGGGGGTTTCCCCCTGTGAGAGTAGGACGCCGCCAAGCTTCTATAAGGATCAGTTCCAGCCGGAACTGGTCTTTTTTGTGTTTTTGCATGACTTGCTTCTATATAATAGGTTCGTAAAGTGAAAATACGTTGTCTCCTCACTAATTTCCAAATAAATCCAACTTTACGTTCCTTCAATTTAACACTTCAGTCTTCATATGAACCAGCAGCTCAAATTATCAAGGGTCATTAAAAGCATAGAAAACCTCTCCTTGGACTAAATAGACGTAAAGAGGTGATGGTATAGGGACACGAGATAGAAAGGCACCCCACCCCAAAGGGGATAGTCAGCCATTGTTGGATTTTTAACTTAAAAGAAGAGAAAAGAAACAAACAATAATAATGATAAGCTGTTGAGTGTTTGAAGCAGCAAAAAAATAATGTGAAACGATTTGTTGAAAAATAGTAAAGACCAGTAATTATTTTTACACTTTTTTATGCAAAAAAGATTTCTCAGAAAAATAAAATAATAACAGAATTTCTTTTTTGAATGTTTTTTATCCAGAGATATATGAAATAAAACAAGGATATGAAAGCTTCGAAATTGCTGTTTTTGCAGTGCTAGAGCCTTATTAGTGCTCTTTTTAACAAAAAAACATAAAAAAATGAAAAAAAGGCTTTTAAAAAGATGAGACAAGTGGTAAACTTCTTTAGGTGCCTTAACGAAAAGGTGAAAAAACAGCTTTAAAATAAATTCAAAAATTTTTTTAATATAGCCTTTACAAATGATATAAAACCTGTATATAATAATCTTTGTCGGATCGAGAGACACTTCGAAACTACACAATATGGAGGATTAGCTCAGCTGGGAGAGCATCTGCCTTACAAGCAGAGGGTCGGCGGTTCGAGCCCGTCATCCTCCACCATATTTATTCTTACATAATGTTAGGATAGATAAAGCCGGTGTAGCTCAACTGGTAGAGCAACTGACTTGTAATCAGTAGGTTGGGGGTTCAAGTCCTCTTGCCGGCACCACTTTCATATGGTAAGATAGACAAGTCGCTTTTAAAGCGAGCCATTAGCTCAGTTGGTAGAGCATCTGACTTTTAATCAGAGGGTCGAAGGTTCGAGTCCTTCATGGCTCACCATGTTTCATGCGGGTGTGGCGGAATTGGCAGACGCGCTAGACTTAGGATCTAGTGTCTTTATGACGTGGGGGTTCAAGTCCCTTCACCCGCATTGCCAAATAAAATAAAGAAATCCTGTAATGCGGAAGTAGTTCAGTGGTAGAACACCACCTTGCCAAGGTGGGGGTCGCGGGTTCGAATCCCGTCTTCCGCTTATACCATCCACGCCGGGGTGGTGGAATTGGCAGACACACAGGACTTAAAATCCTGCGGTAGGTGACTACCGTGCCGGTTCAAGTCCGGCCCTCGGCATTATAAATAAGCGCCCGTAGCTCAATTGGATAGAGCGTTTGACTACGGATCAAAAGGTTAGGGGTTCGACTCCTCTCGGGCGCGCCATTAAGATCGGGAAGTAGCTCAGCTTGGTAGAGCACTTGGTTTGGGACCAAGGGGTCGCAGGTTCGAATCCTGTCTTCCCGACCATCTTTTATGGGGCCTTAGCTCAGCTGGGAGAGCGCCTGCCTTGCACGCAGGAGGTCAGCGGTTCGATCCCGCTAGGCTCCACTTTATAAAAGTATATTTTGATCATGGCGGTGTAGCTCAGCTGGCTAGAGCGTACGGTTCATACCCGTGAGGTCGGGGGTTCGATCCCCTCCGCCGCTATAAAGGACCTTTAGCTCAGTTGGTTAGAGCAGACGGCTCATAACCGTCCGGTCGTAGGTTCGAGTCCTACAAGGTCCACCATCTATACGGAGGAATACCCAAGTCCGGCTGAAGGGATCGGTCTTGAAAACCGACAGGGGTGTCAAAGCCCGCGGGGGTTCGAATCCCTCTTCCTCCGCCATATTTTTTAAATTCATATCATCGCGGGGTGGAGCAGTTCGGTAGCTCGTCGGGCTCATAACCCGAAGGTCGCAGGTTCAAATCCTGCCCCCGCAACCAAAATGGTCCGGTAGTTCAGTTGGTTAGAATGCCTGCCTGTCACGCAGGAGGTCGCGGGTTCGAGTCCCGTCCGGACCGCCATTTTTCAAAAGAATACTTGGCTCGGTAGCTCAGTTGGTAGAGCAACGGACTGAAAATCCGTGTGTCGGCGGTTCGATTCCGTCCCGAGCCACTTTTATAAAAAAACATTCATAGTATGGCGGTTGTGGCGAAGTGGTTAACGCACCAGATTGTGGCTCTGGCACTCGTGGGTTCGATTCCCATCAATCGCCCCATACATATTTTTGCGGGTGTAGTTTAGTGGTAAAACCTCAGCCTTCCAAGCTGATGTCGTGGGTTCGATTCCCATCACCCGCTCCATTTGTATATCTGTTCATGGGCCTGTAGCTCAGCTGGTTAGAGCGCACGCCTGATAAGCGTGAGGTCGGTGGTTCGAGTCCACTCAGGCCCACCATGATCTTCCGCAGTAGCTCAGTGGTAGAGCTATCGGCTGTTAACCGATCGGTCGTAGGTTCGAGTCCTACCTGCGGAGCCAAATGGAGAAGTACTCAAGTGGCTGAAGAGGCGCCCCTGCTAAGGGTGTAGGTCGCGCAAGCGGCGCGAGGGTTCAAATCCCTCCTTCTCCGCCATTGTTCTGGCCCGTTGGTCAAGCGGTTAAGACACCGCCCTTTCACGGCGGTAACACGGGTTCGAATCCCGTACGGGTCATTTTTAAAAGAGATCTTGTCAAAGATCTCTTTTTTATTTTCTTCAAAACAAAAGACCCTATGATAGCGGTCTTTTTTTACATATTCATGGAATAGATCGTATAAGACAAGTATGTCGCAAAGAAGCCCCATAAGACATAAGGAATCAGTAAAATTGGAACGACTTTGCTTAGTTTACGCGATACGATGACAAGTGCGAGTGCTGTCAGTGCGACGAGCAGGCAGTCGATCGTAGCCACAAACAAATCCTTTTGTGTAAATTGAAAAAAGCTAAAGGCTTGATTGAATACATAATTTAAAAGGAAAAGAATCCAAAACGGTAATGTGATTTTTTGGAATCCATACTTTCCATAAATGATCGCTGCGGACAATGAGATGAGTGCAAACAAGACAGCCCATACAGCACCAATCACACCGCCACCAGGCGTCCATTCTGGTTTATTCAATGCGTCATACCATTCTCTGTCGATGGGGAACAAGAATCCGGCAATAGAGAATAGTGCGTATGTAATAAAGAAGACGACAATCGCCCAAATAATACTTTTTCTAGCCATCAAGAATCTCCTCCAATCAAATTCACTCTTAAAGTAATTTCCCAATAATTACATGATATAAACATAAAGCCCCCAATATGAGGGGACTAATGATTTTCTTCTGTATAAGGTTCTTCCTCGTACGGTTTCAAGTCACCAAATACCGTCATGACACCTTCTTCGTCTAATGCATCTTCATAGGCCTCGTGTGCTTTGTTCGGATACACCTTGCTGGCTTTTCCTTCTATATCAGCAGCTGCGAATCCTTCGTAGTCCTCCACATAATCTTCATCTTCTGATTGTGTATACACATCATCGTATGTCAGAGGAGGGAATTCCATATCAGACGGGGTTTCAGAATTTCCGTAGCGTTCTACGTCTTGGTAGGCATCCTCTCCATCGTACGCAGCACTTTCTTCATTTTCAAATTGTCCCGCTGGCGGACTTAATAAATCCTCTTCAATCGGACGGTTTTGTGAAACGGTCTGTTCTTTTGAATGCTCTGTGCATGTGACGGCAGTAGGCAAGGCTTCTAAGCGTTCCTTTGGAATAGGGGCTTTACAGACTTTGCACAGACCATAAGAGCCGTCTGCAATGGCTTGAAGTGCTTCATTGATGTCTAACATATGTTCATGTTCCAAACTGTTTAAAGCAATATCTTTCCCACGCTCGAATAGCTCTGTCCCTTGATCACCCGGGTGGTTATCATAGGCAGACAATTCACCGATCGAATCGTAAGGAAAGGATACTTTCTGTTCATCGTCATGGCTTTTGGCTTCAAGTTCTTTCTTTTCATCGAGAAGGCGCTGCTTCAAATGATGTAATTCGTCTTTAGACAACAAAGCGATCATCCTTTCATATCAAACATATTGTTAGTATGAGCAATTTTGTATGTAAGACTAGTTCCAATTTGAAGCAATTCCTTATTAAAAAAACGCCTGCGGCTGCAGGCGTTTTTTGTTACGCGATATAGTATTGTAAGATCAAAGCGATCGTCAGCAGAAAACCAAAAAATGTATTGGTTTGAGCTGTAGACTTCATGGCATTCATTAATTCAATCGGTTTTTCTTTTTGCTTAAACTCTTTAATGGCTGTATAGGCTTTTGGCACACTGAGTAAAACAAGAAGACTCCAAAGACCGACGATATCTGTGAAGATATAAACAAAAATGAGTACATATGATACCAAAAACATAGAAAGTAAAATGTTCACTGCAGCTTTACGTCCAGCAAGAATGGCAAGTGTTCTTCGTCCATTTTCCTTATCTCCGTCTAAATCACGGATATTGTTCGACAGTAAAATGGCACCAACTAAAATAGAAATTGGTAGTGAGACGAGAACAGCTTTAGACGTCAGTGTGCCTGTTTGGATATAGAAACTAATCAGGATGATTCCTAATCCCATAAAAGCACCTGAAACAAGTTCTCCAAATGGTGTATATGCAATTGGTACAGGCCCGCCAGTATAGAAATAGCCTGCTGCCATACAAATAAGTCCTATTAGTGCAATCCACCAGCTAGACATCATGCAAATATATACCCCAAGTAATAAAGAAAGCGCAAATAGTGCATAAGCGAGGCTGAGAACTGTCTTTGGCTTCACACCGTTTCTTACAATGGCTCCGCCGATGCCGACAGATTTCTCGTTGTCGAGCCCGCGAACATAATCAAAGTACTCATTAAACATGTTTGTTGCGATTTGGATAAACATAGATGCAAATAGCATGGCTAAAAATAGCCCAACATGTATTTGACCACTTGGAAGTGCTAAAACAGTTCCTAAAGTAACGGGAATAAATGCCGCTGTTAGTGTATGCGGTCGTAGTAAATTCCACCAAATTCGCCAGTTTTTATCAGGCTTAATTGGTGAAAGCTGATCTGATATCGAATGATGCTGCATAAAATATACTCCTTTAAATAAAAAAATACGTACACGTCCAAATTCCAGTTTAGCAAAGTTCAAAAAGGTGTCAATATATTGATGCGATGAAACGGGAAAAAGATGTTTGCTAATCGTTGCCATATCGAAGGAAACTTGATTTTCGAACGAGGTCCGGCCATTTTACCTTAGATGCTCTCGTTTCAATAAGCAGGAGCGAAAAAATCTTGAAAGCGTGATATAATAAGGATTCGAGGTTTTAAAAGCTGTTTTCTTTACTAAGTTCATCTGTTAAGGTTTATAATAGAAAAGCAGGTCATTCGACATATTCGAATGTTCATGTATTTTTTCATTATGGTTTTATTTTTTTATGTTATTTCATGGGTTTTGGAGGAATGTATCATGGTGACAACAGTGCAAAGTACTTTCCGGCAGGAAGCGCTTGCGACATTAGAAGAAGCGAATAACGTCAACCATGCTGTTTTGATAAGCTACTCCAGAAGAGTTGACGATCTGGATCCTCTTGCCTTTTTCCAAAGCGGCGAAGCGGATTTTTTAGGCGAGCGGTTTTTTTGGTCTGATCCAGAAAGCCAAATGATATTTTCTGGACTTGGCAGAGCGGCCGTCATTAAATCATCTGAGCAAGGCAAGGAACGATTCGATATAATCCATCAAGAATGGGAACAGCTCAAGCAGCACATGTTCCATTTTCATGATGAGAAGGAGTTAAAGCAAGCGGCTGTTGGTCCGCTTTTATTTGGAGGATTTTCGTTTGATCCGTATGAAGAGAAGGCGCGTCATTGGGAAGCATTTGGCGAGGCTCATTTTTTCGTGCCATCGATCATGCTGACTGTCTCAAAAGAAGGCAGTTTTCTTACGATCAATGAGTGGAAGCAGGTGGACGGGAATGTTCATCAGCTTATTCAGGAATTAGAACAAAAAGCCTCTCGTTTCGAGACATTGCCAGTACGGACTGGTGGACAAGCTGAACTTGTTCATATGGAAGAGCTGGATGTGAAGGAATGGATGAAGGCGATCCAAGAAGCGACAGACCACATTCGTGCAAATGAATATGAAAAGGTTGTTTTAGCAAGAGAAGTCTTGCTTCACTATAAAAATCAAATTGAACTCGCTCCACTATTAGCAGAATTATTAAAGCATCAAACAACGAGTTATGTATTTGCGGTTGAACAAGGAAGACAAGCATTTGTCGGAGCCACGCCGGAGCGCTTAGTGAAAAAAAGCGGCGGAGAGGTCTTTTCATCCTGTTTAGCAGGTTCCATTGTTCGCGGAAAAGATGAAGCGGAGGATCACGCATTAGGCGAGGAACTGCTGCATGATGAGAAGAATTTGATTGAGCATCAAATTGTCGTCAATATGATTGAGCAAGCATTTGAAGCGAATTGCCTTCACGTGCATAAACCAAATCAACCAAGTCTTTATAAAACAAAAAACATTCAGCATTTGTTTACACCGATTGTGGGAGAAATCAAAAGCAGCTGTTCCCTCTTTTCATTAATTGAGCAGCTTCATCCGACGCCGGCACTAGGCGGATATCCTAAGGAAAAGGCGGTTGAAGTGATTCGTGAAATCGAACCGCTCAAGCGCGGCTGGTATGCAGCGCCGGTAGGCTGGATTGATTCTCAGGATAATGGAGAATTTGCTGTAGCCATTCGGTCTGGTCTTATTGAGGAAGATCATGTTCGTTTATTCGCTGGCTGCGGAATTGTAGAGGATTCCCTTGCAAAGCAGGAGTATGAGGAAACACAAGTGAAGTTAAGACCAATGCTGTCTGCTCTTGGAGGTCATCCTATTGAATAATCACATCATGACAACATATATAGGCAGATTGATGGATGAATTTGTCCAAGGTGGTGTGAAAGAGGCAGTAGTCTGTCCTGGTTCTCGTTCAACTCCGCTTGCAATGCTGGCCCTTGCTCATCAGGACATCCATGTCCATGTTTTAGTGGACGAACGGTCTGCTGCTTTTTATGCGCTTGGTCTTGCAAAAGCAAGTCAATCGCCAGTGCTGCTTATTTGTACATCAGGTACGGCAGCTGCTAACTTTTACCCAGCCATTGTAGAGGCGCATTATTCTCGTGTACCTCTTATTGTTTTAACTGCTGATCGGCCGCACGAATTGAGAGAAGTTGGGGCACCTCAAGCGATTGATCAGCAATTCTTATTCGGTAAGTTTGTTAAATGGTTCACAGACTTAGCGTTGCCAGAGGAAAGTCAAACGATGCTGCGTTATGTTCAGACGGCAGCTGCGAGAGCAAATCACATGTCGATGCAGGAGCCAAAGGGGCCTGTTCAGGTCAATGTACCTCTGAGAGAACCATTGCTTCCTGATCTGTCTATTGATCCTTTCGCGCGAGAAGAATCAGACACGAAAAAGGTATTAGCATCAGGTCAGGCTTTCCCAAATGATCGAGTGATGTCTGAAATCGTGACTGCCTTGAACCAATCTAAAAAGGGAATGATTGTGGCTGGTGAACTTCATACACAGGAAGAAAAAGAGGCAGTTTTACGCCTTTCGAAAGCCCTGCATTTTCCTATTTTAGCTGACCCGCTTTCTCTTTTGCGCAACGGGCATGAGAATAAAGAGCTAATTATCGATGCTTATGATTCTTTATTGAAAGATGAAGCATTGCAACAGCATCTATTGCCGGATATGATCATTCGTTTTGGCCCGATGCCTGTGTCTAAGCCCTTATTCAAGTGGCTGGAAAAACATGCGGAAGTAAAGCAGGTTGTTGTAGATGCTGCCGGGGGCTTCCGTGATCCTGGGTTAAGTGCTTCATACGTCATTGAAAGTACTGTCTCTGCTTTTGTAGAAGCAGCATTAAATCAAGCAGAAAAACGTGAGGAGACAAGTTTCTTAAAACGCTGGCAGAATGCTAATTCTTCATTTAGAACGCATGCAGCCCGCTTTTCAGATGAGGATTTGTCCTTCGAGGGGAATGTGTACCGTCAGCTTCAGCACCTCTTGCCAAAGGAGAGTGTCCTTTTTATCGGAAATAGTATGCCAATTCGTGATGTAGATACATTTTTTGAAACTCAGTCCAAGCCTTTTCGAATGATGGCGAATCGCGGAGCAAATGGCATTGACGGCGTTGTATCCACAGCACTTGGCACGTATGCAGCTTTAAAGCAGCCAGTTACTTTAGTCATTGGAGATTTATCATTTTACCATGATATGAACGGTCTGCTTGCAGCTAAACTGATGGACATTCCGCTGACAGTTGTTTTGATAAACAATGATGGGGGAGGTATCTTTTCTTTCCTTCCGCAGGCGTCTGATGAACCGTATTATGAAAAGCTCTTCGGTACGCCGACAGGACTGAATTTTGAGTATGCATCGAAGTTATATGGGGGAACCTATTCGAAACCGGCATCGAAACAAGAGTTACATGATGTGTATATGGCACACATCGATGAACCTGGGCTTCATTTAATTGAAATTGAAACAGATCGTCATTCCCGTGTAGACAAGCATCGTCAAATGATGGATGACATATTGGAAGAAGTGAAAAAAGAATGCCTTCTCTCATCATAAGAATGCGTGATGGGGTAGCGTACGAAGTGGTGGACCAGAACCCTTCGGCAGCAAATGCCACACTATGCTTACACGGCTTCACTGGAAGTGCAGCGTCTTGGACGTTCTTGAATGCTTATTTGGAGAATACAAGACTGATTCAGGTCAGCTTGCTCGGACATGGGCGTACGGACTCGCCAGAAAGTGTGAGAAGATATACAATGTCTCAGCAGCTGGCAGATCTTGCAGAGATTTTAAACCAATTAAAGCTTCACAAAGTGAATATTCTCGGATATTCTATGGGAGGACGTATTGCTTTATCATTTGCCGCTCGTTATCCAGATCGTGTCAATAAATTGATCCTTGAGAGTACGTCTCCAGGGCTACGCACTTTTAAAGAGCGGATGGCAAGACTGAAGCATGATCATCAGCTCGCTCAAAAAATCAGACATGAGGGCTTAGTGAAGTTTGTGGATTTTTGGGAAAGCATTCCTTTGTTTGCTTCGCAGAAAACTTTATCAGCTGAAAGGCAGACTGAGCTGAGAGAGGGAAGACTGAAGGCCAATCCTCTTGGGCTGGCTCGCAGCTTAGAAGGAATTGGAACAGGTTCACAGCCGTCTGTTTGGAAGGCATTAAAGCATATTCATTTGCCTGTATTATTCATTTGCGGAACGCTTGATGAAAAGTTCTGCCTTATCGGGAAACGTATGCAGCAGGAGCTGAAAGGAAGTCAATTCATTTTGGCGGAGCATGCTGGGCATACAGTTCATGTGGAACAACCACATTTTTTTGGTAAAATAGTAAGTGAGTTTATTTTAGCGCAAGATTAGAGGAGGAAATATTGATGGCTATTGAATGGCAAACTGAGCGTCAGTATGACGAAATTTTATATGAAACGTACAATGGGATCGCAAAGATTACGATTAATCGTCCACACGTACATAACGCGTTTACCCCAAAGACTGTTAGTGAATTAATTGATGCATTTTCACGAGCTCGTGATCATTCAGAAGTTGGTGTGATCGTACTTGCAGGTGCTGGCGGAAAAGCATTCTGTTCTGGTGGAGATCAAAAAGTTCGCGGCCATGGCGGTTATGTAGGAGACGATCAAATTCCACGTCTAAATGTATTAGACTTACAGCGTTTGATTCGTGTCATTCCAAAACCAGTTATCGCAATGGTGGCAGGGTATGCGATTGGCGGAGGACACGTTCTTCACGTTGTGTGTGACCTGACGATTGCAGCAGATAATGCGATTTTTGGACAAACAGGTCCAAAAGTAGGCAGCTTTGATGCTGGTTATGGTTCAGGCTACCTTGCACGTATTGTTGGTCATAAGAAAGCAAGAGAAATTTGGTACTTATGCCGTCAATACAATGCACAAGAAGCGCTTGATATGGGACTTGTTAACACAGTTGTACCATTAGATCAGCTTGAAGAGGAAACCGTGAAGTGGTGTGAGGAGATGCTAGAAAAGAGCCCGACTGCTTTACGATTCTTGAAGGCTGCATTTAACGCAGATACAGATGGATTAGCTGGAATTCAGCAATTTGCAGGAGATGCGACTCTTCTTTATTACACAACAGATGAAGCAAAAGAAGGACGCGATTCCTTTAAGGAAAAACGCAAGCCGGACTTCGGCCAGTTCCCGCGTTTCCCTTGATTCAATGATATTAATGAAAACAGCTTAGTGCATCAGACTAAGCTGTTTTCTTTTACGAAAAGGAGGTGTCATGATGAAGCAACCTAATTGGCTGCTGCACCGTGCCTATTTAACGCCAGATCGAGTCGCACTTATTTATCAAGAGAAAGAGTGGACATTTCACGAATTAGCTCATGAAGTGGACGAGCTTTCAAATAGACTTGCACAGGCATCATTGAAAAAAGGGGAAACGGTTGCCCTTTTGATGAACAATCATCCTCACATGGTGATGCTTGTACATGCCTGTTTTTTATTAGGGTTAAAAATTGTGCTATTGAATAATAAGCTGACAAAAGCTGAAAGACGCTATCAGCTAGAAGATGCAAAAGCAGCGGCTTTATTAACGGAATCTATTTATGCAAGCGACCATGAGGGTGATTTACCCGTTTATACAATGGAAACTTTACCTGAACCAGGGCAAGGCCATGACAAGAAGATCGAGAGCGAATTTGATTTGAATGAAACAGCGACCATCATGTATACATCTGGGACTACAGGACGTCCAAAAGGGGTAGAGCAAACGTTTGGCAATCATTTTCATAGTGCAGTTTCCTCTGCACTGAATCTGGGTCTCAGAGAGGTTGACCGCTGGCTCATTTCCCTGCCTCTTTTTCATATTAGCGGCTTATCCGCTTTATTTAAGTCTGTGATATATGGGATGACAGTCGTGCTTCATCAGAAGTTTGATGTTGATGAAGTAAAGGATTCTATTGAACGGCATCGTGTGACGATGATTTCTGTTGTTCAGACGATGTTATCTCGTTTATTAAGCAGACTGGAAGAATGTCCATCTTCTTTGCGCTGTCTTTTATTAGGCGGAGGGCCTGCGCCTTATGCGATGCTCCAAGAAAGCAAAGAGAAGGGCTTTCCTGTCTTTCAATCGTACGGGATGACGGAAACCTGTTCACAAATTGTGACCCTTGCGCCCGAATTTAGCGTAGAGAAACTTGGTTCAGCGGGAAAACCTCTTTTTGGGTGTGAGCTGAAAATTCAAGATGGTGATCGCATTTGCCGTCCTTTTGAGCATGGCGAAATTATGGTGAAAGGTGCAAATGTGATGAAAGGATACCTTTACCGTGAAGAAGCGACCTCGGATGCCTTTGATGAGGGCTGGCTGAAAACGGGCGATATTGGCTATGTGGATGAGGAAGGGTTCTTATTTGTGCTTGACCGCCGTTCAGATTTAATTATTTCTGGCGGAGAAAATATTTATCCTGCGGAAATTGAAGCGGTTCTGCTAACACATCCGCATGTAAAGGAAGCCGGAGTAACGGGTATGTATGATGATAGATGGGGAGAGGTACCTGCTGCTTTCCTTGTAACAGATGATAAGATACCGGAGAATGAGCTCTATGCTTTATGTGGGTCGCATTTAGCCAAATATAAATGGCCCGCAGCTTTTCACTTTGTGGACGAGCTGCCAAGAAATGCGTCGAATAAATTGCAAAGGCACAGACTCAGATCAAAGGGGTTTTCAAATGATTCAAATTGAACGAGTAATTTTATATCATGTCACGATGAAGCTTAAACAGCCATTTACAACAAGTCTTGGAACCATTTCAGAGCGTGAGTTTATTATTGTTGAAGTCAAAGATCAGACAGGATTGACTGGATGGGGAGAAGTTTCTGCTTTTTCTTCTCCGTGGTATACAGAAGAAACAATTGAGACTTGCTATCATATGCTGAGGGCTTTCTTTATCCCGAACGTGCTGACGCGCACCTTTACACATCCTTCAGAAATCCCTGACAGTCTGTATCATTTTAAAGGCAATAGGATGGCGAAAGCAGGCATTGAAGCGGCTGTTTGGGATATTTATGCGAAGCGTGAGAATAAGTCTTTACGCGATGTATTAGGCGGTACAAAAGATAAAATACCATCTGGCGTTGTGGCGGGGTTAGGCCCTATTGACGATATGCTTGAGCAAATTCAGCAATTTGTTGACCAAGGCTATCAGCGGGTGAAGGTGAAAATTAAACCAGGACAAGATATTGGACTTCTTCAAAAGATCAGAGAGTCTTTTCCTGATCTGCCATTAATGGCAGATGCAAACTCTGCTTATGAATTAAAAGATATTAGCAAGCTTAAGCAGCTCGACGATATTCGTTTATTAATGATTGAACAGCCTTTAGCTGCAGATGATATTGTGGACCATCGCCATTTGCAAAAGCATTTAAAAACGCCGATTTGTTTAGATGAAAGTATCTGTTCTTTAGATGATGCTAGAAAAGCTGTAGAGCTTGGCAGCTGTCAAATTATTAATGTGAAGCCTTCACGAGTTGGCGGATTGACAGAGGCTCTTAAAATTCATACGTTCAGTAAGGAGCATCAAATTCCATTATGGTGCGGAGGGATGATTGAAACAGGTATTTCCCGAGCGCAGAACGTAGCACTTGCTTCGCTTCCTCAATTTACGATTCCCGGTGATATTTCAGCTTCGTCAAAATTTTGGGAGCAGGATATCATTTTTCCTGAAATTAAGGTTGAAAATGGGTTTATTGAGGTGCCCCGCTCCCCAGGAATGGGCGTGGAAGTTGATTACCAAGCGCTCCGTTCGTTTTCAGATAAAATCGACGTGTTTACAAAACATGATTTTGTGAGATAAAAACGAAGGAATCACCTTTTGCATCCCCAATATAATCTAGGTATAGTGAGAGAAAGTTTTTCCTTCCTGTCTGAACAAAAAAGAAAGAGCGGTGATCCGCTCTTTCTTACTCTTCAACCAGCTCGCTGTCAAAAGCAAGCTGTCCGATATACTGATGAATTTCACTTGGCATGTTTGATGCATGTCCATATTCATAATCCCAAAGATTTAAAAAGGAGTGAGCGGCTTGGTGGAATGCGGCTTCATCCGCGTCATGAATTTCGTCAAAAAACGTTTGAAGCAGCCGATCGTGTTTCAAATTGAAGCGCCTCCTTTAATGAGACTTAAAGGTCTTGTGGTTTAAACGTTTTACAATCCGTTTCTTCACTTTTCTCAGCCGTATTTCCTGTGTGGCTGACGACATATATTGCATCTGCACCACAGCGGTTTCCAGCATTCCAATAGGAACAGTTATTGACTTCACAAAGGATTTTTTGACTCATACAGATGACCTCCTTTTGAGTATGTCTTTCATCTATAATGTAACCGAAATGAAGCTCGTCCATTCATGTTAATCTTCCTGGCGAATATAGCGCTTATCCTTCATAAATAATTTCCAGAAGAAATAAAATCCGGGAAACAAGATGATAAACCCTACAATATAGGTGATAAATAATGCCCTAAATGTGACAGGGTCTGTAAATCCAGACATGATTGTAATATCTGGATAAGCCATGTAAGGCAAATGGGCACGCCCATACACATAGCTTGCTAAGAAATATTGAATGGTAATTGCAATGACGGCAAGGCGTGGTCTCCCTTTCCGATGCTTAAACCGGCTGTTTGGTAAAAATAGAGCCAGTCCTGCGAGCAGAAACATTAAGAGAGATACAAGAAGAATAGGAATGTTCTGCATCATTTTTGTGAACAGCCAATTGGCCTCGCTTCGTAATGTCAGCATGATAAAAAAGGCCATCATGAGTGAAAGTGGACCCGTAATGAGCGCCCCTCTTCTATAAATGCTGTAAGCTTCATCTTCATCAGCAACATTAGAGAAATCAGCTAAAAGCAAGGACGAAAGAAAAAGGGTGCTGAAAATGGCAAAGCCGACAAAAGAATAGACATTTGCACTTGTAAAGACCAGTCCAAGATCTAATGAGTAGACGTTGTTCTCCTGAAAGATAAAGCCACCATGGGTGATTGGGAGAACCATGATCAGGATGGACGGAATGATAAAGCCGCTGATCCCTGAAATATACGTCACCGCTTTTCGGTATTTCTTAGGCAGTGAATGAGAAAACACGAGAAACCCGCTTCGCAGTGCAAGAAGCAATAATATAATGCTGCCGGGTATTAATAAAACGGTACCAAGTACAAAGGTCGCACCTGGAAACAGGCTGAACAATGCGACAACGATGGCGACAATAAAGACGTTTGTCACTTCCCATGTTGGAGAAAGGTACTTATTTGCGATATTAGCGGCCTTTGTTTGTTCTCTATTCATATAAATCATCGACCAAAATCCTGCGCCGAAATCCATTGATGCCATCACTGCATAGATAAAAACGAATCCCCATAAGATGGTGATTGCAATGAGCGCATCAGTTGTAACATCCATTTGCATCAAGATCGCTCCCTTTTTAAGATTCTGTTAACCGTAGGTCTTCTTCAATCGAATGTTTTCTAAAGTAGTACGTCAGCACAATAACGGTTGCTATGCCTAAGATGAGATAGACAATGGCAAAAAGGATAAAAAGTGTCCCGATCGAGCCTGATGATGTGACAACCTCTGACGTTTTGAGCATTCGATAAATGACCCATGGCTGGCGGCCTGTACAAGCAAAGATCCAGCCAAATTCAATAGCCAAAAGACTAAGAGGCCCGCCGAATAAGTAAAGAAAAAGAAGCCACTTCGGAAATTTGTCCCGTTTTAAAATTTTACGGTAAAGCAGCGCTAATACCGCAAATAGAATGAGTACCGATCCAATAATGACCATGCCGTTAAATAATGTGTGTATAAATAAAGGCGGCCACTCGTCACGAGGAAAATCATTTAAGCCTTTGACCACTGTATCGAAGCTATTTCCTGCCAGAAAACTGAGCGCCCAAGGAATTTCGATCGCACCTTTAATTTCCTGCGAATCAGCATCCGTAAAACCACCTATTGCAAGAGGCGCATGTGATTGCGTTTCAAATAAACCTTCAGCTCCAGCCAGCTTTTCAGGCTGATATTCATACAGAAGCTGAGCGGATTCGTGGCCATTTAAGGCTGTTAGAAAAGAGAAAAGTCCTCCTACAATGAGTCCAAGAAAAAGGGCTTTTCGATGAAATGTATAGAGCTTCTCATTTTTTCTCGTTTTGAGCATTTTAAAAGCTGCAACTGAAGCAATCACAAAAGCACCTGTTGTAAAAGCAGACAGCACAACATGTGTAGCAGTTACAGCAAAGCTTGGATTGAAAAAGGCCTTCCAAGGCTCGATATTTGTGATTTCTCCATTTACCATCTGAAAGCCAGCAGGAGTTCCTTCAAAAGCATGTACGTTTGTAATTAGAATCGCTGATGCAGCTGCACCAATGACGATAAAAATAACCGTAATGATGCGCATTGCATTTGATAGGCGGTCCGCTGCGTACACATAAATAGACATAAATAATGCTTCTATAAAGAACGCATAGATTTCAATCTGGAATGGCAGTGACATGACCTTTCCGATGACCTCCATAAAACCTGGCCATAAAAGGGCAAGCTGCGTACCAGCAATGGTGCCTGTTGGAATGGCGACCCCTAACAGAACAGCCTGTGCTTTTGTCCACCGCTTGGCCATGATGGCATAATGCGGGTCCTTCGTTTTTTGAAAGATGAGTTCAGCTAACAAAATCATTAGCGGGATGCCAACGCCAAGCGAGGCATAAATAATATGAAAGCCCATGGTTGTGCCGAACAGGCTTCTAGCTAAAACGAGATCAGTCAATTTTTTCTCCGCCTTTCTTATCGCTTCTCTTTTTCATGATGCTTATTATTCTCCACCATTTTTAGATTATTCTTCCTGACTAAGAAAGCTTGTTTTTTGACAAGTTGTAAAAGAGGGAGTAGAATATAAATATAAAACGTAACCATTACGTTTTATTAACGAAAGGAGTTTTGACATTGAAAAAAGATATTCATCCAACCTCACATGAAGTTGTATTTATGGACGTAAACAGCGGTTACCGCTTCTTGAGTAGATCAACAAAGACATCAAACGAGACAGTAGAGTGGGAAGATGGGAAAACGTATCCTGTCATTAAAGTAGAAACAAGCTCTGATACGCATCCTTTTTATACAGGACGTCAAAAATTCGGAGAAAAAGGCGGAAGAGCTGAGCAGTTTAAGAAAAAATATCAAATGTAATCAAAAAAGCACGCCCGATAACGGTGTGCTTTTTTTACAGCAAAAAACCCCGGTTGATCACCCGGGGTTCAAAAGCATTAATCATTTAATGCAGTTTTTAAGGTCTTTAAGTTTTGTTTCATTAAGCTGACGTAGTTTTCGCCATTTTTGGCATCATCTTCAGTAATGGATTCTAGATTTTTAAGGGTCAAGCTTTTTGCCCCAATTTCACTGCGGATTGTATCTGATACTTTGCTGCTGACATTGTTTTCAAAAATAACGTATTGAATGTGATGCTTTTCCGCTTTTTGTACAATGTTTTCGAGCTGTTTTTGTGATGGCTCCTCAGAAGCGGATAACCCTAAAACACTGATTTGCTCAATGCCATAGCGCTTTTCCCAATAACCATAAGCTGCGTGAGAAACAAGAATTTCTTTATGTTTAGCTTTAGATAACGTTGTTTTAAATTCTTGATCTAACGATTGCAAATCTTTTTTTAGATGTTCATAGTTTTTTGTGTATTCGTCTTTATGATCTGGATCTAAAGAGACGAGTGTGTCTTTAATGTTTTTCGCCATTTGCTGTGCATAAACTGGGTCTAACCATGCATGAGGGTCTTTATCTCCGTGATCGTGCCCGTCATGATCATGGTCGTGGTCTTGACCTTCATGGTCATGATCTTCGCCTTCTTCATGTGCATGTTCTTCTTTTGTCGATAACAATTTGATGCCTTCGGCTGCTTTGACTGTTTTCACACCTTGGTCTTTTAAAGTGGCAGCAGTTTTGTCTGCGAATGCTTCAGCCCCTGTGCCGCTGTAGATAAAGGCATCACCTTCAGCCATTTCAACCATTGTTTTTGAACTTGGTTCAAAGCTGTGTGCATCTGCATTTGCAGGATACACGCTTTGAGCATGAACGTGAGAGCCGCCAATTTTTTCAGTGAAATCTTGAATTGGGAAGATCGTGGTGTAAATGATTAGTTTCCCGTCTGCCTTTCCTTTTGAAGCATTAGTGCCCGCACTGCTTGAGCAAGCGGCAAGACCGATCGCGAATAAAGCAGCTGTTAAAATAAAAAAGATTTTTTTCATGTAGAAAATGTCTCCTCTCAATCTAATAGATAGAAATGATTACGATTTAATGTCCTGAGTTATTGTATCGTAATAATTACGATTTGAAAAGAGGAAAATAAAAAATTTTCATCAGCAGATGTTTCCTTTAAAAAAATAAGCTGCAAAACGTGACGAAATTTCTTACATTGTGCTATATTTATTTTTAAAAAAAGATAAAGGAATGGACAAACGTATGAAACTTTTAGATGAAATCATCGAATATAATCAACAATTTATTGAAGAAAAGAAATACGAAGAATTTACAACAACAAAGTTTCCACAGAAAAAAGCTGTCATTCTATCGTGTATGGATACAAGACTTGTTGAACTGCTTCCGCGTGCCATGAACATGAAAAATGGTGATATTAAGATTGTCAAAAGTGCTGGGGCGCTTGTTTCTCATCCATTTGGAAGTATTATGCGAAGCATTTTAGTTGCTGTTTACGAATTAAATGCTGACGAGGTATATGTCATTGGGCATCATGATTGCGGGATGAGTAAAATAGACAGCCAGACACTTTTAAATAAAGCCGTTGAGCGCGGTATTCCAGAAAAACGTATTGAAGTACTGGAATACTCAGGAATTGATTTTAAACAGTGGCTCAAAAGCTTTAGTTCAGTTGAAGAGAGCGTGAAGGACAGTGTGTCTGTAGTAAAAAATCACCCGCTTCTTCCATCAGATGTACCTGTACATGGGCTTGTCATTGACCCTGGAACAGGGAAGCTTGACTTAGTTGTCAACGGATATGAAGAAAAGTAAGTTATTTTTCCTTTTTAGGCGGGACAGGATCGATGCCTCCAGGATGAAGCGGATGACATTTCAAAATCCGTTTTGTGGTGAGCCAGCCGCCCTTGATCGCGCCATGCGTTTTGATTGCCTCTAGTCCATAGTTTGAGCATGTTGGATAAAACCGGCAGCTTGGCGGTGTCAGAGGGGAAATGCATTTTTGATAAAAGCGTATCATGCCGATAAAAATTTGTTTCATAGAGGTTCCTCCTTGTCTGTCTTCCACAGTATAAGAAAAAAGGACAAAGAAGGAAAGTTTTATAAACTAAACTGGTCGGAGAAATATGTTATAATATAGGAAATTGCAATTATAGGAGTGGTGATTATGCCTTCAGTCGAAAGCTTTGAACTTGATCATAATGCTGTAAAAGCGCCATATGTTCGTCATTGCGGCGTTCATAAAGTGGGATCAGATGGGGAAGTAAATAAATTCGATATTCGTTTTTGTCAGCCCAACAAGCAGGCGATGAAACCTGATACGATTCATACATTAGAGCATTTGCTTGCGTTTAATATTAGAACACACTCTGAGAAATATGATCATTTTGATATCATCGATATTTCTCCAATGGGCTGCCAGACAGGCTACTATTTAGTTGTCAGCGGTGCACCAACTCCAAAAGAGATCGTTGAACTTCTTGATGCAACATTCAAGGATGCGGTTGAAGTAACAGAAATACCTGCTGCAAACGAAGAGCAATGCGGCCAAGCGAAGCTTCATGACCTTGAAGGGGCAAAACGTTTAATGCGTTTCTGGCTTTCTCAGGATCAAGAAGAGCTTTTAAAAGTATTTGGTTAATAGAATGATGAACCGGGCATTTAGATGTCCGGTTTTTTATTTGAATTCAAACAGAGATGTCAAAATAGGGGATATTTGTTAAAATGGACATGTCAGTAAAAGAAGGGGGAAACGCAGGATGCGAAAAATGTTGGGAATGATTCTGATGCTCACGTTATTGAGTGCATGTGGAAACTCTGCAGCAAATAGCGGCAAAGGGGAAGTGCCTGAGCTATTAGAAGTAAAGCTCACAGGACCTGAGCAAGTGGAGAAAAATGAAAGCGTTATAGTAAAAGCAGCTGTCACATACGGTGATACGCCTGTTGATGATGCAGATGATGTTCAATTTGAAGTGTGGAAAGATGGCGACAAGGATAACAGCAAGATGATTCAGCCAAAGAAAGAAAACAAAGGTGTATACGAATTGCATACAGCCTTCAAAAAAGATGGCCTTTATATCATACAAGTCCATGTGACAGCTAAACAGCAGCATAATATGCCGAAAACGAACATCCACGTAGGTGAGGTGAAAAAAGAGAGTTCAACTACTGCAGAAGAAGAAACCTCACATCATTAAAAGGATTTATTTTGGATTAGGACGTTGATTTGGTTCTGCATCCTGTGGTGAATCGACTTTATGCTTATATTCATAAGCCTTCGATGTCGTCCACAATGATAAAAAGACAACGATTGAGATAATGATAAAGCTGATAATCCCAAGTAACAGCATCTAACTCCCTCCTTATTTCCATATTAACATATATTTCATGCAGTCAAAATAGAAGAAATTGACGGCAGGTTTCAGTATAATAAGAAAAGGGTATTCTCATACTAAACGCAATTACATAAGGAGGAATAAATATGTCTGAACAATTATTAAACGTCGTCAATAAACAAGTAGCTGATTGGACTGTGCTTTACGTGAAATTACATAACTATCATTGGTATGTAAAGGGGAAAGATTTCTTTACACTCCATGAGAAATTTGAAGAACTATATACAGAAACAGCTACATATATTGATGATTTGGCTGAGCGTATGCTTGCTTTAAATGGACAGCCTGTTGCGACAATGAAAGAGTGCTTAGAAATTTCCAGCATTCAAGAAGCAGAGGGCAAAGAATCAGCGGAGCAAATGGTGAAAAATCTATATGATGATTTCTCCAATATCGCTGAGGAATTAAAGCAAGGAATGGAGCTAGCTGCAGAGGTTGGCGATGAAACTACAGGTGATATGCTGCTTGCGATTCATCAATCCATTGAAAAACACAACTGGATGCTTAAAGCATATTTAGGATAATACACGTATGTGAAAAGAATGTCGGTCATAAATAGACCGACATTCTTTTTTTACTGGAATCGGGACAGACAGCCCATTGAAATCATAGGGCTTTCAGCCGAAGAGAAAAGAGAAGGGAGGGAAGAAGATGTCTTCTATTGCAGGAATGATGAGTCAGCAAGTAGCGAGCATTCAAAAGACACTCAATATTAGTTTGTTGAATTCACAGCTTGCTACGAATACAGCACAAGCTATGGTGATGCTGGATCAAGTGCAGCAGCAGCCTCAAGCTGTTCAGCCAAAGGATTCAGATGCTTCATTTATTGATGTCAGAGTCTAAAAAGAGAAGCCGCCTCATGGGCGGCTTCAGCGTGTAGACAAACCCTCGCATTCGGTGTCAGGTCTGCGCTCCGGTGCTCACGAATGTTTCAATTCGCTCCGCTCCGGTACTCGCCCTTCCTAGGGCTGCAAAGGTTTTCTATCACGCTGAAAAGAAGACAAAGGGCTAAAATCAAGATCATTTTAGCCCTTTGTCAACAGTCTAAAGCCGCCTCATGGGGCGGCTTTTTTGGTCTCATTCGTCTCCCTGAATACATAACAGCGCCTTTATTTTTTGTCGTCCAAGCTATTGCGAGAAATCGGCATATACTATTGAGGTAAGGAGTTCCACTTTGAAAGGATGTTGATGCCAAGTGAGCAAGGATTTAGGCATCTTTTCGTTGGTTACAGTGAGTTTGTCGGCGATGGGCTTTCTGTTTGGTGGAGCAGGATATTTACTGATGATTTTAGTGACGTTGATGGCTATTGAATTAATTTGTTCAAGCCTAAGAGAATCTTTGACTGGGCAGCTCACAATGAAGCGGTTTTTAACGCGGATTGTTCGAAAGGTCGTGACAGTCTCCTTAATATCTATGGCACATTTCTTCGATGTCATGCTGAAGACAAATGGGACGATTAAGGATTTAGCGATCATCTTTTATATTATTTATGAATCTTACCAAATCGTCTCGACAGCCAGAGCCCTTGGAGTTCCCATTCCACAGTTGTTTATTGATGTATTGGACATGTTGAAAAATAAATTGCGCAAAAAGCCGTAATTTCCTCATATCTGGTCATACTAAAGGAAAAAGGATGATTCAGATGGCGCGACACACGTACTATGTATCCGTACAAGATGGATCGATATCGCAGCATAGAGATGCAGCGGCTTGGCAATTTCAAATAGAAGCAGATGATGATCAAATTTTGCAGCTGAGAGACTATTTCGATGAACAGTATATGACAGATTGGAAAGGCTTCTTTCGGGCGCATGTTCCGTTTCTTGAATATCATTATGATAGTCCAAATGATGAAATGGATAGAAAAAGAAAAGAGATTTACACAATGATTTATGAGCTCGGCAATGAAGAAACAAGGAGCTTTATTGAGACAAATGGTTTGATGAGTTGAAAAAGCATGTAGAGAATCTCTACATGCTTTATTTTCGCGGTTGTAAAATGCCTCCGATCAAATCACTGATCCCGCCGCCTCTATTTTCTTGCTGTGAATTGGTGAATTCATGAGAGGAGCTCTGGCTCTGAGGTTTGTAGCGATTATCATCTAAGCCCACCCGTAAGCCAGATGTGCGCTCAGATGGCTGGATAATGACGATTTGATCTTGTTCCTGGAACTCAAATAAGTAGGATTCGCCAGATGTTTGTCCAATGAAAGTTTTCCAGTTCACATCTAGTTTGACCTTCGGTGCTTTGCCTGTCCAAGCAACAATTGCGTCAGGGTCTACACGGCAGGGGGCTTTTAAAATGAGCGGATTTCCATTCGTTTTAATGGCGACCTGCGCTCCGTGCCCTTGATAAGAGAGTTTTGATGTAAACAGTCCTTTCTGTGATAAAATACCAACGCCCACTGGTGTGACGCCGTAATGGCATTCCTCAGTAAAGGCAAGTAAATCTTCACTTTCTACACTTACATGCTGCCAAGGACCGCTTGGCTCAAGATTAATCACTGTTACATGCTCGCTTGCATCCGCCAAGTAGCAAGTACCTTGTCCACTCACTTCCATCATTTCAAGGTTTTCACCTGTGAATTTCCTGCTGATATGGTTAAATACTTGGCTGACCATATTTCCTTTATTCGTTCCAAGTAATCGCTTGCGGTATTGGAAACTTCCTTGATCAGCAATCATGGCGCCTTTTTTGGCAAAAAAGATTCCGCTGCCTTCTGCTTGTAAGGTAAGTTCTTCTATCGTGTTGAAATGAAATCCCATAGGTGCCGGCTCCTTTCCTGCGTCAAGATGTAAATCCGTAGATGCGGCATAAATCATTTAAATCTAGAGTAGTCCCTTGCCCGGTCGCGGTGATTTTCCATTCCTCCTGATCTCTCGTGAGTTCAGCGCATATAATGGATGTACAATACGAATAATCCTCTGTTAACTGAAAGGTACAAATCTCTTGCTGCGAGATTTGATCCGTAAGTCGCACGTAGGCATTGGTGACTTGTCCAAAATGATGCTGGCGTTCGTGTGCATCATGTATCGTGGCTGTGACGACAATTTTATGAATATCAGGTGAGACTCTGCTTAATTGCATAATAATCATTTCATTGTCTCGATACCCTCCGCCAAATTGATGATCACCAAGATGACGAACAGCTCCATCTAAGCTTTGCTGCTGGTGATAATAGATCAGATGCTTAGGAGACAACAGCTTATCCTCTTCATTTAAAAGAAACACTTGCGTATCTAAATCAATTGGCTGACCAGCCAGGTCCCAGCCAAGCCCGATATGAATTTGGTCGACCGATGGATTGTCTTTTGTTAAATCTAACTTTTGTCCTTTCACGAGGTGTTTCTTGATCACCTCATGGGGTGAGTCTTGTTTTGACCCATTTTTTATACTCATGCTGATTTCCTCCTCGTTGTCATAGGACAAACACTGATTCATTTACGTCATATAGGGATAAAAGGTTTCATGATTAAAATTGGGTGAAGTTGGAGATGATAAAAAGGTTTTAGCAACAATACCTCATTTTAGATACAGACGAGTTGGAACCACTTGTTTGTTTCACTTTTGATAAAAATTCTTCAGATAAATGTGATCTGTGGTATGATGTTTTACAAGAAGCAAGGACAGGATATGAGGGATTTCACATGCATGTATTTAAAGACTATTATCATAATACGGTCAAGCTCTCTTTTGAGGAGAAGCCTTTTTCAAGTCATCCTAAGCATGTTTGGGCCATCTGCCGCTACCAAGGGAAATGGCTGCTCACTGAACATGAGGATCGGGGCTATGAGTTTCCAGGAGGGAAAGTTGAGCCGGATGAAGAAGCAGACCAAGCCGCTATACGGGAGATTCAAGAAGAGACGGGTGCTGTTGTTCGTGAATTAACGTATATTGGTCAATATCAGGTGCTGGGCAGAGAAAAGGTCATTGTCAAGAATATTTATTTCGCTGATATTGAAAAACTAGTGAAGCAAGACACGTATTTTGAAACGAAAGGACCCGTTCTTTTCGCAGACTTGCCAAGATCCATCGCAAAAAATAAGAATTTCAGTTTTATTATGAAAGATGATGTGTTAAGACAAAGTCTTGCTTATTTAGAAAAGAACGGTTTGATTCGTTAAAAAAGCGCAGGGTGACAATCCCTGTGCTTTTTATTTTTGAAGAAAACGACGTTCGAGCCATTCCACAAGCTGGTACATGATGGTCGCAAACACGGCAATAATGAAAAGACTTAAGAACACGAGTGTAAAGTTGAAGACTTGAAAGCCGTAAATGATCATGTAGCCGAGCCCTTTTGAGGAAACAAGAAATTCCCCTACAATAACCCCTACCCAAGAAAGGCCGACATTGACCTTGATCGCAGAAATCATCGTTGGAATACTAGCTGGCAAAATGACCTCGCGAAAGACGACGCTTTTTTTCGCACCAAAGGTTTTCATCACCTTTAAATAATTCTCATCGACCTCTTGAAAGGCTGTATATATGACGATCGTCGTAATGATTACACTAATGATTGCGCCCATGGCAACGATGCTGATCATGCCAGGCCCAAGGGCAACAATTAAAATCGGGGCGAGGGCAACTTTTGGCATGGCATTTAAAATGACTAAATAAGGATCAAGAACGTTTGCCAGGCGGGTGGACCACCATAAGGCGGCAGCGAGCAAAATGCCGCAAAAGGTACCAAGTAGAAATCCGAGCACTGTTTCAAATAATGTAATACTCATATGATTCATTAAAGACCCATCGGATATTTTTTGTACAAACAATTGGCAGACTGCTGATGGTGAACTAAATATCAGTGGATCGATAAGACGAAAATGACTGGCAAGCTCCCAAAGCGAAAAGAAGCTGGCGAAAATAATGAACTGATAGATTCGGGTCATGCGTTTTTCCATTCGGTATTTTTTGCGATAGGCTTCATGTAAAAGGTCACTGTGTTTCAACGGTTTTCAGCTCCTTCCAAATCGTTTGAAAGAGCTCTTGGAAACTCTGGGTCTGTCTTGTTTCGAAAGGAGAAAGAGTCCTCAGTTCATCTGGAACGGTAAACATTCGCTTGATTGAGCCAGGATGCTTAGAGAATAAGAAAATGCGGTCACTCATCGCAATGGCTTCGCCGATGTCATGTGTCACAAGGACCGCTGTTTTTTGATAGTTTTTGAGTGTATGAAAGACGAGATCCTCTAAAGTGAGTTTGGTTTGATAGTCTAGAGCTGAAAAGGGTTCATCTAGTAAAAGCAGACCGGGATTCACTGCAAGCGTTCGGGCGAGAGCCGCACGCTGCCTCATACCGCCTGACAGCTCCTTCGGGTATTTTTCCTCTACATCATGAAGGCCAAGCTTAGGCAGTAAGCCAAGAGCGGCGGAGGTGGCTTCATGTGAATCTTGCTTGGTAATTTTTAACCCGAGAATGATATTTTCCTTGATGGTTTTCCAAGGAAACAAATAATCTTGCTGGAGCATGTAGCCGATTTGATGCTCTTTTTGATTCGGTTCTTTTCCTTCGATTAAAATTCGGCCTTCAGAGGGCGGCGTTATTCCTGCAATGATAGACAGCAGGGTGGTTTTTCCGCAGCCGCTGGGACCAATAAATGAGATAAATTCTCCTTGGTCTATCTCCATATTGATGTGCTGTATGGCCGTTGTTTTTTCTTTTAAAGAGAAGTACGTGTGGGTCACATGGTCAATTTGAAGGAAAGACATGTGCTACCTCCTATTCTATTTGTGTTCTGTGACCTTCTTTGCAATGGATGAATCGACAAGTTGTTTGTACGGGATAAATTTCGGCAATTCATCGCTCTCCTTCATGATTTCCTGCAATTTGTTCCATTCCTCTTCATTCAGAAGGGGATCTGCTGCATAGGAGTTTTGCTGTTTGTAGCGTTTGATGGCAGTTGATAAGACATCAAGTTCTGTGTCAGGAAAATGAGATTGAATGGTTTTGGCAATCTCCTCCGGCTGCTTGGCTTCTACCCATTTCTGCGCTTTGTAAATGGCGCGAGTGAAGGCTTCAGCTGTCTCTTTGTTTTCCTCTAAGTAACTCTTCTTTGCCATGAAGGTGGTATACGGCACCTTTCCGGAAGCCTCTCCAAAGGAGGCGGTAATGTACCCTTTGCCTTCTTTTTCAATTAAGGATGCTGTCGGTTCGAATAACTGCACAAAATCGCCAGTTCCAGAGGAGAAAGCGCCTGAAATGTTGGCAAAATCAATATTTTGAATCATGCGGAGATCCTTTTTTACATCAATGCCTTCCTTTTTCAGGACATATTCACCGACCATTTGCGGCATGCCGCCTTTCCGCTGTCCAAGAAAGTCTTTTCCTTTTAATTGATCCCAAGAGAATTCGCTCACTTTCTCCCTTGAAACAAGAAATGTACCGTCTGTTTGTGTCAGCTGTGCAAAGTTGATGACAGAGTCTTTTGTGTCTTGAGCCTCTACATAGATAGAGGATTCAGATCCGGTCAGGGCGATATCTGCACCGCCGGATAAGAGAGCTGTCATCGTTTTATCACCGCCCCAAGTCGTTTTTAATTCAACCTCTAGCCCTTCTTCTTTGAAGAAATCCTCAGATAAGGCAACATATAGCGGAGCATAAAAAACCGAATGGGTCACCTCGGCTACTTGTACGGTCTGCTCTTGTTCTTTTTTACAGGCGACAAATGGAATAAAGAGCAGGACAACGACGATGAATGCAAGTCTGACTTTGATGGAACGATTCAAGAGTAATTCGCCTCCTTTGTTCTAGATCACTAATTAAAGTATGTCAAAAGGGATTTTTGGTGAGTGCCTAGATGAAAATAAGAAGCGCATTGTTTATTTATAGAACGTGTCTTTTTTTCTATACTAGAAGCATGAATACTTTCTTGAATTTGGAAGAAATAAAGGGGCGGTTTCGTGTATAGAGTGAGTTGGGTATTTCTTGGATGGTATTTAGTAGGGCTCATATTAATGGTCTCTTTTGAAGTGCCAGCATGGCTTCAGTTTGCAAATGGCATTTTCCTTGTGCTGTATGCCTGCTGTGTGATAGAGATTGGGCGAAATATTTATGGGGCATGGGGGGGTGTGATCAAAAGGGCAGCCGTTGTCGGGGTGCTGACCTTTACGGTTGAATGGATAGGGATCACAACCGGTTTTCCTTTCGGGGCCTATGACTATTATCCGACGTTAGGTTTTCTAGTGGCAGGGGTGCCTTTAACCATTGCTTTTGCATGGGTTGGTGTGTTTTTAAACAGCCTTTTTTTATCCAATCAGCAGTCGAAATGGAAACGAGCAGTCGAAACGGGGATATGGATTGTCTTGCTTGACCTCATATTAGACCCAGTAGCGGCTGAACGGAAATTTTGGGTGTGGTATGACGGCGGCGGTTTTTATGGTATTCCTTTTGAGAATTTTGTGAGCTGGGGTATGATTGGAGCAGGACTTTCCTTTCTCTTCCCGCTTGTTCAGATTGATCAAAAGGCTCTGAGCTGGACGAGCCGTATTTATCAGGCAATGGTGTTCTTTTTTGGTGTGCTGGCATTAAAGGGCGGGCTCGATGTCATTTTTTATTTAGCACTGATCATTGTTATTTTGTGTGAAGGAAGGGTTCAATTTGAAAGAAAGCGACAAAAGCCGATCGTTTAGACGTATATTTTCTCTTTATCTTGAGCGGTATTTACTTCATAAACATTTCCGCTGCGTGATGATGAAAGGCACTGTGGACCCAAACGAGAAGCTGCCTGTTCTTTATATCGCCAATCATAGCTCATGGTGGGATGGACTGATCATCTTTCTTTTAACAGAAAAAGCGTCCGAACTCGATCACTATATGATGATGGAGGAGAAACAGCTGAAGCAATATGCCTTTTTCCGAAAGCTTGGTGCCTTTCCGGTTCAGAAAGAGAATCTGAAAAGTGTGAAGCAAGCATTAATGACGGCAAAAGAGAACATGCAGGCTGGCAGGGCTGTATGGCTTTTTCCACAGGGGAAAATCATGCATCAGGATATGCGGCCGCTTGAATTGGAGGGCGGGGCTTCATTTTTAGTGAGACAATTTGAGCAAGTCGTGGTGAAGCCTGTGACCTTGCATTATACATTTAATCAATTTCAAAAGCCGACAGTATCTGCTGTGTTTGGTGAAGATACCTTAGTATCTGGCGGAGAATTTCGAAGCAAGGACGTGACGCATCTGCTTAGAGATCTGCTTGAAACGCAGCTAAATACACATCAAGCACAGGTCATCGCAGATCCTGATTTTTCAACTAATCAAGAATTTAGACAGATGACAAGGACAAGTCAATCAACAAGTGATGCGTTTGATTCCTTTAAAAAGTGGGTGAAAACATGGCGGTCTTCTTAACCGTAATCAGTGTACTCTTGCTCTGTCAGTTTATTTTCACCATATGGAATATGAGGCAGCTTCCTGTTTTAAAGCCAGCACCCTTTTCGCCGGGTGAACCTATTTCGTTATCAATTCTGATTCCAGCGAGAAATGAGGAAAAACGAATAGAAGCCTGTCTTCAGTCGATCGTTGATCAACGCTTTTATCCGAAAGAGCTTATCGTACTTGATGACCATTCGACAGATCAGACTAGAGCACTGGTGGAGCGCTTCGCAGAAACATATCCGTGGATCCGAGTCCAGTCAGGTCAGCCATTAAAGCGGGGCTGGCTTGGTAAATCATATGCCTGTTCTCAGCTCGCAGAAGCAGCAGCTTCTGATTGGCTGCTATTTTTAGATGCGGATGTCCGGTTAAAAAAAGGGGCAGTTGAATCAGTATACAAGCAGTTATGTATGCAAAAAACGGGCATGCTGTCAGGTTTTCCAGAACAAAAAACAGGTACATTTTTTGAGCATCTTGTCGTTCCTATGATGATGTTTACCATTGGCTGTCATCTGCCAGTGAAATGGGTAAGAAAATCTAAGAACCCCGCTTTTGCTGCAGCACATGGTGGTTTTATTGCCATTGAAAAGAATTGTTATCACGACATTGGCGGGCATGAAGCGATCAAGGATTCACTCGTTGATGATATGGCTTTGGCTAGAAGGGTGAAGGAAAAAGGCTTTCCGTTCACACTTGCAAGCATTCATCCATTTGTGTATATGAGAATGTATGAAAGTGGACAAGAGGTTTGGGAAGGTTACCGGAAAAATTTGTTCCCGGGGGTGAATCGAAGCATTGCTTTGTTAAGCAGTGTCTTTTGTTTATACACCCTCCTTTATTTGGCTCCTGTCATTTGTTTCATGATCGCCTTGTTTCAGCTGGATGTTTTGAGCATATGCTTAGCCATTCTTTGCTATGGGCTGGGTGTATCGATTAAAGCAGCAATTGATACTGAAAATGGGCGGACATCTGCGATGGCTTTTTTATTGCCGGTCAGTATTTTAAGCCTGATCGCCATTGGCTTTGCTTCTATGAAAATCAGTCTGAAAAAAGAAGGGTATGAATGGAAAGGGAGAAGGTACGAATGAAAAAAGTGATCATCATCGGCGGTGGACTTGGCGGATTATCAGCAGCGATCCGTCTACAGTCACGCGGGGTTCAGGTCACCATTTTAGAAAAAGAAGCGGCTTTAGGGGGGAAATTGCAGCGCCATCACGAGGCAGGCTACTCTTTTGATTTAGGACCGAGCACCATTACAATGAAGGCCTATTTTGAAGAAGTGTTTACATCCTGTCATAGACGGATGGAGGATTATGTGACCTTTTATCCGATTTCTCCGCTTACCAAAAATATTTTTCCAGATGGACATACGGTCGAGTTTACGCCGAATATTGAGCAAATGGAATCACAAATTGCTGCATTCAGTCCTGAAGATGCGAAGCAATACCGCGCATTTTTGCAGGAATCAAAGACGCTTTTTCAAAAGGCAGAGGAGCAGTTTTTAAATCGTTTGTTATTGAGCTGGAAGGATAAGGCGGATGTAAAGCTGATGAAAGCACTTCTCGCTGTCAAACCGTTCACATCGGTTCAGCGCCTGCTGCGTCAATATTTCCGTCATCCCCATACATTGGCGATGTTTGGACGGTATGCCACTTATATTGGCTCTTCTCCCTACGAGGCGCCGGCTATTTTTAATATGATGGCGTATTTAGAAGGGGAGAAAGGGATTTATGGAATACAGGGCGGTACGTATCGTTTAGTTGAGGCATTTGAGACACTGGCAAAAGAATTAGGCGTTCAGATTTACCTCAATGAACGAGTGAACAAGATTCATGTGAAGGATCGGCGGATCAAAGGAGTTGAGACGGATCAGCAGATGTATGAGGCAGATCAAGTCATTGCAGGAGCAGATGCGCTGACTGTATACCGTCATCTCATAGATGAAAAAGACCGTCCTCGTTTTTTAAATCAAAAACTGTCTGGCATTGAACCGTCGTTGTCGGGCTTTGTTCTCTTATTAGGGGTACCTAAAGTCTATGAACAGCTGGTCCATCACAATGTGTTTTTCCCTGAGGATTATGAGCAAGAATTCAAGGATATTTTTCAGAAAAAACAACTGCCTCAAGACCCGGCGCTATACATATGCTATTCAGGCCATTCAGAACCAGCTTTAAGCGGAGGACCGGGAAGAAGCAACCTGTTTGTACTGGCCAATGCACCTTATGTGACAAAAGAGCAAGATTGGGACATGCTAAAGGAGACATATCGTCAGCATGTAAAAAACAAATTAATGGAAAAAGGTCTTTTTGATTTGGATGAGCTTATCGAATATGAAGCGGTTCAAACCCCGCTCGATTTGCAGCAGAAAACGGGGGCATATCGTGGAGCCATTTATGGCATGTCTTCAAACTCGTTCAAACAGGCATTCTTTCGCATCAATAATCAGTCAAAGGACATTGAAGGACTTTGGTTTGTTGGTGGAACAAGTCATCCAGGCGGCGGCACGCCGATGGTGACAAAATCAGGCCAGCTTGTCGCAGAAGCGATACTGAAGCAATGGACGTAATCAAAGATGAAAAGGAGAGAAATCGAGTGATTGTGGAAAAAAGAAGGTTTCCGTCGCCCCATCCGCATATCCACTTATATACAGTGACCTATGAGGCAGATGGACTTCGGATGAAAGGCCTGCTCGCTGAACCAGCCGGGGAAGGTTTCTACGACGGCTTTTTGTATTTACGAGGCGGCATTAAAAATGTGGGGATGGTCAGACCTGGCCGGATTGTGCAATTTGCCGCGCAGGGCTTTGTCGTCTTTGCTCCCTTTTACCGGGGAAACCAAGGAGGCGAAGGGAACGAAGATTTTGCCGGAGAAGATCGAAAAGATGCGTTCGCTGCCTTTCAGCTGTTAAAACAGCACAAAAAAGTGAAGAAGGACCGCATTCATATCTTTGGTTTTTCGCGAGGCGGTATTATGGGCATCTGGACCGCTGTTGAAATGAAACAGGTGGCAGCTTCCTTTGTCACATGGGGAGGCGTCAGTGACATGAAACTGACTTATGAAGAGCGTGTGGATATGAGACGGATGATGAAACGTGTGATTGGCGGTCCGCCGCATAAGGTGCCAGAGGCATATGAGAACAGAACCCCTTTAAATGATGTGGACAAAATTGAAGCACCTGTCCTTATCATCCACGGAGAAGAGGATCAAAATGTATCGATTGAGCATGCGTATTTGTTAGAAGATGCGCTGCGCCAGCACGGGAAGTCCGTGGAGACATGGTATTTCCACGGATACAACCACTATTTCCCGCCGCAGCATAATCGAGAAATTGTGAGAAGGCTGACCACATGGATGCACAGCCGAAAAAGCGGAAATGTGGTAAAATAAGCAGTATAACGAAATATAGAAAGTAGGGGGATTTTCATTATGGGAATGCCTGTTGAATTTAATACAATGATTGTCACAAAGGGAAAAGAGACTAGAATTGAAGAAAATGTATTTGAACTCATGAAGGATGGATACCGCATTTATCCATTAAATATTCCACTTGAGGTGCGCAAAACGAAAGACGGAGAAAAAACAGGGACAGCACATGTTGAAAAGCTGGAGCTGACAGACAATGTCACGAAGGTGACGTACCGTCTTGTGTCATTGCATTCAACAAACTAAAAAAGCTGAGGGATTTTATTCTCCTCAGCTTTTTTCATTTGGTTATACGAGTGGACCGCCTTTGGCTTCAATGTCACTTGCCGCATGGCTGAATTTTTGGAAATTCTTTTTAAATTCATTGGCAAGGAAGTGTGCTTTTTCTTGATAAGCCTCTTGGTCAACCCATGTTTTAGCAGGTTGAAGCACTTCATCTGGTACACCAGGAATATGAAGCGGGATGTGTAAGCCAAAGATGTCATCAGTAATCATCTCGGCATTGTCAAGGTCACCTTCGATTGCTGCCTGCACCATTGCTCTTGTATGAGCGAGATTCATTCGTTTGCCTGTACCGTAGCCTCCGCCAGTCCAGCCTGTATTCACAAGGAATACTTTTGCACCGTGCTCATCAATCTTTTTGCCAAGCATTTCAGCATAGACGTGAGCTGGAAGCGGAAGGAATGGTGAACCGAAGCAAGTAGAGAATGTCGTTTCTGGTGATGTGACACCGCGCTCAGTTCCAGCTAATTTACTTGTGTACCCGCTCAAGAAATGGTACATTGCCTGCTCTTTTGTTAAACGGCTGATTGGAGGTAAGACGCCAAACGCATCAGCTGTTAAGAAGACAATGGCAGATGGGTGTCCTGCGATACTTGGTTTCACGATGTTATCAATCATTTCGATTGGGTAAGCAGCGCGTGTATTTTCAGTAAAGAAAGTATCATCGTAATCCGCTTCACGTGTTTCTTCATCAAGCACAACGTTCTCAAGAACTGATCCGAAGCTGATCGCTTTGTAGATCTGAGGTTCTTTTTCTTCACTTAAGTTCACACATTTCGCATAGCATCCGCCCTCGATATTGAAGACCCCTGTGCCAGACCAGCCGTGTTCATCGTCTCCGATCAGCTTGCGGCTTGCGCTTGCAGAAAGCGTCGTTTTCCCAGTACCTGAAAGCCCGAAGAATAAGGCTACATCGCCTTCTTGACCTACGTTTGCTGAGCAGTGCATGGATAAAATGTCTTGCTCAGGAAGCAGGTAGTTCATCACAGAGAAAATGGACTTTTTCATTTCTCCTGCATATTCTGTTCCACCGATAAGAATCGTGCGTTTTTCAAAAGAAACGATGATAAACGTTTCAGAGTTTGTGCCATCTGTTGCAGGATCTGCTTTAAAGTGCGGTGCAGATAAGATGGTGAAAGGTTTTTCGTTTGAAGAAGGTGTTGACCCGTCAGGTCTGATAAATAGCTGCTTGGCAAAAAGATTGTGCCATGCGAATTCGTTTACAACTGTAATCGGCATACGATATCTTTCATCAGCGCCTGCAAACCCTTCAAAGACGAATAGTTCATCACGTTCTTTTAAGTATGACACAACTTTTGTATATAAACGGTCAAATGCTTCTTTGGAGATCGGCTGGTTGACTTGACCCCAATCGATTTTATGTTCAGAGCTTTCTTCTTTGACGATAAATTTATCTTTAGGCGAACGTCCTGTATAGGCTCCAGTTGTGGCGCGGACAGCTCCAGTTGATGTTAAAACGCCTTCATTACGTGCCAAAATCTTTTCAACAAGTTTCGGAACAGATAAATTTTGGTGCGTATTTTCTAATGAGAGCAATGACTGCAAATCTTCTTTTAAATCCACTGAGTTCATAAAAAAACCCTTCCTTTACCGTTGAATTTGTTTGTTTCGATTAGTATAACACATTAATAATAATAGTCTATACTATTTAAAAATTTTTGTGTGTGTTTTTTCATTTCTGCTATGAAAATATGCTTTTTGGTGATGCTAATGGTGAGGAGAAAAAAGAGGGAGATAATTCTTATGAAGCATTGACATGACGCAAGGGTTTAAGATAAGATATCTTATTGAACGGATACTCTTATCCCGAGTTGGTGGAGGGACAGGCCCGATGAAGCCCAGCAACCGGTTTCTTATTTAAAAGGCATGAAAATGCTGAGAAACCAAGGTGCTAACCTGATGCAAGGTACAAGAACACCTTGAGCGATAAGAGTGAAAGGCATGCGATCTCAGACCCTTTCCTCGCAATGAAGGAAATGGTTTTTTTATTTTTGGGATATCATATGAACAAATTGCCAATAACATCTCTAATATAAACGTTTTCAAATATAAGAGGGAACGAGTTCCGTATCATATTGGAGGCCTCATCTTGGGATGATGTGGTCTTGTACAGGAGGAAATAGCCATTATGAGTCAAAATCGTCGTTTATTTACTTCAGAATCAGTGACAGAAGGACATCCGGATAAAATCTGTGATCAAATTTCAGACAGCATTTTGGATGAAATTTTAAAGAAAGATCCAAATGCACGTGTTGCCTGTGAAACTTCTGTTACAACCGGTCTCGTATTAGTAAGCGGTGAAATTACAACGTCTACTTATGTCGATATTCCAAAGACGGTGCGTGACACAATTAAGGAAATTGGCTACACACGTGCGAAATATGGTTTTGATGCGGAAACATGTGCGGTACTTACATCAATTGATGAACAGTCTGCTGATATTGCGCAAGGTGTAGACAAAGCGCTTGAAGCACGTGAAGGAACAATGACTGAAGAAGAAATTGATGCGATTGGTGCAGGTGACCAAGGCTTGATGTTTGGTTTTGCCAACAACGAAACCGAAGAGCTCATGCCGCTGCCAATTTCACTAGCGCATAAATTATCTCGCCGTTTAACAGAAGTACGCAAGAATGAAACACTTGCATACCTTCGTCCAGACGGAAAAACACAAGTCACAGTTGAATATGATGAGCAAAACAAACCAGTTCGTATTGATACAGTGGTTATTTCTACGCAGCATGCACCAGAAGTGATGCTTGAACAAATTCAAAGTGACTTAAAAGAGCATGTCATCAGTCCTGTCGTTCCAAGTGAACTGATTGATGAACAGACAAAATACTTCATTAACCCAACTGGCCGTTTCGTGATCGGTGGACCTCAAGGGGATGCTGGTTTAACTGGACGTAAAATCATCGTTGATACGTATGGCGGATACGCTCGTCATGGCGGCGGTGCTTTCTCAGGTAAGGATGCAACGAAGGTTGACCGTTCTGCGGCATATGCTGCTCGTTACGTAGCGAAAAACATCGTAGCTGCCGGCCTTGCAGATTCTTGTGAAGTACAGCTTGCTTATGCAATTGGTGTAGCACAGCCTGTATCGATTTCAATTGATACATTCGGGACAGGAAAAGCTTCAGAAGAAAAATTAATTGAAGTGGTTCGTGCAAACTTTGATCTTCGTCCAGCTGGCATTATTAAAATGCTTGACCTGCGCCGTCCGATCTACAAACAAACAGCTGCATACGGACATTTCGGCCGTCACGACTTAGATCTTCCGTGGGAAAAAACGGATAAAGCCGATACACTTCGCAAAGAAGCATTGGGACAATAACAACATAAAAAACCGCTTATTTTAAGCGGTTTTCCTTTTGATTAAAAAAAAATCTTCAAAAAGCGAAAAAATGTGAAACAAAATCGGACAAAATACTGTCTAATTATAGGTCTACTTTTAAGAAATAACATAACGTGGAGGCAATAATATGTGTGGGTTTGTTGGTGTATTTAATCACCGTCCATTGTCCGAAACTACTGAACAGGAAGAGCTAATTAAACAAATGAATCGTCTCATCGTTCATCGTGGTCCGGATGATGAGGGTTACTTTCATGATGAGCATGTAGGATTTGGATTTAGACGTTTAAGTATTATAGATGTTGAGCACGGAAAGCAGCCGCTTTCTTATGAAGATGAAAAGTATTGGATTATTTTCAACGGAGAAATTTATAACTATGTGGAGCTGAAGGAAGAGCTTGTGAAAAAAGGCTATACGTTCAGCACAGATTCTGATACGGAAGTACTTCTTGCTACATACCGTCATTATAAAGAAGAAGCGGCTTCTAAGCTTCGCGGCATGTTTGCATTTTTAATTTGGGATAAAGAAGCGCAATTATTATATGGCGCAAGAGATCCTTTCGGCATCAAACCGCTTTATTTTACACAAATGGATGAGCAAGTGTACTTTGCGTCTGAACGCAAAAGCTTGATGGCAGTGAACGAGAACATTTTATTTGATGAGACTGCTTTGCAGCAATACATGTCATTCCAGTTCGTACCTGAGCCAAATACACTTGATCAAAAGGTGCACAAAGTAGAGCCAGGTCATCAGTTTACTTTACGCCCAGGACAGGAGATTGAATTTAAGACTTACTGGAAAGTTCAATTCAAGCCTGAGCAAACACAAGAACAGAAGCTGATTGAAGAAGTACGCGATGCAATCTATGATTCTGTGAAAATTCATATGAGAAGTGACGTACCTGTTGGTTCATTCCTATCAGGTGGTATCGATTCTTCTTTCATCGTATCTGTTGCAAAGGAATTTCATCCTGAGCTGAAGACATTCTCTGTTGGCTTCCAGCAGGATGGTTTTAGTGAAGTTGATGTAGCGAAGGAAACGGCTGACAAGCTGGGCTTACAAAACTTCAGCGCTGTGATTTCTCCTGAGGAATATATGAATGAGCTTCCGAAGATTGTTTGGCATTTAGATGATCCTTTAGCTGATCCGGCGGCGATTCCATTGTATTTCGTGGCAAAGGAAGCGAAAAAACAAGTGACGGTTGTTCTTTCTGGTGAGGGAGCAGACGAGCTGTTCGGTGGTTATAATATTTACCGTGAGCCGCTTTCTCTTAAACCATTTGAATCTGTTCCATCTATGCTGAAAAAGCTTCTTCTTCGTCTGGCGCGCTTAATGCCAGAAGGAATGAAAGGAAAAAGCTTTATCGTCCGCGGCTGTACACCATTAGAGGAACGTTATATCGGTAATGCGAAAATCTTTGAAGAGCCAGTAAAGAAAAACCTCTTAAAGCAGTATGATCCGAACATTACGTATCGAGATGTGACGAAGACATACTTCGAGGAAAGTGCAGGCTACAGTGATATTAACAAAATGCAATATGTTGATATTCATACGTGGATGCGCGGGGACATCTTACTGAAAGCAGATAAGATGACAATGGCGAATTCTCTTGAGCTTCGCGTTCCTTTCCTTGATAAGGTCGTATTTGAAGCGGCTTCTAAAATTCCAGAAGAGCTGAAAACAAAAGATGGCACAACGAAATATTTATTGCGTAAAGCAGCAGAAGGCATTGTGCCTGACCATGTGTTAAACCGCAAGAAGCTGGGCTTCCCTGTTCCAATTCGTCATTGGCTGAAAAATGAGATGAACGCTTGGGCGAAAGACATCATTAAAAACAGTCAAACTGACGAATATATTAACAAAGCGTATGTGCTTGATTTATTAAATGAACATTGTGCTGGTAAAGCAGATCATAGCCGTAAGATTTGGACCGTCCTGATCTTTATGATTTGGCACAGCATTTATGTCGAGCGCAGTATTGATCCAGAGCAATTGAATCATCAACCGAAAGAAGTCATCTTTAGTTAATGAAAAAAGGTTTTCAGCTTTGTGCTGAAAACCTTTTTTGTCATGATAGAAAGTGGCGGAAAAGGGTAAAATAACAAGCGGTTCATAGTTATTGCTTAATATCCTGAAAAAAACGTGATAAAGTGAAGATACACGTATGATGTTAACGAGATAAAAGGGAACGATAGTATTGTCCTTTTTCTACATATTCTCTGCGGATTCGGTCCATGTCTTGAATATCTTCATCTGTTAACAGCCGAACGACTTTGGCTGGACGGCCAAAAGCGAGTGATCCTTTTGGGATGACCTTTCCTTGAGGGACAAGACTTCCTGCACCGATAAAGGCGCCTTCGCCAATCTCCGCACCATCGAGAATGATGGAACCCATGCCAATGAGGGCATTTTTTCGAATGATTGAGCTATGTAATGTGACTTGGTGTCCAATGGTAGCACCATCTTCAATAAGAAGTGTTTTTCCAGGACTTTGATGCAGGCACGATAAATCTTGAATGTTGACGTTCTTTCCAATTCTCACAGGTGCAACATCGCCTCTGATGACGGTTTGAAACCACACGCTCGAATATTCTCCAATTGTGACATCACCGGTAATGGTGGCGTTATCTGCGACAAAGACCGATTCATGAATCTCAGGTGTAAACTGATGAAATGGATAAATCACTTTTTCGACTTCCTTTCTTAATACAACATTTGTGAGGTGTTTCCTTTGTGGACTTGGCATGCTGAAAGACCAGTTGGTACAATTGTCATTGTACATGGTGCGAGTGAATATCACGGCCGATATAAATGGCTGATTGAAATGTGGCGGAATGCAGGCTATCACGTCGTCATGGGTGACTTGCCTGGGCAAGGCACATCGACACGTGCGCGAGGCCACATTCGTTCGTTTCAAGAATACATTGATACAGTCGATGAATGGATCGAACATGCGAAATCATTCAGGCTTCCTACTTTTTTACTTGGACACAGTATGGGTGGACTCATTTCAATTGAGTGGATGAAGCAGTATACCCATACGAAGTTGAATGGCCTTATTTTATCATCACCTTGTTTAGGTCTGCAATTTAAACCGAAGAAGCTGATGGATTTTGCGTCAAAAGGTCTAAATGTGCTGGCACCGTCTTTTAAAGTGGAGTCAGGGCTGTCGATTGAACTAGCCACACGAAATCAGGCGGTCATTGAGGCAGACTCAAATGATTCTCTTTACGTGACAAAGGTGTCGGTTCGCTGGTATCGAGAGCTGATCAAAAATATCGATGCGGCGATGCAGCCGACGAATGTCTTTAAATCGATCCCGCTCCTTTTAATGCAGGCGGGTGATGATAAGATCGTCGATAAAACGAGGGTGATTAAATGGTTCAATGGCATAGAATCAACCAATAAATCATACCGTGAATGGGAAGAGCTGTATCACGAAATTTTTAATGAACCAGAAAGAGAAGATGTGTTTAAGGCGGCAAGAGCCTTTACAGATCAATATATTTGATTGTGAGCTTTAAGTTGGGGGTGGAGTGATTTGTCAGTACCAGAGCGTCCTTTTGCACTGATGACAAAGGTGTATAAAGATATTTTTCCGCTTGTTCATCAGGAGCTGAAAAAGTGGCGGGCTCATGCCGAAATGATTGAAAATGAAGAACTGAGAACGCAGGCACTAGCGAGCATATCGAGTAAAACGTTTCACTGTGAAGGCGGAGGCATTTTATCTCTTCTAGCAGGTGAAGAGAAAGAAATGTGTATTGAATTCATTGTGGCGTATCAAACCATTAGTGATTACTTAGATAACCTATGTGACCGCAGCACGTCGCTTGATCCAAAGGATTTCCAGATGCTGCATCAAGCGATGAGAGATGCGCTTGATATTCATGCTGAGCTCAAGCCATACTATCAATTCCGTGATGATCAAGAGGATCATGGATATTTACATGCGCTTGTCCGCACATGTCAAAACGTGCTTACGCGCGTTCGGCATTATCCGATCATTCAGCCATATTTACACACGCTGTGTGACTACTATAGTGACCTGCAAGTACATAAGCATGTCGTTCCTCATGAACGTGTGCCAAGATTAGAGTCGTGGTTCCGTCAATATGAAAAGGATTTGCCGAAGATGGAGTGGTATGAGTTTTCAGCTTGTGCGGGATCAACGTTAGGGATATTCTGTCTTGTGGCGTATGCGCTGCAGCCTGATTTTACAGAAAAGCAGGCGAAGCAGATTTACGAAAGCTATTTCCCTTATATTCAAGGTCTGCACATTTTACTCGATTATTTAATAGACCAAGAAGAGGACCGGCTTGGGGGAGATCTGAACTTTTGCTCATACTATGATTCTCATCATGAGATGATGGATAGACTTCAGCATTTTATCGAAAAAGCGGATGAGCAGCTGAAAGGCATTCCGCATGAAAACTTTCACAAATTGATTAACAGAGGATTACTGGCGGTCTATTTGTCCGATGAAAAAGTGACAGCCCAAAAAGAGATGAACAAGCTGGCAAAGCGGCTGATCAAATCAAGCGGGAAAACATCGTTCTTTTTCTATATTAACGGAAGAGCCTATCGGACCTATCAGAAAATGCCTTGGATGAAATCATCATAAAAAAGCTCAAATCCATTAGGATTTGAGCTTTTTTTCAATGGCGACCACAAACGGCGGGTCGTTTTGAATATTCATGTATTGATATGATAAAACTTGTACCTCTTCATGAGGCAGTGATCTGCAATAGTCGAGAAGCACTTCTTTTTCTCTTTTTCCTTCGGGATGTCCATGGTAGATCACAAGGACGATTAGACCTCCGGGTTTGAGCCATTCGAGGAGCTGCTTGATGGCTTCAATGGTTGTATGAGCCTGAGTGGTAACGGCTTTATCGCCTCCAGGCAAATACCCAAGGTTAAACACTGCACCAGATATATGTCCATAAACATCCTTCGGAAGATGATCCGCCAGTTTTTCATGTCCATCATGGATCAGGTGAACGTAAGGATATTGACCTCCAAGCCTTTTGCTTGTCTGCTGCAAGGCTTCCTCTTGCACGTCGAATGCAAACACTTGTCCATCAGTTCCTACAAGGTCAGCTAAATAGAGTGTATCGTGGCCGTTGCCCATTGTTGCATCTATAACGATGTCGCCTTTTTGACAAGCGCGTTCTAACAGCTCTTTACTAAAAGGAAGCATGCGTTTCAAAATCATTTGGCTGCTTCTTCCAATCTGACGAAACGTTTCCCTTGGTAGCTGTTACGTCTTTCGAGCTCAGCATTAATGGCATTGAGTACTTCCCACTTGTTTACACTCCACATTGGACCAACCATTAATTCAATTGGGCCGTCGCCTGTAATACGATGAATAATCATTTCTGGCGGCAGAATCTCCAGCTGATCACAAACAAGCTGAACATATTCCTCCTGGCTTAAAAACTCAAGCTTTCCTTTTTCATATTGCTTGACCATTGGAGTCCCTTTTAAAAGGTGAAGCAAATGAATTTTAATTCCCTGCACATCTAAATCCGCAACAGCTTTTGCTGTTTCCATCATCATGTCCCGGTTTTCAAGAGGCAATCCATTGATGATATGTGAGCAGACACGAATTCCGTGTTTTCTCAGTTTTTCTACACCTTCAACGTAGCATTCATAATCATGAGCACGGTTAATGAGCATAGCTGTCCGTTCGTGTACCGTTTGAAGACCAAGCTCTACCCATAGGTAAGTGCGTTCGTTTAATTCGGCTAAATACTCCACTACGTCATCCGGCAGACAGTCAGGTCTTGTTGCAATGGATAGACCTACGACACCATCCAGATTCATGACGGTTTCATATTTTTCTTTTAGGACAGGGAGCGGCGCGTGTGTGTTTGTATACGCCTGAAAATACGCCATGTATTTTCCATCTTTCCATTTTGTATGCATCCGGTCTTTGATTTCGTTAAATTGAGTGATGAGATCATCAGCCCGGTTTCCTGCAAAATCACCAGATCCAGCGGCACTGCAAAATGTACAGCCGCCGTGGGCTACAGTACCATCACGGTTTGGACAGTCAAAGCCGCCGTCTAAGGCAACTTTAAATACTTTATGACCAAAGTGTTCACGCAAATGATAATTCCATGTGTGATAACGTTTTTCGCTGTTTGAATATAAAAAAGGGTTATGCTGATCCAAGTCAGTAACCTCCTTGCATAATAATAGGCATCCTTAAAGTTTAACAAAAATCACGAAGGAGGACAATTGAATCTGTCCAACATTTTCTTTAGTGAAAAAGCTTTACATGGGCAAAATAGGCGGGAGCGATGATGAAATGGAGGGAATGTAAGATGGCAACAAGGCAGTCGATCGATGAATTTATCCAAAAAAGTACGGAAACCCTTGAGTTTGCAAATGAACAATTTGATTTGAGCTCACGTCAGGAACATTATAATGAGGAAGAGTTTTCAAAAGCACAGCTCATGCTTGAGAGTACGGTCAACGAATTAGAAAAATTAAAAGATGTCGCCAATGACCAGCAAAGAGAACGGTTAGACAGGGCGCGTGTTCAAATTCAGAGCTTGCAAAACCAAATGATTTTAGGGATTTCCTACGATAATGAATGATGAACAGATCCTTCTTTTAAGGGTCTGTTTTTTATTTTTTTAATAAGCTATTGACTTTTATACTGGGTGTCTATATTGTATTAAGTGTACTACATCAACTAATACACTACAGACACTTAAAAAGTGAAGAAAGGTGTTCAACCATGAAAAAAGAAAAAAAATCAATCAATTTGAAGTGGATGGTGCTGGCTGTTGCGATAGCATGTACATTTTTTTTCGTTCTCGTTTTCATTGGTTTTGAAGTTCAAAAAGATTTGATACCCAATTCGTTTCCTTTAATGCAAGGACATGAACAAGCGATAGGACTGCAAAAGCATGAATGAGGAAAGAGGGAGCCATCATGATCCAAATAGATCCAAGAAGCGCTGCGCCAATATATGAACAAATCATTGAGCAGCTCAAAATTTTATGTTTAAAAGGCGTGATGAAGCCAGGTGACAAACTGCCCTCTGTCAGAGAGCTCGCCACCATTATTATTGCCAACCCAAACACCGTCAGCAAAGCGTATAAAGAGCTTGAGCGGGAAGGCATTATTGAAACTCTGCGGGGCCGCGGTACGTATGTAACAGAAGGTGCTCAGTTAAAGCTGAATGAAGGGAAGGTGCTCGAGATGAAAGAACAGTTAAGACAACTCATCATAGAAGCTCATTATGCTGGTATTGATATTCATCAGCTCAAGGAATGGCTAGAAGAGATCGGCTCAAGTCTAAAAGGAGGAAAACAAGTTGATTGAGGTCAGAAATGTATCGAAGAAATTAAATGGACGCGAAGTACTCAGCGACGTTTCCTTCAAAATAGGCGAAGGTGAGATCTTCGGTCTGCTTGGCCGGAATGGCTCTGGGAAAACAACACTTCTCAGATTGATTCAGCAAATTCTTCTTCCAGATGAAGGAGAGATTTATTTTAAAGATGTGCTAGTGAAAGACCACCCTTTAGTAAAGCAAAATATTGTATTCATGCCAGTCGTGAATCCTTACTTTGACAGATACAATTACGGACAGCTTGTCCAGCTGTTAAAGCATATTTATCCAAAGTTTGACGTGACCTATGCCAATGAGCTTGTGAACCGCTATGAAATTCCGGAAAAAGTGAAGTATCGTGAATTGTCGACAGGGTTAAAGAAACAGCTGTCATTAATTTTAAGCTTTGCCATCAAACCAGCGGTCATTTTATTAGATGAGCCGACTGATGGTATTGATGCCGTCACAAGAAATGACGTTCTTCAGCTGATGATTGACGAGGTGGCAGAACGACAAACAACGATTTTAATTACATCTCACCGCTTAGAGGACATTGAGCGTATGTGTAATCGAATCGGGTTTTTAGAAGGAAATCAGCTCACAAGTGTCATGGATTTAGATGAATTAAAGAATGACTATGTCAAAATCCAAATGGCTTTTGAAGAAGATATGAACTTAAGTATTCGAAAAAATGGTGTTGCGATTTTGGATCAAGCGGGCGTTTTCTATACAGCGCTTGTTCTAAAAACCGACGAAGAAGCTAAAGAGTACTTGAAGTCACTGAAGCCAAAAGTATGGCATGAACTGCCTGTGAATTTAGAAGAAGTATTCATTGCGAAGTTTGGAGGGAAACGCAGATGGTAAAGCGGCAATTATTATATAAGGAGTGGAAGCAATCTGAGCTGACATTCATTTTAGTGATGCTTGTTGCGATGTTTGCGACACCATTATCCCTCTTAATGGATTACTCAACCTTTCAAGATTGTTTGAAAAATTCAGACTGTATAATGGATTCAACAACATTCACTTATATGTTTAAGAAGGATGCATTTCTCTCACTTTCATGGTTAATGGGAATATTTTTTGCTGTGATTCAGCTAGGGTTTGAGAGAAATAAAGGGCAGATGGACTTTACATTATCCTTGCCATTTAGCAGAAGTGCTATCTTTCATACCAAGTTTTTCTTAGGTGCTGGCATCATCGCAGGCGTTCATGTTGTCTCATATCTTATCATTTATTTACTCAAATTAGGCCTTCATCCAATAGAAACACCTGAGTTCAACAGTCGTTATTTTTATGCACTGTTGTCAGCTTTGATGATCTACACTTTATTTTTTGCAGCAGGTACATTAACAGGAAGTGCTATATCCCAAGCAATCGTTGGATTCAGTACGTCCATTCTACCATTTTTGTTAATTGGACTTCCGATTGTTCATTTAGATTTTATCTTTAGAACAAGTGAGAGGTGGATAGATACGAGCCTCAATTATTTGATATCGCCTATTTCACCAATTACTTATATTACAAATGACATTTTTCAACAAGAATATCAGCATTGGTTTAATGGTGAAGCATTCATCATTCCACTTGTCATGATGGTCATATTTTACCTAATTGGTTTGTTTAGCTTTATAAAACATCCAATTGAAAGAAATGGCCGCTTCTTCCTTTACTCAAGTATGGATAGACCTATTCAGATTATGGTCATTGTCTTCGGTGTTCTAGGGTTTGGATGGTTTGGTTTTTCTTCAGATAATTCCATATTTGGTTATATCGTTGGCATGCTCATCGGTGGAGCTGTGGGCGCACTAACGAGTTATTTCTTAATCTATCGAAAAAGATAAACAGAGAGCAGGGGAGTAGAGATGATTCAGATTCAAGCATTAGATCATGTATTTAAAATTGGTAAAAAGGGCAGGGAAAATGAAATTCCTGTGCTGAAAGGAATTGACCTGTCCATCAAAAGAGGCGATATTGCTTGTATTGTTGGACGAAGTGGTTCGGGGAAATCAACTTTATTGAACTTAATATCAGGCTATATTACGCCAACGAGCGGTAAAATTGTCATTGATGGCACCGATGTGACCGGCTTTAATGAAAAAGAATGGGCAGACTTTCGCTTAGATCACTTTGGCTTTATCTTTCAAAGCTTTCAGTTGATCGGGAGCTTAACAACGTATGAGAATGTTGAACTTCCGCTCACTTTAAAAGGGGTGAAGCCGTCTGAACGAAAGGCGAAAGTAAAAGAAATGCTGAAACGAGTAGGACTTGAACATCATGCAGGACATTACCCAAATGAGCTGTCAGGCGGACAGCAGCAACGTGTGAGTATTGCAAGAGCCTTGATTTTAAATCCATCAATTATTTTAGCGGATGAACCAACAGGCAGTCTGGATTCAGAAACTGAAGGGGAAATTTTAGCCTTTATCCAGCAGCTCAATCGTGAAAAAGGAATTACATTTGTCATCATTACACATGACGATGAAGTCGCTTCAATTGCAGACACAACGTTCCAGCTTCACGATGGTGTATTAAAGAAAGGGGAACAATCCATTGAAATTTAGAGATCAGGTCAAATTCATTAGAAGAAATATGAAGAAAAATAGATTGCGTGTGTTTATGACCATTCTTGCGACGACAATGGCATGCTCTTTCTTAATCGTTCTAGCGTCTGTCGGTTTTGGTTTGCAAAAATCAGCTCAAGATGAAATTATGAAACAGCAAATCATCACAGAAATTAAAGTGTTAGGAAAAGAAAAAGGAGACGTTAAGATTGATGATTTAAAGAAATATGATCATGTGAAATCTGTCGTCTCAAGAACGGCGATCAATCCATCGGTTAACGTCGAGCTCGATAACCGTTCAAGTGAAACGCAGGCTGCTTTGACTGATATGAAAGAAGAAAAAGAAGCAGGTCTTGAACTAGACCGAGGAAAAGTCCCAACATCAGCGAACGAAATTGTGGTTGGGTATCATATGGCGCAGCAATTGTGGACAAAAAAAGAACGCGAAGCCTATGAAAAAGAATTAAACCAGACGTCAAATGGGGAAGAAACACCGAAGGAGCCAAAAGGCTACACGAAGGATATTTTAAATAAAGTGATTCAAATCAAAGTGCCAAAACTAAATGAAGAAGGTGAAGTCGTTAAAGAAAAAACATTTGATTTCCGTGTAGTAGGTGTTTTGAAAAAGCCGAATTTGGAGTGGCAGGAGGATCATAAAATTCTAATTCCGAATGCTTATGAAAAAGAATTTGGTCAAATACTCGACCTGTCTCCTGAAGCAGGAAATGTCGAGAAAAAGACCTCTGTTTATGCAGATAAATTCGACAATGTCGGTACGCTCACGAATAAACTGACAGATGAGGGCTATCAAGTCATCTCTGTGACGAACCAGCTTGAAGGAATGGATATGTTCTTTACGGTCTTCAAAATTGGACTCATTTTTGTCGGATGTATTGCAGTCATTATTTCTGCCATCGGAATTTTCAATACGATGACCATGGCGGTAACAGAGCGAACACAAGAGATTGGGATTATGAAAGCCATTGGCGCGAATCCATCCATTATCAAGCGGATGTTCCTAATGGAAAGTGCTTATATTGGAGTAATCGGATCAATCATCGGTATTATCATCTCATATTTGATTAGTTTCGCCGTTAATTTAATCATCCCAGCCATTTTGTCGTCCATGTCTGAGGGAGGATCAAGCGATCAATTCTCGATTACTTTTTCCTATATTCCACTCAGCCTTGTCATTACAGCGACAGTGATCAGCGCAGGGGTAGCGATCATTTCAGGGCTTAACCCGGCACGTAAGGCAACAAAAACGAATGTATTAGCAGCTTTAAGAAGAGAAATCTAAAAAAACCCTCCTGTAAACCCGATTGGGCGCTCAGGAGGTTCTTTTTTTTATCTTCATTAAACATCGCTATTGCTTAGGTGCCCTGTATCCGGCACGCTCTGCTTCTTCTACTGAGCAGAACATTTTGGTTATATTCTTTGTTCTAGAGTAGTATCTGCTGCTTGGTGTGTGGTAAATGCCGTTGACACTCCCTTTAATGTTACAGGCAGCCGATTCTTTTTTTGTTTCCTTTTGTGATTCATGACCGCCTGTGCTTTTTCCTTCATCTTTAGGTGCGGAGCGCTGGACGGTGGAAGACTTCGTATCGCTGCTGCTATTCTTGATTTTTTGTTTGAGTGTTTTATTGCTGGAGGTGAGCTTGTCTATTTTCTCTTCAAGCGATTGAATGGTCTTCTCTTGCTGTTTGACCGTTTCTTTTTCTGAGGTGATGGTTTCCAGCTTTTTTTCCAGCTTTTCTTTTTCCTTCTCTGCATCTTCTAAAGAGGAGATAAGCGACTCTTTATCAGCTTTTATGCGCGAAATGTCAGATGAGAGTTCCTTTTGATCCTTTAACAGCTGTTCAGAAGATGGATCGGCTTGTGCCTTTGGCGCATTTCCAGCAGTAAGCGGTAATGACATAATGGAAAAGAAGAGACCAATGATCAAAAAAGGATAAAAAAGTTTCTTTGAAAAAATCAGCTCGTTCTTGCGTTTGAGTAAGAAGAAATTGACGGCATATCCGATGGCAAAACAAACACATAAAAGTCCTAATATGAGTAACAACATATCTAACAGCCCCCCTAAATTGCTATTTACACCTATCATACCTCATTTTTCCATTTTGGGGAGCGGTTCAATTAAAAAAACCCTGTTTACACAGGGTTTTCAGCTAATGGTAATCCTTTTATGGCTTCTTTTACTGTCAAATAAGTGATCGTATTCTGGAAATCTGTATCGAGGTCTTTCATTTTCAGCGCAAGCTGCGGCTTAATCCCAGTGATGATCAGTTCGGTTCCAGTTAGATTGAGAAGGTGATGCAGTTTGAAAATACGTGCTGCGACGGAATCATCGACCTCGATTAAACCAGAAAGGTCGACAATTAAATAATCATCCTTTGAATCATCTAATATACAGGTTAACTTAGCGACAATGGCATCAAAGCGTTCTTCAGATAATTTTCCGATAAGCGGAAGAGCAGATACACCACTTTTGATTGGGACGATTGGCGTCGAAAGAGAGGTGACTTCCTGTAAGGAATCTTCTAGGAGCTGTTCATATTCTTTCTGTTTCGTAATATCCTTTTGAAAACCAATGAAAAATGTTTTGTCATCTTGTTCAATGTATAGAGGATCTATATTGAGTTCATTCCAAAAAAAAGTGCCGTCTTTTTTATAATTTTTTAGCTGTGTGGTAATAGGTGTTTTGTTTTGAATTCCATCACGAATTAAAGCAAGCTGCTTTTGATCCGTGTCTTTTCCTTGAAGGAATCGACAATTACGACCAAGAATCTCATCTGGTTTGTATCCAGTCATTTGTGTAAAGCCGTGATTCACATAAACGATAGGGTTATCCTCTAAGGAAGGGTCTGTAATGACAACACCGATCCGCGCATGATCCAGCGCTTTTTTGATGAGTTCAAGCTGTTTTTGCAAGCCGAAAATGTTCGAGCTGACCATATTACCCTCCTTTGCTGCTATAAGACATATCAAATGGTTGTCTTTTCAACCAAACGAATCCTTTTAAACGTAACATAACATATGTTCTGTTTCAACGATTGCAAACGCTTTGTTAAATTTGTCATCATAGTTTGTCCTCCATTAGAATAGAGTAAGTAAGGAGACTTTTCATTAGAAAAAGAAGGAATCAATTACTCATCATTCATAAAATGACAAAAATAGTTAATATGGATTAGGTAAAAATGATTCCAATGCATCAAGATTGTTTTTAGGTCATTCACATATAATGGAAGAAACAAGCTTTTTTTCTTCGTTAGAGAGAATAGACCTTTTACATGGATTATGACGGAACAGCAGAATGGCATTACAGGGGGCTGGACAGCCTGAAGTCGCTTTACTATTCTAAGGGCTTTAGGAAGGTGATGAAAATGCTGCAACAAGTCATTATTGCTTGCGCCATTGGAGGGGTCATGGGCATTCTCGGTCACGTAAAGAAAAAAGGCAGGCTAGAGAAGCCCAGAATGACAAAAAAGTTTATTTACTTAGGGTTTATTGAAGATTGGCTCGTTGGGATGATTGCCGCTACACTGCTTGTCTTATCCTCAAATCCCGAATCTAGTCTGCACTTGATCATCTTATCCATTATTTCAGGTTACGGAGGAGAAGCAGTTCTGCGAAGCTTCGATTTTGTGAGAGAAGAACGTTCACAGGATGCAGGCTCCAACCGTCATAACCGATCTCCACACGAATAATATCCTCTACTTTACCCTAGTCTAGGGTACATTTCCATTGTATACAAACCTGCTTGCACTTATGATCATAATTCTATAAAATACTACTTAGATGACGGTTACGATAAGAACAGTGAAGAGGAGTAGTAGGAAAGCAGTATTTGTCTTTAGAGAATTGACGGCTGGTGAAAGTCAATCAAATCTGCTTCTGAACTCGCCTCAGAGTTGCAGTTGCGTTAAAGCTTCTGTCGCATGTCTGCGTTAAAGATATTAAGTGAGCGTACGAACAGCATGTAGCATGTTACGCTAACAAGGGTGGTACCGCGGGAACCAAAAAATCTCTCGTCCCTTTCCAGGGATGAGGGTTTTTTGTTGATTTTAGAAAAATCTGAATTCTTGCAGTGGTCATCTAAGCAGATAAAGCCGTACATATTAAAGGAGGTTTTCACATTGAGTTTTCAGCATCGGGAAATTGAAAAGAAGTGGCAGGATTATTGGCTGACACATAAAACATTCGCCACATCTGACTCGGAAGATAAACCGAAGTTTTATGCACTTGATATGTTTCCATATCCATCAGGAGCAGGGCTTCATGTCGGGCACCCTGAGGGCTATACAGCAACGGATATTCTATCACGCATGAAACGTATGCAGGGATATGATGTTCTTCATCCAATGGGATGGGACGCATTTGGTCTCCCGGCAGAACAGTATGCACTTGATACAGGAAATGACCCGGCGGCCTTTACAGAAGAGAACATCAATAACTTCCGCCGCCAAATTCAATCACTAGGGTTCTCGTATGATTGGGATCGAGAAATTAACACGACAGATCCGAATTACTACAAATGGACACAATGGATTTTCTTAAAATTGTACGAAAAAGGATTGGCCTATATTGATGAAGTACCAGTGAACTGGTGCCCAGCGCTTGGCACAGTGCTTGCAAATGAAGAAGTCATTGATGGAAAAAGTGAACGCGGAGGCCATCCTGTTGAAAGACGTCCTATGAAGCAGTGGATGCTAAAGATTACAGCATATGCGGACAGGCTGTTAGAAGATTTAGAGGACATTGATTGGCCTGAAAGCATCAAAGATATGCAACGTAACTGGATCGGACGCTCTGAAGGTGCGCACGTTCATTTTGAAGTAGAAGGACATGACGAACAGTTTACGGTTTTCACAACGCGTCCTGATACACTATTTGGCGCAACATATGCAGTGCTTGCACCAGAGCATGCACTTGTTGAAAAAATTACATCAGATGCTCAAAAAGAAGCTGTCAAAGCGTATATCAAAGAGATTCAATCAAAGAGTGACTTAGAGCGGACAGATCTTGCTAAAACGAAGACAGGTATTTTCACTGGAGCGTATGCCATCAATCCTTTAAATGGTGAAAAGATGCCGATCTGGATTGCCGATTACGTGCTGGCGACTTATGGAACTGGAGCCATTATGGCGGTTCCTGCCCATGATGAACGTGACTATGAATTCGCCAAAACCTTTGATCTTCCAATTAAAGAAGTTGTAGAAGGCGGAGACATTGAAAAAGAAGCCTACACAGGTGATGGAAAGCACATTAACTCTGATTTCCTAAATGGCTTAGGAAAAGAAGAAGCGATTGAAAAAGCGATTGCATGGCTTGAAGAACATCAAAAAGGTGAAAAGAAAGTCACATATCGTTTAAGAGACTGGCTGTTCAGCCGTCAGCGCTACTGGGGTGAGCCGATTCCAATCATTCATTGGGAGGACGGAACATCTTCAGCTGTTTCAGAAGAAGAGCTTCCACTGATCTTGCCTAAGACGACAGAGATTAAGCCAAGTGGTACAGGTGAATCACCATTAGCCAATATTAAAGACTGGGTTGAGGTTGTAGATCCTGTTACAGGTAAAAAAGGCCGCCGCGAAACGAATACAATGCCGCAATGGGCAGGCAGCTGCTGGTATTTCTTACGTTATATTGATCCTCATAACACAGAAGAGCTTGCCTCTCCTGAGAAGCTGAAGAAATGGCTTCCAGTTGATGTGTATATCGGCGGAGCAGAACACGCTGTACTGCATCTTCTATATGCACGCTTCTGGCATAAGTTCTTGTATGATATCGGTGTTGTTCCAACAAAAGAACCTTTCATGAAATTGTTCAACCAAGGTATGATTCTTGGGGAAAACAATGAAAAAATGAGTAAATCAAAAGGAAATGTGGTCAACCCAGATGATATCGTAGAATCTCATGGTGCGGATACATTACGACTTTATGAAATGTTCATGGGACCTTTAGATGCGTCAATTGCTTGGTCTGAAACAGGACTTGATGGCGCTCGTCGTTTCCTTGATCGTGTATGGCGTCTCTTTACAAATGAAGATGGCTCACTCAGTGATAAAGTGACAGAGCAATCTGGCGGCGCATTAGAACGCAGCTATCATGAAACAGTCATGAAGGTAACGGATCATTATGAAGGCTTGCGTTTCAATACAGGCATTTCACAATTAATGGTGTTTATCAACGATGCCTATAAGGCGGATACACTGCCGAAAGAATATGCAGAAGGCTTTGTAAAGCTTCTTTCTCCAATTGCACCGCATTTAGCAGAAGAGCTTTGGAATAAACTTGGTCATGAAGGATCTATTTCTTATGAAGCATGGCCTCAATATGATGAGTCAAAGCTTGTCGACGATGAAGTAGAAATTGTCGTACAGCTTAACGGTAAAGTAAAAGCAAAATTAACCGTTCCTGCTGATGCAACAAGGGAGCAGTTAGAAGAGCTCGCGAAAAATGATGCACGTGTAAAAGAACAGCTTGAAGGGAAAACCATTCGTAAAGTGATTGCAGTTCCTGGGAAGCTTGTCAATATTGTTGCGAACTAATGATGACACCCATCGGTATGAACCGATGGGTGTTCTTTATTTCCCGGGACATAATTTTGTCGAAAACAAGGTGATTCCCGCATCGGTCTCGTATTTTAACAGGTGATCAAGAAAATGAGGAGTGACGTCAATGGAAAAGGAAAGCAAACGTGAACAACTGCTCAGTCTGTTAGGAGAAATGCCAGAACGTCATCGCGTGGAGGCTTATACGTTAAAAATGGAGGAACGTGAATCATATGTAGTGGAAACACTCATTCTCTCCATGAATGGTGTAGAGGAAGTACCTGCTTATTTCGTGAAACCGAAGGATACAGTGAAAAAAAGACCCGTTGTGCTGTTCCAGCACTCTCATGGCGGGAATTACGTGAATGGGAAGGAAGAGCTGTTAAAGGGAGCCCATTATTTGCAAGAGCCTTCATATGCAAAAGAGTTTACATCAAAAGGATATAGTGTACTGGCCATTGATCATGCAGGGTTTGGTGAGAGAAGAGGAAGAACAGAAAGTGAAATTTTTAAGGAAATGCTTTTAACAGGAAAAGTGATGTGGGGCATGATGCTGTATGAAAGTATGTGTGCGATTGATTATTTGCTGTCTCGATCTGATGTGCTGGCGGACAGGTTAGCTGTCTTTGGGATGTCAATGGGCGGTCTTCTTTCCTGGTGGACGGCTGCACTTGATGAGAGGGTCAGTGTGTGTATTGATCTTTGCGCACAGGTGGACCATCATACATTAATTGAAACGAACAATTTGGACAGACATGGCTTTTATTACTATGTACCGAGTTTGGCGAAGCATTTTACAGCAGCGGACATTCAAGAAATGATTTTTCCAAGACCGCATTTAAGCTTAGTTGGAAAACTTGATCAGCTCACGCCTGCTGAAGGCGTTGGAAGGATTCAAAAGGTATTGAGTCAAACCTATGAAGCTGCTTCATTGAAAGAACGATATCAGCTTACCCGTCTTCATGCAGGTCATTTTGAAACAGCCGCTATGCGTCACGAGGCGACACGATTTTTGAAAAAGTGGCTGTAATCAAGAAACGCTTGGACATACTACGTCAAAAGAAAGGAGGAGACTAGATGAAAAAAATCACCATCATTGGCGGATGCGGTGTGATTGGACGTATTTTAACAAAAGTGCTCTCTACTGAGTACAGCGTCACGATTATTGATCTAACGAGCTGTGTAGAAGGAGTCATTTTAGCCGATGCAGCGAATGAACAGAATGTATATGAGGCAATTCCGCGGGATACAGATGTCATTTTGCATCTTCTAAACATGGACATGACGCATGATGTGATGGATCATGAAGAATTTGCAAAAATGACTGATATTTTTTGGAGGAGTACCTATTATATGTTTCGTTCAGCCGCCCGGCATGGCATACGAAAAGTCATTTTTGCAAGCAGCAACCATGTGACGGATCGTTATGAAGAGGATGGACGCTCCTTACTTGGACGGCAGATTACAACTGACGATGTGCCTGCGACTAAAAATGTCTATGGCATTTTAAAGTTTGCTTCCGAACAGCTGGGACGTTTGTTCCACGATCAATCGGGAATGTCTGTCATCAATTTAAGAATTGGAACAGTTGTAACAGATGAGATGAAGGCATTGCACAAAAAGCAAAGAACAAAAAGAACTCTGCTGTCACATGAGGATCTTACAGGTATGATAAAGGCAGCGATTGAATCGGATATTCCCTTTGGGACCTATTATGCTGTATCAGAGAATGAAGAAAAGCCGTGGTCTACTGAGAAAACGAAGCTGGAGTTAGGCTATGAACCAGATGTCAATACGACGGAAATCCTCGAAGAAAATGGTCGAGCATAAGGCATAATCATGTCATGAGTTAATGATCTTATTCTTTTGTTTCATGAGCACAAAAGCACGGCTGATATGATCTATCCAGTTGGTCTGTCAAAATGATTATAGACGCTTTCTTCCCCCGTTTGTTACATTTTAATCACGATATCGTCACAGGCTGCAGCTTACTTTCAGATGAAATGATAACGCTTTCAAAGAAAGGGCGTGATGAACATAGATCGTTCTATTAAAGACCGATTGTTCAATTTATTTAATTACTCTTTTCTACTCATGTTCGCATTAATATGTGTGCTTCCGTTCATCCATGTCATTGCTGCCTCTTTTGCAACAGTAGAAGAGGTCATCACGAAGAAGTTTATCTTGTTCCCGACGACGTTTTCTCTAGAGGCATATCGATATATTTTTTCTACAGATATTGTGTATCGCAGTCTCATTGTGTCCATTCTTGTGACGCTTGTTGGAACAGCTGTCAGCATGTTTTTGTCCTCGCTTATGGCATACGGTCTGTCTCGACAGGAGCTAAAAGGCCGGAGAACACTGATGTTTCTCGTTGTTTTCACGATGCTGTTTAGCGGGGGTATGATTCCGACGTTTATTGTGGTGAAAACACTTGGTCTGCTTGATACCTATTGGTCACTTATTCTTCCGGTTGCAATCAATGCGTTCAACTTAATCATTTTGAAAAACTTCTTTCAAAACATACCGGCAAGCCTTGAGGAATCAGCGAAGATGGACGGTTGTAACGATTTAGGGATTTTCTTTAAAATTGTGCTCCCACTTTCTTTGCCTGCCATTGCAACCATTTCACTTTTTTATGCTGTGACGTATTGGAATACGTACATGACCGCCATTTTGTATTTAAATGATTCAGTGAAGTGGCCGATTCAGGTGCTGCTGAGACAGATTGTCATTGTCTCAAGCGGAATGCAGGGAGATATGTCGGATATGGGCTCATCCACACCACCGCCAGACCAGACGATTAAAATGGCTGTCATTGTTGTGGCAACCATTCCGGTTCTGCTTGTCTATCCATTTATTCAAAAGCATTTCAACAAAGGGGCATTACTAGGTTCTGTAAAGGGTTAAAAAGATGGAACAACGGAGGGATCTTATGGGGAGAAAGAAATTATGGCTGATTGCGTTTGTCCTGTTATTTGCAGCAAGCGGAATTTTGTCAGCCTGTTCAAGTAAAGGGGCAAACTCATCAGATGAGAAGGTTGATTTAGACAAAAAGGTAAAGCTGACATGGATGGCGATTTTATATCATCAGCAGCCGCCGAAGGATTCCGTTTTAAAAGAGATTGAGAAGCTCACAAATACAGAGCTTGATATTACATGGGTGCCTGATGCAGTGAAGGAAGATCGTTTAAACTCCGCACTTGCAGCAGGGAATTTGCCGCAAATTGTGACGATTCAAGACATTAAAAATTCGTCTGCGATTAATGCGTTCAGATCAGGCATGTTTTGGGAAGTCGGTCCGTATTTAAAGGATTATCCAAATTTAAGTAAGATGAACGAACTGATTAATAAAAACGCCTCTATAGACGGTAAGCTTTATGGCATCTATAGAGAAAGACCACTTTCAAGACAAGGGATTGTCATTCGAAAGGATTGGCTTGAAAATTTAAATTTGGATACACCAAAAACATTGGATGATTTGTATGAAGTAGCCAAAGCCTTTACGGAAAAAGACCCGAATCAAAACGGAAAAGCCGATACAATTGGCTTTACGGATCGTAACGATTTAATTTATGGCGCATTTAAAACACTTGGTTCATATGAAGGAATGCCGACAGACTGGAAAGAAGAAAACGGGAAATTCACGCCGGACTTTATGACAGATGAGTACATGAATACAATGAAATACATGAAAAAGCTGCGCGACAATGGCTATATCAACAAAGACTTCCCAGTGACAAGCAAAACACAGCAGCAGGAATTATTCTCACAAGGAAAATCAGGTATCTATGTTGGAAATATGGTAGATGCCGTGAACCTGCGAGATGATGCGACAGATAAAAACATGAAAGTAGATATTATCAACCGAATCAAAGGCCCAGATGGCAAAGAACGTGTGTGGGCATCAGGGGGGCATAATGGCATCTTCGCATTCCCTAAAACAAGCGTGAAATCAGAGGCGGAATTAAAGCGGATTTTGGCCTTCTTTGACCGTATTGCCGAAGAAGATGTATATGGTCTCATGACGTACGGTATAGATGGCAAGCATTATAAGAAAGAAGAAGGAAATACATTTGTCAGGGAAGAAAGCCAAGTGAAAGACTGGCAGACAGATGTACAGCCGCTTGTCAGTCTTGTAGGAATTGATAAACGTTACTTGAAAAATAAAGGGGATGCAGTTCGTTCTAAATATGAAGAGCTAGAAGAAGACAATCAAAACATCATTGTTGCCAACCCTGCTGAAAGCCTTTATTCAGAAACAGCATCAGAGCGTGGAAACGAATTGAAGAAAATCATCGATGATGCGACGTATAAGTTCATTCTTGGAGACATCAGTGAAGATCAATTTCAGAAGGATGTAGAGAAGTGGAAATCCAATGGTGGGAATAAAATCATAGAAGAATATGAAGCTTCCTTTAAAAAATCAAAATGACCAATAGGAACACCCCCGCAAAGCAAAAAAGCGGGGGTGTTTTCATTAAAAGTCGAAGTTATCTGGATCTGGACCGATACGTTTGTTTTCATTTAAGTCAGAAAGACGTTTCATATCTTCATCAGATAAGACAAAATCAAATATATCAGCGTTTTCCTTTAAACGATGTGCTTTCGTTGATTTTGGGATGGTGATGATACCTTTTTGTACATCCCAGCGCAAAATAATTTGAGCAGGTGTTTTACCGTATGTGTCTGCGAGCTCTGTGATCAGCGGGTGATGCAGTAGTTCACCCTGCATCAGCGGTGACCAAGCTTCCATTTGAATGCCATGAGAGTTCAAATAGGTAGAGAGTGTTTCCTGCGTTAGCTTTGGATGAAATTCTACTTGGTTGATCGCTGGTTTGATGTCTGCATCTTTTAATAGCTCGTCTAGGTGATGCGGCTGGAAGTTGCTCACTCCGATGGCTCTGACCTTTCCTTCACGATACAAGGTTTCCAGTGCACGCCAAGCTTCTTTGTATTTTCCTTCAACCGGCCAATGGATTAAATACAGATCAAGGTAGTCAAGCTGAAGCTTTTTTAAGCTTTCTTCGTATGCATTTAGAGTAGATTCATATCCTAAATCGGCATTCCACACTTTTGAGGTGACAAAGATATCCTCACGGTGCAGTCCTGTTTCTGCTAAACCAAGCTGTATGCCTCGTCCAACACCTTCTTCATTTCCGTAAATAGCCGCTGTATCAATACTGCGATAGCCTAATTGAATGGCTGTTTTGACAGCATCAACTAATTCTGCTCCATCTTCTACCTTGAATACACCAAGGCCAAAGCCTGGCATGAGAACCCCATTGTTTAATGTTTTTGTACTTTGTAAATGTTCCATCATAAAAACTCCTTTAAATGGTTTGTGTTTGTTCTTTTTGTTCTATTTGATAACTGATCATCGTAAGAATCGCTGCGATGAGGACCATGATGCCGCCGACCCAGCCTGTATGCACAAGCCCAAGTGTATCTGTCACGATGCCGCCTAAAAATGAGCCAATAGCAATACCGGCATTAAAGGCAGCGATATTCATAGCAGATGCGACGTCGACCGCTCCAGGTGTGTATCTTTCTGCAAAATCAACGACGGCTACTTGCAGCCCAGGCACATTCATGAAAGCAAACAGCCCCATCAGCATGACGGTTCCAATGCCTAACACTGTGAATCCTGCAGTGAAGCTAAGGATAAACAAGATGATGCTTTGGATGATAAACATATAGATCAGTGCTTTCATTGGCTGTTCATTAGCAGCTTTTCCGCCAATGACATTTCCGGCTGCGATCGTGATTCCGTATAAAAGCAGGATCAAGGCCACAGCCCCAGGCGCAAGACCTGTCACATGCTGCAAGAGAGGAGATAAATACGTGAAGACGACAAAGGTTCCTCCATACCCTGTGGCTGTAATGACAAATAAAAGCAAAATTCTTTTTGTTTTTAATAGGACAGCTTGATCTTTAAAAGATGTTTTCACACCCTGCTTTAATTCAGACGGAACAAGAAAATAGTTGGAAATCAGTGCAATTAGACCAATGATCACAATCACACCAAATGATGTCCGCCAGCCGAGCTCATGACCAAGAAATGTCCCGAATGGCACACCTGTCACAGTCGCTACTGTTAAACCAGTGAACATAAAGGCAATCGCGCTTGCCCGTTTTTCTTTCACGACAAGGCTTGCAGCAATCGTAGAACCGATGGACATGAAGATTCCATGGGACAAGGCTGAAATCACCCGGCCGATTAACAGCACTGAAAAAGTCGGGGCAACGGTGGCAAGTGTATTACCAATCAAAAAGACGAGCATAATGAGCAAAAGCAATGTCTTTCTTTTCATCGTGGAAGTAAGGGAAGTCAAAATAGGCGCACCAAATGTCACACCAAGTGCATATAAAGAGACAGTCCAGCCCGCCTGACTGACGCTCACTCCAAAGTCTTCTGAGATCATTGGCAAAAGACCGACACTAATGAACTCAGTTGTTCCTATAGCAAAAGCACTAATCGCTAGTGCGAGAAGAGCAAAATGGTTTTGCTTTTTCTTCATAAGTAAGTTCACATCCTTCTGTGATGACATTTTGATAGACGAAGCCGATCGGCAAGAGTTATTATCTAACATAGATGACGAAAAAAAAAGTACGTACTTTTTTGTAATATAGGTACTAAAAAGTGCCTGTTCGTACAAAGAGGAGTGAACATTCGATGGAAAAGAAAAAATATAATATCTCTGTGGAAGCAACGCTTGAGGTCATAGGCGGGAAGTGGAAGTGTGTGATTTTATGTCATTTGACACACGGGAAAAAACGGACGAGCGAATTGAAGCGGCTCATGCCAAACATCACACAAAAAATGCTCACGCAGCAGCTGAGAGAGCTTGAAAGTGATGGGGTCATTAATCGAATTGTCTATGAACAGGTGCCGCCTAAAGTGGAATATGAATTAAGTGAATACGGACAGTCGCTCGAAAGAATTCTCAATGCGCTATGCGATTGGGGGGCAGCTCATATTGAACGTGTGTATGGAGAGCCGCTTTCCGTGCTGGAAGACAGCATCTTAAATGAACAGTTTAAATAAAAGAGTCCCGCTTTCTTGTGAGAGCGGGACTCTTTGTCTTACATGCCTTTTTTCTGGTCGCGGTATTTCCCAGGAGTAGTACCTTCCAGCTTTTTGAAGGACCGGATGAAATTTTGCGGGTTTTTATATTTCAGTTTTTCCGAAATTTCTTTGACGGACATATCGGTTTCTACTAGCCAGTTTTTAGCGACATGGTGTCTGTAGGAAGAGAGATACTCACTAAAGGAGATATCCATTTCCTTTCTGAAAATGCTGCTTAAATAATTGGGATTGTAATGCAGACGTGTGGCGATTTCATCCAATGTGAGATCTGAGTCGAATTCTTGATGAATAATATGAATGATTTTTTCTGAGATGTTTTTGTATTGTGAGTCTTCACGTGCAGCAAGCTGGTCAATAATTGGCCGGATGATCTCATGTTTGAGCCATGCTTCCGTATCTTCAAAGGTTTTAAATTCAAAAATCGTATCATAGAGCATTTTGTTATCTTCGACCTCAAATAATTCAATGCCCAGCAAATGCATCAGCTCAATTAAATTGTTTAAAAAACGAGCGAGGGCAATATGATATTCGTGCGGTCCTGCATTTTTAGAGAAAATGGATTGCAGGAGCACATGTAAATAGTGATCCGCTTTGCCTTGATCGCCAGCTTTCATCGCATCAAATAAATCATGCTGCAGCTGCTTTGGAAAATGGGTTTTGAACGTCTTTCCTTGCTGGATATGCTCATATAAGATAATGGACTTTTTCTCTGCTTTGAGTCTGTATTTTAAGGCTTCTTTTCCTTCAATGTAAGCATGTTTTGCCATCGTGAGTTCCTTAAACTGACGGCTGATCCCAATGCTGATCGATAAACCGAGCTCTTCTTCAATACGCTGCTGAATGCTTTCTGCTAATTGATTTAAATATTCAGTAAACTCTTCATCTGACTTTGAGTGGTTGAGGATAATCGTTGTTTGATGCTGATTGACAACGGTTGGCTGAAGGTGCTCCTCTTGCGGAATAATCTGCTCGATCAGTCCATTGATCGCAAATAAAAGCAAGTCAGCATCTTTTTTTTCATAAGGTGTTCCTTTTAATGTATCGATTTGGGTCACAAGCATGGACAAATGAGACCAGCCCTGAGGAAAGCCTAAGCTTTGGAACCGGTTGTTTACTTCTTCATCTGTCAGCTTTCCAAGCAGCAGCCGTACCATAAAGTATTGCTGTAAGTGTGTCACTTGTTGCTCAATCCGTTCCTCTAAATCATTGTTTTGATCTTTCATTTGTTTAATACTCGATTCAATCAACTCAAATTCATTTTGAAAAGGCTGTTTTTGCAAAAATGATTCATTGCGTGCAAATGACTCGTATAATAAGCGGATTGGTTTATAAAAATGTCTAGAACCAAACCATGAAAATAGTAATGAAAGCGCTAACAAAATAGAGCAGATAATAAAGGTAATCCACCCAATTGATTTCGTTTGCTGTTTAAGTTCTGGAATAGAAACAAAGGATAGGTACGTCCATTCATTATAATCTGATTTTTGAAATGTGATTTGATAGTTGAGTTCGTCGACCTTCATATCAAATTGGCCTGATCGTTTTTCAAGTGAGAGCACATGTTTGACGATATCTTGATGTTTCAGCGATTCACCAATTTGTTCTTTGCGATTATGTAGCAGCACTTTTCCGTTTGTATCGATGACAAACATACTATCCGATTGAGAGAAGTCAGGCATGTTATCAGCAATTACGCAGCTTGGAATGCTGGCGACAGCGATTCCCTTTTTTTGAACGCTGTTCATAGGCAGTTGTTTGATTAAATTCACATTGTACTTGCAAAAGGATGCTTTTCCTTCTTTGGTTGCAACAAGTGGATTATTCTCTTCAAGTGCCCAGCTGGAGTGACTTGGTATATTGAGGTAAGAGGTCAGCGCTTTTTCTTGGTCTTCGCTTGTGACATGATAAAGCCCCGAATTGTTCATGTACCAGTCTTCCATTTTACTGACGAGTGTAATATTGGAAAGGTCGGTGTCAAAGGTTTGCAGGTAGTTCAGTTCCTGCTGTACTTGATTATAAAGCTGGAATTGGTCTGGATTTAAAGGTTCTGCCAGTGTTTGAAGGAGAGGCGGCGAACTGACATAGTGAGTGAGAGAATGATCAACAGTTTTTAAAATATGCTCAATATTGGATTGCGTTTGTTTAACGCTGTCGAGCTTTTCATTTGAGATATTTTCAAGTGCTGTTTTTTGCGAATGCTGATAAGAAAAAATGCCGACAATGATAACAGGAATCGTACTAAGTATGAAAAAAAACGTCACTAGCTTGTAATAAAATTTGTACTGCCTTCTTTTCATAAAACCCCCCATTTCAAACGAAACAATCTTTTCCCCTTAATTTATTAATCCAAAAATCTGGTAGGTTTGTCAATAATCATTTTCTGAGATTAGGATCATTTTCTTATGTTTTATGTAACGTTTTGATCAGCATCACCTATGAAAATATGATCTGTTGATATGATTGTAGACGGATTTTTCATCCTTAAGATACAGTTAACACATGCATTAGCATGAGGGGAGGCTTTATCAATGAAAACAGAGGATGTCACTGCCAAGGGTGTGCCTGCGGCAGCTTTGAAAAGTGAAAAAAGAAAGCGCTTACTTAATCAATTGCTTAGTCAAAAGTTTTTGTATTTAATGATTTTGCCGGGGCTCATTTATTTTATTGTTTTTAAATATGTGCCAATGTGGGGGCTCATCATTGCCTTTCAAGATTACCAGCCGTTTCTCGGCATTCTTGGCAGTGAGTGGGTTGGCTTCAAACACTTTATTCGATTGTTTACAGAACCAACATTTTTCATCTTATTAAAAAATACGCTGATTTTATTTGCCATGAATGTCGTGATTTTCTTTCCAATTCCGATCTTATTAGCCCTTCTTTTAAATGAAGTGAGATTGGCATTGTTTAAGAAATTTGTACAGACGATGATTTATATCCCTCACTTCATGTCATGGGTAATTGTCGTGTCCTTATCTTTTGTTTTGTTAACAGTAGATGGCGGGTTAATTAATGAATTGATTGCTTTCTTTGGAGGAGAAAAGATTAACTTCCTTCTTAGTCAGGAATGGTTTAGACCGATGTACATTTTACAGGTAATCTGGCGGGAAGCAGGATGGTCAACAATCATTTACCTTGCGGCGATTACAGCGGTAGATCCCCAGCTATATGAAGCAGCAAAAATGGATGGGGCCGGGAGACTGAGACAAATGTGGCACATCACACTTCCTGCCATTAAAAGTGTCATTGTGGTTCTGCTTATTTTAAAAATCGGTGATACGCTTGAGCTTGGCTTTGAGCATGTCTATCTATTACTGAACGCAACGAACCGGGAAGTAGCAGAGATTTTTGATACGTACGTTTATACAGCAGGTCTTAAGCAAGGACAATTCAGCTATAGTACCGCTGTTGGTTTATTTAAAGCAGCCGTTGGACTTATTTTGGTCATGCTGGCAAACCGTTTAGCGAAGAAATTCGGGGAAGAAGGTATTTATTAAAAAGGGAGATGAGGAAGAATGACATTATCAATTGAAAAGGGATCACCACTTGAGCATGCAGAGAAATTAGCACAAACCATTATGAAAGCGTATACACCGATTGAGCTCCCGCCAGCTGGAAGATGGCATTATCATCAAGGGGTTTTCCTTTGCGGTGTCATGAAGCTATATGAGGCAACAGGGAACGAGGCGTATTTCGATTATGTGAAAAACTATGCGGACTCACTCATTGATGAGTACGGAAATTTATTATTTCGCAGGGATGAGCTTGATGCCATTCAAGCAGGACTCATTTTATTCCCTCTTTACGAACGAACGAGAGAGAAACGGTATGTGCTGGCGGCGGAGAAGCTGCGCGGACTTTATCGTACGCTAAACCGCACGTCTGAGGGCGGATTTTGGCATAAAGACAATTATGCTTATCAAATGTGGCTCGATGGTCTCTACATGGGCGGTCCTTTTGCCTTAAAGTATGCTCAGCTTAAAGGTGAAGAGTCACTAGTGGATATGGTCATTCATCAAGAGCATCTCATGAGAAAGCATACGAAAGATGAACAAACAGGTCTGTATTATCACGCGTGGGATGAACGAAAAACGATGCCATGGGCTGATCAAAAGACCGGCTGTTCCCCAGAGTTTTGGGCAAGATCGTTTGGCTGGTATGTCCTTGCATTAGCAGATATGATCGAGGATCTGCCCGAGCATCATGAAAGGCGGAAGGTGTGGAAGGAAACGCTGACAGACATGCTGGAAAGTGTGGCAAAGTACCAGGATCAAAAGACAGGTCTCTGGCATCAAATCATTGATAAAGGAAATCACAGTGACAATTGGCTTGAAAGCTCGGGGTCGTGTTTATTCATGTACGCTATGGCAAAGGCCATGAATGAAGGGTATGTGAGCCTCCGTTATGTTGATCATGTGGTCAGAGCATATCAAGGCTTGATTCAGCATAAGACGGCTGAGAAAGAAAATGGTGATTTTATCATCAATGATATTTGTATCGGAACATCTGCGGGATTTTATGATTACTACGTTGGAAGAGAGCGGAGCACAAATGACTTGCACGGGGCAGGCGCTTTTATTATGGCGTTAACTGAGCTAGAAAAGCTGTTTGTTTTTCAAAAGGCATGAGGAGGCAAAAAAGAGCCGCCGTATGGCTCATCAGTTTCATCGCTGCCATTTGTTTATCTGCCTGTCAGGGGAAAACAAACGGGATCGATGTCCTGATTTTTTCTGATATGTCAAAGGGAATGAAGGATCAATTAGTGGAGAAGGCTTTTCAGCCGAAACAAGAGACTTATAGCGTCCACATCTTTTCGGCGATTCCTGAAAAGCTTCTTGTTGAAATTACCTCAAAAGAGGGGGACGTGATGCTTGTTCCGGAAGAAATGTTTAGAACGTATGATGATCCTGACAGCTTTCAGCTGCTGGAAGAGATGGAAATAGGCGATCAAGCAGCAGGACCATATACGGTCGAGGACAAAAAGACAGGGAAAACGGTCGATTATGCAGTTCAAATCAATAAAGGAAAGAAAAAACTCAACGGCTATACCTTTCAATTACATCGAGATATGGTCGCTTTCATTCCCGTGTATGCTGATAAGACGGAAGAGGCGCTGTCTCTCATGAAACAGCTTCGTGAAAACCAATAGAAAATGGGGTGGGGAATGTGAAACGGGTCGTGATTTGCGGGCTGAGCCATCGTGCGTTCAATATGTTTATTCAACCGCTCATTGAGGATTTCAATGAGCATTATCGGATTACAGGGCTCCTAGATATAGATCATCAGCGGTATATACTTTGTCAGGAGCGTTTTCCGTCACTCCGGGGCGTTTCGTTTTTTCATGAAGATGCATTTGATCAGATGGTCAAAGAAACAAAACCAGATATCGTCATTGTGGCAGGCAGGGATGACACACATGTCACATATATCATGCAGGCACTTGACCATGATCTAGATGTCATCACTGAAAAGCCGATGGTGACAACAGCAAAAGACGCCAAAAAAGTGATGGAAAAAGAGGCGGAAAGTAAAGGGAAGGTCACGGTCACCTTTAATTATCGCTACAATCCTTTCCATCGAAAGGTAAAAGAACTGATTCTAGACGGGAAAATTGGAAGGGTCACATCTGTTGAACTGAGCTGGCTTATTGATACATATCATGGTGCTAGTTATTTCAAAAGGTGGAACCGTACACGTCAATTTTCTGGCGGACTGTCTATTCATAAGTCGACGCATCATTTTGATCTGGTCAACTGGTGGATTGATCAAAAGCCGAAGCAAGTATTTGCCTACGGGGCGCTGAACTATTACGGCAGCGAAAGCCCTTGGAATCCCTTGCAGGGGGAGGAAAATAGATTTTGCGGAACATGTCATGTGAAGGATATATGTCACTATGAAGCAAGGTGGAATCCGCGGGTTGAGCGCTCGAAGGTGGAGGACGACCATATTGAATCCGGTCAGGAGCAAACGCAGCAGTACTCAAACTATCGCCCGGATGCGTGCATTTTTGATCAGGAAATAGATATTGAGGATACATATGTGGCGTCAGTCGCTTATGATCAAGGGGCTTTGCTCAGCTATTCGATTCAATTCTCAGCCCCATATGAAGGCTACCGTCTGGCTATTAATGGGACGAAGGGGCGTATTGAAACAAATGAGTTTCATGTCCCATCAAGAATTCCTTTTCAATTCCCAGAACAAACAATTTCTTATTACCCGATGTTTGGATCAAAGGAGACGATTGAAGTCGTAAAACAGCCAGGCGGACATGGCGGAGGAGATCCTCTGCTTTTGGCTGATTTATTTATAGGAAAAGATCCCTTGATTCACTATGACATCTTAGCAGGAGCAGAGGCTGGTGCTTATTCGATTGCTCTTGGTGAAGGCATGTGGCGCTCTGTCACAGAAAAACGCCCAATTGAAATCGATGAATTGTTTCATAAAGAGAAGGTGTAAAGAGAGAGGAGGGGAAAGAGATGGATCATGATGGTTCAATGAGCAGAATGCTGAGGATGTGTGAGTGGGTGATGAGACTCGCCTATACGAATTTGTTATGGCTTTTGTTCACCATTCTAGGGCTTGGCGTTTTTGGCTTGATGCCCGCGACCACTGCGTTATTTTCCGTGATGAGAAAGTGGATTCAAGGTCATGAGCAAGTCAATGTATTCCGCACTTTTTGGAAGGTATTCAGGGAGGAGTTTGTACGCTCTAACGTCATTGGAGTGGTGCTGTTCATCATTGGAACGATTATTTATGTCGACCTTGCTTATATCTATCCAACGAGCTGGCTCTTACATGTGCTTCGCTTTGCTATATATATTTTCGGTTTTCTGTTTATTGTGAGCTTATTTTATATTTTTCCGCTGCTGGCTCATTACGATTGGAAAAAACGTCTCTATCTGAAATTCTCTCTTCTGCTTGGTATCTCATATTTGCAATATACACTCTCTATGCTTGTTTTCTCGGCTGTGCTGTTTGTTCTGTTTGCTTATTTACCGGGAATCGTGCCGTTTTTTAGTGTGAGCATACTCGCTTACGGTCATATGTGGCTGGCCTATCAAGTCTTTAAAAAGGTAGAGTTTGAAAGTGAGCACGAGACAGCCGAAGTGAAAAAGCGGCTGCCGTCTTTCCTTCAATCAAAGCGGGTGAATACGCAGTGAAGTGAATCATTTGCTATAATGGTGTCACCGTAATGAAAAGGAGAGATGAGAGTCGTGTCAGTGAAAGAAATTTCAATAGAAGAATTAAAACAAAAGCTGGAGCAGGAAGATGCCATTCAGCTTGTCGATGTACGTGAGGATGAAGAGGTAGCAGAAGGCATGATCCCGGAAGCCATCCACATTCGAATGGGCGATATCCCTGAGAAGCTGGATGCATTCGATCAAACGCAGGAATATTATATTATTTGCCGCTCTGGTAAACGTAGTGAAAATGTCTGCTATTATCTAGAAGATCAAGGCTACCAAGCGACCAATGTCGTTGGCGGGATGCTTGCTTGGACAGGAGAAACAAAACCGAAGCTGTAAATAGAAGGCCTTTCATCTTAACGATGAAAGGTTTTTTTGTTCATATGCCTCTCTCTATGTGCATAAAGATAGAGTAGCGAGAGAAGGGAGAGTGGCATAGGTGCTAAAGGTAGCTGTATTTGATGAAGAGCATGAGAAAGATTTGCAGAGTGAAATCAATCATTTTTTAAAAGGAATGGATGACGACCAAATCATTGACATCAAGTACAATGTAGCGGTGATCTGTGAGCAGGGAGGGGAACAGCTCTACTGTTTTTCTGCACTCATTTTATATAAAAAATAGACGGCATCAAAAAAAGGACCTGCTTGAAGGGTCCTTTTACTTTGGTTAGCTGGCGTCAATATATAACCGATGCTTGTTGCAGTGAACACATTGAAAGAGGTAGCCTTGTAAGTCTCCTCCGTTGACGAGCCATTGCTTTAGGTTCTCTTTTGTTAATCCTTCGCCACTGCAAATGTCTTCGATATCCTCGGCGAGTTCTTCCTCTAGATGTTCAATCTCCTTCCAGCCGACATACTGGACGATTGCGCAAAAATCTCCGCAATGACTTAACCAATATTCTTGCTGCCACCCGCGATAGCCTGGCGTTCTGAAGATCAGCTCATCGATATATTCCTCTTGATCGACGTCATCACAGCTTGCATCGTCTTGAAAGGTTCCATTATATTTTTTAGCCGCTGATCCATCTTTAATGCACCAAGGACAAATTCCCTCCACATTTTCCACAGTATAAAAAGGACCATGGTACACATAATCTCTTTCTTTCTCACAAACAGGACATGTTGTATGCTCTTTTTTGATCACATTTAACGAAACTGGATCTGGGTTGTACTTGAACGTAGGTAACGTCATATAAACCTCCATTATGTAGAAAGTGATGATTCATCACTATTTTAAAGGAATCCTCAAGCTTACGACAATCTTAAATTGTTTATATAGAAAAAAGCCGTTCGGATGGGGACTGACCCCCGTTTTTGAGACAGGGATCAAAACACCTTTATAAAACAGCCAGTTGCCGAAACTCTTTTGGTGACTGGCTGTTTAATTTCAATTGAATTCGGATATTGTTATAATAATCAATATA
>NZ_LZRW01000003.1:0-71058 GCF_001974945.1 Bacillus sp. I-2 | reverse complement strand
TTGGTCTGCCGTTATCAGAACTATAATGATCTTTGACAAGATCATAAACGAAATCAAAATCGATCGCTTGATCAATTTTTCGTACAAGATGATCTTCAGGCACTAATTCATCTAAGGCCACGACTTCCAATTGATTTCTTCTTTCTTCTTCACGTTTCGATAACATATTTATCCCCCACAGAAATGTGTTATTACCCTTATTATACAAAAAAGCTTGTAGACTTTGTCTACAAGCTGAGCCGCTGATGACAGCGGCTTTTTTTATTCATTGTAGGAAAGAACGGCGTTAGCGAGTACCTTTGCTGCGATAGGCATTGCTTTTTCGTTGATATCAAACTTTGGATGATGATGTGGATACACGTCCTGGCTGTTTTCGGGCATGGCGCCTGTGTAGAAGAAGGTACCAGGGACATGCTGAAGGTAGTAAGCAAAGTCTTCTCCGCCCATTTGGGTTTCCGCTTCTTTTACTTCTGTGACACCTTCTGTCTGGTTTGCAATGCCAGCAATATATTCAGTCGGCTTTGGATGGTTTTTGACAGCAGGGTATCCTCTGACGTATTCATATGTGTAGGCAGCATCATGCATCTGGCATACCCCTTTTACCACCTGTTCAATTTCTCGTTCGATGATATGCCGTGCACTTTCTTCAAAGGATCGTGCAGTACCAGTTAAAACAGCTGAATCTGCAATAACGTTAAAGGCATTCTCCGCTACAAAACCTCCAACAGAAACAACAGCAGAATCAATTGGATTGACTTTACGTGCAACGACTTGCTGCAGGTTTGCGACGATTTGTGAACCGATGAGTACGGCATCTTTTGTTAAATGAGGCTGGGCGCCGTGTCCGCCTTTCCCTTGGACTTGAATGGAGAAACGATCGGCGGCTGCCATAAAGTTCCCGCTTTTATAAAGAATCGTGCCACAAGGCTCTGAAGACCAAAGGTGCGTACCGAATATCACATCGACACCGTCTAAACAGCCGTCTTCAATCATTGGTTTTGCACCGCCGGGAGCATATTCCTCGGCATGCTGATGAATGAGGACGATCTTTCCTTTTAATTGATCACGATGCGTATGCAAGATTTTTGCTAATACAAGAAGTGTCGCAGTATGCCCATCGTGACCGCACGCATGCATCACACCAGGCTTTGTTGATTTGTAAGGTACATCTTTTTCATCGTGAATGGGAAGTGCATCAAAATCAGCTCTGAGGGCAATGGTTGGTCCCGGAGAAGCTCCTTCAATAAAAGCGAGTACGCCATGACCGCCCACCTTGGTGCGCGTAGGTATTTGTAATGTATCATAGTAGCTGGCGATGAAAGCGGCTGTTTCTTCTTCCTGAAAAGAAAGTTCAGGATTCATATGGAGATGGCGTCTAATTTCAACCATTTCCTCATAATGTTCATCAAGACGTTCATTGATGCTTTTTTGTAAAGTGGATATTGTCATTGAATCGAAAACCTCCTTCATGCTCTTTTACTGATTGTATGGTAATTGTTAGAATCTTTCAACAGAAGAGGATTTCGTGGTCAGTATCAAAAGGTCATTTTACATAAAAGTCGAAGTGGATATGAAGCAGGGAAAGGGAGGAGTAGCGTTGGGAAGCTGTCCAAATTGTTCAAAAACATTTTCTTTCGTCGAAAAATTTCATTTATCACATACGAAAATGATGATGTGTCCAAGCTGCCGGCATCAAATCAAAGAAACATTTGTCTCAAAAATGAGTTTTTTCATGATCTGCTTGATTCCACTATTGGTGCTGCTGATTCAATTGAAAGGTGCTTCACCTATGTTGAAGTGGCCGATCTTATTAGGTTGGATATTGCTAAATTTCTATGTGCTTCAGCCGATCATTCATCGGTACGAGCTGAAATCAAGCTCATAAAATGAAGAGCCCAGCGACTGGGCTTTTTTTGATGAAAAAAAGAAGTGCTAGAGCAGCACTTCCTTAATTGTCTGTGACGGCATGGTAGGATGTGAGGTAAGCTGGACGAGAGAAAATGGAGCCTGTATCCTCGTGTGGCTGAAAGAATGCTTCTGATTCTTGAAAGTCTTGAAATAAGTCCTCTGATTCCCAAAGTGTCAAAATCAAATAAACTTCTTCATCTTTTTTAGGTCTTAACACGCGAATAGCCTGGAAGCCGCGCTGATGTTCTGAGATGTTCGTTTTTTTCTGAAAGGTGGATTCAAACAGTGCTCTGCTTTCAAGCTTAACAGGGATATGATTCAAGGTGACGAAACCAGATTGGACAAGCTCGCCTTTCGCATAAATCACATCATAGGCATGAGGGGCTTTAAATACAGTCTCACCCTCCGTTTCATGAAAAAGAGCTGCTTGTTCTTTTCCGACCATATAAAGCAGATTTTCCAGATGGTGTTTTTTTGCGATTTTATGCAAAAAATCTGCTGTTCCATATGTAATATAGAAATTCATCTAAACCGCCTCCTGCTTGATAGTATAACAAAAGAATGATATATAATTCTTTGGCAGTCAATCCATAAAACATATTATGAAGCAATACATCCCATACTATCCGTATAAAGGAATGAGGTGACCTAATTTGAAGAAAAAGAAGATAATCATTCCATTAGTCATTGCAGGAAGTACAATTGTACTCTCATTTATTGGCTATCTGACGATTTTATTTTTAGGACATTATGTCATAGATGAAAAGAAGCTTGTTTTTCATGCTTCCTCCAAAATCATTGATCAGAATGGAAAAGAACTCACAAGCATGTATTCAGAAAATCGGGACCCTGTTTCATTAAAAGAGGTGCCCGATAAAGTAGCAAAAGCTTTTGTGGCTGTCGAGGACAAGCGTTTTTACGAGCATCACGGAATTGATGCACAGTCTATTTCAAGGGCGGTTTATCGAGATATATTAGCAGGAGGGAAGGTAGAGGGCGGCAGTACAATCACCCAGCAGCTCGCAAAAAATATTTTTCTCACAAATGACAAAACCTTTCTTCGAAAAACGAAAGAAGTCATTATTGCCATTAATTTAGAAAGAGATTATTCAAAGGATAAGCTGCTAGAGATGTATTTGAATCAGCTTTACTTTGGCCATGGTGTTTATGGTATTCAGGCAGCAGCCAATTATTACTTTAGCAAGGATGTCAAAGATTTAACGGTCAGCGAAGGTGCCACACTCGCTGCGATGCCAAAGGCACCATCTTCTTACTCGCCTGTTTTACACCCTGATAAAAATAAACAGAGGCGGGACACCATCCTGAATTTAATGAACGAACAAGGATATTTGTCTTCAACAGAAACAGTAGAAGCAAAAGGAAGAACACTAGGCATTCATTTAAAAAAGAAATCAGAAACGCCTTGGGTGGACAGCTATGTTGATCTTATTATTAAAGAAGCAGAATCAGAGTATGCCATTTCACATGAACAATTGCTTCAAGGCGGCTATACCATTACAGTTCCGATTGATATGAATCTGCAAAAAACCGCTTATGAAGCGATGAAGAACAACCGTTATTTCCCGGGAAAAAGCGGTTCTCCGGAAGGCAGCGCCGTATTTATTGATAACGAGTCTGGTGGAGTGAAAGCAGCCATCGGGGGACGAGAATATCAGGCAAGAGGCTACAACAGGGTGACAGCTGTTAGGCAGCCGGGATCTGTTTTTAAGCCGATCGCGGTCTACGGTCCGGCAATGCAGGAGAAAAAATTCAGACCTTATTCACTGCTTGAAGACAAAGAAAAAAGCTATGACGGCTATTCACCTAAGAATTACGATGGGCGGTATGAAGGCAGGGTCACAATGGTGGAAGCCCTCATGAAAAGTAAAAATACCGCTGCTGTGTGGACATTAAGCCAGCTGGGCATTGATATGTCGAAATCATATCTCGAGAAAATGGGGATAGATATCTCGGATAAAGGCTTAGCTATTGCGCTAGGCGGTTTAGAAAAAGGAGTTTCTCCATTACAGATCGCTGGAGCCTTTCATACATTTGCAAATGAAGGCGTATATAAAAAGCCTTTCTTTATTCAAAAAATCACCAATGATGAAGGAGAAACTGTAGAAAAGAATCGTAGTCAGCAAGAACGAGTATTTAGTGTGCAGAATGCTTGGAATATGACAAGAATGCTCCAGCAAGTCGTCAAGGGCGGAACAGCCCAGAGCGGTTCATACGCTGGAGATTTAGCAGGTAAGACAGGTACGACCACATATTCAGGTGTGAAAGGTGCAACAAAGGATGCTTGGTTTGCCGGCTATACGCCTAGTACAACGGGTGCAATTTGGATGGGGTATGACAAAACCGATAACAGCCACTATTTAACTGGAGGCAGTCAATACCCTGTGCAGCTGTTTAAAGATATTTTAACAGCAGCTCAAATCACCAATGAAACGTTTGAAAAACCAGAGGGGATTAAAGAGCTCGAGTCGCCCATCCATTTAGAGGGATTATCAGGATTTGAAGCCCGCTATGCGTTTAAAATCAAAGGCTTGTTTACATTAGAGCTGTCTTGGGACAATCAGGAGGATAAACGCATTGAATACCGCATCTATGAAAAGAGAAATGGAAGCGAGACGCTGATCGACACAGTGACAGGCGTGGGCAGCTATACAATGCCGTATGCCAATGTATTTTCAAATGCAGAGTATAAGGTTGTTCCATATAATACCCAAACGCAAGAAGAAGGAGAAGGCAGTCCATATGTCAAGCCAGAGGCTTTTGGACGTTAATATTCGGCGATTTTTTGAACATTGAGCCGCTTTAGTATACCGTGCCTTGAAAAAACGGTATAGTAAAAGCAGGTTTGAGCCTTGTACAAAAAGAGAGTATAAGGCGAAAGGTGGAATGAAAGGTAATGGGAAAAACGAAGGTTTTTAATGACACGTTCTTAAAGGCGTGTAAAGGGGAAAAAACAGACCATGTACCAGTTTGGTATATGAGACAGGCAGGACGCTCACAGCCTGAATATCGTGCCCTTAAAGAAAAATACGGGCTATTTGAAATTACGCATCAGCCAGAGTTATGTGCTTATGTAACAAGACTTCCTGTAGAACAATATGGTGTAGATGCCGCTATTTTATATAAAGATATTATGACCCCGCTTCCGGCTATTGGAGTGGACGTAGAAATTAAAAATGGAATTGGACCTGTGATTGATGCACCGATTCGATCTAAAGCAGATATTGAACGTCTTGGGGAACTTCATCCTGAAGAAGACTTGCCATATGTGCTTGATACCATTCAGCTTTTAACGAAGGAGCAGCTGAATGTTCCGCTTATCGGTTTTGCTGGCGCACCATTTACGATGGCAAGCTATATGATTGAAGGCGGTCCATCTAAAAATTATCATAAAACAAAGGCGCTGATGTACAGTGATCCTGAGGCGTGGATGCTGCTCATGAACAAGTTAGCTGATATGACGATCACGTACATACGTGCGCAGGTAAAAGCCGGGGTCAGTGCATTTCAAATTTTCGACTCATGGGTTGGCGCTTTAAATGCAGCAGATTACCGGACATTCATTAAGCCTGTCATGCAGCGAATTTTCACAGAGCTGAAGTCTGAAAACGTCCCAATGATCATGTATGGAGTTGGTGCAAGCCATTTAGCGAAAGATTGGCATGACCTGCCGCTTGATGTGGTTGGACTGGATTGGCGTATGAGTGTAGACGAAGCAAGAAAAGAAGGGCTCACAAAAACGTTACAGGGGAACCTCGATCCAACCATCTTACTTGCTCCTTGGGAAGTCATTGAAGAGAGAGCAAAAGATATTTTAGATCAAGGAATGAAATCAGATCACTTTATCTTTAACTTAGGTCATGGGGTATTTCCTGATGTTTCACCAGATACGTTAAAGAAGCTGACAGATTTTATTCACGATTATTCAGCGAAACATAAAAAATCATCCATCTAAACTATTTCAACTGATCTGAAGGAGTGTTGGTTGTGGAGAAAAAGAAAATGGGACTTCTTGTCATGGCATATGGCACCCCATATAAAGAAGAAGATATTGAGCGTTATTATACACATATCCGCAGAGGCAGAAAGCCGGAGCCAGAGATGCTGCAAGATTTGAAGGATCGCTACAAGGCAATCGGCGGTATTTCTCCTTTATCAAAAATTACCGAACAGCAGGCAAATGGTTTGTGTGATCATTTGAACGACATCCAAGACGACATTGAATTTCATGTCTACATTGGCTTAAAGCATATTGAGCCGTTTATTGAGGATGCAGTTGCAGAGATGCACAAGGACGGCATCACAGAAGCAGTGAGTATTGTTCTTGCGCCGCATTTTTCAACCTTTAGCGTGAAATCGTATAACAAGCGTGCACAAGATGAGGCAGACAAGCTTGGCAATCTGAAGATTACGTCTGTGGAAAGCTGGTACGATGAGCCGAAGTTTGTGGACTATTGGGTGAAACAAGTGAAGGATACGTATGCATCGATGAGTGAAGAGGAAAGAGAATCAGCCGTACTCATTGTGTCTGCACACAGTCTTCCTGAAAAAATTATTGCAGCAGGAGATCCATATCCTGATCAGCTCGCACAATCTGCCAAAATGATTGCAGAAGGTGCAGGAATTGAACATTATGAAATTGGCTGGCAAAGCGAAGGCAACACGCCTGATCCATGGCTTGGACCAGACGTTCAAGACTTAACACGGGACCTATTCGAACAAAAAGGCTATAAAACGTTCGTATATGTGCCTGTTGGGTTTGTCGCTGACCATCTTGAAGTGTTATACGACAACGATTATGAATGTAAAGTCGTGACAGATGAAATCGGTGCAGCCTACTATCGTCCAGAAATGCCAAATGCGAAACCAGCATTTATTGATGCTCTCGCAACTGTCGTATTAAAGAAGCTTGACGAAAGCAAGTAATTATATAAAAGAAGGCGATCCTATGCATGACAATCAAAAACACCTTGTCATCATCGGCGGTGGCATCACTGGTTTAGCCGCCGCCTTCTATTTGGAAAAGGAAGTCGAAGAAAAAGGTCTTCCCATTCAAATATCTCTTATTGAAGCGAGCCCTAGGCTAGGTGGAAAAATCCAAACATTATATAAAGACGGCTACATCATTGAACGTGGACCTGATTCATTTTTAGAAAGAAAGGTCAGTGGACCGCAGCTGGCGAAGGATGTGGGTCTCGCAGATCAGCTCGTCAATAATGAAACAGGGCAGGCATATGTACTAGTCAATGAAACCCTTCACCCGATGCCAAAAGGCGCTGTCATGGGTATTCCAACTCAAATCAGTCCATTCATCACAACCGGTCTTTTTTCAGTTGCAGGAAAAGCGAGAGCCGCAATGGATTTCGTCTTGCCAAAAAGCAAGCAAACAGAAGATCAGTCGCTCGGTGAATTTTTTAGAAGACGTGTCGGTGATGAAGTAGTTGAGAATTTAATCGAACCTCTTCTATCAGGCATTTATGCAGGTGACATTGACCGTCTCAGCTTAATGTCCACCTTCCCGCAGTTTTATCAAACAGAACAAAAGCATCGCAGTTTGATTCTTGGGATGAAAAAATCACAGCAGCATGCGAAAGCGCAGCAAGTGACAGCGAAAAAACAAGGGCAGTTCCAAACGATCAATCAAGGACTTCAAGCGCTTGTTGAAGCAGTAGAAAGCAAGCTCAAGCTGACAACGATTTATAAAGGGACAAAAGTGAAGCAGATTGAAAAAACAGATGGGGGCTACGGTGTGCAATTAGACAGCGGTCAAACGCTTTTTGCTGATTCAGCCATTGTGACAACTCCGCATCAATCGATCTATTCCATGTTTCCAAAAGAAGCGGGGCTTGAGTACTTGCATGATATGACATCTACTTCTGTTGCAACGGTTGCACTCGGTTTTAAAGAAGAGGATGTTCATAATGAATATGATGGCACTGGTTTTGTCATCTCAAGAAACAGTGATTTCTCTATTACAGCCTGTACGTGGACGAACAAAAAATGGCCGCATACAGCTCCTAAAGGAAAAACGCTATTGCGTGCTTATGTAGGGAAGGCTGGCGACGAATCAATTGTCGAGCAGTCAGACCATCAAATCGTCAGCATTGTGCTGGAGGATTTGAAGAAAATCATGGATATTAAAGCAGATCCAGAACTGACGACAGTGACTCGCTGGAAGACGAGCATGCCGCAATATCACGTCGGTCATCAAAAAGCCATTTCGAACATGCGAGAAACGTTTAAGCAATCATATCCTGGTGTTTATATCACAGGTGCTGCTTTTGAAGGTGTCGGAATCCCTGATTGTATTGATCAAGGAAAAGCTGCCATTTCAGAGGCTGTATCTTATCTATTTTCATAAAACAAACTCCCTTTTCTATCAAGGAAAGGGAGTTTTTCATGTTCGAATATTTCAAAAAGAGTTGTGAATCATAAAAGTGAACAAAGTTGTTGCATCCGGAGAAAAGGATGTGGTATATTACTTTCTGTACTTAATGACCAAAACGTTCAAATAGTCATTTTGGGAGTGAGATCATGAGTGTTGATAGGAGACAAATGATTTTAGACGGGGCTACGAAGGCATTTACTCAATTCGGGTATAAAGCCACCACAATGGACCTTGTGGCGAAGCTTGCCAACGTCGGAAAAGGAACCATTTATACCTTTTTCAAAAACAAAGAAGAGCTGTTTGATGAAATTTTCACATCCCTTTTAATGGAGATGAGGAAAATTGCGGATGAAGCAATGGATGAGGAGAAAAGTTTCTCTGAAAATCTTCACTTAGCACTCTTTGCAATATTGGAATTTCGAAAAAACCACCAGCTCACAATCAAAATCTTTCAGGAAAGTGCGGAGCTTGGCACGTCAGCGGTCAAGGAAATGATTGAGAAGATGGAGCAAATGATCATTCGCTATATTAAAACGAAAGTAAAAGAAGCGATTGATAAAGGCGATATTAAGCCTTGTGATCCTGAATTGACTGCATTTGTGATGGTGAAACTATATATTGCACTTATTTTTGATTGGGAAAAGCGATACGAGCCTTTAACAAAAGAAGAGGTGGCCGAGTCGCTGGAGCTTTATGTACTCAAAGGACTTTTAGCAGCAACATAATTTTTTTTAAGTTCAAATGACCAAATTCTAAATTTAGTCATTCATCTATGGGAGGAAAACAGCAATGAATTTAATTCGGAATCAATGGAAAGACATTGTGACGAGCAAAAAACTACTGATCCCGATTTTCGCTGTCTTATTTATTCCGCTGATTTACAGCGGCGTATTTTTAAAAGCGTACTGGGATCCTTATGGTACAGTTGATCAATTGCCTGTAGCGGTTGTCAACTTGGATGAAGGCAGTCATTATGACGGAAAAACACTGCATGTCGGCGATGATTTAGTGAAGGAATTAAAGAAAAATGATAATTTCAAATGGAACTTTGTCGATAGTGAAGAAAAAGCCTTGAAGGGATTAAATAACGAGGATTATTATCTCGTCGTGGAAATACCAAAGGATTTCTCGAAAAATGCAAGTACAGTCCTTGATAAACATCCGAAAAAATCGAATCTGAAATATTATACGAATCCAGGCGCCAACTATGCGGCGTCACAAATTGCGAATAATGCCATTATCAAATTAAAAGATTCGGTTTCAAAGGAAGTCACAAAAAATTACGCAGAGGTCATTTTTGATAACTTCAAAACGATTGCAAAAGGCTTAGATCAAGCAAGCGATGGTGCGAAGAAAATTGATGACGGAACAAAAAGTGCAAAAGATGGCAGTAACAAGTTAAAGGATAATTTAGCAAAATTGGCTGAAGGAACATTAACCTATAGCGAAGGTGTTCATCAGTTTGCTGGTAAAATGGGTGAATTGAACACAGGGATACAATCTCTTGACAGCGGTCTTGGCCAGCTCTTAACAGGCTATCAAACCATCGATCAGAAATTTGGGGAGCTTGGTACAGGGATTGATACATTGACTGAAGGGCTAAACACAAGCCGCGAAGGCCATCAGCAGCTCGCTTCTAAAATGCCGCAATTTACAGCGGGTATTGAGCAGCTAAACAACAAAGCACAATCTTTTTCAGAAAAAATCGAAGCAGTAGAAAAAGTCTTGTCTTCACCAGAATTAGCGAATCTTGAAAAGATGGCGCCTAAACTTGATCAGGTGAAAAAAGACGCAAAAACGTTTAGTACAAAACTTGCTTCATTAAAAGAAGCGTTATCGAATCGAGATGCTAAAGTAAAAAGCATCATCCAAAACAGCTCAATGACAGATGAAGAGAAAAAGGCGGCAATGGATCAGCTTGACAGTTTGCCTAAAATCGAACTGCCTGATCTGTCTGGACTTGAACAAAGCTTAGCAGCCTTGCAGGAACTGCCTGATGCTAGTGAGGTTCAATCTGCGGTTGCTTCTGCAAAAGCTCAGCTGCAGCAAGTCAAACAGCTGCCAAAGAAAACGGAACAGCTGTACACGTCTACAGTCGCGATACAAAATGCGATTGATCAAATGACATCTGGTACGAATAAATTGTATCAAGGTGCACTAAAGCTCCAAACAGGCCAAGGCCAATTACAAGATGGTCTGCAAACAGCAAATGGAAAGCTTGATACAGCGAAAAGCGGTGCGGATAAGCTTGCCAATGGTTCAAGCCAGCTGAGTGCAGCGTTAAATAAGCTGGAAAGTGGTTCAACGAATATCCAAAGCAACACATCTAAGCTTGCTGAAGGCTCAAAATCACTCGATAAAGGATTGGGAGATTTAAAGAGCGGTACAGGTAAGCTGTCCGATAAATTAAAAAGCGCCGCTGATGAAACAGGAGAAATTGATGCGGGTCAAGACAATTACAATATGATTGCGAGTCCCGTGAAAACAGAAAATGATACAGCGAAAAAGATCGATAATTATGGTACAGGGCTCACACCTTATATTTTATCGATGGGACTCTTTGTAGGGGCTCTCATGCTCACAGTTGTATTCCCAATGAAAGACCCTGCTGGACGCCCTAGAAATGCGTTTGAATGGTTTTTCAGCAAATATAGTGTGCTCCTCTTTGTCGGTATCCTGCAAGCAGTCATTGCAAGCTCCATGCTCATCTTTGGGCTTGGTCTTGAGGTGGAAAGCCTCTGGCGCTTCTATCTCTTTGCGATTATCGTCAGTCTGACATTCTTAGCGATCATTCAGCTGCTGGCGACAACGATGGGGAACCCAGGACGCTTCATTGCCGTTATTATCTTGGTTCTTCAGCTCGCAGCAAGTGCTGGTACATTCCCGCTTGAGCTTGTGCCGAAATTCTTCCAAGTCATTCATAGTCTGCTTCCAATGACGTATACCATCAACGGATTTAGAACGATCATTGCAAGCGGTGATGACAGCTATTTATGGCACCAAGCAGCGATCCTTGGAACAGTTGCGATCATCATGATGGCAGCAACTACAGCATACTTTGCTTGGAACGTAAGAAAAATGAAACAGGACGAAGCTTAATCTATGAATCCTTTCTCTTTATAGAGGAAGGATTTTTCATTTGAAATTAGACATCTCGAACCTGAAGCGATATATTTTAAGAAGAGATGCTGAAAAAGGCATACATGGAAGGAATTGCTTTCAGACAAAGGAGGAAATGCCGAATGACAACTGAAGTAAACGAAACCGTTCAGCTGATTCAAAAGCTCGTATCAATCCCAAGTCCCTCAGGCAATACAGAAAAAGTGATCGGCTTTGTTGAACGTTTTTTACAAGATTTGAATATTGAGACAAAACGAAATCGAAAAGGCGGATTAATTGCCACCATCAAAGGGACAAATGACAAAGAACACCGCATGCTGACAGCGCATGTTGATACGCTCGGTGCGATGGTTAAGGAAATTAAATCAAATGGACGGCTTCGTCTTGCACTCATTGGAGGCTTTCAATATAACTCAATTGAAGGCGAATATTGTGAAATTGAAACAGCATCAGGCCATACATACACAGGTACCATCCTTATGCATCAAACATCCGTTCATGTTTATGCGGATGCTGGAAAAGCGAAACGAGACCAAGAAAATATGGAGATTCGTCTCGATGAAAAGGTGAAAAATGCAGACGATATCAAAGCACTTGGCATTCAAGTAGGGGACTTTATTTCATTTGATCCGAGAGTTGAAGTGACGTCATCAGGATTTATTAAATCAAGACATCTTGATGATAAGGCAAGTGTTGCGCTGCTTTTGCGGCTCATCCACCGGATTCAAAAGGAAAAGATCACATTGCCGCATACGACGCATTTCTTAATTTCCAATAATGAAGAGATTGGCTACGGCGGCAACTCGAATATTCCAGAAGAAACAGTGGAATACCTAGCTGTAGATATGGGTGCGATCGGTGACGGTCAATCAACAGATGAATACAGTGTATCGATTTGTGTAAAGGATTCGAGCGGCCCTTATCACTATGGATTACGCAAGCATTTAGCTGCATTAGCAGAAGAGAACAATATTGATTACCGCCTTGATATTTACCCTTATTATGGCTCTGATGCATCAGCAGCCATTAGAGCAGGGCATGATATCATTCATGGACTGATTGGTCCTGGTATAGATTCCTCGCATGCTTTTGAAAGAACACATGAAGATTCACTTGTCCATACAGCGGATCTCCTTTACTACTATGTTCAATCACCATTAATCACAGCATAAAAAAAGAACCCCGAAAGTTGGGGTTCTTTTTCATTAACTTGAAAGCTGTGTTGGCTCAGGTGCCTCTTGTCCAGTCATCACACGATGTCCTTTTTCAGGGTCATACTGCCCTTCCCATTTAGACATGACAACAGCTGCAAGTGCATTTCCTGTTAAGTTCACAACTGTCCGCGCCATATCCATGATACGATCCACACCTGCAATAAATGCAAGACCTTCAGCAGGTACACCGATCGTTCCTAATGTCGCGAGTAATACAACAAATGAAGTACCAGGAACGGCAGCCATTCCTTTAGATGTAACCATCAGCACAAGAACTAGTGTAAGCTGCTGGACGATCGTAAGGTCAATGCCATATACCTGTGCAAGGAAAAGCGCAGCAATGGCTTGATACAAGACGGAGCCGTCCAGATTAAACGTATAACCGATTGGGATAACGAACGAAACAATTCCTTTTGGACATCCGATGCGCTCCATCTTATCCATGACTCTTGGTAAAACTGTTTCAGAGCTGGATGTACTAAAGGCAAGAAGCATTTCGTCTTTCATGTAAGCAAGAAATCTGAAAATATTGACGCCAATCATCTTTCCGATAATTCCGAATACAACGATAAGGAAGAGTGCGAGCGCAAAATAAACAAGACCTACAAGCTTACCTAATGAAATAAGAGATTCAAGACCAAATTTTGATACGGTCACACCAATGAGTGCAAATACACCAAATGGTGCAGCTTTCATCACAACATTGACGACATGGAACATGGCATGTGATACACCTTCGAAGAAGGCGAGCACTGGTTTACCGCGTTCCCCAATCGCTGAAACGCCAAGTGCAAATAGCACAGTGAAGAAAATAATCGCAAGCAAATCACCTTCCGCCAATGATTGGAAGAAGTTCGTTGGAACGATATGAAGGAACGTATCAGCAACTGATTTGCTGCTTTGCTCTTTTTCCGTTTCAACATACTGGCTAATATCTTGTTTTTCTGCATGTCCAAAGTCAACGCCTGCACCAGGCTGTACAAAGTTTGCAAGGACAAGACCAAGAATAATCGCAAATGTTGTGATTATTTCAAAATAAAGAATGGTTCTAAAACCTAGTTTCCCTACTTTTTTACCATCACCCGCACCTGCAACACCTAAAATTAAGCTGGATACGACAATTGGTATGACAATCATTTTGATGAGCCTTAAGAAGAAGTCTCCAATTGGTTTTAAGTATGTCTCGACACCTGGGTTACCGAAAAAGATTGCCCCAACTACGACACCGAGAATAAGACCGATTAGGATTTGAGTAGCCAATCCAAATTTTAATTTTTTCATAGATTTCCTCCCTAACATATTCATTAAAGGAATATTCCCATTATATTAAGTTTTAATATATGAATTAAAGTATAACTAAAATTAAAGAGGTTCGTCCACGATAAAATTATATTAAGAAAATACAAAATTGTTAGAAAAAATAGACATTTAGAACCCCCTTCATTGTTTCGAGTCAATAAAAAGTGTCTTCAGAACTAAAACTCATCATATGAAAATACTAAAAAACCCATTTGTGACGGGGGTTTTACCTTTTTACCTATTTTTCAGAAAAAATAAAAAGCACTTTTGACTCCAACTGACGAAGGAGGAAAAAAGTGCTTTTTTATTCAATTTATTTCCTTATTTAAGATAACTTACTTGTGAGCATTCCTCACATTCATTACCATAACACTCGTGCTGTTCCATTAAATCATTTCCACATTTTGTGCATTTTTTTGAGGGCAAATTTCTAAAAAACTCTGTGATTTTTCCTAGCATTTGTCATCCTCCAATACGTTTTGTTGCTATTATTGTATTATAACAGATTAATAATTGTCAATCTGTTTTGCAACAATAGGCAGGAAGAATGCTTTTTCCATGAAAAATGGGTATATTATAAGAAGGGGATTTTTAGAAAAGGAGGGAAAAATGACGATGAAATTAACCGTAATTGGATGCTACGGAGGGTTTCCGGCAGCTGGTGAAGCGACATCAGGCTACCTTTTTGAATCAGATGGCTTTCGTCTTCTTGTAGACTGCGGAAGCGGTGTTCTTTCAAAGCTGCAGCAATACATTGATATAGAAGAACTAGATGCTGTTCTCCTTTCTCATTATCACCATGATCATATTGCAGATATCGGACCACTTCAATATGCGAAGCTAGTGGGGTATCACTTAGGAAAAAGCAGCGGTCCGCTTCCGATCTATGGCCATACTGGTGATCAAGAAGCATTTGGACGGCTTTCTGAAGATGTACATACAAAGGCAGAGCCTTATCAGCCGGAAGAAGGGATTCAAGTCGGACCCTTTCAAATTGATTTTTTGAAAACGGTTCATCCGGCAGAATGCTATGCAATGAGAATTCAGGCAGAAGATGCTGTGGTCGTGTATACAGCAGACTCAAGCTATCAGGAGGCATTTATTCCATTTAGCAAAGGGGCAGATCTGCTCATTGCCGAAAGTAATTTTTACGCTGGACAAGATGGATCAGGTGCTGGACATATGAACAGTACGGAAGTAGGGAAGATTGCAAAGGAAGCAAATGTTGGGGAACTCATCATCACCCATCTGCCCCATTTTGGCCGTCATAAAGACCTAGTCAATGAAGCACAGGCGTTATATACTGGCAGTATACAGCTTGCCCATTCAGGGCTTAGATGGAACAAGGAAGGAAGATAGAGATGCTGTTTATCGATAACGAACAACATTATGATCCAATGATTAATTTGGCAATTGAAGAATATTGCTTAAAATATTTAGATCCAGAAGAAACATATTTGCTGTTTTACATCAATCAGCCGTCGATCATTATTGGAAAGAACCAAAATACAATAGAAGAAATCAACACAAAGTATGTGGAAGACAACGGAATCAAAGTCGTGCGCCGCTTATCCGGCGGTGGTGCAGTTTACCATGACAAAGGGAACTTAAACTTCAGCTTTATCACAAAAGATGATGGAGACAGCTTCCATAACTTTAAAAAGTTCACAGAGCCAGTCATCAAAGCGCTTGAAAAGCTGGGCGTTAAAGCTGAATTGAGCGGCAGAAATGACATCATGGCAGATGGACGTAAAATTTCTGGAAATGCCCAGTTCGCAACAAGAGGACGTATTTTCAGCCATGGCACACTGCTATTTGATTCAGAAATTGAACATGTGGTTTCGGCTTTAAATGTGAAAAAAGAAAAAATTGAATCAAAAGGCATCAAATCGATTAGAAGCAGGGTTGCCAATATTAGTGAACTGATGGATCAAAAAATGACAACAGAAGAATTTAGAAAAATTCTTTTAAGCTACATTTTTGATACAAATGGGGACGTGCCTCAATATCGCCTAACTGAAAAGGATTGGGAAAAGATTCACGAAATTTCTCGAGATCGCTATCAAAAATGGGAATGGAACTACGGCCGTTCACCGAAATTTAATTTGCAGCATTCTAAGAGATTCCCTGCAGGCTCCATTGATTTGCGATTAGAAGTGAAAAAAGGGATGATCCAGGATTGCAAAATCTTTGGTGATTTCTTTGGCGTAGGGGATATTGCCGATATTGAGAAGCGGCTCATCGGACAGCAATATGATCGTAAAACGATCAGTGATGTCTTAGAAGATATGGATATGCGCCACTATTTCGGCAACGTATCAAAAGAGGATTTTCTTGATTTGATTTATTAAATGCGGGAAAGCACGGCTAGAGATAGCAGTGCTTTTTTGATTGAAGGAAATGAAAGCGATTTACATTTGATCTTGTGGATTTTTTCGATTGTCTATTATAATAGAAAGGAGGAATGTTCGGCCATAAAATGAATGGTCATTCATTCATTGATGACATGTAAGGGGTGGGAGAATGGATTTGATCAAAAATCTTCAGCAGACGGCGATGACGAAGGGAGAAAATATCGCACTGATCTTTGAAGGAAAGAAGTGGACCTATCGAGAGCTGATGACAAGTATCGAGCGTTTTGCAGATGGATTAGTGAGCGAAGGGTTTCAAGCTGGGGATCATATCGCGCTTATTTTGGGAAATTCACCGCATTTTGTCATTTCTTTTTTTGGCGCATTAAAGGCAGGGCTTGTCGTTGTACCTATTAACCCAACATACACACCTAGTGAAATTGGATATATGCTCATCACAGGCGATGTGAAAGGTATTGTGGCGCCTGAACAGCTTCTGCCAGTTTACGAGCAGGTGTATGAGCAGCTTCCGTCCATTGAAAGAGTCATTATTTGTGCAGAAAATGAATCGGCGTGCAGATCAAGCTTCAAGGAAGTATCTGATCGACTTGTTTTCTTTGGAAAGCTTGTGACAGGTGCTGCGAATGAAAACGTACATCCTTCCATTCAGCCAGATGATACTGCTGTTATTTTATTTACATCTGGCACGACAGGAAAACCAAAAGGTGCCATGCTGACTCATTTCAACCTTTATTCAAATGCCAGAGATGTCGCTGAGTATTTATCAATTGATAAAAAGGACAAGGTTATTGCCGCTTTGCCAATGTTCCATGTATTTTGTTTAACAGTCTGTATGAATGCGCCGTTGATTCATGGTGCGACGATTTATGTCTTGCCGCATTTCAGCCCGTCAGAGCTTTTGCGCATGATGGAAAAAGAGAAGCCAACGCTATTTGTTGGAGTGCCCACCATGTATAACTATTTGTACCGCCAGGAGGGACATGAGGAAGCGATGTCATCCGTGAGGATCTGTATATCAGGTGGTGCCTCAATGCCTGTTGCCTTACTGCATGGCTTTGAGGAAAAATTCGGTGTTACGGTCCTTGAGGGCTATGGGCTATCAGAGGCATCTCCAGTGACTGCATTCAATCCTCTTGACGGAAAAAGAAAACCAGGTTCTGTCGGGACTGACATTATGAATGTGAAGAATAAAATTGTGAATGAACTAGGAGAAGAAGTCGGTCCAAATGAAGTCGGAGAGCTGATAGCAAAAGGGCCAAACATCATGAAAGGCTATTATCAAATGCCAGAAGATACGGAAGCTGCACTAAGAGACGGCTGGCTGTATACTGGTGATTTGGCGAGAAGAGATGAAGAAGGATATATTTATATTGTCGATCGGAAAAAGGATATGATTCTTGTTGGCGGTTATAATGTTTATCCAAGAGAAGTAGAAGAAGTACTCTATCAACATGAAGCTGTAGCAGAAGCCGTCGTCATCGGTGTGCCAGACCCAAACACAGGAGAGGCAGTCGTCTGTTACATTTCCCCTAAGAAACATGCTCACATCAATCAAGAAGACATCATCACACATTGTTCACGCTATTTAGCAAAATATAAGCAGCCCCAAACGATCCATTTCATAGATGATATTCCTAAAAACACAACAGGTAAAATTTTAAGAAGAGCGCTAAGAGAAAAGTATCAAGCAGAAGAAAGTAAATAAAAAAAGGGAGTCTCTGATGAGGAGACTCCCTTAGCATGTAGACAAATCCTCGCAATTCAAGGTTTTCTCTCAAAGATCATTTCAGCTCTTTTGAATGGCTTCTTTTAACTGTCTTTGAAAAGAATTCGACTGTTTTTGATTCAGTTCATAAAACGTTCCATCAACTAAAAAAACGACCTGTGATCGGTTGGTCCAAAGCTGGAAGGTGGTGCCGTTTGTTCGTCCGAACATCACCTTGGCGATATAATCGGGCTTTTTTAAATTTTTCTTGAGATGATTGCTTGTTTGTTTGCCTTTATTTAATTCTTCAATTAAATCTTCTACTGTGTCTTTATCATCTATTTCATAAGAGATGGCTTCATTCGCAGGTGAGAGCAGCAATTTTTCTGCTCGATTCTCATCAAAGATTTCGCTCGTCCGGCTGAACACATAAAAGAAGGTGATTAATAAAAGTCCAAAAATCACAACTCCTGCAAGGATTTTCTTCATTTTGATCCTCCAACTTACTGTTTTACATGTAGCTTCTCCGATTTTTGAGTCGCATAATCATTTTTTTCGCGAAAGCTTTTTCAGATGGGGCATGCTATGATGGAGCCACATGAGACAGGTTCTAAACGAAAAAATGCGTGACTAGAATAGAGAGAGGATGGAAAGGAGGCTGACCTGTGCGAGTACGTAAATGGGTAGCTCTTGCAACGGTAGCATACATATTGTACGGTCTTTTTATTTATTCGTATCTGTTTCTAATGGGGGATTCATCGGTACCTGAAAGTGTAAAAGGGACAAGTGCAGATCCGCATACCTTTATGACGAGTCATGAGCTTGTGATCAGCGAGAATTTCTCGAATATACGAAATCTGCTGTATTTCATAACCATCCCATTAGATTGGTATGTCTTTTTTCTTTTGCTCATTTTAGGGTTTTCACGGAAAATAGCAGACTGGAGCCTGGCAGCAGCTCGTTTCAAGTTTTTAAGCAAACTTGTGTATGTGTTTGTGCTGTCACTTCTAACAATGATCATTTCATTGCCAATTAAGTGGATTGGCTATCAGCTGTCTTTGCACTACGGAGTTTCTGCACAAAGTACGGCAAGCTGGTTAAAAGATCAAACACTGGATTTTTGGATTCAATATCCGCTCCTTGCCCTTTGTGCTATTGTGTTCTTTTGGCTGATTCAAAAGAGAAGAAAACGCTGGTGGCTGTATGCGTGGTGTTTGACAGTCCCAGTTACGCTGTTTCTCTTCTTTATACAGCCGGTCGTCATTGATCCGTTATATAACAATTTTTATCCACTAAAGGATCAAGCTCTAGAGAAGAAAATATTAACGCTGGCAGACAAAGCGCATATTCCGGCAGATCATGTATATGAGGTCAATATGTCTGAGAAAACGAATACGATGAACGCTTATGTCACAGGAATTGGTGAAAATAAGCGTATTGTCTTATGGGACACAACACTGCAAAAGCTGAAAGACCGAGAAATTTTATTTATCATGGCGCATGAAATGGGTCATTACGTCATGAAACACGTCTATATTGGATTAGCAGGATATTTAGTGCTGTCATTGGCCGGATTATTTGCGATCGACCGTCTTTATTTTTATCTTTATCAAAAAGGAGCGACCACATTTCGTCTCAAGGTGTCACATGACATTGCTGCTCTTCCGCTTCTTTTAATTATCGTATCGATGCTGTCATTTGCAGCTTCACCTTTTACAAATGCAGTGTCAAGGCATCAAGAACGGGCAGCCGACGAATATGCGGTGAACATGACAAAAGACGGGGAGGCAGGCGTAACGTCTTTTCAAAAGCTTGCAAAATCAGGGCTGTCCCAGGTAAATCCACCGTTTTTAGTGAAGGTCTTCCGCTATGGACATCCGACCATGATGGAGAGAATCATGGATATGGAAAAAGCGGCGGAAAAAGAGAAAACGCCGAAAAAGCAGTAATAATTAAAATCCGGCTGGATCAGCCGGATTTTTTTATCACACTTGGTTAGTTAGAAGCCGCTTGAACGTTAATTAACCCTTTTCCGTAATAGAATGAGTCACCAAGCGGTGTCGCTGTGTTTTCTAAGCGCTGGCGAACCTGTGAATTTGTTAGGTTCGGGTTTTTAGAAAGAATAAGCGCTGCTGCTCCTGCTACATGAGGAGACGCCATAGATGTTCCAGTATAAGAAGTGTATCCACTGCTTGGCACTGTACTTAAAATAGAAGTACCAGGTGCAGAAACATCTAATTCAGGACCTGCGCTAGAAGATGAGTTTCTGACATTGTTACTGTTTACATTGGCAACAGCAATTGTAGAATCGTATTTTGCTGGATAGCCAACGGTGCTAGTAGAGCCAAATGAACCTGAATTTCCTGCTGCGGCAACGACAACTACTCCGCGGTTGTTTGCTGTATCAACGGCATTTTTAAGTGCTGTTGAACCGCTTGCTCCTCCTAAGCTCATATTGATGACATCCATGTTATTGGCAACAGCCCATTCAATACCGCTAATAATCCAGCTGTATTGTCCGTCGCCATTACGGTCTAATACTTTCACAGCATATAGGGAAGCGCTTGGAGCGACCCCAAGAACACCAATTGTGTTATCAAGGGCAGCAATGGTTCCAGCTACGTGAGTTCCATGTGATTGAAAGTCTTGGGTGGCATTTGGCTCTGAAGGGACGAAGCTCGCACCGCCTGCAACATTTAAGTCAGGGTGTGCAGCGTGGATTCCAGTATCAAGGACAGCTACTTTGACATTAGCACCTTTATAACCTTGAGCGTGTACAGCTGGAGCTTTGATTTGAGGGATTCCATAAGGGACGGTTTGTGCATATGCTTCTGCTTTATGGTCTTCTTCTACGTAAGCAATGCTAGGGTCATGTTCAAGTTTTTTGGCGGCTTGTTCGGACATTTTCACTTGTGCAGCATTAATGAGGCGGTATTGTTTTTCTAGTTTTCCACCATTTTGAACGACAGCTTGTTTCTTAGAGCTGTTTGTGGTGGCAGAGGCTTTAAAACCAACAATATAGCTTTTTTCACTATCTGTTTTGGAGACCGTCTCGGCATTTGCCATGGATCCTCCAAACCCTGCTGAAAACAGAAGAGGGACAGCCAATAAAACACTTGTCATCACATTTTTCTTTTTCACGCACATTCCACATCCCTTTTTTCTTATTTCAGAATAATCATCCGTAGTCTATAAGAATGAACCGTTTGATTATTCTGTATATTCAGTTTAAGGGAAGTAGGCAAATAAGAGTAGACCCGAATTTTTGTGAAAGTCCTAGCGAAAATTGGGGAATTAAGTCACTTGGAACTGGTGGTAAAATATGTTTATTCTATCATTTCAGCGATAATCTATTAAAAAGGGAGTGTGCTTTTTTTCTCATGATCCATTTCCGGTTAAATATTCGATACCCGAAAAGCCATAAAATAGGTAGAATCGTCTAGCATCTATTTCGAATTTCGATATAAAAAAATATTATTTTATCATTGTTTTTGTCATAAAAAAGAACCTGCTCAGATAACAGGCTCTTTAAGAAGGGGCGGATTGAGTTAAATGGCTGACCACGTTGTAATCACGGACCTTCCATTTACCATCTGACCATTCCACATAATTTAAGCAAGCATTAACAAGTCTCGTGTTCTGTAGACCCATATGTTCATCAGCCAAAGTGGTGAGTAAAGCATGGATAGCAGCTCCGTGAGCCACGATCAGGACATGTTGATCTGGATAGGCGGCTCTGACTTTCTCAATACCTTCTAGCATTCGGTTTTGAATCGTCTCAATTGGTTCCATATTTGGATACTGTTTATCTGGAAACAGCTTCTGACGCTCCTCAAACGACATGCCTTCAGCGTCACCATAATCTCGTTCTATAAAATCATCCATGATGACAAGTGGGGCATGGACATGATTTAAAATCAAGTGTGCCGTTTCTTTTGCCCTTGTTAGTGGACTGGAAATGACAACATCCCAATGGACATCCTTTAAGTAAAGTCCAGTTTGTTCAGCCTGCCATTTACCTGTATCGTTTAAAGGGATATCTGTTCGTCCTTGAATTCGTTTCGCTGCATTCCAATCTGTTTCCCCGTGTCTGACTAGGCAAATTGTTGTCAATCAAATCCCGCCTTTTCTATCTTTTCTTCTATTATACTAAAGCAGAAGAAAAAAGACTGTATTAGCGATTTGTCAGGCTTGTTAAGGATTCGACGGAGCTTGCGACTTGAGACACCGTTTGTTTGACTTCCTTCAATTCGTTAAGGAAGGTCTGAAGGTCAATTTCAATTTTTCCGTTTTGGTTTTTGCTTAAGTTCATGCTGCTGACGATATCATCAAAGAGTGAATTGATTTGTGTCATTTTTTCTTTACTGTCTGTCACAAGTAAATTCACGTCTGCAATGTGCTGAGACACAATGGCGATTTGTGAATTGGTATTGTTGACGAGTTCAGATACAGTTGAAACCGTTTTCTTTGTGTCCTCAGATAATTTGCGCACCTCGTTTGCAACGACAGCAAAGCCTTTTCCATGTTCTCCTGCTCGTGCAGATTCGATTGAGGCATTTAAAGATAACAAGTTTGTCTGCTCTGCAATGCCTGTGACAATCCCAAAGATTTGTTCAATTTGTTTGGCGATTTCCTCAAGGCGCTTAATTTCTGTTTCAATCTTCGTCATGCTGCCATCAATTTGGTTCATTTGTGTTTGCTGAATTTCTAATTCTTTTTTACCGCCGATTGATTTTTCTTCGACCTGTGCTGAAATTTGTGTTCCAGCTTGTGACATGTCCGCCATCTCATCCGATTTTGAGACAAGCTTGTCGACTGCACTTGTTGTGTTTGAGAAGAGCGAAGCAAGCGAATTTGAAGTCTCTGTGATTTTTGTATGAAGCTCCTGCTGCTGCTCTTCTGCTTCATCACGAATTTTAGAATATTCATTTTGGAATGTATCTAGGACTAACTGCTGTTCTAAATTTAAAATTTTCGTCGTCGCTTTGACCGCTGTCTGATATTCTTTGAAATCTTGGATATGATTAGCGAATAAATCCATAATGGATAGCAGAAGGTCTTGGAATGCTGCCATATACCATTTAGGCTGGAGTCCAATCCGTAAATGAACTTGCGCAATTTTAATGCGTTTTGCCACATAGGCTTCGTCAATCACACCTGCAAACATTTCGCTAATATGAATGCGGAGTGTTTTTTTCAAACGATCGACAGAACTATTGTCTTGAATGATATGCATCAAGGAAGACTCGACTTCTAAATTTTTATAAAACTTATCAACAATATGTGCAATATCATCCTGAACAATTGGATTGAGCTGCTTTAATATCAATAGGTCATGCTGCGTCAGGTCAATCATTTTGATTTGTTTGGCGATGTCCGTATTGTTCGAGAAGTTGATTCGTTTTATCCCATCATCCTGCTGTGTGAAAAAAGCAGTGTTTTTTCTTTTCGGTTCTTTTTTAAATAACAATGTGTTTGTCCCCCCATAATCATCAAAAATATCAGACTTTATGTTTTTTATCGGATAATATTGGATTTTTTAAAGGGGGGACGAGTGAAATTTCACTGTTCTTTATATGACCTTTTTAGTGGTTTTTTAGCAGGGCCTTCTACTACTTCTCCAGTAATGGAAAAACGTGAACCGTGACACGGGCAATCCCAAGTGCGGTCACTATTATTCCAAGCCACTTCACAGCCTAGGTGAGTACACGTTGTATCGACTAGAAAGACATTCCCATCCTCTGATTTATAGGCCCCGCACTTTTTATGTTCATACGAGATAATGCCGCCCTCGCCTGGTTTTAAATCATCGATTGTTTGATCAGTTCGTTTGAATTTACCACTGATCAGCTTGGCAGCGACATTGGCATTTTCTTTAACGAAATCTTTGACGAAAGAGTCAGTAACAGGTCTTGATGGCGTAAAGATTGATTCATATGGATTCGATTTTCCTTCAATTAAATCACCGATAAGAGTGGCTGCGACGTGGCTTGTGGTCATGCCCCATTTTCTAAAGCCGGTTGCTACAAAGATATTCTGGTGGTGTTTGGTCAGGCGGCCAATGTAAGGGATTTGATCCATTGTGACCATATCGTGTGTCGACCAGCGATACAGCACTTCTTCTATTCCAAGGGTGGCGTCTCCAAACGTTTCTAGTCCTTCATAGTGAGCGGATTCATCTCCGCCTTGTCCAGTTTTATGGCCTTCTCCTCCGATGAGGACTACTTCTTCACCGTGCCAATCTGCTGTTCTTAAAGAGTGAGCAGGCTGGTCAATTCCTAGGTACATTCCGTCTGGGAGTGGTTTGGTTGTTCTAGCTGCTACGACATAGGATTGCTCTGGATGAATTCGGGTGAAATAAAGTCCTTTTCCATCATAAAAAGGAAAGTGTGAGCATGAAATGACATAGCGCCCTGTCAGATGATGTCCGCTTTTTGTGACGACAGCAGGGCGGTTCCCTTCTTTTACATCAACAGCGGTTGTTTGTTCAAAGATACGTACACCTCGCTCTAGGAGCTTGTCGATTAGTGCATTGAGATAATGAAGGGGATGAAACTGTGCCTGCTTGGTCATCGCAAGGGCTGCTTTGATGTCAGCGTCAAAAGGAAGCTTTGTTTTCCATTCCCGGTCAATACCAAGCTGTTTGTAGGCATCTAATTCCTTCTTTAACTTTTTTACACCGCTTTCTTCCTTTGTATAAAGGTAAGCATCTTTTATCTCTAGCTGACAATCGATGTCGTGCTCTTTGATACGAGCTTGAATGAGGTCTTTTGCTTTCTCATTTGCTTCTACATACAAACGTGCTTTTGGCATCCCAATTTGTTGAATCAGCTCATAATAGTAGACATCATGCTGTGAGGTGATTTTAGCCGTTGTGTGTCCGGTCGTGCCTTGCAGCAATTGTTCGGCATCAATGATGATTACATCTAATCCTCGCTCTGTCATTTCAAACGCCGCAGCGATACCGGTAATACCGCCGCCGACAATGATCACATCTGTTGTGAGATCTTCACTGACAGCAGGAAAAGAATGTTTCTGACTGTCCGCCAGCCATAATGATTTTGCCTGTTCCATTCCTTTATGTTCTTGTTCCATGTTGTCGCCTCCATTGACTTGTTGTGTATAATTTTTCCACAATGCTGAAAATCATACATCTGAAAGGAAACAGGGGTGCCATACATAAAAAAGCCGCCAGCACATAAAAATAAACAAGATAAAAGGAAGGAGTGGACTAACGTGTCAACAAAGCAGCCGAAGAAAACATTGCCACCTCAGCACCAAAATGAACGTCCGGGTCTTGAATATAAAATGAACCCTAGACCTGTCTTTGATCGTGAGGTACAGGATAAAAAGTTAGCAGGAAAAACAGCCATTGTGACAGGTGGAGACAGCGGGATTGGAAGAGCAGTTTCTGTTTTATTTGCGAAAGAAGGTGCCAATGTCGCCATTGTTTACTTAAGTGAACATCGTGACGCCGAGGAGACGAAGGACTATATTGAGAAAGCGGGAGGCCGTGTCATTCTAATTGCAGGTGATTTAGGGGATGAGGCTTTTTCGAATGAGGTCGTCAAAAAAACAAAAGATGCCTTCGGTTCCATTGATATTTTGGTGAATAACGCCGGGGAACAGCATCCGCAAAAAAGCATTGAGCAAATTACCTCGCATCAGCTTCTTCGGACATTTCAAACGAATATTTTTGCCATGTTTTATTTAACAAAGGCTGTTCTTCCTCATTTAAAAAAAGGAAGCAGTATCATTAATACAGCATCTGTCACCGCCTATAAAGGGCATGAAACATTGATCGATTATTCATCCACAAAAGGGGCGGTCGTAACCTTTACGAGATCATTATCTTTATCGCTCATTAAACAAGGGATTAGAGTGAATGGAGTAGCTCCTGGCCCTATTTGGACACCGCTGATTCCCTCAACCTTTACGGAAAAAGAAGTCTCTGAATTTGGCGGAGATGTCCCAATGGAACGTCCTGGTGAGCCAGTAGAGCTTGCGCCAAGTTATTTATTTTTAGCGAGCGAAGACTCATCTTATATGAATGGACAAATGCTGCATGTGAATGGCGGGACCATTTTAAATGGATAAACAAAAAACTTGCGGTAAAGAGACGAGTTGATGTCTCTCTGCCGCAAGTAAAATCATCATGATTGATGTAAGCAGTGTTCTGCATATTGAGCTGACAGGTCATTGAATCGCTTTTCATCACGCTGATCCAGTGCCTTATCAATCTCTTCTCTTAAGAAGGTTAAGCGCTGTTTATAAAGCGCCTCATCTAAAACCATTTGAATATAGATGTCTAAAATGGTGACGCCGTTTTCTTCGGTTTTTTGGGTGTTGCGGGACTTCATGAGCTCAGCGTACGTTTTTTTCTCTTTCATAAAGAATCCCCCCGATGCCTTTTTTATAGTATATGGATTGGCGGAGAAAAAATCAACAAGAATTTATAATTTTTAGACAATTTATTTTTGAGCAGAATCGACACCTCTTGTCCAATCGACAGGATGTGATATATCTTTAAAAATGGCTTTTCGATAGATCGAATGGACTAAAAAATATGATAAAAAGATGATTTTTAATAAATTTTGAAAAAATCCTGTCGTTTCTTATATGTTGGTGATAGATTAATAGTATCTTAAATAACCAAATATTAACACAGGAGGAAATGAAGTGTCAGGAATTAGTGAAACACCTTTAGATTCATACGTCATTAATCAAACAACAATGGCGGTCCTTCCAGTTGAAGAAGGAAAAAGAGTATATTCAAAAGTCATAGAAAGAGAGACAAGCTTTTACGTTGAATTAAAGCCCCTGCAAATTATTGAACGCAGCTGCAGATTCTTCGGCTCAAGCTATGCAGGCAGAAAGGCGGGAACATACGAAGTAACAGGAATTTCTCACAAGCCTCCATTTGAAATATAAACCCTTGATATATAAGGGTTTATAGGCGGTTTCCCTGTTTTTTGATGCCGTATTGATGCCGAAACATTTTTAAACAGTTCTCATGAGGTCTCCAAACATCTTTGAAGCCTCTTTTTTTCTGTCACTGGTAATGTGTAAATAAACTAATCTGGTTGTTTTATCTTCGGTATGTCCTAAGCGAGCCATAATCCTGTGAAGATCTACGCCTGCTTCTGCGAGAAGTGAAGTGTGAGTGTGTCTGAGAGAATGAGGAGTTAATTTTTTCTGAATACCTGACTTTTTCAATACTGAATTGAAACGGTTCTCAATAGTTTTAACAAATGGCGGATAACCATAATATTTTGTTCTCTTCATTCTACCAAAAATAAAGTTGCCATCAAACCATTCATTTTTAATTGCAATCTTAACTGCATTTTGATTAGCCTTGTGTTTTTTTAATACTGCAATTACTTCAGGTTCAATGTCAATGACTCTAACGGAACCTTTTGTTTTTGGAGTTAAAATTTCAAATTCCTTGGTATTGTCACGATCATTAAAATATGTTTTTGTGATACTAATGCTGTTATTCTCAAAGTCCACATCACTCCATTTAAGTGCAGCTAATTCGCCGACCCTTATGCCTGTCCATGCCAACAAGAAAAACATTGTATAGTATTCATGATCAAAGTTCTTATTTGCTATATCAAGAAAAGTCTTAAGCTCGTATTTTTCAAAATATTTATCTTCAATTGATTGTTTTTCTAAATCCTCAACAGTTTTAATGTCTTTAGGTTTTTGAGCGTATTCAGTGGGGTCATCTAAAACGATTTTTTGTTGTTTAGCTCTTCTGAAAATCAATCTAGCTACAGCATGTATATTGCTAATATTTCCTTCTGACAAACCATCTTCATCTTTTAATTTCACTAACATTTTTTGGTAATCCTTATCGGAAATATCTTTAACTTTTTTATTTCCTAAATGCTTATTTAAGTACCTGATTTCTTTCCTTCTAGTTCGTAAAGTGCTGTTTTTAACTCCAGACAGCTTGTATACTGAGTGCCATTCTTCGCAAAGCTCTTTGAAAGTTATTTTGTTCTTCATATCGAGTTTAACTTTACCAAGAATATACTCCATTTCAGCAGCAGCTTGCTTGGCATCTTTTTCTCTCAAAAAACCACGCTTTGGTATCCTTTGTCTTTTACCGGTTTTTGGGTCAATGCCATTTTCAATGACATACATCCATCGGATGCCTTTTTTAGTTTCATACTTTTGAATACTTGCCATGTTAAAATCCTCCTCAATTAATTTGTTTTAAAGTATTCTCATATAAAGCAAAAGCAAAGCTTTTTCTTCTAAACATTTCTAAGCGGGTAGCAGCAAAAGAATAAGTCACATTAAAGGTGTCTCCAATTAGCTTTATCGCTTCAGATTGCAAAGAAGGCAGGTTCAATTTTTGCAGCATAAAGGAGGGCACACAGAAATGATACATAAAACTATTAGCCTGATATTCTTGTAATTCTCGAAAGAGCTTATGCATATCGAACTGATTTCCGTAGTGCTTCATCACATGACATAATTCGTGACCAAACTCTTCCCATTGTTGTTTTTTGTTTAAACGTTTATCAATGACCATGCTGTAAGAACCATTAACGCAAATAACAAAACTAGTCCTTTTTTCAAAATGAAGCCATATTCTTAAAGAAGCTGCTATACGTTCCATATCAATTGCCTCTGGTGTAAACATATTTAATTTTGTGTAAATTTTCTTCACTTCTTCTTCCAAATGTGATAGTCCTTTCAATTAAAACACCCCTAAAATAAGAATATATGTTCTGTTTTTGTTTTAAAAGAAAAGCCTTTATCAGGCTAATCCTTAATTTTATAAGATTCATTGAATGTGTCTGGAACTGCTAGCTTTGACTGATCTTTATAAACAAAATAAATTCGGGGATCTTCAGCAATACCGCCGCCTTTAATTCTATTTTTAATATCTGATCCAGTTTCATTAACCCAAGATTCCTTTTCAGATAATGGCATAGTTTTGAAGGAATCTGAAACAAATGCATAAACATTGTCCCAACTGTTTGTCATAGGTTCGATTTTTATTAATTGGCCATTACTGTTATCTATATATTTTTGCAAGCGATCTATAGTATTAGTCACTAATTCTTTATCATTTTCTTTTTGTTGTTTCTTATTAGTAGCCTGCTTCTTATTGAATTCTTCAGCTTCAGCAGCTTCTTTATCTCTATTTTCTTTTTCAGTAGCTTCTTTTTTTAGTTTAGCTGCTTCAACGGCTAGACGATCTTGTTTTGCGCTTGGAAGGTTGTACGCAACGATGGGTACAACAATTAGTAATATTGTTATTAAGTATATTGCTGTTGCAATGGCCATCTTTAATTTGTTTTGAGAGCGAAACCCTAGAATTTTATTTTGCCACTTTCTCTTTTTGGAAATCATCTTAATATTATGTTTCTCGAGCTGCGAGTAAAAAGGTTTGTCTTCTGTAATTTTTAAAGTGACTTCTTTTTCTCCTAACAATGAAAATTCTGTACTAAGAGCAAATTTATCTATCTCTACCTCAGAAAATTGGTTCCAGTTATAAGAAACCATATTGCTAACCGCTTCATCCTTTAATAAAAAGATATCAAAACCAGTATCATATACAGATATTAGAACAATATCCAGCATGCCATAACCTTTAACACTGCCGCTTGTTAAACTTCCTTTTTTAAGCCCATGATGGCCAATATATTCTTCGATAATTTGAGTGTGATTCTTTTTCTTCTTTTCACTCATCTGTAAAACACCCCTTTTATCGCTGTAATTTTTACAGTTGAGCAGGCATTCAATTGTAGACTTTGCTGTAAAAATTACAGTTGAATAGCTGTTCAACTGAAGATATTACTGTAAAAATTACAGCAGAACCTTCAGCATTAATTAAATAAAACTAAACAAAGAAATATAAACAAAAGAATAATTAATGTATTAGTTTAGTCTTTTGGTTTACGACCCTTCATCTTTTCCTTCTGTTTTATGTAATTAATAAAATTGATTGTTTCTTGTCTAGCTTCTTCGGAAAAATCAGAAGCGTCTTTGAAAGCAATCTGTAATTCAGGATCGTTTAAATCATATTCAACTTGTTCCGAGGAAATGTTTTCGGTTCTGCCAAGTAGATAATCAGTAGTTGTATTTAATGCATCGGCCAAATCTTTCAGCATTTCATTAGATGGCGTACTATGGCCGTTTTCATAATTGCTTATAGTTCCTTTTGTTGTTTTAACACGTTTAGCTAGCTCTTCTTGTGTTAATCCTTTATTCTTTCTGACACTCTTTAATCGTTTAGAGAGCATGACAGTATCCTCCAATTTAAAAGTACAAGTTTATTGTACTATAAAGAAAAGATTATTAAACAAAAGTATAAGAAATTCATACTTTTATGTTGACATACAAGATTCTTATACTTATAATCAAAGTAACAAGTACAAGAATCTTATACAAAGGTGGTGAGCAAGATGAAAAACCTCAAATTGGTTCAAGCTAGAAAAGCTAAAGGCTTAACGCAGGAAGAGCTTGCTTTTAAACTCAATTGTAAGAAATCAACTATTTCTAATTGGGAGAATGGTTACTCTAAACCTAAAATGGATGATGCGTTTAAAGTCAGTGAAATTTTAGGTACGGATATAAAGGCTCTTTTTTTTAATCAAAAAGAACAAGATTCTCATACAAATACAGCGTAGGAGGTTATGACATGCCACAGACAGTTATCACTTTTGACGAAATGACAGCAACAGTGTTTCAGGATCAAATGCAAAAGCTGTTTCAGGCAGCTTATGAAAAAGGCGTTGAAGACGGAATGAATAAAAACTCGTACCCGCCTTTACTGACAAACCAGCATTTACAAGAAATCTTTTCAGCTTCAAGAAGCCCTGTATGGAAAATCACATCAAGGCCGGACTTTCCAAAATTCAATGAAATTAGTGGTCGTTATCCAAGAGACCTAGTGTTTCGATGGATTGAACAAAATTCCTCATACATTCAGGAGGTAACAGCATGAACAACCCACAGTTATTCAAAAATGAAATGTTTGAAGTATCAGCAAAAATCGAAGGTCATCTAATCATTTTTGATGCTGAACAAGTTGCGAAATCTCTAGGGTTTGTCCAAGAGAAAAATAACAAACAGTACATTCGATGGGAGCGAGTGAATGAATACCTTCCGAAAAATTCCCCAGAAGTGGGGAGAGGTGATTTCATTCCTGAACCACTTGTGTACAAGCTGGCGTTTAAAGCATCTAACGAAGTTGCAGAACAATTTCAAGACTGGCTGGCAATTGAAGTCATCCCTTCAATTAGAAAGAATGGTCACTTTGGTGTTCCTAAACCTTTAACCGAAAGAGAGCAGAGAATTGAGTCTCTTAAACTCTTATTAGAAACATCACAGCGACAAGACGAGATGTCTAAGAAATTAACCATTCATGAAAAGAAAATCCTTGAATTGAACACCAAAGTGGATGAGCAGATCACACTTGATCATGGTGAACAAAGACGGATTCAAAAAGCCGTTGCTTCTAGGGTTTACAGTTTTACAGAAGATGGATCAGAGCGTAAGCGGCTTTTCAGCGAACTGCATCGAGAAATTAAAGATCGTTTCGCCGTATCCAGCTATAAGGATTTAAAGAGAAAAGATATGCAAGTAGCTGTGAATTACATTGTTAACTGGGTTCCACGCAGGGTTTCCTAGATCCTGCCTGTCCCTTCATTAATATTTTAGCACCACAAAAAGTATAAAGCAGGAGGCGAACATATGGCGAACAGCCCTTATAACGTAGCGAACCTATGCAAGATGATGCATAAGAAGCGTCTTGAGATAGGAATTTCACAAATAGCAATGGGAAAACTTTTAGGGAGGAATCAGAAATATGTCTCAAACATTGAAAATGGCCTTGCCCCTATTTCCCCTGAAATTTGTATCCGTTGGTTTGAGATATGCGGTGCCTATGAACATATTGACCTTGTTCATTTCATTTTCAAGCTTCACCCAATGGCAGCCGCGCCAATTGATCCCGCCTTAAATGATAGTGCTCATAAAGCCCTTATCAATCTAGTGCAAGAAATGAAAGACGCACAAAAGGCTATCGGTGATCTTGCGGAATGGTTGAACAATACCCGCCCGGGAAAACACGGGGAGCTTCCAATGCAGGCTATCAAGCAAATATACGACCTGACACAAGCAAACAAAACGCTGATGTACTCAATGTCGAGGGAGTTTGGACTAAAAATTCAAGACCTAACAGAAAAATGGTCAAAAAAAGCCATTGTCGCAGAGGTGGCAATGCACAAAAGACAGGATAGGGAGGCTGTACTAGCATGAGCATGATTGAAAAACAGTTTTTAAGTGATGACGTTTCGAGAGCAAAGACGAAAATTGATTGTGTGAAAGAGCTTTTATATCTTGCTCATCAAGAACTGAAAGACGGAAATTACGAAGAAGTTGCAAGTCTAGCTGGAAGCATTAGAAATATCAGCGAGGATCTTGTACGGATGAATAACAAGGGGCTTCTAATTAAAACGGCTGCGGAAATACAGAAAAAACATGGCGTGCGGCTTGAGCTTGTTACACGCACTGAAAGGACTGAAATCATTGAATATTGAGCATCCGATGGTAACGCAGATTAATAGCTTTGGTTATCCAAAAGACTACTGGAAGGACGAAGCAGAGCGCGATGGCTACGAAGAGGAAGACGATGAAGACAAATAAAAAAACCCGCTTGGTATAGCGAGTTTTAAGGTGTACTGCTTCTGATTGGTTACGGACAGTATACCAAATCTTTAACAAAAATTCAATGGAGGTATACACGATGTCAAAATTTCAAATCAGCTTTGACCACAGAAGAGAAGCGCAAGAGCGTTTAGAGCAAGCAGGCGGTTGGATCGATTACAAAAAAGGTTTACCGGTCTTCTGTTTCCCGAATGCTCAAGCAAAACAAAAATACATTCAATTGGGGCAGGCGGCATATCGCCAAAAGGTGGGGATGTAGTATGCAAGCAAAGGTCCTTATCTCAACCGAGAAGATGACAGAAGAGCAATGGCTTGAGGCTAGACGTGCTGGTATAGGCGGTTCAGATGCCGCCGCCATTGCTGGTATGAGCAGATGGAAGTCACCTGTTTCAGTTTACTTGGATAAATTGGGTCAGTCACCAAAGGAAGATGAAGCGGGAGAAGCCGCATACTGGGGGCATGTACTCGAAGAAGTGGTAGCAAGAGAGTTTAGCAACCGCACGGGAAAGAAGGTCCGGCGAAGAAAGGCCATTCTTCAACATCCTTTATATCCTTTCATGCTTGCAAACGTTGATAGATTAATTGTTGGTGAAAATGTGGGGCTTGAATGTAAAACGGCATCTGAATACTTGAAAGAAGAATGGACAGGGGAAGAGATTCCAGATGCTTATCTGATCCAGTGCCAGCATTACATGGCTGTGACGGGTTATAAAGCATGGTGGATCGCTGTTCTGATCGGCGGAAACAAGTTCATTTATAAAAAAGTCGATCGTGACGAGGAATTGATAGGTTACTTAATTCAGATTGAAAAAGATTTTTGGGAGAATCACGTTCAAAAGCAAGAGCCGCCAATGTTTGACGGTTCAGATTCATCAACAGAATTGCTTAATCACATGTACCCCATTGGAATTGACGAAGAAACAAGCCTGCCTTTAAAAGCGGATGAAATCATAGTCCGACTAAAAAGCGCAAAAGAAGAAAAGAAAGAAATTGATGAACGAATTAAAGCGGATGAAAACCAACTCAAATCCATGCTAGGCGAAAACGAAATCGGTCTTGCTACTAAACATCGGGTGACTTGGAAGACCATTCAAACAAACCGCTTTGATACAAAGAAGTTCGCCAGTGAACATCCTGAATTATTTGAGGAATTCAGCGAAACGAAGCCGCAGAGAAGATTTTATGTAAAGGAGAGCGTAGACAATGGCTAAAAACGAAGATATTCGGAATCAGCTGGCAAACAAAGCAGCAAATAATGTCCAGCAGCAGGAGGAGAAACCCAAAACAATTGCTGACTACCTAGCTTCAATGCAGCCGGAATTACAAAAGGCGTTGCCTGAACACATGACACCTGAAAGACTCACAAGAATCGCTCTAACGACAATCAGAAGTAACCCGCAATTACAACAATGTTCACCCGCTTCATTGTTGGGGGCTGTCATGCAGTCTGCACAACTAGGATTAGAACCTGGATTAATAGGTCATTGCTATTTTGTTCCTTTCAACAAAAAGATCAAGGGGCAAAATGGTGAGAAGGATAAGTGGACGAAAGAAGTTCAGTTCATCATCGGATATAAGGGCATGATCGACCTTGCTAGACGTTCTGGTCATATAGAAAGTATCTATTCTCATGTGGTTTATGAAAAGGATCAATTCGAGTATGAACTAGGGTTAAATCCAAAGTTAGTTCATAAGCCAGCAACAGGGCATAGAGGTGAAATGACTCATGTATATGCAGTTGCTCATTTTAAAGATGGTGGCTATCAATTCGAGGTTTTCAGCAAAGAAGATGTTGAATCTGTTCGTTTACGAAGCAAGTCAAAAGACAGTGGTCCGTGGCAAACAGATTATGAAGAAATGGCGAAAAAAACTGTCATTCGCCGCATGTGGAAGTACCTTCCTATCAGTATTGAAATTCAGCAGTTCGCAGCGCAAGACGAAACGGTACGAAAAGATATTACTCAAGAAGCAAAATCGGTTTATGACGAGGAAGTCCTTGATATGCCGTACAGTGTAGAACCAACTTTAGAAAGCCCGAATACGGAGCAAGCGGATGAAAACCGAAGCCCATTTGATTAAGGTTCCTATTCCTTTTTGTTACACATGGATGGTCAAAGGCACTTCCGATCCTTTCAAATTAGCAGAAAACTATGTGAAAGATTACATCAAGACTAATGAGCCTGATATGCGCTTTGTGCGCATACAGGGCTTGTATGCACTATGTGAAAGGGGGTAGAGGCTTGAACTACCTGAAAGAAATAAACGGCTTCATGCGGTGGCTTGAAACAACAGAACTAAAGCCAGCCACTCAAGCACTGTGGTTTCACTTGATGGATATAAACAACGGTTGCACATGGAAAGAGTGGTTCACGGTGCCAAATAGTCGGCTTTATTCGCGGTTAGGAGTCAGCGAAAAGACTATGATTGAGCACCGGAAAATCTTGATAGAACATGGACGGATTGAATACAAGCCTAGAGGCACAGGGGCGGGCAGTTATCGCATCGTAAGTCTTGAGACTAAAGCGAGCATCGCCCCTGTACCTGATGAAGAACCTGAAAAGCCAAAAGAAGAAAAACCAACACGACAGGAGGACAAGCCAATGAACCCAAACCCATTTGAATTTTATGAAAGTCACTTCGGTGGCACGTTAAACAGCTTTGTTAGTCAACAAATTGGTGACCTGATAGACGATTTTGGAGAAGAAAACGTGATTAAAGCAATGGAAATCACTTTGAAAAATGGTGTTCAGAACATCAAATATGTTCAGCGGGTCCTTTCAAATCAGCGAGCACAAGAAGGAGTGAAGAAAGATGCAGAATATGGGCGATACCTTAAAGTCGTTGGAGATAGCCAATCCACATCTAGCGCAGAAGTTGAAAGACTCGAAGCGCTTGCCCGTAAAAAGGGCCTCTCAGGAAAGATACGAGACACTCACTGTGATTTCTGAACAACATTGTATGTATGGTAAATGCGATGGATCAGGGTTGATATGGATTATTGATCATGAAGAAAACAAAGAATTTATGGAAGAGTGCCCATGCAAAGAAGTGAAAAAGCTCTCAAATAGGCTTATGAGTGCAAGACTTCCAGAAGAGTTCAAAGACGCTTCTCTAAACTCTTTTGATATTAATGTTTACGACAAACCTGAATCCAAAGAGCGAGCAGCCAACGCCAAACGCGTTGCAAAAAACTATATTTTGAAATTTGAAAAGATGCGTGAACTCGGAAAAGGCTTGTATTTCTTTAGTAAGGAGAAAGGGAGCGGAAAAACAAGGCTTGCTGCCAGTATTCTTCATGCGATAACCAAAACACATGACAAGGTATACGACAAAGAAACCCAAACGTACAAACCACTTAAAATCATCTATTCGTCTACAGCTGATCTAATCGGAGAAATAAAGAGCACGTTTGATAGCGAATCAAAAGTGAAGAGTACCGACATTATGGATGCTGTTAAGACAGCGGATCTTGTTGTCCTAGATGATATTGGAGTGGAAAAGGTAACTGATTTTGTTGAAGAAACATTCACACGTATTCTTGATTACCGACTGCAAAACAAGAAGCCTACGATTCTTACAAGCAATTTAAGTATAGATGATCTTGACACAGTATATAAAAGCGGTCGGATCAGTAGCAGGATTGAAAAACTGGCGTTCCCTGTGATTATGCCAAATGAAAAGATTCGGAAAAAGATAGCGCAAAAAGAAAATGAAGAACTGCTTTTGGAACTATACGAGTAAAGGAGAATGTCGGATGTGCAATACATGTAATGGCGAGAAAGTCGTCATAAACGAAAATACCTTCATGGCGGGATTCTATCCATGTCCTGAATGTAACACCACAGGGCGTAAGCAGAGCCTAAAGCCAGTCATCGAGCAATTAAATCAAATGCTGGCAAAAGCTCAAGCACTGGAAGGAAAGACAGCATGAAGACGATGGCCGCACTAATCACTATCGCTTTAACAGCTAGATTCAGAGAAAGGAAGCTCCTGCAATGGCTGCGGGATGACGGGAGGTAACGCAAAACAATAGAAATGAATCCAAGCATCACGTCTTTACTAAAAAGAACTAACCTAACTGAACCAGAAAAAGAAAAACTCGTTGCCGAACTGAAAAAGCACTTCCAGCAACGGAAAGCGAGGATTAACAAAACATGTCTAATAAATACGGCGCACGCAAAACGGTAGTAGACGGCATCACCTTCGACAGTAAGGCAGAAGCCAAATACTATGAACATCTTAAATGGCTCAAGCAAGCCAAGCAGATAAAAGACTTTTCATTGCAACCACGCTTTGAGCTTCAAGAAGCATTCAAAAAGAACGACAAGACTTTTCGGAAGATTGAATATATTGCAGACTTCGAGATCACTAAACTCGATGGATCAAAAGAAATAATCGACATCAAGGGAATGGAAACGAAAGAGTTTGCTATCAAGCGAAAGCTGTATGAACGCAAATTTGATACGCCGCTAAAGGTCATTGCTTTTGATCGGTCGGTAGGGTTCATTGAGCTGGACAAACTCAAAAAATTGAAAAAATTGAAAAGGAAGGCGGGGAAACCAACTGTTAAACGTGGTAATAGCAGACGATCGTCCGTTGTGGGTTCAAAAGGAAGATAAGCTTATGGCCTGTATGACACGTTGTTCACAGTTTAAGCGTTGCTCAAGCCGCTTCGGAGCAGATTGTAAACGAATGGGCGGCGTTGAAATACCGAAGATTGGAGGGAGAAAACATGAGCGGAAAGCCTAACAACCCATACGCTGCGGGTCCAGTCATTGAGTGGAAGATGACTAAAGAGGAGCTAGAGGCGTATCTAGCAAAGCACCCGATTGTGTACAGAGAAGAATTAAAACCTTCACCGTCATACCAGATGGACAAATGGGCATAAAAAAACACCGAAGCCGCTGCTCCAGTGCTAATTAAATCTCACACTTTAATTATAACACATGGGGGCGGAGCGGATGAACCAACCAATAGAAATAAAAGATTTTGCTACAACCATTGATCAGAATTTAGAACCTGGGAAGGTCCGCATAATCGTGATTGACGGCAACGAAGGTACTGCCCACATCACAGACGCACCTGAACACGGAAAAACGATCATTCAAACGGCCAAGGGTGCTTTTGCTAGGGTCGATCATGAAATAGGATTCAAGATCAAAAAATAAACGGGGGTTGAGATTATGAGTCTACCAAAACACGTTGAACTGTCGCAGGCGGTCAAAGCCTGCAAAAACAAAGCGATGACGATTGATGATGCAGCTGCTGAAATTAGAGTGCCCAACTATGTGGTACCGATGCTGGTACGCAAAAACGATGATCTCGTGATAGAAGGTAACGTGGTCATGGCTAAAAGGGAATCAAACGGACCTGTGATCTTCACACTGCTGTTTTTTGTCGGAATTATATTTGTCGCTGGGTTGATGCAATGAAAAGCATCGAGCTATTCGCAGGTATAGGAGGAATTGCGCTTGCTGCAGAATGGGCGGGTATCGAAACTGTAGCCTTCTGTGAGCGTGAACCCTACTGTCAAAAACTGCTGAATCAAAACTTCCCTAACGTTCCTGTCTTTGATGATGTACGCACCTTGAATAGACAACTTTTAGAAGATGAAGGAGTGATTGAACCTAATGGAACAATTGACATTATTTCAGGAGGATTCCCTTGCCAGCCTTACAGTATTGCCGGGAAGCGAAGAGGCACGGAAGATGACCGCGACCTCTGGCCAGAAATGTTTAGGATCATCAAAGAACTCAGACCCACTTGGGTTGTTGGTGAAAACGTTGCTAACTTCGCAAACATGGAACTCGACCGCACGGTACTTGACTTGGAAAGTGCAGGTTACAAAGTCCAAACGTTCCTTATACCGGCTGTCGCCGTCGAAGCCCCGCATGAAAGAATGCGAACCTTCGTTGTTGCCCACGCCGACAGCTTCGGACGGAACAACGGGAGGAATAATCGGGAAAAACGATTCATTTCGAGTGACATCGGACGGCAACTTGAGAAAGGTGACACAAAACGGAACGGACGGATCAATAGGTCTGGGGAGATATGTTCAGTTCTTTCCGACACCGACAATGACCAAAGCTATAATGTGGCCCACGCCAAGAACGAAGGGGATGTGCGGAGGGACAGGTTCATTTCAGACAATGATCGACCTTCAAACAAAAGGCGTGATTACAGAAACCGAGAGAAAACAAATGACGGCGGGCAATGGTGGGCAGCTGAACCCGATGTGGGTAGAGTGGCTCATGGGGTTCCCAATCGGGTGGACAGAATTAAAGGATTAGGAAACGCCGTTGTACCACAACAAATTTACCCAATCTTTAAAGCGATTGTTGATATATCAAATAGAGCCTAGCGGCTTAGGAGGAAACGGAAAATGCCAAAACCTGAACAGCTTAAACGTATAAATGATATTAACGAGCTTATCAAGCTCATAGCAAGCACTGATAGGAGGACTTTTTATTGCAAATCAAAAGATTCGGTTGCCTGCTTTATATTTGGAAAACGAGGAAAATTATTCTTTGTAGACGATCGCACAGGGGAATGGGTCTATCCATATGAATTAGGGCACGGTCCAGCAAAAGGATTTTCACATGGAGGGAACATGTGGGAGCTGGTCAACAGGTTTAGGGAATTTATCATCACGAGTCGATATGGTGCTCTCAGAGATTACAAAGAAATATGGGCATATAGCGAAGAGGGTTGCAAAAAAATAAGAGAAAAAGCAAAAGAAATCGGATTTATTAAAACTGTGGACTACCCATACAGTTTCAGAGAATGGCAGACATACAGTTTAAGAGAAAGTTTCAGAAAGGAGATAGCGGAATGAACCTACAAAAAATGTTTCAAATGCAGGCGGAATTAGACAACCGCATCATCCGAGAAAAAGGGCTGGAAGGTCAAGACCTGCTGCCTAACACATATGTTGCACTCATCACAGAACTAGGCGAGTTTGCGAACGAAGGGCGCTGGTTCAAGCATTGGAGTGAAAATCAAGAACCGAATCGGACAGGTTATATAGATTGTGATGTATGCGTAGACCAACCAGGAAGATATGAAGTGATACATGAGGGTGAAAAATTATCGCTACCATGCCCAAAATGCGAAGACCACGAAGAAGTGTACGTTGGTGATAGATTACTTGAAGAATATGTGGACTGCCTGCACTTCTTCTTATCAATTGCGATTAAAAAGGGATGGAAAGAAGAGTTAAAAGTATTAGAAGAAGCGATTGAGGATTTCAAAGAAGCAGGATTTGACGGAGGGCTTTCAGGAGTTTTCGTGGAGATGCAATGGAGCTTATTGAATTCTCGAATGCTCAAGGATGAAGAAAGTAAAAAACAACACTTCCATATAGCTTGGGGATTGTTCTTGGCAATTGGAATCGTTGGCTTTGGCTTCACACCTGAACAAATAGAAAAAGCGTACATGGACAAGAACGCCGTCAATCATAAGCGACAGCAGGAGGGATACTGATGCGAGAGATTAAATTCCGTGTTTGGGATGACAATGCTCAAGAAATGGTCTGTGAAGTAGGTCTGACACCAGAAGGTATTCCTTATTCCATTCCAAACTATGCCGAGGCTAGCGATCAATTTAATTACTTTCCAGACAGCCACATAATGCAGTTCACTGGATTGAGAGATAAGAACGGCGTTGAGATTTATGAAGGGGATAATGTCCGTTTAACAAATGAATCAGGGTTTGCATCTTTAGGAGAAGTACAGTTTAACGATGGTTGTTTTGAAGTCAAGTTTCAAAGTGGTTTACCAATATTTAATGGAGCGCGTCATCAATACACGAAATATCAAGACTACGTGAAAGTATTTGCTGCTAATCATGCGATTGAGGTTGTCGGAAACATCTATCAAAATCCCTATCTTCTAAAGGAGGAAGCACGATGAACGAAAATAACCCGATTATCTATTCAGTCATAGAGAAATTGCATAAGCAGCAGGAAAAGGGCTTGCAAAAGTACGGTGTTTTTGTCAAAACCTCTTCCCACGACTTAAAAGGATGGTTACAGCACGGACTTGAAGAAACGTTGGATCTGGCAACATACCTTGAAACGGCAATTCAGTTGCTAAAGGAACAAGAACAGGCTTTCCAAGCTCGTTATGATCATCATATCTCACAAAAATACGAAGCAATGGCAGGTTTTTATGATGGGTGGAGCAGTAGCGCAGATGCTAGAAATCACCACGCATTGAGCGCAAGCCTTGTTTATCAAGACGCATTGACAGCGGGTTTTAAATTGAAAACGGAGGGTGAATGAAGATGAAATTTTACGAGGTAAACGAGCCGTATTACGCACTGATCAAAGCGAAAAACGATGAAAATGCTATGACAATCTATACTGATGTTGTAGCTGATGATGATGGCGGATTATCAGAAGAAATAACCGAAGTTACAGAAGCATATGCAACAATCATATACAGCCGAGTAAATGGGGAGGACAACAATGTGATCCCGGTCAAAGAAGTGCTTGAGCATTTAACAAACGAAGAAGAAATGGTACTGGTCATTGACGGGAGCTTGCTATGAGGAAGGGGAAAACTATGGCTCATCTATTAATTATATTAGCTATTATTCTGGTGACACAACTTTTATATGCACCATTTGCGAAAGCTGATTGGTCTAACTGGCAAAGAGGCGGATATGGTCATCAAGCGCGAGTCTTTACGGATGATACCAATTACTATAAGGATGCCTCCACTGTCGACTGGAGAGCGGAAAAGAAAGGATCGAGCACGCTTTATTACACCGCTGGAGTTTACAAAAAGAGATCCAATGGTGGATTAACTGATACTAATCTAGTGCAAAGGGGCAGATTCAAAGCGTCCACGCCTCTAAAGTCGTTTAGTGTTAAAGAAATCCGCAAACGTACCGGCAGAGGAACATACGTGATCCAGCTGGACTGCTACACTGATTCAGCAAAGAAAAAATACATCGGAACTTTTGAATCCGTTAAATTCAATATCAGATAAGGGAGAGCGAAAATGATAATCAAATTTGATAGATCAGAACTAGCGGTCATCAAGGACAACATTCTACACACAAAAATGCACGGCCATAAGTTAACGGAAACAGAAAAATGGATTTTAGCAAAGGTTAATGCTGCTTTATCAGAATTGGAGGTAGCGGAATGACGAAAATGACTGCAAAGAAAATGGCTTCTATGTTAGAAGACTATGAACAGAATGCTTATGCAGAAAAATTTGGATTAGATTGGCTTGCTGATGTAGGCGAGAATCTGAAAATGTATATGATTAACTGCCATCTTGAAAAACGTGATCCAACCTTTGAAGGATTAATGCAATGGATCACTGATCTTCATATTAAGGCAATGGCTTAAAAACTAAACAAGTCCAAGACGGAGAGCCTGCGGACACTGATCAACACCTTTTAAGGGTGCTGGTTGGTGTCCGTTTTCTTTTTGTCTGAACGGAGGATGAACATGAAGAAGGAGAAACCAAAAAAACAGCCGCAGAAGCTCACTGACAGAGATTTAAGAGAGTTGATGGGGCAAAACATGCAAAGACTGAAAAGAGCCAAAGGCGGGGCTTACAAGCGTAAATAGGAGGAAGCCATGAACGAATTGATTCTTGAGTATAAACGAGCGTTGAAAGATACAAAAAGAAGTTATGAGCAGCTGGACGAAACAGATCCAAGCCGCAAGATTTTCAGTGCGATGATAAATGATCTTGAGTACGTGGTGAAATGGTTGTCCACTGGTAGGCAGCCAGAAGCAAAACGAGCGATTGACCGAAGATCCGTTTATCAACGTACTGTGTTTGCTTCACCGGAAGTGCTTGAGGCTTTAGCGAATCAATACAAATTCCCGAAAGAGTCACCACGCACAGTGAGTGATGAAGATAAAAGGCTGATCGAGTACGCCTTATCTACCCTTACACAAAAGCAAAAGGAAATGTATCTCTCACATGTTGCTGACGGCAATTCACTAGGCAAAATTGCAAGTCTCACGGGAGTTAGCAAAGGCACCGTGCAAAAAAACATAGAACGAGCAAAGAAAAAGATTGCTATTCAACTAGATTTAATACGATCGAAGGGAGCATGAACCATGAACAAAAAAGAGATTGAAGGACTCATTCACAATTATCACTGGATGGCAAAAGAGGTTCAACGGCTCCAACGTGTTTTATATGGCACTGACATCCCTATGCGAAGTTGGGGTGTGGCGCAATACGGTATCGAGGCAACTCTTCCAAAGGGGAGCAAAGGGAAAAGCCAAGCTGAATTGCGTGATATGGATATGAGGGAAGAAAGATTATTTAAACGTCTTCGGAAATATGAAGAACGTGTATATGCGATAGAGGCAGCAGCAAGCAAAATCGAAGGAGAGAAAAACAAAGTGGTTTATGACTGCATGATGGAAGGGATGAGCTATCGAGCTATCGGACTTCACTTGGGACTGTCTCGTGAGAAGGTCCGGCAAATGAAAGATAATATCATCGACCAATTATGCCAATATTGCCACTTTGTGCACTTGTTGAAAGACGAAAAATCCGTAGTGTAAAATGGAAGGCAGGACGGGGAGGCATAATTTTCCCGCGTCACCACAATTTAATATATTTTCACTTGCTCTTGCGAGCTTGGGATTCGTTCGACAAATTTCGCGAATAGTTCCATATGCTTACTTTCTGCCGATATAAAGGCGGGAGGGGATAAAATGTGGAACAAAAACCACTTGAGTAATCACAATAAAGCAGAAAAACCTTTTTTTACAATATTACAGGATAATGGGAACGTGGATATTCTTAATAAACAAGGTGACGAAAAAAGAATCGGTGTAAACACTGACGGCATGTATATATTAATGCGAGCATGGCTTCAAACTAACCATATGCTTGACAGAGAAAAAAGAGATAAATTAATAGAACTATTGAAATAGCATCCTGCGGGGTGCTTTTTTTGTTCCCTGTAAACTGCTTCCGATAATTCTTTACACCAAGCATCGGCTTAAAGGTAGAGTGCGGCGGCAGTTTAGAGCGAACAAATTAAAGGAGTGGATGATATGACAACGGAACCGCCTTTAGGTGTTATTCCTAAGTGGCTACATGATGAACGTAGAACAGAAGATATAGCAGCAGCTATTGAACGAAGAATATCAGCAAGGTCAGAAATTCCTCTTGAGTGGTTTGAAGAGTACAACAACCTCATCAAGCACCAAGTGAAGAAATAAAGATCCCGAAACAAACACGAATCAGAAGGAGGCGGCAGGTGAATGTAAATGGAATCCAAGCACATTCAGGCGGAGAAAGATTACGTCAAAGGTATGAAATACAAGGACCTTGCCGAGAAATACGGGGTGTCGATCAACACCATAAAGTCATGGAAAAAGCGGCATGGTTGGGAAAGAAAAAAGGGTGCACCCAAAAGAAAAAGTGTGCACACAAAAAAGGGTGGTCAACCCGGTAACGTTAATGCGTTAGGTAATAGCGGGGGAGCAGCACCAATACGAAACCAAAACGCAAAGACGCATGGCTTTTACTCAAAGCACATGCCAGCAGAAGCGTTTGAGATCATGCAGGACATTCAAGAGTTTTCAACTGTTGACCTGCTGTGGGAACAAATACAAATTCAGTTCACAGCTATTGTAAGAGCACAAAAGATCATGTTCGTTGAAAGCAAAGATGAAATGATCAAAGAGTTGAAAAAGAAAAAATCAGTCGTTTCAGATTCAGCTGACATCGAAGAAGAAGAATACGAATTTCAGTTTGCTTGGGATCGTCATGCTACATTCCTAAACGCTCAATCTAGGGCGATGTCTGAGCTTAGGGGCTTAATAAAGCAGTTTGACAACATTGCCCATGAGACAGACGAAAGACGGCTTAAACTGGAGCAGATGCGCTTGAACATTGAGAAGACTAAGAAAGCCATTGATGGCGGTAGTGAAGGCAGTGGAGAAAACAAAATTGCTTCAATGCTTCAAAAGATGGTGAATGAACATGGAATTGAATAAAAAGCAAAAAGAGGTATGGGACAGCTTCGTAAAAGAACGTCCTAAAATCCTTTTGTGTAGCGGAGCAAAGAGAGCAGGGAAAACATTCGTGCTCCTTTTAGCGTTCCTTGCTCACATTAGCAAATATCAAAACAAGGGTCTTTCATTTATCATCGGTGGTGCTACTCAAGCAGCCATCAAGCGTAACGTATTGAATGACCTTGAATTGATATTAGAGAAAGAGCTTAAACTAGACAAAGCAAATGCCATTGAGATATTCGGCAACCGGGTCTATTGTTTCGATGGTGCCAATGTGGATGCTTGGAAAAAAGCTAGGGGTTTTACATCAGCTGGCGCATTTTTAAACGAAGCAACCGCTCTTCATGATTCATTCGTGAAGGAAGTTATATCCCGTTGTTCGTACAAAGGCGCAATGGTTTTGATGGATACAAACCCTGAAAACCCAATGCACACCGTAAAAAAGGATTACATCGACAAAGACGGGCAAAGATTAAAGAGTGGCCGCCTTAACATCAGGGCTTTTCATTTTTCTTTGTTTGATAATAACTTTCTTGATCCTGAATATGTTGAAAGTATAGTGGCATCGACACCGAGCGGCATGTTTACGGACAGGGATATTCATGGGTATTGGGTTGCGCCAGAAGGCGTGATATACAAAGATTTCAACAAAGATGTACATTACATCAAGTCAGATCAATTAGAGAACGTCAACTTTGTAAAATACTTCGCTGGCGTTGACTGGGGGTATGAGCATTTTGGTTCCATCGTCGTTATTGGAGAGGATGATAAACAAAATTATTATCTCTTGGAAGAGCATGCAGCGCAGCATGAAGAAATAGATTATTGGGTCAAAGTGGCGAAAGATATAAAAGAGCGTTACGGCAGCATGAATTTTTATTGCGATACCGCTCGACCAGAACATGTTGTTAGATTCAGGCGTGAGAGGTTAAGAGCCTTGAATGCTGATAAGGCTGTGGTGTCTGGTATAGAAGAGGTGGCAGGCTTGTTCAAGAAGAACAGGCTTTTTGTTGTTGAAGACAAAGTAGAGCGCTTCAAACAAGAAATATTCATGTATGTGTGGAATCAAAAGACGGGTGATCCAGTTAAAGAATGGGATGATGTGCTTGATTCAGTGCGTTATGCCCTTTATACACATAATAAACCGATGAGGCGTAAAGGAGCGAGGTGAGCAAATGAATGAATTTGTACAGTATTTAAGAGAAAACGATATTAACAGCAAAGTCATTGATGCGATTATAAATTCTCATAAAGAACAGCGAGATAAAATGATCAATCAGTACGAGAGATACAAAGCGGCCATTGAGGGCGTGCCAATTCTCCAAAGGGATGCTTTTACACTTGAGCATCAAGAGGACTTTGAAACAGGAGCGATCCTCAGAATAGATGATCGAGTTAATAACCGATTAAACAATGGCTTTGATAGTGAGATTGTTGATACAAAAGTGGGTTACATGTTTGGTCATCCAATCACTTATGAGGTGGATAAAAACCAAGTAAGTGAATCAGGGGCTTTAGTCGAAGTGATCAATAGATTTAATCTGCTAAATACTATCGAGGATGCTGATAGTGAACTGGGTAAGAAAGCGGCCATCTGTGGGTATGCCGCTCGGTTGGCTTATGTTGACACAGCGGGAGAAGTTAGGACCGTGAATATTGATCCGTGGGAAGCGGTCATTATTGGTAGCGGCAATGACATAACTGAACCTGAATTTGCTCTTCGATATTATGAGGTGACAACCTGGGTAGATGGAAAGCAGATCAAACGTGAAAAGGCGGAGTTTTATGACTCATCTCACGTTCATTATTTCGAGAAGAATGAGAATGGATGGACAGAAATCGAAGTTAATAAACATCTATTCGACCACTGTCCTTTATTCGGTTTGCCAAACAATGATGAGTTTATGGGTGATGCTGAAAAGGTCCTTTCTCTAATTGATGCTTATGATCGAACGCTGTCAGACGCCTCAAATGAGATTGAGCAGTTGCGACTTGCTTACATGATCTTTAAAGGTGCTGGTGCTGACGAGGAAACGCTTGAGAAGCTAAAGAAACATGGGGTCTTTGAGCTGTTTGGTGACAACGATGACGTGAAGTTCCTGACAAAAGATATAAACGACACAATGATTGAAAATCACTTGAATCGTTTAGAGGAAAACATTATGCGTTTCTCTAAGTCGGTTAACTTCTCAGATGAAGCGTTTGGCGGCAATTTAACAGGCGTTGCAATGCGGTACAAGCTTATGGCATTAGAAAACAAATGTATCACTATGGAGCGGAAAATGACTGCTGCTTTGAGGTACCAATACAAGTTGTTGTGTTCAGCGTGGTCAAGAAAAAACGCTGCTATTAGTAACGATGATTACCTGAAAGTGTGGTTCACTTTCACGCGAAATCTTCCTGCGAATATCGTTGAAGAAGCTGAAACCACAGCTAAACTCAAAGGCCTGGTAAGCGAAGAAACAAGGCTGTCACTTCTTACATTTGTTGACGATGTTCAATATGAACTGGAAAGAATGATTGAAGCGAAATTAGATTCAATATACAGCTTTGACGAAGATGAAGAACTAGACAAACGACCTGCCGGAAGTCGTGAAAAGACGGAAAACTTAGACGTGTAGGCTCGTACTACATGGCTTGGAGGATGAAGAATAATGAACATTGAAGAAATTAAGCAGTTTCTTGAACAAAATAAAGAGAATGAAGAAGTAAAAGCGTTTGTAGGGGAACTATCAGCCGTGTCAGCAGACAAGGTGAAAGGATTCCTAGAAACAGAAGAAGGAAAGAAGCTCTTGCAGCCACGCTTGGACCAACACTTCACTAAAGGTCTAGCGACTTGGAAAGATAACAACCTTGAAAAAATCGTAGAGGAAGAGGTTTCAAAAAGGAATCCTTCTAAAACGCCTGAACAAATTGAAGTAGAAAAGCTCAGAAAAGAAATTGAAGCAGAAAAAGCGGCACGAAATAGAGAAACTTTAGTCAATAAAGCTCTTAAAGCAGCTGATGAAAAGAAGTTGCCAAAGGACGTTATTGACTTTTTTATTGGAGAAAACGAAGATTCTACGCTAGAAAATCTAAGCAAGCTTGAAGAATCATTCAATGCTGCCGTGCAAGCTGCTGTAGATGTGAAATTCAAAGAATCAGGCCGTGAAATTGAAAGAGGAAACGGAGCAGGTAATTCTACTGGAAACATTGATATTAGAACACTTGCTCAAGAAGCAAACATTAGAAAATAGGGGGAAATAATTATGGTAATGCTACAAGATGCAAAGACAGGGTCGGTTCCTACAGAAACGGGAACATTAGTATTAAAAGACTTTATGACACAATCAGCAGTGACACAGCTGGCTCAATATGAAGAAATGACTAAGCCTAAAAAGGAGTTTACTTATTTAGCTTCTGGACCTGGGGCTTACTGGGTTGGTGAAGGCGAAAGAATTAAAACGGATGGCGCGAAATGGTTGAAAGCGGAGATGGTTTCTAAAAAACTAGGCGTTATTATTCCTGTTTCAAAGGAATTTTTACGTTATTCTGTGCCGGACTTCTTTGCAGAAATGCAACCAGCAATTGCAGAAGCTTTCGCAATTAAATTTGACCAAGCTGCTTTGTTTGGCATTGGCTCTCCATTTGGTACAGGTGTATCCGTCATGGAGAGAATTGAATCTAAAGGGAATAAAATTGAATTAGATTCTTTGGGAGGCCTGTATGACGAGTTAAACGCTGTAATGGCGCTTTTAGAAGAAGCTGATAAAGACGCAAATGGTTTTACAACAACTCGTCGTTTTAAACAAAAATTGCGTGGTGCAAAAGATGAAAATGGCTTGCCGATTTTTAATGATCCAAAGGGCGGTGCCACACCTGATGCCTTGGGTCTACCAATCGGATATGTTGATTCTAAGTCTTGGAAGTACGATAAAGCTTCATTGTTTGCTGGTGATTGGACCATGGCTAGATACGGTATCCCACAAGGAATGGAATACAAAATTAGTGAAGATGCTACGCTTGAAGGTACTCTTGATAAAGATGGAAAACCGATTAGCTTATTTGAGCAAGATTTAGTGGCTTTACGAGTTACTCAACAAGTTGGCTTTATGACTCTTAATGATGATGCATTTGCTGCTATCACGCCAAAAGGAGCTGCTGGAGAGTAATGAAAATTAAAAAAGGTAAGCATTCACTTGATGTCACTGAAAGAGCATTTGAAGTCATCTACAAAGACTTAGGATATAAAGTCGACAAAAAGGGCGAGAAGCAAGATGAAGTAGAGGAAGTTCCTGAAGAACTAGTAGAAGAATAAGGGGGATGACGGTGGATAAAGGGAAATTTTTAAACGAGCTTTTGAAGCCGTTGGACCTTAAAGAGCGAGGGGCCATGAGAAGGTTAAAAAAGCTGTATCGTGAAGCCTCAAAGGAATTTATGAGTTCTCTTACGGACATGTACGAGAAATTAGATCAAGGTGAAGACCTTTCATATGCTGACATTAATCAATTCGATGATATAGAAGCCTTGAAATCTCAAATAATTGCTTTGGCGTCTAAGCTGGATGTCCGCTCTCAAAAGGAAATCATACGGCTCTTAGAAGATACCTATGATTTTTCATATGACTGGATGGCATCCGTTGTCGAAGTAATGATTGATCAAAAGCTGAAAAACGCCACACCATCTTTGCCTAGATTGGTAGAAGAGGCTCGAAAGAATGCTGTATTTGGACTCAAGCTAACGCAAGCATTGGAAAAGCATCGTGCAATGATTGTAAAGGACATAAACGAAGCAATAGAAAGAGGGTTTATTGAGCGTGAACGCTTTTCAGACATTGCTAGACGAGTTAGAAGCGCATTTGATAGCTCCTACTATAGATCGACCGTTATCGCTCGTACAGAAGCCCACAGAGTGCGAGAAAAAGCCACGCACAATAAAGCTGAAGAATTTGAGCAACAAGGCATAGTTATGGAGAAGGTATGGAACAACGTTGATGATGAGCGGGTCCGACAAACTAGGAAGGCGAATCATAAGGCGTTGCAAGGTCAGCGTAGAAAGGTCAATGAACAATTCGATCTAGGAAATGGTGTCACAGCAGTTGCGCCCGGACAATCAGGCAGCGCAGCCAATGACATACATTGCCGCTGCTTTCTAACATATGAAGTAGTGGGATTGAGGGGTGAATAATGGACTTAATAGAGTTGAAAACCCGTTTAGAGATCCCTTTAGATGATGAGTCACAGGATGAAAAGTTGAAACTGGAATTGCAAGACGGCATTGAATACGCACAAGAATATTGCAACAACCCCTTTTTAAACAAAGAGGGGTTACTTGAATTGCCGTCACCAGTCAAAAAAGGAATTGCCATGATGATTAAGATTGACCGCTCGAACGAGGTGGGTGTTTCCTCCGAATCTATCGGCGGCATGAGCAAGACATACACAAGTGATTATACACGGTATGAAGCTGTGTATAAGTTGTGGAGAAAATACAGGAAAGTTAAGTTCCGCCCGTTGAGGTGATGATATGGGGCGTATAAAGATCAAAGACAAAAACCGTATTCCGAAAGTGGTAAACGCACTTGGGAATGGTGAGAGAAAAGCAAGAGTGGGCGTTCTTGGAACAGGAAAAGAAGCCATGATTGCAGCTGTGCATGAATTTGGCACACGTATCACAGTGACGCCAAAGATGCGTGCTTATCTTCATTCTCAAGGTCTGCATTTGCGAAAAGATACCACTCACGTTGTAATCCCCGAACGATCTTTTATTAGATCGGGATGGGATGAAAACGAACGTGAAATACTCCGTAAATTAGACAGATTTCTGCTTGAAGCTGTCCAAAAAGGAATCAGCACTCGAAGCATAATGAATGCCATCGGTCTTGAGACAAAGGGCAAAATACAAAAATACGCCCGGGATCTGAAGTCACCAGCAAACCAACCATTTACCACTCAACAAAAAGGGTCATCAAATCCGCTTGTTGATACAGGTGAGCTAATTGGTTCCATTGATTATGAGGTGCAGTGATGAGCAAGTTTAATTTCATGAAACTCATAGACAAATATAGTGTGACTTTTGATCTTATTGTGCAGAGTGCTGGAGATTATGATGATCTAGGGCGCTGGCAAGACGGTGAATCCATAACCACCACGCAGAAAGGGGCGCTTGTTGTTCTACCTAGTCAATTAATCTATCAATCAGGTGGCCGATTAACGACATTTGACCGCCAGTTGTATATTAGCAAATCTGTGGAGATCCCTTTGAAATCTAAAGTAATTTACAAGGAAAGCTCATACCATGTTGAATCTATGAATCCTTTCGAGGATTACGCAGACTTCAATAGTTACATCTTAAAGGCGGTGAGCAGCTTTGATTGATTACGAATCCATTATAAGCACGGTGATTGGTGTCATTAGAGATAGTACCGGGCACAAAGTGATTATGGAAAACGGAACAGGAAAGCAGCCTGCTTATCCTTTTTGCACATATAACGTTACATCACCATACATTCCCCAACATCGGGGAATTATCGAAGGCGATGCGATCACTGAAGATGTAGATATTTTCTTTTCGTTCACGTGGATTTCCGATGATGCTATTGAAGTGATTTCCTTAACACAACAGACTGCTACGCTTTTGAGAACAATGAAGGCGAAGCAGGTTCTTTATGATAAGGGAATCGCGTTTATTAAAGCGGAGGGAACAGGTAACAGAGATACATTTTTATCTATTGAAAATGAGCGTCGTCATGGCTTTGATGCACGGTTCAGAATACGAGTAACACATAACGGGGCAGAGTCAGAGTATTTTGATTCCGTCACCATAAACGAGAATATAGGAGGGTAATTACATGCCTTTATCAGACGTAAAAGTCAAAATTGATATTTTAAAGCCCACAACGCTTGTAGGTCTTGGCATTCCGCTTATCTTGGTTAAAAACACTAGCGCAACTGAAAGTGTTTATCGAGAATACGGGTCGCTGGAATCATTAAAGCAAAATTACGGAGAAAGTACGGCCACTTACAAAAAGGCGGCGGCTATCTTTGCACAAGGTGACAATGCGCCGAATAAGGTCGCTGTGGCTTCATTTGGACATGAATTCGAAACAGGAGATACAGAGAACCCTAAACAGGTTTTCAGCGTTAGAAACGCATTAGAAGAGTATTTTGACAAAGACTTTCATTTTGTATTACTTGCTGCTGTTAACGCAGAAGACCGCCTTGAGGCGTCTAAATTCTTTGAAGAGAAGTCATATAAATTTGTTGTCTTGAAAGTCGCTTCATTTGAAGAGCTTGAGCAATACACAGGAAAAGATCGGACCATTGTATTCCATCATCCGCTTGTTGATGAGGAACCGGATGCCGCGCTTATCGGAGCAATCGCTAACAAACCTGTCGGGTCAATTACATGGAAGTTTAAAAGTCTTGTTGGTGTCACACCACAAGATTTCAAAGTCGATACATTGGAAAACATCCACAAAGCGGGTGCTATTGCATTCGTCACTAAAGCTGGTCGAAATCAAACAAGCGAGGGTATTACAGCTTCAGGTGAATTTATTGACGTGCTACATGGCAAAGATTGGGTCAAGCTCAACATCGAAACATCAATTCAAACAGCTCTCAGCACCACGGATAAAATTCCGTATACAAATGAAGGATTCGCTTTACTCGAATCACATATTATCAATGTTTTAGAAACAGCATTCACAAACGGCATCATTGCACCTGACGAGGACGGACAGCCTATCTATTCTGTTCAATCGAAAGGTCGAAGCGAAATGACAGACGAAAACCGCAAAAACCGTGTGTATGACGGGTTGTCGTTTACATTTGAACTTGCCGGAGCGGTTCACACAGCAGAAATCACAGGAGAAATCATTATTTAAAGGGGGGGCTTAATTAATGGCTGGAACTTACACTTATAACCCAATGGATGTCACAACCACAATCGCAGGTAAAATAGTGACGGGGTTTTCAGAAGGAACAATGGTGTCAGCATCAAAAGATGAGGACAACTTTCAAGTAAAGATGAGTGCAAAAGGCGAAGCAAGCGTTGCTGTTACAAACAACAAGCTAGGCACAATTACATTAACATTATCACAGGGATCGCCATTTGTTGCGTTACTAAACCAATATGCAAACACATCAAAACTTTTCCCTATTTGGATTAAAAATAATGGGATGGTTAAAGAAACGATTGGCGGAACATCAGCAGCAGTAAAGAAAAATGCTGATGCTGAGTACGGAGACGAAGTCGGAGACAGAGAGTTTGAAATTCAAGTCTTTGATTACACAGTGAAATAACATGGCTCAAAAAAAGAAAACGAACACACGAAAGCAGTCTGAAAAGGCTGCTTTTATTCATATGAACAAACCACTAAAGGAGAGAAAACCAATGGCTAAATTTGGAGAAAAGAAAGAAGTAACAGTAAAAGGAATCACATATACACTTGTTCATCCGGGAGTAAGAAAGATAGTTCAAATGCAATCATCTGTAGCTACTAGGGACGGTTCTGTTAATTTGGATGCACTGTATGAAATTTATATGAAAGATGTAATCCATTCTCCTAAAGTAGATTGGTCCCATTGGGAAGAGCAAGGTTTAAAGGCCTTGCAGGAGGTAATGAACCAATGTGATACCTTTCTTGCAGAGGAAGACGAAGGACAAGAACCACTACAAGAACAAAGCAAGGAATGAATGGGACATGTGGCGGCTAGTAATGGAGCGAGTGATCAGTTTTGATGTTGCTAGATATATGACGCCTGACGAGATCGCCGAAGCTAATGCCGCCCTTGATCTCATGATAGAAGCGAAGAACAAAGCAAATCAGAAAGGAGGTAAATAGATGTCTCAACCTTTGCGGACCACTGCCATAGAATTAAAACTTATTGCTAACTCGAAACCATTGCAACAAATGAATACTCAAGTAAATAGTATGCTTAGTAGTATTCAGGGAGCAGATCGACCAATTCAAGCGATGAGTAATGGTCTTAACAATACTAGTCAGATTGCAGCTGGAGCAACTAGACAACTTAGGCTAGCGAACGGGCAGGTTGTAAACCTAACCCGTGGAATGAGAACAGCGAGTCAAAGTGTCACCTCAACAAACACCAATATTAACACAGCAAGCCGCAGTATAATGCGTTTCACAAGATCCACTGACACAAGCGCTAGAACAATCCGAGTAGCAAACAGTCAACTATCTGCAATGCGTACTAGATTAGAAGACAGCACAAGCAATGCAGGAGCACTTACCCAGCAAGTTAACCGTATGGGCGGACAAGTAGGCGGGCAGTTCCAACAGATGACACAAAGTGCATCGAGGTTGGGCGGAGTTTTTGGACGAATCCCATCATCGGTTAGTTCAATGTCGCGAAGTGTCGCCAATAGTGTTAAATCAGGTATCACAGCTCCATTCCGTGAAGCAAAAACAGCTGTACAAGGATATGCAGGAGCATTAGGGCTGTTATCAGGTGGAGCTTTAGCCGCAACAGGTATGGGGCGTTTATCTGCTATTGAGCAGGCTAAAACCTCCTTATCTGTTTTGATGGGTGATGCGAAGAAGGCACAAAGTTTTTTAGACGATATGCTGGCCTTTGCTAAAACAACACCATATGCATTTACAGACATCGCAAACAGTGGTAGAAATCTTATTGCTTTTGGTATGGATGTTAAGAATGTAATACCTACTATGCAAGCAGTTGGAGACGCCGCTGCTGCAAGTGGTAAAGGTGCCGAAGGATTTAGACAGATCAGTGACGCCTTTGGAGCTATGCAGGTATCAGGTACCTTGTCTATGGAAGAAATGAACCGGCTCATGGATGCTGGTATACCAGCTCTAAAGATACTGGCAAATGAAACAGGTCAAGATGTTATGGACCTGAAAAAAGTCATTTCTAAAGGTGCTTTTGAAAGTGAGGAAGCAATTGCCGCGCTTGTAAAAGGAATGCAGAAAGGAACCAAAGGGGCAGCTGGCGAAACAGCAGCGATGGCCGGTATCATGAAAGATTCAAAAGATACGTGGGTCGGGTCTGTTGATAGCATGAAATCGTCTATTAGTTCGACAATGGCAAAAATCATGGAGCCTGCAAAGCCTCATATTCAAGCTGCAATGGGATGGTTTTCTACTCAGTTTAGTAAATTGCCTGATGTGATTTTCGGCATTGGCAAAGTAATGCAACCAACTTTCAATACGATTGGTTCTGTATTTAAAAATATATCAGGTCCAGCCCAAACCGCTAAACAAGCGATTATGGGCGTATTTGGCGTTATGCAAGGTAAAGGTACAGGAGATCGTTTAGAAGGTTACGGTATATTGTCACAGCTTTTCCCTCCAAGTACGGTAGATATGATTGTGGGAGTAACGGATAAAGTGAAATCTGTTTTTGATACCGTTAAATCTTCAATAGCTGGAGTATCGCCATATGTACAAGCTTTCATATTGAGTTTTATCACAACAATGAAAAGCATGGCGCCAGTGTTTAGTACAATTTTCAATGGTATTTTGTCAGCCGTCCAATTTATCGCGCCATACATAGGCCAAGCATTGGGGGGAGTGTTTAGCTTTTTGGCGTCCATAGGAAGTCAAGTGTCGGCATTTTGGAAAGAAAATGGCACACAAATAGTCCAAGCACTTCAAAACGTCTTTAGTGTCTTACAAAAGGTGTTTGTGTTCTTGATGCCGATAATACTTACTATTGTTCAATCTGTATGGGGCAACATTAAAGGTGTTATTACTGGTGCGCTTAATATAATCATGGGTGTCGTTAAAATCTTCACAGGCTTATTCACAGGCGACTTCGGTAAGATGTGGGAAGGTGTAAAGCAATTATTCTTTGGAGCAATTTCTTTTATCTGGAACGGCTTACAACTTCTATTTATCGGCCGAATTGTAAAAGGAATCATGGGGCTTGTGAAAAGTGTTGGTGGTCTAGTAGCTGGTATGTGGAATAGTGTAAAAAGTTTCTTTGCTAACGGTGCGACAAATGCTTCAAACCTAGTTGTAAATATGGGAAGAATGATTATTAAAGGCTGGAGTTTTGTGAAAAACAACGTCGGTAGATTGGCTGGCGCTCTATGGGATCTAGTTAAGAAAAAATTTGGTGATATGGTCGCTGGAGCAAAAGCTTTACCTGGGAAGATTGGTCAAGGTATTAAATCAATGGCATCTAAAGCGGTTAGTGGCGTGAGAAGTCTTGGAAATATGTTAGCGGGTGCATTGGCGACCGCCGTGAACGGAGTGACAGGCGGTATAAACTGGGTGTTAGGAAAGATCGGTTTAAAAGACGTGAAAATTCCAAAATGGACACCGCCTAAATATGCGAATGGTACAAATGGTCATCCGGGAGGTCCTGCAATATTAGGTGACGGTGGAGGACCCGAATTATATAAAACACCGTCAGGTCATGTTGGATTATCGCCAGGAACCGACACACTGATGAATCTACCAAAAGGAACACAAGTATTATCACATAAACAAACGCTTGAAACTCTGGGGAATGTCCCTATGTATGCTGATGGAACTAAAGGGAATAAAAAAGGGGCAGGATGGCTTGGTAAAGCTGTTGAGGGAGCTAAAAGTGTAGTGGGCAAAGTGAAAAGCGCTGCTTTTGACGTGTGGGATTACATTGCTAATCCGACAAAGCTCATGAATAAAGCCTTTGAGATGTTTGGTGGAAAAGTACCTTCATTAGCTGGAGGTTTTGGTGATATAGCAAAGGGGCTATTCACTAAGGTTAAAGACAGCGTCATGAGCTGGGGAAAGAAAAAGATTGAAAGCTTTGGCGGTATGTTTGGCGGCGGTGGATCTGCTGCCGTTAAAAAGTGGGTTGCTCAAGCTATTTCAATTAAAGGAATTAGCCCTAGTTATGCTGGTGCCTTGCAAACCATCGCCATGAAAGAGTCAGGCGGAAATCCTAATGTAGTCAACCGATGGGATAGTAACTGGAAAGCCGGACATCCATCACAAGGGCTTATGCAGTTTATACCAAGCACATTTGCTTCTTATAAAGAACCGGGATACGGCAATATCAAAAACCCAGTTCATCAAATCATAGCGGCCATTAACTATCTTAATAGAAGATACGGCGGGATCTATAACCATCCGGGCTTAAAATCAATGGCGCGCGGTGGTCCATATAAGGGATATGCAGCAGGTGGCCGTATCATTGGTGATCAATGGGCAATGGTTGGTGAGCAAGGACCAGAGCTTATGCGTTTGTCTGGCGGGTCAACAATTTACAACAACCGTAGAACAAACAGCATGTTAAGTGACGCAGCCTATACACCTTCATCTAGTTCGACAACATATTCTAATTCTTCAAACAGCAATAGTTTTTCACCGACAGTTTATGTCCAAGTTTCTGGTGGTGCTTCATCTGGCAGCGAAAGCAGTATTAAACAAGCGGTTCAAGAAGCTCTTAAAGAAACATGGGAGAAACTGAATCCAATGTATGCGCCAGAGGGGGAATATTGATGGCGAAGCTAGGGAAAATCAAAATCGTTAACGAAAAAGAGTCAGACAATCCAGAAATAGATGTGACATCATACCCTGTTGAAAAAGGAATCCCCATAACTGATCATGTACAACGAAAACCCGAAATCACTTCAATTTCGGGTTTTTTGCTGGGCAAAAATCCAAACAAAGACTTTGCTTATCTTAAAAAGCAGATGTATGCGGGTAAACTGCTTAACTACACAGGAAGAAAAGTGGCGAAAAACGTTGTCATTACAAATCTATCTCGTGATATTGGAGAATACAAAAACGGTTTTGCTATCTCAGTTGAGTTACAAGAAATCCGTATTGCAAAAAGTCCGTTTGTAAAAAAGAAAGTGAAATCATCTGGGAAAAAGAAGAAATCAAATACAAAGAAAAGCAAAGCTGTCTATCACAAAGTTAAGAAAGGCGAAACATATAGCCACATGAGGATGTGGTACGGTACTAGCCTCTCACAGCTTAGGAAGTGGAATAAGTACCCTGACCGCCGCATTCCTATAGGGGTCAAATTACGGGTGAAGTAGGGGGAGCAAAATGGCAACGAGAGACTATATTCCGATTGATATAGAAGACATTCCGCAGCAGTTTGAAATTGATCTAGCTGACAGCACATTTGTTTTTCAAATCAACTATAACGAAACGGATGACAGCTATTCTATCGACCTGTATGACATGGACATGGATCCAATTGTCTTGGGGGAGAAAATGATATTAAATGTGCCGTTATGGGATGACATTATAGATGATCGCTTGCCAGCTCCTTCAATTATCCCGATGGATGAATCAAATACAGAAACGCGTATTTCATCGGTAAACTTTATGAAAACCACGTTTCTGTATATTGACGATGTAGCGGAAGAGGGTGAAGAAGATGGCGACGAATAATAACAAATTGTTATTCGGTCGTATTGTAAAAGTGACGATTGATAGCGGGTCTTATAAAGGGACCTTTGATTATAAAGATTTAGAAGTGAGGTTTGAAGTTCCGTTCGATGATGACGCCAAGCCAAATGAAACAAAGGTCGAGATTTTCAACCTAAGTAGTAGCACGATTAACAAGATCAAAAAAGGCGCTACTATGACCGTTCAGGCGGGGTATAAAAGCGACTTTGGGGTATTAGCCATCGGAAAGGTTACGAAGGTACTGACGAAGCGTACAGGGGTCGATAAAATCACTTCAATTTTCATGAAAGAGGGAGACGATTACTCTCATATTAAGGTCGACCAAAATACCGCTGACGCTCCTGTTAAATATTATGCCAACAAGCGGTATAAGCTTAAAAAACCGATAAAAGTTGAAACAAAAAAAGTGTACAAGTTGAAATCAGGTAAGACTTCTGTCCGCAAAAGCACAAGAACAATTAAATACAAAACAGTCCGTGAGGCGAAATACAGAAAACAATCAATGAAAATCACCTTTAAAAAAGGAACAACAGCCCGCACGATTATAAAGCGTCTTATTCGTATCCTTGATATAAAACTTGCGAAGCTGTCTTTACCTAGAAACAAGGTATATAAAAAGGGCTACACCGTCACTGGGTCAATAGAAAAAAAGCTAGAAGAAGTTGTACATGATTGTGGTGCTTCTTTGTATTATAGGCGCGGCCGTCTTGTTATCAGATCCATTACAGAAGGGGATGATGAGCGGTTTGAGCTAAAAGAATCAACAGGTTTGCTTGATTCTCCTGAAGCGTTTGAGGATGAAAAGTTGAAAGGGTACTCGGTTAAATGCTTATTGCAGCACCGCATAACCACCGCTTCAATTATTATCATTAAGAGCAAAACAGCCAACGGTAAGTATCGTGTTAAAAAGGGTAAGCATGTGTTTGATGGGAACGATTTTTATACAGAAGCGGATGTGATCTAATGGCGGCAGATACGAATTTTTTCGATAATCTTATAAAAGGCATCAAGCATTCTATTCATGTTTGCGCTCCTGGTAGGGTCGTTTCTTACGATGCTGCCAGTCATACGGCAGATGTAAAACCGCTCTTTATGACCGCTGACGACGACACTTTATATGAACAACCATTGGTACAAGACGCCCTTGTGTTAAAGCATGTCGAGCCAGACATAAAGGTTGGAGCAATGGTATTTCTATCATTTGCAGATCGGGCGCTTGATAATTTAACAAACAAACCTTTTGATCCTGATAGTACCCGTACACACGATATAACGGATGCTGTAGTGATAGGAGTGTTTGAAGGATGAAGACTTTAAAACTGGTAAATGGTGATCTCGTTTTCAAAGATGAAGAACTAGAAATGATTGAAGGCGATGAAGAGCTTGCACAATCTGTAGAAATGATCTTGAAAACAAGTTTAGGAGAGTTTGAACTAGATGAGTTTTTAGGTGTCGATCGTGAAAACCTTCTTGGAAAAAACCTCGATGAAGAAGAAGCGCAATATGACATCATTGAGGCAATAGCTCAAGAAGAACGTATTGCCACAGTAGAAGATATAGAATTTCAGTTTGATCGAAAAGCACGCTCCAGTCGTATCAAACTAAAATTGATCAAAGAAGAAGACGGCCAAGAGTTACAGTTAGGGGGTGTTGATGTTGTTGAATGAAAATGGCTTCCAGCGAAAAACATATTCAGACATTGTAGACGAAATGGAAGATAAGGCAAAGGAACAGTTCGGGGAGGATGTAAATACATCAAGCCGGACGCCTCTTGGAATCATCTTTAGAATCATTGCATGGTTTTTGGCAGGCGTTTGGGACATTGCTGAAAGAGTATACAACAGCGGCTTTGTTAGTAAGTCTGAGGGAGTGCAGCTTGATAGACTTGGAAATAACAACGGCATTTCAAGAGAGCCGGCAAGTGAATCATATGCGACGCTTGAAATTGAAGGTGAGCCGGGTCACATCATTGAAGAAGAAACCCAGTTTGCAACGGAATCAGACATATATTTTGAAGTGCTTGAGGAAGCAACGATTGATACTAATGGAAAAGCTTTAGTCGACGTCATTTCAGTCGATAAGGGCGCAAGTAACAATGTGGCAGCTGATACAATCACTGTACAGGCTGAACCAACGGAAAATATCACGTCTGTGACTAACCCCGAAGCGGCCGCTGGCGGTTCTGATATTGAAATAGATTCGGAGTATCGTGCACGAATTAAAAGATCAGTAGAAGGCAGTTCAGCATCTACACACAGCGGGATCATTGCGGCACTGATAAAAACATCTGGGGTCCGTTCAGCTAATGTGGTGATGAATAACACAATGGAAGTAGATGCTGACGGGAACCCACCTAAAAGTATTCATGCTTATGTACTTGGAGGTATAAAAGAAGATGTTGCTGATTCACTTTTTAATAGTGTAGCGGCAGGCATAGAAACAGTAGGTAATCAATCTGTTGTCATTACTGATTTAAGCGGAATTGATCATACAGTCAATTTTGATTTCGCTCAAGAGGTGAAAATCTATGTCCGTCTTGAATTAAAGACAAATGCATCATTCCCCATTGATGGGGATGATCTGATCAAGAATAATGTTGTATATAAAATTGGTGGTGTGGACAAATCGGGATCTTCATTCACGGGATCTCAAATGGGTGACGATGTTATTTTATCTCAACTATATAATGCTGTGTATCAAGTGGCCGGTGTTGATGATGTTGTTATCAAGATCGGAAAAAGTCCTGATACTCTCAGCCAGTCAAACATAGAGATTGAGCCTAAACAAGTAGCGCAAGTTCTCTTCTCGGAAATCGAGGTGGTACATTTATGATTAAGGACTTAATCAGTAAGCTGACCGATGCTTTTCAGAAAGATGAGAAAAGCAATATCGGAAAGCTTTTTTTAATTGTAGATGAACAACTGACCGCAGCGAGGAAGACGCTGACTACCGCAGAAAAATGGCGTGATATAGATAACGCAAAAGGTCGTGGTCTTGATTTAATAGGTGATAACGTTGCTCAAAATAGAGGCAGAGCCACAGATGAAATTTATAGGGTTCTGATCCGTGGTAAAGTAGCACGGAACATTTCTGATGGAACAACAAACCGTATTATAGAAGCTCTTGCGAAGACTTTGAATTGTGCTTTTGAAGAGATAAATATCTACACTGTGAAAGAAGATAATGAAGATGAACCAGCTGCAATCATTGTGAAAAAGGCACCACTTGAAGCACTTAATAAAGTAGGAATGTCCGCCACGCAATTTTCATCTATTGTGCAAAAAACAGTTGCTGCTGGTGTCCGAGTTGCTTATATCAATCTTAATGGAACTTTCAGTTTTTCAACTATTCCTAATGAAATCGAGACAAGCCAATTCGGGTTTTCATCTGATGGAACAGACGGTGGCACATTAGGTGGCATCTTTGAACCAGAGGATGATTATCCACTACCAATCTAATAAGGAGGGAAAGCATGGCTTTTACAAAAGAGTTACCACAATGGGACAACGCAGGGCAAAAGCCGCCACAAAGTAAAATTAGCGAGGGATTTAAACCAATGGACCATCCGCCTGCCGATTGGTTCAACTGGTACATGAATGGCACCTATGAAGCTTTAAATGAGTTGCAAAGTGAAGCAGCAACAACATCTGAAGTTACAGCAGCTTTAAAAGTCTTATCAAACGATATAACAACACATTCTAATGCAAAGAATAACCCTCATGCTGTCACGAAATCACAAGTCGGGTTAGGGAATGTCGATAACATTAAGCAAGCTTCAAAAGTTGATTTTGATAATCATGTTAACGATAAAAAGATTCATGTTACAGAAGAAAAACAAGATTTATGGAATAATAGTCAACTTTATAAATTGACTACAGATTCAGGGTTTAGACAGGCGGTGCCAAACACGATTGCTGGTACTAATTTATTTGAATTACCACCCGGTTACTATTATGGAGCTGGTCAATATTTCACCAATCTACCAACTACAAATGATACGTCTTGGTTTAATGTTGATGTATTTACTACTGGGATACGTAAGAACTTCCACGTTATACGCAGTGCTGATAATACGCATTGGTTTGGAACAATTCATACTGATGGGTCATTTAAAGGGTGGAAACGTATCCTAACGGATGCTGATACAAAACTCAATTGGAAGTTCCCAACGATTGAGAATGGATGGAAAACATATAAATCCGAGGTCAATAATGACTATCGGGTTCGCGTCGCAAAGGATGCGATGGGAATTGTTCATGTAACAGGAGCCATCGCGGGTGGAACACTTGGGGATGTACATGCCTTTATGTTGCCAGAAGGATGTGAGCCGCCTTTCCCTCTCTATAATGTGGGCATTGCTTCAAGTACTGGTGGTTTTAAAGGACCACAGGTTAGTCGTCAGTATATTGCTACGGATGGCCGTTTTTGCATTCAAGATACAACCAGCAATACTGAGTTCATCGTAGTAAATTGCGTGTTTAAGGCAAAGGAGGGATAAATCATATGAAACCTATATACGCTTATGATGAAAATTTCAAGTATATACCTGGTGGGGATAAAGAAATACCCGATGATGTTGAAATTCCAGAGGGATTTACGGACGTCCAACCCCAAGACGGGTTATATTTAGCGGAATACAATCCCACAAGCAAGACATGGAGCGAGTCAGCCACCAAAGAGTACATTGATAGTTTGCAGCCTGATCCAGGTCCACCATCAGATATTGAGCTATTAAAACAGCAAAATGCTGATCTGCTCCAGCAACTGGCAGAGTCAGAAAAGAGAGCAGAAGAACAATCAAAAACAACAGCAGAACTTGTCATGTTACTGACTGAAAAGGGGGTAATTTAATTGGATTGGTTCCGTAGTATTTCATTGTTTTATCAATGGAAGTGTTATGTAAATGAGGACGTAGCAAAATTTGTTCGCTTTGAGAAGATCACGCCGGAACAATACAAAGAAATAACAAAAGAAGAATATCAAACAAACGCTGAATAGGCGTTTTTATTTTACCTTCTTTAAGGAGGTGAGGAATCTTGAAATTGGACTAGGGGGGCTTACTGATGTCAGAGGTGACGGAGGTCAACAACTTGAACATCATACAAAAAGATATGTCGGAATTAAAGACCAGTCAAAAAGCTTTGGAGCAGCGTGTTTCTGTACTTGAAAGAGGATATGACAGACACGATCAGCAAATTATTAGTCTTGATCAAAAGCTAAACAAAATTGAAGAGAACACTACATGGATTAAGCGAACTATTACTGGTGCGATTATAACCGCTGTTTGCACGGGGGTAATTGGCGGCGGGATCGCTCTTGTTTATACAATGATTCAAAAATAAAAAGAAATGAGGAATTTAATATGAAAAACTTCGACAAAGGCACTGTGATCCGTACGGTGCTTCTTTTTATGGCATTGATCAACCAAGCGTTAATTCTATTTGGCAAGCCAATCTTGCCGATCAGTGAGGATCAAGTCACTTCGTTGGCTGAGACATTGTACCTTGCTGGTTCAATGATCTTCACAATCGCAACAACCCTTGCCGCATGGTTCAAAAACAACTATGTGACCGACAAAGGTAAGCAACAAAAAGAAGTCCTGAAACAAAAAGGATTAACGAAGTAAGGAGCTGCCACGAGGTGGCTCTTTTTATATTAAATTGATCAAAGGAGACGATGAATGTGGTAAAGATCATTCAAGATTATATTTCAAAGAGCAACGGGAACAGACCAGGCAACTATATGAAACCTTTATATATTACGGTTCATAACACAGCCAATACAGCAAAAGGAGCTAACGCAGCAAGTCACGCTGCATTCGTCAAAAGGTCTAGTACAGCGGTGAGCTGGCACTTTACTGTGGATGAAAATTGTATCTATCAACATCTCCCGTTGAACGAAAACGGATGGCATGCAGGAGATGGACGAGGAACCGGAAACATGAAGTCAATTGGAATTGAGATTTGTGAAAACGCAGACGGCAATTTTGAAAAGGCGGTAGAGAACGCCCAATGGCTCATTCGTCAGCTGATGACAGAGCAAGGCATTCCATTGGCCAACGTTGTGCCACATAAGAGATGGAGCGGCAAGAACTGTCCTCGCAAGTTGTTGAATCGTTGGGATTCATTCAAAGCGGGTATTGCAACCGCTCATACAGGGGAAAAGGCAACAGCGAAGCCGGCGACACCTGTAAAAAACACATCCAAGCCAAAAGCGAGTAAGCCTAAAAAGTCGTTTAACTTACCATCTGGCATCATTAAAGTGACCAAACCTTTGACAAAGGGCGCTGGAGTAAAAGCATTGCAGAAGGCTCTGGCTGCTGTGTATTACTATCCCGATAAAGGAGCAAAAAACAACGGTATTGACGGATACTATGGTCCAAAGACAGCGAATGCGGTCAAGCGGTTCCAGCTCATACACGGTCTTGTTGCAGACGGCATTTATGGACCGAAAACAAAGAAAGCCATTGAAAAAGCATTGAAATAAATGTGAAAAAACCTCTCTAAAAGGGAGGTCTTTTTTTATCTAAACTGTAGACGTAAGTCTATAGTTATAGTATAATAAATATAGGAGGTGAGGAAATGCTAGACAACATGATAAAAGTCCTTCAAATCATCTTTTACGTTGCATCTATAGCGTGGATTGCCCAACAATCACACGACGCAAACAAAGATAATAAGAAGGACTAACAGTGGGGAAGCGAGTTAATCGCTCGCTTCTCAATATAATTATAACCAGTCTAGCATATAATATGAACCAAAAACAATTGATCTTCTTTATGATCCTCTTGAGCGCGGCTTCAATTGTAACGCGTTCAATATGGACAAATACTTTCACAACGGTAATCATGGCCGCTTTAATACTTGCAACGCTTTTTGTAATCATCAAAGACGTAAGGAGAAAATAACATGGAATATCACTTGAAGAACCGCCAGGAGGTTGAGGACTTTGTTATGAATGAGCTCCTGACCTCTTCAGAGGCGCAGGAGCTCTTAAATGTAAACAAGCAGCGCATGAGTAAATTGCATACTGATGGTCGAGTACGATCGATAAAAAAAGTGGGTAAGACTGTTTTGTTCTTAAAATCAGATATAGAGCAGCTGAAAACAGATTTAGAAGAAGGGCGGAAAAAATACCGTCCCTCTTCTAAATAATCAGTAACTAAAATGTTCTTTGTTAATTAATGAATAGATTTTGTTGCGACTTTCACTATGGTTTTTGTGTATAATAGATTTATGGTCACAAAATTTGGTATTAAATTAATGAAAAATTGGAAGTATTGGTGATGAATATGAAGTATTTTCTGATTTTGGATGACTCAGGCCAGCTGCACCCTAATTACCCCTTTTCCGATGTATTTGTATATGGTGGAATCCTAGTTAGGGAAAAGGATTATCATGGAATTAATACGGATTATAAGAAATTTATTGATAGAATTCGTAAAGAAAAAGACGTTACAAGTGAATTGAAAACCTCAATGATGAAAAATTCTTTAAGAAGACGTGTCCTTAATAAATTAAAAAAATACAATTTTGTTCAAGTTTTTGTAAGCGTAAAAGTATCTTCTTTAGTTAGATTAGATTTTTCTAAGAGTAGACGTGTGACAGCTTTTAAAAATTATATGGTTAGAAGACTAATTGATGAATTGATGCAAAAAAATATATTGCCTAAAGATTGTGATTGTTTAAATGTTTATATAGATAATCAAAATGTGGCACACTCATCCATTGATTCACTTGAAGACTATTTAATTCATTACTTCAACGAGGATAATATGTACAATATTCATAAGGAGTATACAACAACCTCTTTCAAGAGTGATTTTAAAGTTAGTTATAAGGATTCAAGCTCCAACTATTTAATACAGGCGGCTGATATTTTAGCTAATACAAAATCACATGTTCTTTGTGGGAAAAATGATTTAAGAAGGTTTCTTAAGAAAGGATATACAATTTTAAAACTTCCTAATGAAAATGTATATTAATGTTCTTGACAGGAAAGTTTATATATAGTATTGTGTATTTACAGCACAAGGAATTGTGACTGTCTGACTTGTGGATTAGCTAAATTTTAGTAAGAGTACTGTGTGTGCTCCTGTCCATGAGGGCATCCTTGGGATGCTTCAAATACATAATACAAACCCCATCCTTGTTGATGGGGTTTTTTGTTCGTCGTAATTACATACATTATTACAAACCAATCCTTTGACATTCGGTTATTTGCTTAATATGTGATTATAAATGGGAGGGTTTGATTAAGGCCCATAAATCCAAATTGTTAAAGAGTATTCATTGAAAATTAAGCTAGAGCCGCTAACACTTGAATAACATCTAACAAGCTTACTGAAATACTCCCTCCAGGGATTTGAATAGTATAACTTAACTTATCAGGATCAGGATTTGTTACATCAACATTTCCTTCTACATCTGTTGTCAAACTATAAACAGTTACCCTTTGACCAAAGACTCTTACCACATGGCGGTGAACAATTTTAACACGAAATTGAATTTTTGTTCCTTCGATAACTAATCTTTCAACATCTGCGTGTCCTTCGTTACCATGTGCAGTGCTGTCAAAAAAACGGTCTAATGCCTCTCTTACTACTGTTTCTGTTAACATTACTTTTCCTCCTTGTAATAATATACAATCTTATTTGTTTGTCAAAATCAAAAGAACATACATAGAAAAAACACCCTGTTTATCAGAGTGTTTTTACATAAAGAATATCTTTAAAATTGATCAAATTTGTATCAGCTCGACTGTCTTTCACATGAAGCAGTTTCTTTATGTGATCAACGTATATAACTCGTCCTGATATCTCTCGAACAAACCCATCATCAAGCTCGAAATTCAAAGCCAAGTCTTCGCTCATAGCAGTCGCTATTGTATATTCAAACTCTTCCAATTGTTCCGGGCTTAAAACTGGCCGCTCAATTTTTTGTTTTGCAAGATGCAGCTGTCTTAAAGCCTCGTTATGTTCTGGTAAGATGAATTTCATCTTCCAGCGATTTTGATCTTTTTCTTCGTTCCACATTTCATCCACCTCATTAGAGATTATAACCGAATGTTTGTTCGGTGTCTAAATGTGGTGTATAATAAGAGTATACGGTTTACCCGCGGAAACGGGATTAAAAAATTCGTATATTTCAATGATTAACTTCTTCTCAATATTACTCACACCCGGCCGTCCTCATGGATGGCTTTTTTGATGCCATTTTGATGCCTAAACCAAAAAACACTCAAAAACGAACGAGAACATATGATCGTTTTTGAGTGTTGGTGGGGTATTTAATGAAAGGTTAAAAATGACTAAAAACACCTAAAAACATCACAATGGTATTTCTCACAAACCCCCAATTGTGATTGACTCATCCAATCATCTGTATTTCTTCCCAACCTATTCATCCAACCGTCCTCAGTGCGGCTGGATCTCCCACAAATACATTCATACCTTCCAAGAATCATCCCTCGGAGACACGGTGGTCACCTTTACAAATGAGCAAACCGTCAAACTTGATGTCTCATATAAATCATTTGAGAGTCAGGTGCACCGGACAGCATATCTCCGAACGAAATTTCAAGATCGTCTTGATGGAGGTCTTCCGAAGAAACAAGAATTTATGCTGTATCCAAAGGAACAGCAGCTCAATCTCGTATACGATTTTATATTAAGGGAGCTTCGCAACAGATATTAGTCAAAATCCAGCGGCAGTACAGCCGCTGGATTTCTAAGAATTGCGATTTAGCGCAAATTTCTTCTTTCTCATGGAAAAAGGTCTTGATAGTTGTATAAAAAATTATATAATTTAAATATAACGTATAAAATTTTATATGATAGCTAGCTGTGAAAGGGGATAGGATGATGACTTATGATGAACTCGATACACCGGCGCTATTAATTGATAAACGGGTGATGATGGAGAATCTCTCTGCTATGCAGCAATATGCGGACCGTCAGCAGGTCAAACTGCGTCCTCATACAAAAACTCATAAAACACCGAACCTTGCCAAGATGCAGGAAGAGATGGGGGCATCCGGCTTAACCGTAGCGAAAGTAGGAGAAGCGGAAGTGATGGCATCGCACGGTCTGACAGATATCTTTATTGCCAATCAAATTGTAGGCGAGATAAAGCTGAAACGAATTCGAAAGCTGGCAGAATCGATACACATTTCATTTGGTATAGATTGTGCCGAGCATGTGTACCAAATTGAACAGGTCTTTCGTGGAGCAGAGAAAAAAGCAGAAATCCTAATTGAGATAGAGGTTGGAGAAGAAAGATCTGGTGTCATTGAAGAGAGCGATTTCCGTCAAATTTTGCATGCCATTCAAACATGTGAATTCGTACATTTAAAAGGGATTTTTTCTCATGATGGACATACATATAAGGCGGAAAGTAAAGCGCATTGTCAGACTTTATATGAAGACGCTGTGAATCGAACGCTTCGGTTTGCACAGATTGCTGAAGAGGCAGGCATGCCGCTAGAGGTTGTGAGCATAGGATCGACACCGCCCTTCTTATTTCAATTTGATATTCCAAAAGGAGTCACCGAAATCCGGCCAGGCACTTACATCTTCATGGATGCCTCTCAGTCCAATGTGATCGGCACTTTTTCACATTGTGCCGCAACCGTGCTGACGACGGTGATCAGTAAGCCAACAAAAACCCGGGTCATCACAGATGTTGGAGCCAAAGGCTTGACGGCTCAAACTCGTACAAAAGGGCTCACAAAAACGAAGGGATTAGGCAAAGTAAAAGACAAAGAGGATGTATTTGTTTCAAGTGTATTTGATGAGCATGCCATCATCACGAAGGCTTCCGTCGAAGTGTCCAGATCGGTGAGAAGGTGCAAATCATTCCAAATCATATTTGCCCGGCGGTCAATCTCCATGAAAAAGCATATCTTATTGAAGATGGTGAAGTAGTCGAAGAGCTTGAAATCGCTTGTAAAGGTAAACTTCAGTAAATCAACAGCATGTATACTTTCATTTTGTGAAAATACTTGGCTGGTTGAGCAGCGGGGAGTCATCAATACATGGAATGCCTCTTCTCGGCTGTAGGAGAAAAGGTTATATAGATGTAAACACTAAAAGGCGCCGATCGGGGTCTTTTTTTGTTCGACAAATTCCGCGAAAGTCGAAAAAAATATAAAATATGCCGATGGTAATAATAGGAATAAAATGGAGGTGGATGTACATGAAGATTTTTGTGATCATGCTCATGTTAATTCTTGTTGGCGCTTGTTTACATTTATCAAGAAAAATAAAACAAAACAAGTTATTGTTTAATGAACAATTACAACAAGTGTTAAAAGCAAGTGAAGAACAGACTGCAGCAATGGAAGATATAATTTATGAGAAGGAAAGGTCAATTAAAGAACTTGAACAAGCAAAAAAAATAGAAGCCAAATTTCAAAGAAATAAGGGGGAAGTTATAACGCATCATTTATTATTGAACATAAAGCAAAGTTTAATAAGTGAAGGACGCATTACTCATGATCAAATGATGATTATGGGAAATGAATTCGTGCCAGACAGTAGAGGCAAGATATTAGGAGCGAGACAAATTGACCATCTTGTCTTATTACCGACTGGTGTTTATATCATTGAAACAAAACATTGGAGAGGAAAAATTTTATATGACTATACAAAAAATGATTTGGGGGAGTTCAGTTACTTATTCGATATGATGTTTCCAGAGATGGAAGAGCATCATAGAAAAACACTAGTGATTAGAAATTCAAAAAATCCATTTTCTGAAGATAGCTCGAAGGATGCACAGTTAGAAATTCTATCCTACGGTGACCCAGCATTACAAGTAAGAAGCACAGCTCAAACACTACAAACATTTCTGAAGGAAAAGGTTCCGAGTGTACAATGGGTAAAAGGGATTCTATACTTCGGATATAAGCAAGATCAAATAAACTCTGTACATAAAAAAAACACCGACAATGAAAACCCTCTTGTGATATGTAATGAAAAGGAGTTAGGGGTGTTTTTTCAAGAAGAATTGAGAAAACCTGAAAAACTGTCGCAACACGATATACGTAAGATTACACAATTAATTAGAAACGTTAATGATTTATCATCTTAAAGTTTTTTAAAACGATAAAGTGAAACTATTTAGAATGATGAAACCGTCTTTTAAATGTCTAAATAATCTTTAATAGTTAATTGATATAAGTGAATCCTTAGACATATTTTCATCCATTTACTCATAAATCACAGAAGTGACACGAGCTTGTCTGTTACAATAAAAGAAATCTTATGTGGTAAAGGATGCTTATATTTGACCGATATGAACGAATGGGATAAAGAAATGGAGGCTCTGTATGAAAAAACAATCACATTTGGTGCTGCTATTTATCCTAACAGTGACATTACTAGCAGCCTGTCAGCAAGCAGGTCAATCGCCTTCAAAGCAAGACGCAAAAGAAGCTGCTTATGAACAATGGGTTCAGTCTTATATGGATGAGTTAAACGAAGCATATGAAAAGATGACCGATCAGTTTATCTCAGATGGACATGGAAAGATCCAAACAAATAAAAAATTGACAGAAGCGACGAAAGCATTTGATCGTGTGATTCAAAAAGGGCTGGATCATCAAGAAGTTCCAGCCGCTTATCAAAAGGCCGATCAACAATTAAAGACAGGCCTTGCTTCATTTGAAAAAGGGATTAGTAAGGTGGAAAAGCTCTTGAAGCATCCCGATCAAGAAAAGCTGTTTATTTCCGCTACCCATCATTTTCAGGATGGCTTGCAGCAGACAGCCGCATTTATTGAAGAAATAGGTCAGATTCAGCAATCATCCTAAAAAAGCCTGGAAGTAAACGGGACTGACCCCATAAAGTGAGACAAATAAAAACACCTTTAAATTGAAAAATCGGGTATAGCATATCTGAAAACAATTTGGAGGTGTTTTTTGTATGGGAAAAAGAGTTAGTTATCCGATTAGTGTA
>NZ_LZRW01000002.1:0-81127 GCF_001974945.1 Bacillus sp. I-2 | reverse complement strand
AAACCCGAAGGTCGCAGGTTCAAATCCTGCCCCCGCAACCAAAATGGTCCGGTAGTTCAGTTGGTTAGAATGCCTGCCTGTCACGCAGGAGGTCGCGGGTTCGAGTCCCGTCCGGACCGCCATTTTTCAAAAGAATACATGGCTCGGTAGCTCAGTTGGTAGAGCAACGGACTGAAAATCCGTGTGTCGGCGGTTCGATTCCGTCCCGAGCCACCACTATTTGCCGGTGTAGCTCAATTGGTAGAGCAACTGACTTGTAATCAGTAGGTTGGGGGTTCAAGTCCTCTTGCCGGCACTGTTTTTCAAAAGTGGAGGGGTAGCGAAGTGGCTAAACGCGGCGGACTGTAAATCCGCTCCCTCCGGGTTCGGCGGTTCGAATCCGCCCCCCTCCACCATTTTTTGTTTTCATAGGGGCATAGTTTAACGGTAGAACAGAGGTCTCCAAAACCTCCGGTGTGGGTTCGATTCCTACTGCCCCTGCCAATTATACTTTATCATTCATTACATCTATGGCGGTTGTGGCGAAGTGGTTAACGCACCAGATTGTGGCTCTGGCACTCGTGGGTTCGATTCCCATCAATCGCCCCATTTTATTATTGGGCTATAGCCAAGCGGTAAGGCAACGGACTTTGACTCCGTCATGCGTTGGTTCGAATCCAGCTAGCCCAGTTGATGTGCGGAAGTAGTTCAGTGGTAGAACACCACCTTGCCAAGGTGGGGGTCGCGGGTTCGAATCCCGTCTTCCGCTCCAATAATGGCGGCATAGCCAAGTGGTAAGGCAGAGGTCTGCAAAACCTTTATCCCCGGTTCAAATCCGGGTGTCGCCTTTTTTGAAAAGACTGCCGGGGTGGTGGAATTGGCAGACACACAGGACTTAAAATCCTGCGGTAGGTGACTACCGTGCCGGTTCAAGTCCGGCCCTCGGCACCATTGTTTTTTAATATAAGATGCGCTCTTTAATGATCATGCCGGTGTGGCGGAATTGGCAGACGCGCACGACTCAAAATCGTGTTCCTCACGGAGTGCCGGTTCGACCCCGGCCACCGGTATCTATTTTTAGATATTCTTTATTGTTTACAGAAGAATTAAGAAATATCAACGTTTAAAACGTCTTTCTACAAATTGTAGGAGGGCGTTTTTTTATTTGTTTTTTAGCTGATTTTTCACACGACAAAATTACTTCAAATCGTGTTCACTGCTGAAAGGGGACCTAGCTAAATGGCAAGACGTAAAAATATTTTAGAACAAGTTGAATTGGAATTTTAGAAAAGGAAACTAAGTCTTATGTTGAATCATTTCGGAAAGCTATTGAATTATTTGTTTAGGACTGTGAGTAATAAATTTAAGGCGTTTCTTAATTTCCTAACAGCAAAAGGAATAAGTATTGCTGAATTAAAGCCTTACAATATGACAGAGGAACATATTAAGGAGATTAACTTTTACTTTATTGATGGTTACCTTATGATTAAACTAAAGGGGCAGGATAATTGAAGAAGGATTGGATAAATTGTACACAAGAGGTGTTGTAATGATTACGGTTAAAAATGCTGAACGTTATCTTAAAGATACCATTGGTGAAGATACCGATGATATAAAAAAGGTTTGGGAAATATTTAAGGCTTTTTCAAGGGAGACAGTTGAGGGCGAAGAAGATAAAGAAATTTTATTTCAGTGTGGTGTCTATGATTTTACAGGAGAGAAACTATTTCATTTTGACTTTGTACGTCAGTTTACAGTTTATGAAGAAGATGATTATTCTCACATGGAACAACTACACTGTGAATTTTTATTTAAACCAACAAGCGAGTTAAAAAAGTTAAAGGTGGTAGAAGAATGGTCAATGGATTATGACGATATCGATCATTTCTTTAATCATATTGAAGGTATTCATGAGTTTAAAATACCTTTGAGTTTAAAGCCGATAAAATCAGAAATATACCAAGAAGAACTTTAATTCTTATTTCATAAACGGGTGCTTTACTTTAAGAGGGTATACCTTTCCTTTTAGGAATAATTTATCATGGAGTGCCGGTTCGACCCCGGCCACCGGTATCTATTAAAAGTTTCATGATTGGTTTTTCCATGAACCTAACGTTTCACCCTTGTGGTAAAACGTTTTTTGTGGCTTAAATGAGTTATTTAGATAAAAATAGAAACCTATTAGAAAATAATGAGCATGTACTTCTTTTAGCAGAATAATCTTTAGATGATTTGCAACGTTTGATAAGATACATTTAATCATGTAAGGAAACAAAATGGGGCAGCACATTCACATAAAACAGTGTACTACCTTTGTGTAACTAAATGAATATTTGTGGGTACATACATATCTTTAGCTGACATCATCATTGTGACCCAGTTTGAGGGGAGAATTTATGAAAAAACAAAATGATTATGAGGAGTTATTGACAGGTGGCAATGTCTCGAACGTATATCGTTCTGGAGATACGGTTCGTCGAGAAGTAAAGTCAGACAATATCAATATACGAAAGCTGCTAAAGCATTTAGAAAAAAAGAATTTCTCCTATGCTCCAAAGTTTTTAGGGGTTGATGAACAAGGTAGAGAGATATTGTCCTTCATTGAAGGCGTAGCCGGTCATGATCCTTTAAAAGAATACATGTGCTCTCACCCTGCCTTAAAAGAAATAGCGAGAATGCTTAGACTGTATCATGATGCTGTTTGTGATTTTCCTATTTCAGACGATTGGGAACGAATGGACAATACGCCTAACAACATAGAGGTTGTTTGCCATAATGATTTTGCGATGTACAACATCATTTTCAATAATGAAAAACCAGTGGGTATCATTGATTTTGATGTAGCTGCTCCTGGTCCGAGACTATGGGATATCGCTTATACCCTTTATACATGTGTGCCTCTAAGTAGATTTTTTCGCACTGAAACAGGGGAGGTCGTAAATTATCTTTCATTAGACCATGCAGACCAGATAAAGCATAGAGTGAAACTGTTTTTTGAAGCTTATGGTGAGGAAATAGCAGAAGATTATTTGGATATGGTGCTGCTGCGTTTAGAAGGATTATGTCAGTATATGAAACGAAAAGCGAGTGAGGGGGATATCGCTTTTCAAAACATGATTCAAGAAGGACATCTTGAACATTATCAAAAAGACATTCAATTTATTCATAAATATAGAAAAGAATGGATGTAAAGAGGCGGCGTTGTGATCATGCAAACGAAGACGATATTACAGGCTATCATTCAAGACGAAGGAGTAAATGATTATCCTCTTTTTAGACAGTACTGTGTGAGAAAAGAACAGGGCCTGCGTAAAGATGCACTAAACGTTCTTCAGGCCTTTATTGAAGAGATGAAAGAGAACGATTTTGAAGTACAGCGTGAATTTGCTGCTTGGCTGTTTGAGTGGATTGAACGATTTGAGGATGGTCATCATCTGCTTGTGTATCCGCTGGTAAATGGGGTGATCCAGCCTGTTTTTCAAACGTGGGAGAATGTTGACCCATTGGATGTGAGACCGTATCGCTGGCAAGGTTTGTTTGTGCATCAGGGAGAAGGGCTGCCTCATTTATTGAAGGCACTAGAGCTTGGGGGCAGCAAGGAACAGCGTGTGATTGTTCAAATTTGTGAAATCTATTTATCGGCCTTGTGGTATTCGTTTCATCATATACATGAAGATCTTTATTTAAGCACCTATGAGAAGGATCAAGAGAGAATTCAGGGGATTGAACGTGTTATGATGCTGATTCAAGATCAAAGAACTCGTACGAATGTTCAAAGACAAGCCGCTTATTATGGCCAGCTTTTAACGGATTGGATGGCGTTTCAGCAGACGGAGACAAGAGGCTTTATGAAATGGTGTGCGGAGCGTAAGAAACCGTATGAGTGGGTAGAGTCCTTTTATTATCAGCAATAGTTGAGAAAACGGCAGAGTTCATTCTGCCGTTTTTTTATTGCCATATTCGCTTTGCTTCTATATGATCTGGACTAAAATATTTCAGGGTATAGACATCTGGATTGCTTAGTTTCTTCCACTCCTCGAATCCAATCGATGGATCGGCGTGTTTAAGAAGCAGGCTCATGATATTGCCATGTGTGACGAATAGGGTATAATCTTTTTCTAATTTTATTTGTTCGTGGAGTGCTTCTACAATACGATTCATGGCTTCTAAACTCGATTCTCCGCCTTCACAGGTCATATGTAAGTCTGTAAAACTGAGCTTTAGCTTCTCATACCAATTGTCTATTGGTTTGCTGCTTAATACACGTTCAGAGAGGCGCTGATCGATTTTTATCTCGAGCTGTTTTGTATGAGCAAGAGGCTCAATAGTTTGGATCGCTCGTTTATAAGGACTTGAGATAATTTGATTGAGATGAATGCTGGAAAAAAACTGTGTCAGTTCATGAGATTGAGTGATGCCTTGTGGTGTTAAAGCTGCATCTTTAGATTGTCCATCTGCTTGGCAGTGTCTGACGATATAATATGTTTTCATTGGCTACACCTTTCATTGAGTATAAAAAAATCATCCAGTATTGGATGAGGATTTACGAAGGTCTAGGTAAGCTTGTTCGTATCTGTTTCTTTATAGGGATCTGTGAGCTTGGAGGTCAGGTCTAGGTTGAACAAAAAATCATCGACGGTGTCTGTGCCAAAGGGAAGTGTGGAGAAGTTGATTGGGATGCTGTCTTCTTGCTTTTCTGAAGTGATTTGCTGTGCAGGCTGCTTTTTTCTCCAGTTCTTAAACAAGCGCATGTGAGGCCCCCTTTTCTTTGAAAAAGATGGATTTATACATAATATACGGGGAGAGTTGTCCAGGCGTCAAATGTTTTCTTCAAAAGGAACGATTCAATTGATAAACAAGAGCCACAGGAAAGTGCGGCTCTTGTTGTCAGTTTACATTGCGCGTTGTAATGCTTGCAGTAATTTACGTTCGCATCTTAAGTTGTAGCGCTTCTTATGGAGTTTCTCCGTTTTAAACCTGCCTATGACACGTCGAACATCGGAATCATAAATGATGAGGTCCCTGCAAGTTTGATCATGTAATAGTGTTTGAAACCAGTAATATTTTTTGAGATGCGCTGCGTTCTTCGAGATCTTCTCTTCATCCACTTGTAGAAAAGGGATATATACAGCAAGTGAAAAGATGTCTAAAATGAATCCCATTTTGCTTCCTCCTTTCATATTATTCATTACGCTTAGGAGCTGGCAAGGTTTCATTCAATAGACGTTAAAAACAATCCCAGTGCATAAACCATTCTTTTAATTCTTTGTTGTAATAGAAATACATCGTGCCGTTATCACCAATCATGAAACGAGGTTTTTCTTCTGAGGCGATTTGCAGCATGAATTCGCCTTGTTGTTGATGGGGCGGGGATTGAATATATGCCCCATATCCACCGATTTTTGTGAATGAATAATTTGTGTATTGATGAAAGAAGTGGTTAGTGGCTTCTTCACTTTCGTTGACTTCTGATAAATCGACGTATGTCCATGCTTCTTCCCAGCAAGGGAAGTCCCTTTGCTCACTTTCGTTCCATTGGATTTGAAAGGGTTTGAGTCCTCTCACTTCTTCAGGAGTTTCAGCTACTTCTAAACCTTCGATTGTTGAATATTCAATGAGCTGCCAGCCTTCGCCGTTTTTGGTGAGATCAATCGGAAGCGTTTTCTGATTGAGAAAAATTTGAATCAACTTACATTCATTGAAACCGTTCATTCCTCCTGGCACTTCTGGTAAATAAATTTGTACAATCGGAATCATGGCCCCATCTTGATCAGTCGGCCAGCCTTGATTAGGATCGATGAAAAAATGGCCTGCAAACCAGCTGTGTACAGCTGGATCAGGACGGAAGCCGCCAATTTTGGCGAGGGCTGGCGTTTTCCCAATTAGATTTAATTCTTGAAAAGCTTTGATTTCCATGGGTTATTCCTCCAGCCTTTAGCCTGCAATGTGGGCATCATGAAATGTGCCATTTATATTTCCTGTGACAATAATGACATGACCCCAAAATAAATCACCATCATGATAGTAGACTTCGAACTCTCCCTCAGGGTAAACATGCAGGCTTTCAAGTGAAATGCGGCTTATAAATTGATTCATTGTGAGTTCTTCTTGCTCTTCAGCTGATTCGTCTTGTTCCTGCCAATCCTTTGCTAGATCTATCAGCTGATTCGCGGCAAATGATTTAATAGAAGAATCCCATTTGGCTTGCTCTTGCATAAGTTGGTTTGCTGTTCGAAGAGAGTCATTTATTTTTTCATCTTCTTCGAGGTTAAAGTAGAGAAGGCACTCTTCATTGCTCCATTGGATCGTCTTTTCAAATAAGTCTAGTCCTTTCACTAATTCAAAGGTTCCAAGTGTATCATCATGATAAAACACAGGCTTTTGGGCTTCTTCTAAAATTTCTTGAAGCGCTTGATCCTGTGTATCTGTTTCGATCAAAGATACAAGCATGAATTCACCTTCGCCTTTTCGAACCTGAAGTGTAACGATTGATTCTTTATGTAATTGTGCCTGTTTTTCCCTTAATCCCTTATCATCTGTTAGCCAGCAAAGTCTTACATTTTCGGTTGTGATATGGCCGTTTTCCTTCCAAGCAATCAGTGGAATAGAAGCGGTCCAAAGAGGTGCCTGTCCTGCTTTTCCTGCTCCTACGCCAGAAGGTCCTGTAACAGCAATGATAGTGACTACATCTTCTGAAAATCTCTCTTCAAAAGTGTTGATTTGTTTGTTCATCTTCATGTGATGTCCTCCAGCCTGATTTTTTTCTCATGAACATATAAGTGTTGCGATCAAGTTCTACCTCTTTATCACACCGCACATCAGTAGGGGAAATCAAGTTTTTTTTGTTTTAAACTGTTTTTTTAGGGAGGTACATGGATTAATGGAGGTTGAGTCACAATAAAAGAAGCAAGGATCGAATTTTGTATAAATTTGGGTAAATGAGTCGAAAAGCCTAGGTGATTCTTCCTTTTCTTTATAATTACTTTGACACGAATAGATGAAAAAAGTAAAGTAATACTGAGTGATTTACAAAACCTTCTTCATCCACTAAAACATGAAGTGTGCGTAAATTTAATGTAAATGGATATTTTTCCTTTTATTTACTCGTATTTTTTTTGAAACTTATGATGCCTCTCATTCGTTATATTAAAGGAGCGCATGTATCCGGCGGAGACAGAGCATCGGCATGCTTGGCGAAGAAGATTTACATTTGCAAAATGAATGTAAATTTTTTATGATTTCATTTATATCAGAACGATGATAAGAAAGAAGAGGTTTTATGAAAAAAATATTTGCAAACAAATATAGCTTTTTTGTTTTGGCTGTCCTTTTATTCTGGGCTAAATCGTACACAGCCTACAAAATGGACTTTAATTTAGGAGTAAAAGGTTCTTTTCAAGAGGGGCTTCTCTTATTGAATCCATTTAGTTCAGCCATCGTGTTTTTTGGACTTGCTCTCTTTTTGAAGGGGCGTAAATCTGCCATTGTTTTAATTGTTATTGATTTTATTATGACCGCACTTTTATATGCGAATGTAGCGTATTACCGTTTCTTTGATGACTTTTTGACTTTCTCAACAATGAAGCAGGCAGGAAATCTTGGGGGAGGGATGACTGGCGGTGTGCTAGCAAGCATTAAGCCGCATGACCTTTTATACTTCCTTGATATTATCATCTTGATTGCGATTGTCATTTGGAGACCAGAAGTGAAGAAGTTCCAAATGAAAAAGACGTTTGCACTGCTGATTGTAGCTGCAGGTATTGGACTGTTCTTTGTAAACCTTCATTTGGCTGAAAAGGATCGTCCAGAATTATTAACGAGAACCTTTGATCATAAGTATGTTGTCAAATACTTAGGTGTTTATAATTATACGATTTATGATGGGGTACAAGCAGCACAAAACGCAACACAGGTAGCAAATGCAAGCAGTGAAGATTTAACGGATGTTGTGAACTATACGTCTTCTCACTATGCGAAGCCAAATGCAGAGTATTTTGGGAAGGCAAAAGGCAAAAACATTATTAAAATTCATTTAGAAAGCTTCCAGTCTTTCTTAATTGACTACAAATTAAATGGAGAAGAAGTGACTCCATTCTTAAACAAACTGGCTCATGGGAAAGACGACTTTACGTATTTCGATAACTTCTTCCATCAGACTGGTCAAGGGAAGACATCAGATGCTGAGCTGATGATGGATAATAGTATGTTTGGCTTGCCAGAGGGAGCAGCATTTGTGACAAAGGGTGAAAATACCTTCCAATCACTACCTGCCATCCTAGATCAAAAAGCAGGCTATACGAGTGCAGTACTTCACGGGGACTATAAATCTTTCTGGAACCGTGACACGATTTATAAACATATGGGAATTGATCAATTCTTTGATGCTTCCTATTACAACATGGATGAAGAAAACCTTGTGAATATGGGTCTGAAGGATAAACCGTTCTTCAAAGAATCAATTCCAATGCTAGAATCAATGAAAAAGCCATTTTATGCACATTTAATGACACTGACAAATCACTATCCATTTAATTTAGATGAAAAAGATGCGACAATTGCTAAGGCAACAACTGGCGATAAAACAGTCGATAACTATTTCCAAACAGCAAGATATTTAGATGAGTCATTAGAGCAATTCTTCAAAGACTTGAAAAAATCAGGTATGTATAAAGACTCAGTCATTTTATTATATGGTGACCATAACGGTATTTCTGAGAACCATAACCGTGCAATGAGTGAAATTCAAGGGAAAGAAATCACTCCTTATCAAAATGCACAAAACCAGCGTGTTCCGCTCATGATTCGTATTCCTGGTAAGAAGGGCGGCGTGAACCATACGTATGGTGGTGAAGTCGACGTTATGCCAACACTTCTTCACTTACAAGGTATCGATTCAAATGAATTCGTGAATTTTGGAACAGACTTATTCTCTAAAAAGCATGATGAGACTGTTGCCTTCCGTAATGGAAACTATGTGACACCGAAATACACACTTGTCGATAATACCGTTTATGATACGAAAACGGGTAAAGTGGTGAAACAAAATAAAAAGACAGAGGCGATTAAAGCCCGTGTTGATAATCAGTTAAGTCTTTCAGATAAAGTGCTCTATAGGGATCTTCTTCGATTCCATAAGTTATCTGATTTCAAACCAGTGAATCCATCGGATTATTTCTATGGAAAAGCAAACAAAGAAAAAGAAGCGGATTCTTCTGCTAACTAACTGAGTTTTGGGCAAGCACAGAAAGGTGCTTGCCTTTTTCTCTCTCTTCGCTTGATTTGTTGGCAAAATATGTTTATATTTAGGGAGAAACAAGCGTGACGCCGGCTGGTAGCTGGTGACACACATTTCGTCCTTGGGGAATTCAGGAGGAGCTTATGACAACAAATACAAAAACACAAAAAAAGAAATCAGAATTATGGGGCTGGATCAAAGCCATCTTAATCGCATTTATTGCTGTTTTTATCATTCGGAACTTTTTATTCGCGCCATACATTGTCAAAGGATCTTCCATGTATCCGACATTGCATGATACAGAGCGGGTGTTTGTGAATAAAACGGTTGATTATTTCGGTGATTATAAACGGGGACAGATCATTGTTCTTGATGGGGAAGACCGCAGCACTCATTATGTCAAACGATTGATTGGTTTACCTGGTGATAAAATTGAAATGAAAAATGATCAGCTATATGTTAATGGAAAAAAAGTGGCGGAGCCTTACTTAGCATCAAACAAAAAGAAAGCAGCTGCAGATGGCACCTTGCTGACACCTGATTTTGGCCCTCTGACTGTTCCAAAAGGAAAGTACTTTGTCATGGGGGACAATCGTCAAAATTCAATGGACAGCCGCAACGGCTTAGGTCTTTTTACAAAGCGTGATATTCAAGGAACTACCTCATTTGTATTTTATCCTTTCCAAGACATTCGATTACTCAATCATTAATAAACAATAAAAAAGCACACGGCCGTGTGCTTTTTTCTATGTCATTCAGACTGACTTTTTGTAATCGCCTGTTCAAGATCTGCAAGAATATCTTCAATCGCTTCTGTTCCAACAGATAAACGAATGAGCTCTGGTGTGACACCTGTCGCTTTTTGTTCTGCCTCGCTTAATTGCTGATGCGTTGTGCTGGCAGGGTGAATGATGAGGGATTTAGAATCGCCCACGTTTGCGAGATGGGAGAAAAGCTGCACAGAATCAATGAGCCTTTTACCTGCTTCGCGTCCACCTTTAATACCGAATGTGAGGATTGCGCCTTGTCCTTTTGGTAAATAGGTTTGAGCAAGCTCATAGGATTCGTGACTTTCAAGACCCGGATAGCTTACCCAATCGACAAGAGGGTGATCCTGTAAGAATTGTGCTGTTTTCAAGGCATTTTCACTATGCCGCTCAAGACGAAGATGTAATGTTTCTAAGCCCTGCAGAAGTAAAAATGAGTTGAATGGTGACAGAGCTGCCCCTAAATCACGTAATAGCTGTACTCGTGCTTTTGTGATATAAGCCGCTTCTCCAATCGCTTCTGTATAGGTCAGACCGTGATAGCTTGGATCTGGTTCAGTCAGTCCTTTGAACTTATCGCTGTCAGCCCAAGGGAATCGGCCGCTATCAACGATGACGCCGCCAATTGATGTACCATGACCGCCAATAAATTTCGTCGCTGAGTGGACGACAATGTCTGCACCAAACTCGATAGGTCTTAATAAATAAGGGCTGGCGAGCGTATTGTCCACAATAAGCGGGATATGATGCTTGTGTGCAATGGCTGAGATGGCTTCAATATGTAAAATGTCGCCTTTTGGATTTCCAATGCTCTCTGCATACACTGCCTTTGTTTTGTCTGTGATCGCCGCTTCGAGTTCTTCAAGGTTGGATGAATCGACGAATTTTACTGTAATTCCGAGTTTTTTGAGTGTATGGGCAAATAAATTGTAGGTGCCGCCATAAAGACTGCTTGAGGATACGATTTCATCTCCGGCTCCTGCGATGTTTAAAATAGAATAAGTCGTCGCTGCTTGTCCAGAAGAAACAGCAAGTGCACCAATTCCACCTTCAAGCTCAGCAATACGCTTTTCAAATACGTCATTTGTAGGGTTCATAATACGTGAATAAATATTTCCCGGTTCCTGAAGACCAAATAAATTCGCTGCATGCTCACTGTCTCTAAAACCAAAGGAGCTTGTTTGGTAAATAGGCACGGCTCTTGAATAGGTTGCTGAATCAAGCTCCTGACCTGCGTGAATGGCTTTTGTTTCTAAACGAAATGGACGTTCTTCTGACATGGGTATATCCTCCTTTTGTTAGATAAAACCAACTGTTTTGATAAGAAATATTTAATAAGACTATAAATCTTGTTCCCTGCTCGGTCAATCATTTTTTAGATAAATCTGAAAAAACAATAAATATAGTTGACAGGTAGGAATAGTGTGTATTAACATGAGCATACTGAAAAGACGAACAAGAATGGCTGATCGGTCAACCGAAGGCTCTATCACTCAAGCATGAGTGAAGAGCCTTTTTTTATTTGAATGAGAAAGGATGATGAAGATGGAAAAAAAGAAAAAACGAAAAAAATACAGAAAACACATGGATATCACACTAGACATATTGATTGAGCGGAACAAATATGAGATTTACAGCAGCAAGGAACGAATAGAATCGATTTACGATCGGATCGATGAAAAGCATACAAGGACAAAATAACCATTTTATAAATTTGAGTTGATTTATGGGATTGATATGATTTAGGATGGTGCTAACAAATCAATATGATTAGCTGATCGGACAACGCGAAGGCTCTTATCTCTTTTTTGGGATAAGGGCCTTTCTGTGTATTTATCTGATCGTATGAGGAGTGGAGGTTTCAATGACGATTTCAATTGATATTGTGGATAAATCCTTTTGGAAAGACAAACAGACCATTCGGGTACTTGAAGACTTAAGATTGAGCATTATTCCCGGTGAATTTGTAACAGTGATAGGTCCGAGCGGATGCGGGAAAAGTACATTGCTAAAAATCATAGGCGGGCTCGACACAGCGTATGATGGGCAAATTTTGATAGGAGACAGACGGGTCGCAGAACCAGGAATGAAACAAGGCTTTATCTTTCAGGAACACCGCCTGTTTCCATGGCTGACGGTTGAAGAAAACATAGCGGCCAATTTCAATTTAAAACAACAGGATGTACGCCGCAAAGTGGATGAATTGATTGAAATTGTTCGATTAAAAGGATTTGAACATGCTTATCCACATGAGCTTTCAGGAGGAATGTCACAACGGGTTGCCATTGCGAGAGCACTCCTTCGTGATCCGGAGATCTTATTGCTTGATGAACCATTTGGTGCGCTGGATGCATTCACACGAAAACACTTGCAGGATGTGCTGCTGGACATTTGGCAGGAGAAAAAAACAACGATGATGCTCGTAACTCATGATATTGATGAATCGATTTATTTAGGAAATGAAATTGTGCTCTTACAAGCGAGACCTGGCCGAATCCATAAGATTCTTCCTGTGAACCTGCCTTTTCCGCGTGATAGAACGTCAGCCGCTTTTCAAAGCTTAAGACAAAAGGTGCTTTCAGAATTTGAGAAAACAGATGAATTGTTACTAACCCATGGATCAGGGATTTAGGGAGGGGAAATCGCATGAAAAAGAAACAGATGATCGTTATCTTTTTGACTCTTCTGCTTGTTTTAGCAGGGTGTGATCAAGCAGCAGACGGCTCAGAAAACAATGTGAAAGAAATTCGGATTGGGATTCAGCAAAGTTTGAGCCCGCTGCTTTTAGCAAAGGAAAAGGGGTGGTTTGAACAATCATTTGAAAAAGAAGGAGTGAAGGTAAAGTGGGTGGAGTTTCAAAGTGGCCCTCCCCAATTTGAAGGACTTGCGGCAAATCAATTAGATTTCTCACAAGTTGGAAACTCACCTGTCATAGCAGGTCAGGCTGCAGGTATTGATTTTAAGGAAATTGGTTTATCTCAGGATGGGCTGAAAGCGAACGGTATTTTAGTGAATAAGAACAGTGAGATTCAAAAAGTAGAAGACTTAAAAGGGAAAAAAATTGCTGTCGCTAAAGGGAGCAGCGGCTTTGACTTTTTATACAAAGTATTAGATCAGGCAGGTTTATCTGCGAAGGATGTTCAGATCATTCAGCTTCAGCCAGATGAAGCGATATCAGCATTTGAAAATGGGTCCGTTGATGCTTGGTCGATCTGGGAGCCGTTCTTATCACTTGAAACGATAAAGAAAGGAGCAAAGCTGCTGGTGAATGGGGAAGCGACCGATTTATATTCTCCAGGTTTCACACTTGTTCGAACTCAGTTTGCTGATCAGCATCCTGAACTAGTAGTGAAATTTTTAAGGGTATATGACCATGCGGTGAAGTGGCAGAAATCACATCCAGAAGAGGCTGTTACTCTATATGCGCGTTTAAAAAATTTAGATAAGAAGGTCGTCACACAAGTATTAAACAATACGGAACCACTCAATAAGCCCATTTCGAAGAAGATCATCAATGCTCAGCAGCATACCGCTGATTTTCAATATCAAACAAAAGCGATCCAGCGGAAAATTGATGTCAATCAGGTTGTAGAAAATTCGTTTATTGAAAAAATGCTAAAAGAGGAGATGAATAAATGAAAGCTATTTCGAATCCGGCTTTAGCATCTGAAATCGAGCGAACAAAGAGAAAAAGGAGAAAAGCTTTATCTTTATATAAGTTAAAGGGACTGGTATTACCTGTTCTACTTATTGCGGTTTGGCAGATCATAGCTGGTTCTCAAATCGTTTCTTCCACTGTCTTGCCTTCGCCCGTCTTGATTGCAGAATCCTTTCGAGAGTTGATTCGTTCTGGTGAACTGTTTGGCCATCTATACATCAGCCTTTATCGAGCGATATGTGGATTTTTACTTGGTGGAGGCTTAGGTCTTATGCTGGGTGTATGCGTAGGATTTTCTAAAAAAACAGAGCAGTATGTAGATCCGACCTTGCAAATGCTGAGAACCGTTCCACATTTAGCGGTCACTCCTTTATTCATCCTCTGGTTTGGCTTTGATGAAACGGCGAAAATTTTATTGATTGCACTTGGGGCTTTTTTTCCGATTTATATTAATACGTTTCTAGGTATTCGCAGTGTAGACAATAAGCTGTTTGATGTGGCTCGCGCCTTAGAGTTTAATGTGTATCAAAGCATCACAAAGCTGATTTTACCGGCTGCTCTTCCTCATATTCTTCTGGGCGTGAGACTGTCATTAGGAATTGCTTGGCTTGGTTTAGTGGTAGCTGAGTTGATGGGTTCAAGCAGCGGCGTCGGCTATATGATTATGGATGCAAGGCAATTCTCCCAAACGGATAAAGTGTTTGTAGGAATTATCATCTTTGCAGTAGTTGGTAAGCTGACAGATTCATTTGTACGTCTGTTAGAAAAGCGTCTGCTCAAGTGGCGCACTAGTTATCAAGGTGAATAATAACAGGGGGCGATGTCATGAATATTTTATGGTTTATTCCAACGCATGGAGACGGCCGTTATTTAGGATCAGCAAAAGGGGCAAGACAGGCAGACTATCCATATTTTAAACAGATTGCTCAAGCAGCTGATCAGCTTGGTTATACAGGGGTCTTGCTGCCTACTGGGAGATCATGTGAAGATCCATGGCTGACGGCAGCTGCTTTAGCTGCGGAAACCACTCATTTAAAGTTCCTCGTGGCTCTTAGACCAGGGCTGATGCAGCCGTCTGTTGCTGCTAGAATGACTTCTACGTTAGATCGTCTTTCAGGCGGGAGACTGCTGATTAATGTGGTAGCAGGGGGAAGTAAAGAGGAGCTTGAAGGGGATGGGCTGTTCATTTCTCATGATGAACGCTATGAGGCAACAGAAGAGTTTTTGACAATTTGGAAGCGGTTATTGAAAGGAGAAAATGTACAATTTCATGGCAAACATCTACAAGCGGAGAATGGCCGTCTGTTATTCCCACCAGCTCAAACACCCCATCCACCAGTCTTTTTTGGCGGATCATCATCAGCAGGAATTCAAGCAGCCGCCAAGCATACAGATGTCTATTTAACTTGGGGCGAACCGCCTGCACAAGTAAAAGAGAAAATTACACAAGTGAAGAAGCAGGCTGAAAAGGAAGGAAGAACGGTGAAGTTTGGCATTCGTCTTCATGTGATTGTGAGAGATACCGAAGAGGAGGCATGGCAGGCAGCGGAACATCTGATTCGTCATTTAGATCAAAAAACAATTGATGAGGCGCAAAAAGTGTTACAGGGGATGGACTCAGTAGGTCAAAGACGAATGGTGGAATTGCACCAAGGGAGGAAAGACAAACTTGAAATCAGCCCAAATCTTTGGGCAGGCATTGGTTTAGTACGCGGCGGTGCAGGAACAGCACTCGTCGGAGACCCGCAAACAGTAGCAGATCGTATCATAGAATACCAGTCTCTAGGCATTGATACATTTATATTTTCTGGATACCCGCACCTAGAAGAAGCTTATTATTTAGCAGAGCTTGTTTTCCCGCTCCTTCCATTCAAGAGATCAGGGGCTACAGGACTCTCTGTGCCAGCTGGTGAAATCATTGGGAACAATCATTTCCCAGATGCTGCCTCTGCTGCTAGTTCCTCATAAATATGAAAAAGCAAAGCAGTCTGCGGTGGCTGCTTTGCTTTTTTTATAGAATAGCGGGAGCCTTATGTTGTGTACTGCTGAACAAAGTAAGGGCTTTTTTCCCAATCGCTTTTCTTGTATATACACATTTATAGAGTCAAGAAAAGAAGGGAAATATGCCCACTCTTTTATCAGAATGATCAGTAAATATTTCATAATTGGCATTATTGCGACATAAAATCAGGACTTTTTTATCTGATATATCGGGGGAATTCTTTCTATCTCACAAAAAAGAAAGAATAAATATGATAGATGATAAATATGGACTATTTGAAAAAAAGAAGAAAAAAGATGGTGCAAATGACATTAAATGGGTTTTGTGGTTCTTATGGGGTGTCAAAATCTAGTAAATAAGAGAGGGTTTAAACGGATGAAAGTGAATAATTGAATAAAAAGTCACATTTTAATCAAATGTATGTTCGGTCAAAAATGGGATGTTCTGTAGATGTTTGGAGTGTGACGCCTATGATACGATCATCATAAGCTGGGAGGTGAAAAGTATGACTTATGCAGCGCCGCAAGTTGACTATTCCACTATGGAACCTGCTATTATGGACCAAGCTTGGTTCTTAGTATTTGTTGCTGTCCTTCTTGGATTGGGAGCAACAGTCGTTCTAGGAGCAGCAGTTTGGTGTATCGCAAACGGCAAGGGTAGCTTTACAGGAGCCGTTCAGTGGGAAAGTGGCTTAAAAGTCAAAATTGAATGTAAGTAGCTATACTTAGGATTCATCTTTTTACTTCTTAGATAAGACACCAGGGCTAAACCGTCTGTGGCGGGCGGTTTAGCCTGATCTGTTTTTAAAGAATATGCAGACACTTGGAGGTTATATGTTTACGATCGAGAATTTAACCAAGACGTATAAAAATAACGTGACTGCTGTCAATGATTTTCATTTAAAGATCGACCCTCATCAAATCGTTGCTGTTGCTGGACCGAATGGTTCGGGTAAAACAACGATGATTAACTGTATACTCGGCATTATTAAGCATACAGAAGGAAGGATTCACTTGCAGGACGTCCCAAACGATGAACCATCCTTTAAAAAACAAGTAGCCTATGTTCCAGATGACCTGCTGCTCCCTGAAGCATTGACTGGTGCTGAATATTTAGATTTTGTTTCTTCTATGTATGAATGTAAAACAATTCACAGAAGAAATCAACTAATTGAACTGTTTGATATGGACTCGGCTTTATCAAGACCGATCGAAACCTATTCACATGGGATGAAAAAAAAGACACAGCTGATTGCTGCATTTATGCTTGATAGTCAATTGGTGATCATGGATGAGCCCTTTAGAGGACTTGATATTGAAGCGGTTATAAACACAAAGAAACTGATGAAGCGGTATGCCAAGCACCATGGTGCGATCTTGCTTTCAACGCATGATATGCTTTCAGCGGAAGAGCTGTGCCACAAAATCGCCATTATTTCTAAAGGAAATAAAATGGATGAAGGGACGGTCTCAGCCTTAAAGGAGAAGTATCAATCAAGCACATTGGAACAGGTGTTTCTGAAAGCTTCAATGTTAAGTGATAGGGGTGCACATTTTGATGAAATCATTAATCATTTCTAAAATGATGCTTAAAATGTGGCAGCAGGAGATGTATAAGCTCTTTGATACTCAAACGAAGCGGATCATTGTGGTCTTATTCTTTTTGTTTGCCATCACAATGGGAGCCATTATCGGATACAGCTTTACAGGTGTCTTTATGAAGGCTTTCTTAAATGGAGATGAACGTTCACTTGGATTACTTGTCGTGTCAATGGCGATCAATGCCTCTATTTTTACAAGCTTGTTATTCGTTTTGATCAAGGTCAGAACACCTGAACAAGACCGGTTTTCTATGCAGCTCAGCTGGTTCCCGCTCTCTACCTTTCAGAAAAGTTTTGGATACTTCATTCCGATGGTGACAGTGGTGGCAGGGCTTGTTTTATTTTTTATCGGCATCCTGCTTTTACCTAATTTTATTGCCCAGGGAATTGGTATTTTCTTTATCTTTACTTTCTTTTTGATGGTGCTTTTGCAGTCGCTTTTTGTCTTAATGCTGCTGCAGTTTATTTACAATATCACTTATTTACTCGTTTTGAAATTAAGATTACCGTTGCAAAAATTTGCAGCGATATTTGTTTTATTGGCACTGGTTGTCACGTATGGATTGACGCACTTTGATATTAGCCAAATTCAGCAATCATATATTCAGTTTGATTATCATTTGATGTATTTGACAGCTCCGTTTTTCCTAGCGGCACAAGGAATGCCTCCTGAAGGAGTAAATTATGCCATCTTGATTCTGATCATCCTCTTATCGGCAGGCGGCGCATTTCTTTCTCTTGCGATGATGCCGATTATGGCAGAGAAAAAAGCGTTAACCTTTTTACACAAGCTGCCATTCTCTTCTTCAAAAAAGTGGTCACTTATTGTGAAGGAAATGAAATCACAGGTGCGAAATGAAGAAAATATTTTAAATTTTCTTATTCTCCTTATTGTGATCTTATTCGTTCGTTATCAATTTGGATTCCGCTTTGAAGAAGAAGCATTTTTTGTACTATGCGCTCTTGCTGGATTAACAGCCTTCAATTCGTTTGGCAATGATAAACGAATGCTGGGCATGTATAAAACATTTGGTCTGAGATCGTGGGAAGTGGCTTTGTATAAGTTTATCGGCCTTCTGCTCGTTGGTGTACTGCAAATTGTTTTATTCATGCTGACAACGCTGACGCTTCCTGATCAGATTTGGCACACATTGATTGGTGCCGCTGTGTTATGCAATGCGACTGCGCTCTTTTATGTGGTAGGTATTTTACTTCCTCTTGATCGAAACAATCCCTATACAGGCATTTTTTCATTTGGAGCGCTTATTTTACTCATGATTCCGATTGTTTTTATTGGAAACTATGTCATAGGGGCGTCGAGTCAAACGCTTCAATGGCTGCTTGTGGCTGCATTTGAGGGTCTGCTCATCTTTGCCATATACAAAGGTTTTTCATGGAGGTATTCACATGATTCAACTTCTTAACAATAAGCTAAAGATTGAGCGGGTACCGGCACTAGCGCCGTATGTGACCTTACAAAAAAGGCATCTCACGGATACGCAGTATGGAAGCACACTCCCGATCAATGAAAGTGCCTATCATATGTTAACGAAAGTGGACGGTAAAAGAACAGAAGCGAGTATTACCGCAGAGCTCGCCGATTTGTTTCAGGTCGATGAGTCGGTGATTGCTCGTGATTTTTATCAGCTGATGACGGGATTGAATCAGCATCACTTGCTATCAATTCATTATCATTCACCATATCGGATTGTGACAGCCTGCTGCCAATTTTTCAAGCAGTATCAAGTCAAAATGAAGGAACGATTTGATTGTACTGGTCACTCGTTCCTTCACATTTTTGGGACGGCTTTGCTCATGGTGACACGTAAAATCATCTTTTTCTGGATGCTTTTCATGGTCATGGCAGGGATCGCTTTTTTATTCATTCCTGATCCGTCGATTGCAGCCATTGCGATTTATTTTACGATTATTTATTTCGGGTTAATTACCGGAACCGCTTTACATGAAGCGGCACATGGCTATGCGCATCGAAAATTTGCAGGACGAGATGGTCCTCAAGGCTTTTTTGCGAGTGACATGATGTCAGTGAAGTTTGTAAGACCCGTATTAGATCCATTTCAGAAAAAGCAGGTATGGATTACGCTGCTTGGACCGCTTGTTCCCGGTGTGATTGGCGCAGCAGGCATCATTGTGACCATTTTATTTCTAAAAGAAAACCCGGTTTCGACAGCTTTTTTCATTTTTTCAATCACGTATTTTATTCAATTACTCTATCTTCTTCCGTTTATGGGGGATGGTAAGTCCATTATGAAGCAGCTATTGCTTGGGGGAATGGGAGGACAACGATCATGAACGTACAGGCGATGAAACAAGGCGCGATAGTTGGTAGTTTTCTAGGGTTCTTAGGCTTTCCGATGCTGACAATCGGCGTACTATTCTATCATTTATTTCAATCAAAAACGAATGATGCTTTATTATTTAACAGTCTCGCTTTTGAGATGGAAGGCTCATCCGCATTTACTTTTCAGATCAAGCCAAACTTTTTTATTTATATGATGGTGATTTTTGCTGTGAGTTTTCTCATGGTGGCATTCCTATCAGCCATGAAACAGAAAAAAGCAAAAGGTTAGGAGAATTCTCCTAACCTTTTTTTGTATTCCGACCAAATTTTAGTATAATAAGAAATAAAAAACATCAAAGGGGATCACAATGTTTAAAAAATGGAGCATTCTTTTATTCACAGTTTTTCTATTAGCAGGATGCGGCGAGAAGGCCGAAGAAACCACGACGACAGAGAAGACGGTATCAGAAAAACCAGCAACAGAGAAAAATAAGGAAACATCAACTCACGATAAAGTAACCGTTGAACCAATGAAACTAACAAAGAGTGAAAAAAATCTTTTGGATGTAATAACAGCAGATAAACCCGAATTAATGATGACAGTGCAGGGGCTTAATGCAAGTAATAAAAGCGTTTCCTTAATCGGTGTGCATTACAAGGATGGGCAATTACTGAAAGAAGACACAAAAGATCTCACCATTAAACTTCATCAAAATGGTGTCGATAAGAGTGTGAATTTTATCTACCAGCTAGATGAGGAAAAAGATGATTTGTTAAAAGCAGCGTATGGCTTTTGGATAGAAAAAGAGAATAATGAACTAAGGAAACTCTCGACTAACATGGATTTTAAACAGGACGTGGGAGGAAACCTAATGATAAAGCAAGCAGAACCTTTTCACATGACTCCTGGAGAGAAAAAATTAATATCAATAACCATCACAACTGGAGCTAAATCATCAGTTCCTGGTTTAATAGAATTTGAAAAGAACCCTAAAAAGAATTTAAAGAAAGTGAAGCATGCCCATTTGGTGTATTTGCATTTAGATAAATAACTATCGTAATATATACGGAGAATATGAAGTTTTTTGACGAAAAATCTTCATATTCTCTTGACGAATTGTTAAGAAAGTTGTAACATAATAAAAGTCAACGCGATGACGTTGCTTTTAAAAGATTGATGCGGGTGTAGTTTAGTGGTAAAACCTCAGCCTTCCAAGCTGATGTCGTGAGTTCGATTCTCATCACCCGCTCCAATACATAATTTTGTTTATAACGCAGTATTTCGTTTCTTAGATAAACGAAGTGTTGCGTTTTTTATTATGTCAGTATAATGTGAAAAAGCACTGTCAGGCTACAGTGCTTTTTCAATGAGTTCATATTTGCTTTCTCCGCCATGTATTTGTACAAACATCTTCGTCAAGGATTGAATAAGAGCTTCACTCTTTTCCCGGGAAATAGATGGCGGGAAAAGGATGATTTGAAGAATGTTCTTTGTGTCGTGAGAAATTTGTGCTTTACTTGCTTCAGAAAATAATCCATTCAGTCCTGCGCTGTCCTGCCATTCGATGTGACCAGCCTCTTGTTTTGCCAGTGAAAGTGGTCCTTTGATGCGATCGGCATCTAAAGTCAGGATAGGTAAGAAATATTTTAGTGAGAAAAATATCGACAAATCCTGTACGGAATTGGTCGAGTCAATGAATTGTTCCTTTTGGATGTCAGAAAGAAGTGGAAGGAAAGGAACGTCTTTTAAAAGATCCGTCCATTCTTTGATGGCTGATACTTCTTCTAAGACTTTATCTTCGTATTCAAAAAATAAAGATTCTTGAAACAGGCGTAATCGGCCTTTTAACATTTGAGGTGATGTACCCACTTCAATATGAGAATATTCAATCTGTCCAACATGGATAGACGGGTTTTGAGGATGAGAAATTTCCATATGTATCTTCACAGTGACTCACTCCAATCGGTCATGATACACTCGTATTATACTGAAAACAACAGAAGAAACAAAGAAAGGAGGTTTGCAAGGTGATTCATGTTGGAGAATTAAAAGAAGAATTGATTCAATATGCGAAAGAAATTGGTGTCGATAAAATTCGATTTGCAAGTGCCGATACATTTGATTCATTAAAGGACCGTCTCATCTTACATGAATCGTTAGGGTATTTGTCAGGCTTTGAAGAGCCTGACATTGAAAAACGGACAAACCCTTCTTTGCTGCTTCCGAAGGCCAAATCAATTGTTGCGATAGCGCTCGCGTATCCTTCCAAAATGAAAGATGCTCCTCGAAGTACAAAGGATGCGAGACGGGGGATTTTTTGCAGGGCTTCATGGGGAACGGATTATCATGTCGTGCTGAAAAAAAAGCTCGATATGCTCGAGGAATTTTTGCGAAGCAAACATGTCGATATACGGACAAAATCAATGGTGGATACAGGAGAATTGTCTGATCGTGCTGTAGCGGAACGTGCTGGCATTGGTTTTAGTGCAAAAAACTGTATGATTATCACGCCAGAGTTTGGATCTTATGTGTATTTGGCTGAAATGATCACAAATGTCCCATTTGAACCGGATGAGAAAATTGAAGACCAGTGCGGAACTTGTAATAAATGTGTGGATTCGTGTCCAACGGGTGCGCTGGTGAATCCAGGACAGCTGAATTCTCAGCGGTGTATTTCATTTTTAACGCAGACAAAAGGCTTTTTACCTGATGAGTTTCGTTCGAAAATAGGGAATCGATTGTACGGGTGTGATACATGTCAAACTGTCTGCCCGATCAATAAAGGAAAAGACTTTCATCTGCATCCTGAAATGGAGCCAGACCCTGAAATTGCGAAGCCGCTGTTAAAGCCGCTTCTGACGATCAGCAATCGTGAGTTTAAGGAAAAATACGGTCATGTTTCAGGTTCATGGCGGGGGAAAAAGCCCATTCAGCGGAATGCAATTTTGGCACTCGCTCATTTTAAAGATACATCTGCCTTACCAGTATTAATTGAGTTGATGCACAAGGACCCAAGACCGGTCATTCGAGGAACGGCTGCATGGGCAATTGGCAAAATTGGTGATGATCAGCAGCTCCCAGAGCTGGAAAAGGCCCTTGAGCGGGAAAGTGATGAAGAAGCGAAAGAGGAGATTGTGAAAGGGATTGAGCTCCTGCAGACACCTTTAAATACTAAATAACATCCCTGTGAACATAGAATGAACCAAACAAAGATTTTAAAAAATGTTTGGTGGTGTCTGTGTGAAACAATTATTAGAGAAAACTTTAGAAGACAGGCTGGCGTATTTAATCAATGACCGTGCAATCAAACAGCCGCAGCTTATGTCTGATGTGGAAGCAGTAGAGCGGAAAAAAGAGCTTTTTGCTAGAAGACAGGTTGAGATTGTGAAGGCGAAAGCAAAAACAAAACTTCTCGATTCAGCCCTTCAAGATGATGGGGCTCAGCATGTGCAGTACCTTGCTCATCTCACATATGTATGCAAGGATGTAGACGATTCTTTTTATTTAGAGGAACAGGTGGAAAAAAGAGAAGCATTTCTTTATAACAACATGCTTGTCAAAGATCGGATGATGTTAGAAGAGCGGCAAATGGAAGAGTATTTGGATGAGCGCTTTCAGACCGAAGAACAATTTGGGAGAGCCTTTCATTATGACCGGCGGGCGGCCGTGAAGTATGCGGAGACATATTGGAATAAACGGAATCCAGCCTATAAAAACTTTGAAGATAACTGTACAAATTTTATTTCACAATGTTTGAAAGCAGGGAATGCGCCAACGAGAGGGTATCCGAACCGCGGGTCTGGCTGGTGGGTGCGTCCGCATACGTGGAGCTATAGCTGGACGGTGGCTCATTCGATGAAAAATTATTTAGCGAATTCAAAAGCGGGTTTGAGAGCAAAGAAACTCAAAGAAGCGCACGAGCTTCAAATTGGTGATGTCATTTGCTACGATTTTGAAGGTGATGGAAGGTATAATCATACAACCATTGTCGTTGATCATGACAAAGGAGGAATGCCTCTTGTGAATGCACAGACGTATGACTCCCGCATGCGTTATTGGTCATACGAGGATTCGACTGCCTATACACCTTCTATTCGATATATGTTTTTTCACATTCTGGACGATGCCGCGAAGGATAGTTAGTGGTATAATGTTGAGCGGAAAAGAAAATTAGAGGTGAACTTTTTTGGGACTTCATGTCGTTTTATATCAACCAGAGATTCCAGCTAATACTGGAAATATTGCGCGTACATGTGCAGCAACAAATACAACCCTTCATCTGATTCGTCCGCTTGGTTTTTCGACAGATGACAAAATGCTGAAGCGTGCAGGACTCGATTATTGGAAATATGCCAATGTGGTCTATCATGATTCACTTGATGAATTGTTTGAGGCACATCCGAAGGGGCAATTTTTCTATATCACTAAATTTGGCCAAAAGCCGCATACAACATTTGATTACTCTCAGCTGGATGAAGACTATTTCTTTGTGTTTGGAAGAGAGACAAGTGGATTGCCAAAAGATTTGATTGAACAAAATATGGACCGTTGTCTTCGATTACCGATGACAGAGCATGTTCGTTCTCTGAATCTGTCGAATACGGCAGCCATTCTTGTATATGAGGCACTTCGCCAGCAGCAATATCGCGATCTCATATAAGATCATGATAAAAGCCGAGATACTGAACTCGGCTTTTTTATGTGAAATCACTTTTTTTGACATGTTGAAAATGAAAAGGATGTTCCGCAAATGGAACATCCTTTTTTTTCATTTACCAGGCTTGCCTTCGTAGCCAGCAGTGAAAATGGATACTAAAAACGTAATGATGACGCCCATCATAATGACCGTTCTCATATAAGCTCCCCCTTATCCCTTTGTTCCGTTCGCTGCCTGTTTCATATGATGTGAAGTTCACCTTGAAAAGCAGGAGAAGAAAATCATTTTTCTCCTATTTTTCCTTTATTATGAAGGGTCTTGCGGATGGTTGTCAATTCAGTTTGCCAATTCGTCATTTTGAAGAACAAAAGCATGTAATAGGACGCCTCCGCATAGATTGTAAAACAGTATCTGATTTCTAGCTTCAATCTTGAAAGAGGAGGTTCATATGGATATTTTAAAGAAAATCGAACAGCACAGAGAAGAAGAGCAGCGTCTCAAATGGGAAGGCACATTCAGCGATTATTTAGACATTATTAAGGAAAATCCACTTGTCGCTCAATCTGCTCATTCTCGCGTTTATCATATGATTAAAGACAGCGGGATTGAAGAGGAGAATGGGGTCAGAACCTACAAATTTTTTGATCAGGAGCTGTTTGGGTTAGAGGAATCACTCGAAAGATTAGTGGAGGAATATTTTCACCCTGCTGCCAAGCGGCTAGATGTCAGGAAGCGTATTTTATTACTGATGGGACCAGTAAGCGGGGGGAAATCGACGCTTGTCACTAGATTGAAAAGAGGACTTGAAGAATATTCACTGACAGATCATGGCGCAGTTTATGCGATCAAAGGCTGCCCTATGCATGAAGATCCGCTTCATCTCATTCCGCAAAATCTGCGGGAGGATTTCTATAGAGAATATGGGATTCGTGTGCAGGGGAATTTGTCGCCTCTGAACATGATGAGACTGGAAGAGGAATATGGCGGCAGAATTGAAGATGTAAGGGTCGAGCGGATCTTTTTCTCTGAAGATAAACGGACCGGTATTGGTACTTTTAGTCCGTCTGATCCGAAATCTCAGGACATTGCCGATTTAACAGGAAGCATCGATTTTTCAACCATTGCTGAATTTGGATCAGAGTCAGATCCCCGCGCCTACCGCTTTGATGGAGAACTCAATAAAGCAAACCGAGGGATGATGGAGTTTCAGGAGATGTTAAAGTGTGATGAGAAATTTCTCTGGCACCTCCTGTCATTAACGCAGGAAGGAAATTTTAAGGCAGGAAGATTCGCCTTAATTAGTGCAGATGAATTGATCGTCGCCCATACGAATGAAACCGAGTACCGGTCGTTTATTTCAAATAAAAAGAACGAGGCGCTCCATTCAAGAATTATTGTGATGCCAATTCCTTATAACTTAAAGGTCACAGAAGAAGAACGCATTTATCATAAAATGATTTCAGAGAGTGATGTCTCAGATGTGCATATTGCCCCGCATACGCTGAAGGTAGCAGCAATGTTCTCCATTTTGACGAGATTGAAAGAGCCGAAGCGTTCTGATATTGATTTGGTGAAAAAAATGCGTTTGTATGACGGAGAAAGTGTCGAAGGCTTCCAATCAGTCGACATTGATGAGATGAAAAAGGAATTTCATGACGAAGGGATGAGCGGAATTGATCCGCGGTATGTGATTAACCGAATTTCATCTACCATCATTCGAAAGAATATGGAATCGATCAATGCACTGGATGTCCTTCGCTCCTTAAAAGAAGGGCTCGATCAGCATCCGTCTATCTCCAGCGAGGACCGGGAGCGTTATTTGAATTTCATTTCAGTCGCGCGAAAAGAGTATGATGATATTGCGAAGAAGGAAGTGCAAAAGGCATTTGTGTATTCCTATGAGGAGTCTGCGAAAACGCTGATGGATAATTACTTAGATAATGTCGAGGCATACTGCAATAAAAACAAGCTGCGTGATCCGTTAACGGGTGAAGAAATGAATCCTGATGAAAAGCTCATGCGTTCAATTGAAGAGCAGATCGGTATTTCTGAAAACGCCAAAAAGGCATTTAGAGAAGAAATTCTAATTCGTATTTCGGCTTATGCGAGAAAGGGAAAACGCTTTGATTATAATTCGCATGAGAGATTGCGGGAGGCCATTCAGAAGAAGCTGTTTGCTGATCTAAAAGATGTGGTGAAAATCACGACATCGACGAAGACACCGGATGAACAGCAGCTGAAGAAGGTCAATGAAGTAGTGGCTAGATTAATTGATGAGCATGGCTATAATTCAACAAGTGCAAATGAACTTTTAAAATATGTAGGCAGTCTTCTGAATCGTTAATATATGAAGGAGGCATTATTGGCGCATCAGCACCGGTAATGTCTTTTTTAGAAATGATCGTCAACTTGGATGACGAGCAGCATAGGATAAAGGAATCGATGGTTAGAAGAATTGTGCAAATAGGTGAGGAGGGGGATGGATGTCCCGGCAAGAAAAAAGTCAGTTTATTGTGTCTCAGGAAGACTGGTCCCTCCATCGAAAAGGCTATGACGACCAGCAGCGTCATCAGAAAAAAGTCAAAGAGGCGATTAAAAACAATTTGCCGGATCTTGTCACAGAAGAAAGCATCATCATGTCGAATGGAAAAGATGTTGTGAAAATTCCGATCCGTTCATTAGATGAATATAAAATTCGGTATAACTACGACAAAAATAAACATGTGGGTCAAGGCGATGGAGACAGCGAGGTTGGCGATGTTGTTGCGCGTGACGGCTCAGACAGCAAGCAGGGTCAAGGAAAGGGGCAGGGTGCTGGAGATCAAGCTGGTGAGGATTATTACGAAGCAGAAGTCTCATTAATGGATCTCGAGAAAGCACTGTTTCGTGAACTAGAGCTGCCAAACCTCAAGCAAAAGGAGCTTGACGACATCATTGTTGAACAAATTGAGTTTAACGATATTCGCAAAACCGGGTTAACAGGAAATATCCACAAAAAACGAACGATGCTGTCGGCATTTAAACGAAATGCGATGACAGGCAGTCCTTCCTTTTATCCAATCTACCCAGAGGATATCAAGTATAAAACGTGGAATGAAGTGACCAAACCAGAGTCGAAAGCCGTCGTTTTGGCGATGATGGATACGAGCGGAAGTATGGGGCTTTGGGAAAAATATATGGCGAGAAGTTTTTTCTTTTGGATGACACGTTTCTTACGGACAAAGTATGAGACGGTCGATATTGAATTTATTGCCCACCATACAGAGGCGAAGGTGGTAGACGAAGAACATTTCTTCTCACGGGGTGAGAGCGGGGGGACCATTTGCTCGTCTGTCTATCGAAAGGCACTAGAGCTCATAGATGAACGATACCCGCCGTCGAGATATAATATTTATCCTTTTCACTTTTCTGATGGTGACAATTTGACCTCAGACAACGCCCGGTGTGTGAAACTTGTTTCTGAAATCATGAAAAAAGCCAATTTATTCTGTTACGGTGAGGTCAATCAATACAACCGGCATTCTACGTTAATGTCAGCATATAAGCACATTCAGGATGAGAAATTTAAGCATTATATTTTGAAGCAAAAATCAGACGTTTTTCTCGCACTAAAAAAATTTTTTCAGCAGGAAGAAGTTCATTCATAACGAGCACATTTGAAAAAACCTTTCAGCATAAGGGCTGAAAGGTTTTTTGTGTGGAGAAGGAAAGGATCGCCAAAAAAAAAGTAAAACTTTCTCTTTGACATTTCAATTTTCATTTATTAATATTTAATCTTGTTAAATATAAGTTTTTCAAAAAAGATGCCGATCGTCTTTTCTTCTTTTTCTGCTCTTTGCTCATAAGTGAACAATAAGTATAAATGGGCTGCACACCATGATAGGGGCGGGAGTAGATGAAGGGAAAAGGACAGATTGTTGAGCTTGTTTCATATTCTGTCAGATGATGGGCATTCTAAGTTTGCTAAAGCAGATGACACTATATTTTTATACATGAAAGGAGAAACAAAACATGAACAGAGGGCGTTTATTGCTAACGAACATTATTGGCCTTATTGTGATTCTTGCCATTATTGCCGGAGGTGCTTATTACTACTACGAAAGCACAAACTTTGTCAAAACAGATGAGGCAAAAGTGACAGGTGACATGTATCAAATTACAGCACCAGCAGCTGGACAAATCAAAGGCTGGGATATCAACGAAGGTGACGAAGTTGAAAAAGACAGCACAGTTGCAAAAGTTGAAGGACAAACAAAAACAAACATTAAAGCAGTGGCTGATGGCACATTAGTCAAAAAAGAAGTACAAAACAATCAACAAGTGCAGCCTGGTACAGTTCTTGGTGAAACAATTGATTTAAGCAAGCTTTACATCACAGCAAATATTAAAGAAACAGATATTAAAAACATTGAAAAAGGCGACAAAGTCGACATCGTTGTAGATGGAGATCCTGATACAACATTTGAAGGAACTGTTGAACAAATTGGTTATGCGACAAACTCAACATTCAATATGCTGCCAGCAACGAATTCAAGTGGTAACTATACAAAAGTAACGCAAAAAGTAGCAGTGAAAATTTCAATTAAAAATCCATCAGACAAAGTGCTTCCAGGTATGAATGCTTCTGTCAAAATTTCATCTTAATGATGATTGATATCAAAATATGAAAGGAGGTTGTCTGAGATGGCAAATCAACCTGCAGCGACAAAACAGGGAACAGGCTCCTTGTCTTTACTGATCATTTTAATGGCCGGTTTGTTCGTAGCGATTTTAAACCAAACGCTTTTGAACGTAGCCATGCCCCATTTAATGACAGAATTTAATGTGAGTGCAACGACGATTCAGTGGCTGACAACAGGCTACATGCTTGTCAACGGTGTGCTGATTCCGTTGTCTGCGTTTTTAATCACACGTTTTGGACAGCGCAGCTTATTCCTAGTGGCTATGATCTCTTTTACACTAGGTACATTTATTTGCGGTATTGCGCCAAACTTTTCAACGATGCTTATCGGCCGTTTGATTCAGGCTGTCGGCGGCGGTATCTTACAGCCGCTCGTCATGACAACAATCCTTTTTATTTTCCCTCCGGAAAACAGAGGGAAAGGAATGGGGATTTTTGGTCTTGCGATGATGTTTGCTCCTGCAGTAGGACCAACATTATCTGGTTACATTATTGAACATTATTCTTGGCGTATTATGTTTTATGGACTTGTGCCAATCGGTGCGATTGTCATTATCGCGGCTTTCTTTATGTTTAAAAATATTGTAGAGCCTAAAAAAATCAAGCTGGACAGTCTTGGTGCGATTCTTTCAATCGTCGGTTTTGCTTCCCTTCTATACGGAGTGAGTGAAGCAGGAAGTGATGGTTGGACAGATCCGATCGTCTTATCTACGATTATTATTGGTGCGATTGCGATCATTCTCTTTATTTTCCAACAGCTGAAAGCTGATAATCCAATGCTTGATTTCCGTGTATTTAAATACAGCATTTTCTCATTATCAAGTGTCATTAACATCATTATTACAGTTGCCTTATATACGGGGATGTTCTTACTTCCGATTTATCTGCAAAACCTCGTTGGGTTTACGGCATTGCAATCTGGGCTATTAATGCTTCCAGGGGCACTTGCGATGCTCATTATGTCCCCGATTTCAGGAATCTTATTTGATAAATTTGGACCTCGTCCGCTTGCCATTGTGGGGATGCTCATTACCGTTGTCACGACATATGAGTTTACAAGGCTGACCATTGATACTTCCTATAGTCACATTGTGCTCATGTATGCAGTACGTGCATTTGGTATGTCACTCTTGATGATGCCGGTTATGACAGCAGGGATGAACCAATTACCGCAGCACTTAAACAGCCATGGTACAGCGATGTCTAATACATTAAGACAAATTAGCGGTTCCATCGGTACGAGTTTGATCACAACGATTTATACGAATCGGACGACATTCCATTATTCCAATATGGCGGATCAAACAAATACAGCGGACCCGTTCTTTATGAATTCATTCCAGGCGGCTGTATCGAATGTGATGCATCATATGGGCATGACAGCAGAAGCTGCACAAAAATATGTATCCACCCAGCTCTTTACAAAAGCACAGGTTGATTCAAACGTGATGGGCATCAATGATGCTTACATGTGGGTGACATTATTCTGTGCGGCTGGTGTTATTCTCAGCTTGTTCCTGCGAGATGTTCGTAAGGATAAAAAGCGAAAAGAACAGCAGCATAAGAAACAAGAAATATCACTGCTTCCAGCACCTAAGGAAGCTAACCAAGATGCAAGATAAGTGTGGAGGGACCGTACATGAAAATTTATGTTGTATACGATAGTGAAGGTGACCATACAAAAGCACTTGCAGAAGCGATTGCAGCAGGCGCGGGTGAAACAGAGCAGGCTGAAGTATTCATTGATCACGTGAAAGATGCGGATATTCGCAAGCTCGATCAAATGGATGCGATCATTTGGGGCTGCCCTGGTCACTTTGGTACCATTAGTTCTGGGTTAAAGACATGGATTGACCGTCTCGGCTACTTATGGGCAGAAGGAAAACTAATCGATAAAGTCGGTGCTGTTTTCTGTACAACTGCTACAACACACGGCGGTTTAGAAATGACAATGCATAATTTGATCACACCAATGTTCCACCAAGGAATGCTTGTTGTCGGCCTTCCTGGAAATGTTCCAGAGAATGCTTTATACGGCTCTTACTATGGAGCTGGTGTGACATGTCCGATCGATTCAGATGAATTGATTTCGACTGAAGGCATTGAACTTGGAAAAGCACTAGGAAGACGTGTAGCATCAGTCACTGCATCATTTAAGCGATAAGGAGAGGGTTCTTTTGGCGACGATTATTGTAGCGTTAGTAGCTGCTGTTCTAGTCATTATTGGATTAGTAGCGTTCAATGTCAGACACGCATCAGCCGATAAGGAAGAGATCAAAGAAGATGTCTCCAATCAGCCTGACGTGCCGCATAGCGAGCCAGAAGCTGTGGCGAGACATGTAGAGCCTGAAGTTGAAAAAAAAGCGTCAGAGCCTTCTCAAACGGATGATGCTGCGTCTGGCGACGATTTCTATAGACAGGCGCTTCAAAAGTTTAAGCAGCCAGAACCACCTGTCAAAGAAGAAGAACCAGAGACAAAAATGAATGATGACATGTATCGTTCTGCTTTGCAGAAGCTAAAGCAGAAGGACAAATAAAAAAGAGAACCCCTCATCAGGTTCTCTTTTTTTATGGCACAAAAAAACCGCCGGCAGAAGCCGGGCGGTTTTCCTTCACTCTATAAAGTGCTAAAAGAGCAGATGCTCTTAAATTACGCTTTGTTAACGTTAGCAGCTTGTGGTCCACGGTTACCTTCAACGATTTCGAAAGAAACTGATTGACCTTCTTCTAAAGTTTTGAAGCCTTCGCCTTGGATAGCAGAGAAGTGAACGAATACATCGTCTTGACCTTCTACTTCGATGAATCCGAAACCTTTTTCAGAGTTGAACCATTTTACTTTACCTTCTAACATGAAATTTCCTCCTAAAGCGATCTTAACGCTTAAATTCACTATTCTTGCTCTTACACAAACTTCAAAGACGAAAACTCTTTCAAAACTTTCTTCTTAAAGATGATACGAACAAAAATAATTACCTTTACTTTACCAGTGTTTGCGGGAAAAAACAACTGTTATACGAAAACTTTTTTAAAAATAATTAGCGCTAACAAATTGAGGAAAATGCCTATGTCAAATGGTCTTTTTTTCTCTCTGAAAAGCTCACTTGATTTCGGCCAGACTCCTTCGCTTTATAGAGCTCCTGGTCAGCTATAATCGGTAATTGCTTGATGTCTGCACCAATTCCTTGAGAATAAGCACATCCAATTGATACCGTAGTGTGGATAGACAGACCGTTTTTTAAATAAATCGGCTGATCGGCTATTTTTTTTCGCAAGCGTTCTGCAATCTGCCATGTTTTTTCAATTGTACAATTTGGTAGAAGGACAGCGAATTCTTCACCGCCAATCCGACCAATATAATCAGAGCTTCTTGTGTTTTTAATCAGCCTTGTACCGATTTCTTTTAAAACAATATCTCCCTCATGATGCCCATATTGATCATTGATGGTTTTAAAGTAATCGATGTCTAGGTAAATAAGGGACATTTGATGGATAGGCTGCTTCAACTTTTTAGTAAAAGCATCACTTAATACCTCATCGAACTTCCGTTTATTTAAAACACCTGTTAAAAAGTCATAATGAGCCTGGAATTTATACAAATTTAACAGCTGATATGCTTTTGTTTGATGCTCAATGACATAAAAGTTAAACAATCCAGCAATATATGAGAAAATCCAATAAGTAGAATGCAGCTGAAATGATGTCTCATGCACGATCAAGATGAACAGGCTTGTGGCAACCACATTACCAATCGTAATGGATAACAGCATTTTCACAACATGATTCATATGACGCTCTGCAATCAAAAAAGAAGCGGCTGCGATAAACATCATGGAAAAAATATTGATGGAAGAAGCGATATTGGCATCAATTAATAATCGGCCAATGATCACAACAAAAGCTGCAATCATTGTTTGGGCGATGCCTCCATAAAAGGCCGTTAAAATAAGGGGAATATGTCTTAAATCGATGATCGCTGGTCCTGTTTTAATAGAGAAGAACATTAAAAGGACACCGAGTAACCCAGAAAGCATGCCTTTGCATATTTGTCTGAGCAAGGTATCTTCTTTCTTCAGAAAATTCTCTTTAAACACAAGTATAAATAAGTAATGGAAAGTGACAAGAATTGTTAAATTAATAAAGAGGTCTCTTAGCAAAATAGAATCACCTTTTTAAAATTACTAAAATTTGTTGCAAAAGAAAAGGGGAAAAAAGATAATTAATAAAAATTTTAATGATGAGGAATTGAAGAAAATGCGAGGAAAACGCTTTCCAGATCAAACGGACTGGCTTTCTTTTTTTGAAAAAATGCCAGATGCCGGATTTGAAAAAGAAATGCCGGTTGAATATCAAGATTTGACTTTTCGGTTCGAGAATCAGGAGGAGCGATTTGTTGTGAACATGTCGCTTGCTATGAAGGAGTTTAGCTTAAACGTCGTTCGAAAAAAGACCGAATCCGTTTTAGGAATATATGATTTTAAAACAGTGCAGCATGCAGAAATAAAAAAAGATCGAAAGGAAGAAAAGGAGCTTTTACTGATATTAGAGCATCATGACGACTTCATCACAACTATCGAAATCACATTTCTACCTTCCTTTTGTCTTATGGTCAAAGAACATTTTTCAGGAGAATAAACAGGAGCCTCTTTTTATGAAGGCTCCTGTTTTATTATTTGTGCTCGATGTCATTGATGACTTGCTGGATCGATTCATCATCCATCACATTCATCACACTTTCATCAATGTGAAGAGATTGCGCATAAGACTCTCTTGGCTGATGAGTTCTTGATGGTGATTGGTGCTGGCTCGTTTGATTTGGCTGGACAGCTGTGAATGCCTCCTTGATCATTTGGCCAACTTCACCTGTTCCTTTTGATTCCTTATGTGAGTGGGACTCATGGCGAGATGAGTTTTGGTGCTGATGGTTTGCGTCTTTCATCATTGAAGACATATTCATTTGTGTCATGCTTTTCAGTCTTCTTCGTAAAACCGGGGAGAATAATGCAATGATTGCTGTTGATACTGCGATCATTGCGCCAGTGCTCATACCTTTTCTTTTTTTAAACAAACGAATCCCTCCATTTGATCGTGATGATCTTTCATCAAGTTTAGGATGACCAATCACAGCTGAATTATGAATTCATTTTGCGGAAAGAGAGGATATGTGCATAAAAAGCCGGCTGGATGAAAAACCTATGAGCAAAAGGAGGGAATAATTGATGAATAAGAAATGGATGCTATCTTTACTGCTCGTGCCAACATTAATCACCGCTGGGTGTGGAATGAACAACCAAGGCGATGAGCGTAGAGGAACAATGAAAAGGCAGTATGAAAATGTCACATATAAGAATGACAACATGAGACAGGATCAGCAAGATGTTCAAACACCTCAGAAGGTCAAAGTGGCAGATAAGGCGTCAGAGCTTGTAGCCAATATGTCTGAAGTGAAGACAGCAAACGTGCTTGTCACAGGGAAAAATGCATTTGTTGCCGTTGTACTTGAAGGCAATAAAAGCGGTGATGTGACGGACGATCTGAAAAAGAAAATTTCAGACAAAGTCAAATCAACGGATCAACAAATCGACAACGTGTATGTATCTGCTAATCCAGACTTTGTCGATCGTATGCAAGGTTACGGAAAACGTATTAAAAGCGGAGAGCCAATTTCAGGATTTTTCGATGAATTTACTGAAACGGTTAGACGTGTCTTCCCTGAATCAAAATAGCTACGACAAAAGCCGTATGTCATATGCGGCTTTTTTGTTTGGAACCGCACCTCGCGCACCTGACTGCATAAAGTAAAAAATATATCACCTCTTGTTGATCTTTGTTTCTTCATAGAGAGAGAAAGAGGGTGCAGGATGAATTCAGGTGGGGAGCAAATGAAAGCAGGGCCGTCATTGATTCATAAGAAACTTGTAAGCGGGATGATTGCAGCAGGTTTGATTTTTTATGCTTTCACCGCGTACTTGATTTATGTTGCGTTTCAGCTGACAGGACAATATTTAGAGCAGCAGTCTTCTCCTAAAACGATTATCACGGAGGGACTCAATAAGCAAGTCTATGAACATATTCGAATCTACTATGCAGAGGAAGAGGATGCTTTTGTTGATCTGACCATAGAGGCCATGAAACAGGCAAAGAAGAGGACAGCGTCAGTGTTTCAATTTGAAGCTGACAGACCTTTAGACGTTATTTATTTTGATGATAAAGAGACGATCGAACAAATCGCTGGTATCAAGCATATTACGGGATTTTACTCCGATCATGATCAAATGATTGGGTTATATCCAGATAAACGGGAAGCATTATTGAAGAAAGAGACACTGCCTTTATACTTTTTCAATACGCTTTTTATTCATGAGTATGCTCATTTTGTTTTCTATGAAAAGGTCCATTCATATGAAGTATCTCCAGGCATTTTTCCGCTTTGGTTCCACGAAGGAACAGCAGAGTGGACGGCCTATGACGTGTTAAATGCTACGTCTGAACGCTTCGACGTGATTCCTTTTCAATCTCTTCATTCTGATCAAGACTGGCAGAACTCCCGGGTGACATATGAGACAGATGTCTATTTACAAAGCTACTATATAATCTATGAGCTGGTGCAGCTTTACGGACGAGACATCATACATGAGATCATGGAGGAAACTGCAAAAACGGGCCAATTTGCTAGCGGCTTTGAACAGGCGACGGGGGAGAGGCTCACAGATTTTGAAGAACAGTTTAAAGTGATGTACCAAAGAAAAAACGGTTGACCAGAGAAGGGGGTCAGCCGTTTTTTTAATGAAGAGGCTTTTGTTGATCGGCCTTGCTAGAAGGCATTTGAACCTGCCCCTGAAGCGGTGCAAAAGCTGACGTCATGGCTGTCATATCTTGTTTGGAAAGCTGAGGAACTTGATAGTAGCCATGCTTGTTTTGATACAAGAAAATTTCATAGGCCATTTCGATAAAGTTCGGAATCTGCGCAGCAAGCACACGTCTGACAACAGGATTTGTTACTTCTAATGCGGACATAGAAAGTAACCCAGCGTGTGATTTGACTAGGCTGAGCATATGTCCTGTGATGCCTAAGTCTTTTACATCCTGTAATGATTGATTCGGCTTCTTCGGCTGAGAAGGTTTGATTCCGTATGTCACTTGTGTGTGTTCTTTCATCATATAAGTAGCGGTTTCTTCACTAGGCTTTTGGCCTGTAGAAAAACAATCTACAGTGACATTGTACTGGGATAAAACGAATTGATATTGTCGATCCAGGATGTCGGATAATGCAGGATCTTGAATAAATTGCCGCAGGATCATATATTGATCCAAAATATTAATCGTGCCGGCTAAAATTTCATGTAAATCGAATAACTCATGCCCGCCATGGTTGAGTTCAGGCTGCTGAGCGTTTCCTTGAAACATTGGCTGTTGATCGTTTTGCATTGAGATTCCTCCTTTTGTTTATACAATCTGTTTTAATGTGAGGATGTTTTCACGTTTTCATGCAAAAAACATTATTTACAATTAGAGGGTTTTCTTTCTTTTTGTCGAAAAAAAGTATCAGACGAATGAACATGGGGGTACCAGATGCAGGACAAAATCATTAATCGTTTGATAGAAGACGAACATGTGCAGGCACCAGTGATCGGCATCGGTGTTTCGCCGTTTGAACAGCATCATCTTGAGGCTTTTTTTCAATCGTTGCCACCTGAATTAAATGCCTCTTTTATTGTTGTGCAAAATCATGTGACAGGCGATTGTATCACAGATTTAGAAGCACTTGTTTTACCGATTGGCTACCGGGCAAAAACGATTAAACATGGTGAGAAAGTCATGAAGAAGACCATCTATTTTTGTCCGCAGCATGCGGCTGTGACGTTAACAGAAGATCATCGGCTTCATGTATCAGAGCAGCTGCCAACAAACAAGGCATGCTCTGTCGACTCGCTTTTTAAGTCACTTGCCAGTGTTCAAAAAGAAGAAGCGTTTGCGATCTTTTTTCAAAAAGGTCATTGTGTGGGGAGTGGATTGCTTCGGTTGGTTGAGCAAGGCGGTACAGCCTTATCATGCAGTGAGGTAGAGAGTGGTTTTGACAGCATGTATCATCACACATTCAAAAATCCATCCACCCTTGCAGCTTATATGGCCAATATCATCAATGTCCCGTATGTGGATGAGACGGATCCAGCTTTACTAAGAATCATTGAACGTCTCGAAATGTATAAAGGGATTGCCTTTTCAACCTATGAAAAGAAAAGGCTGCTTTCTGTTATTCAAAAACGCATGCGCACTGCAAACGAACCGATGTCATTATTAACAGAGTACGATCGTTTATTAGAAAGAGAACCAGATGAGCTTGACCGACTGCATGCCCAGCTCCTAAGCGGCACGACTGCTTTCTTTAGAGATATGGAGGCTTTTCGAGTATGTGAACAGAAGGTGATCCCGTCAATCATTGACCATTCGATGAACAACGGGAAATCTCGATGCCGAATTTGGATTGCGGGATGTTCGACAGGGGAAGAAGCTTATTCTTTTACGATTTTATTTTTAGAAGAAATGAAGCGAAGAGATGTGTCCATTGAACTTCAAGTCTTTGCGACAGATATCAACCGAAAAGCCATTCAAATAGCTAGTAAAGGTCTTTACTCGATAGAGTCTATGGCAAGCATACCGGAAAAATGGCGGGCGCGATATTTCGAAAAAAAAGGTGACGCTTTTATTGTGAAGCAGTCGCTTAGAAAACATATTGTTTTTGCTCCTCACAATTTATTGATTGATTCACCTTTTATCCACCTCGATTTTATCAGTTGCCGAAATGTTCTGATGTACTTTGAGCCAGAAGTACAAAAACGAGTATTATCCCGATTCCAATATGCTTTAAAAGATCAAGGGGTGTTAATCTTAGGGCCAAATGAAACTGTTCCTAATATTCCTCGATTGTTTCAATTGTTCAATGAAAAGTGGAACATTTACACCTATTCAAATGTTCCTGCATCTAGTGTCCCTTGGGTATATGACGCTCGTGATGCCGAGTTAAAAAAGCGAGCTGCACAATATATGGAAGAAGTGAGCGAAGAATATGACGCATGCATGGTGATCAATGATTGTGACAAAATTCTGGCGATGTCAAATGGGGCCTATTCCTTCTTAGACCATGCAGAGGTGTCAGATCAATCATGTGAATATGTCACACCTGATTATTTGAAAGAGATGTTGAGTCAAACCTTTCAAAAGGTGTGGACAGACGAGACAGAGCTGGTGTTTCAGCATGTCCTCATTTCGGAAAAAGGAAAAAAGCAGTATGCGGATTTTATTGTAAAGAGTTTTGATCACCGTTTTAAAGGGGTATACGTCATTCTCATTCGAATGAATGAGAGAGGGAAAATTCAAAAGAACAGCAGGGAAAAAGGGATGCCAGATCAGAATTCAGTTTATCAGCAGCGTATTGTCGATTTAGAAAATGAACTCAATGAAATTAAACAAAAGGAGCAGGAGGCAAGGGCTCAATTAAAAGTGAAAAACACGCAAATAGCGGAGCTTGAGAAAAAACATGAACATTTTATTAATATCATAAACAACTTAAGGGTAACAAGGGAAGAACTGTATAGACCTTCTGTTAAGCCTCAGCTTGCGACGTTGTTTGTGGACCGGGACATGAATATTCGCTATTACACTCCTACAGCCGCCTCTTTATTTACTTCAGCTCAAATAAGGCAACAGCAATCCTTTCAGGCGATGGCTAAGAAGCTTACGCAGGAAACGCTCTATCATGACATACAATCGGTTATCTCGGACAGGCGCGTCATCGAACGAGAAATTGAAACGAATGAAGGAGAACAATTCACTGTTCACATCACACCTATCTTTGACCAAGATCATGAGGGAGCGGTGATGACGTGGATTAAAATGACGGAAATGACAAAAATCAAACAGTCACTCCATCTAGCGATAACAGCCCTGGATAATAGCCATATCCATATTGTTGTTGCAACTGAGGAAGGGGTCATCCAATGCGTGAATCAGCGTTTTTGCCAGTTTGTACAGCAGCATGAATATGACCTGATCGGCAAAGATATTTTTTCTGTCTATCATTCGCTGTGTCAATGTGATGATTTAGAAAAGCAATGGGACGTTTGTTTAAAAGAAGGCAGCTGGACTGGTGAGCTGTACTTTCAGGATTTATCAGGCCGTGAACGATGGGAGAGGGTCTCTTTACACCGAATTGATGATCCTGACAAAATGCAGTCAACCGTGATGCGGATTTCAGAGGACATTACCAATCAAAAGCAGTCAGAGAAGATGCTGATGAAGTCAGAGATGCTGTCCGCAGTTGGTCAGCTTGCAGCCGGCATCGCCCATGAGATACGGAACCCGCTGACGTCGTTAAAGGGATTTTTACAGCTGATGATTCAAAGTAAGAAATATCAGAAGGATTATGCAGATGTGATGATGTCTGAATTTAATCGGCTTGAAGCGATTATTAATGAATTCCTTGTGCTCTCTAGAAGCAAATCGGTGAAATTTGAGCCGGTACATGTCAATCTTCTGCTCGAAGAAGTGATCATGGTCGTTGAATCACAGGCGGTTTTAAAAGGCGTGTCTATTCAGAAGAATTTGTCTCCGTCGCTGCCAAACATTCAAGGTATACCGAATGAGCTGAAACAAGTTTTCTTAAACATTCTTAAAAACGGTATTGAAGCGATGGATGGTGTGACAGGTGTTATTCAAGTCACATCCGTATTGGAACATAATCAGATGATGCTGATCTTTGAAGACCAAGGAAAGGGCATACCAGAAGACGAAATAGGGAAACTGGGTGAACCTTTTTATACAACGAAAGAAAAAGGGACTGGCCTTGGTTTAATGATGACGATTAAAATTATTGAAAGCCATGGCGGCAGCATTCGTTTTGAAAGCAAAAGCTTTGAGGGGACACGAGTGATTATTACGTTTCCAATGAGCTGACAGACATAAGATTTACAAGAAATCCATCTACCATCAATATTTACTTAGTACACTATGAGAGATAAAGCTCGGAAGGGGAGGGTCTAATGAAACGTGTTCGATCCATTCGAATGATCTGCTGTCTGGTTTTAGTGATCTTTAGTCTGCAATCCTTACTGCCTAGCATGATCACAGCAGAACAAGCCATTGCGTCTGAAAAGAAGGAAACGGTTTGGAACCAAAAGAAGTCAATGAAAATCAAGAAAGCCCGTCAACTGATCGGAGAGACGGTGACGGTGAGTGGAATTGTGACAGCAGACCAATCGGCTATAGGCAATGGGAAACTGTCAACGTACATTCAAGACAAATCAGCTGGAATCAATATTTATTCAGCACAGCCCAACAATTTCCCAGAACTAAAAGCAGGCATGAAGGTGACAGTAACGGGGAAGATCACGTCTTATAAAGGACTGATTGAAATTGTGCCGGATCGAGACCGTCTGAAGATCGATGGTGTGAATCAAACTTTGCCAAAGCCGAAGCGAGTCTCCGTGAAACAACTAGAAACGGATCAGGCACGTAAACATGAAGGAAAACTTGTGAAGGTCAAAGGCTATGTTGAATCAAAACCAGAGCAGCCGGCTGGCGGAGGATACAATGTCGTGATCATTGATAAAAAATATCACAGCACCATCCTTAGAGTGATGGTGGATACAAGTGCCATTGATGAAGTAAAGACAGGGAAATGGTATGAGTTTACAGGAGTGTTAAGCAGATATGATACGCTGCAGGTGCTTCCAAGACACAAGGGTGATGTCAGTCTGCTGAAACGCCAGCCAAAGCCGCCAAAAATGAAGAAAGAATACGAGGCAACGGTTGACCGGGTGGTAGATGGAGATACGATTCATTTAAAGAAGCCTGTGCTTGGTACAACAAAGGTGCGTTTTGTGAATATGGACACGCCGGAAACGTACCATAAGCCAAAAAATGAATTAGATCAAAACCAGCTGCGTTTTGGACAGAAGGCGGCCGACTATTTAAATACGCTTCTTTCAAGCGGAGATAAAGTCACATTAAAGATTGGTCCTGAAGCGAAGGACGGCTATGGACGTCTTTTAGCTCAAGTGAAAACCAAAAAAGGGGTCAATACGAATTTAGAGCTTGTGAAAAAAGGATATGCCCCTACGTATTTCATCTGGCCGGTTGGAGATGAAAAGGACTATCAGATGTTCCAAAAAGCTGTCAAAGAGGCAAAACAAAAAGGGCTGGGCATATGGAACGAAGCGGACCCGCTGCTGGAACAGCCGTTTGAATTTAGGGCACGTGAACAGAAAAAAGGACTGACACGCTACGTTGGTGATTCATCAGCGAAAACGTACGTATCGCCTGGCAGCTGGAAAGAAATCGCTGTAGATAAACGCATCTTTTTTGCTTCAAAAGAAGAAGCAGAACGGGCTGGCTATCAGCCGGCAGAGAAAGCTGGGGAAGTCCCATTAACCATTTTAAGCATGAATGATTTACACGGAAAAATTGATCAACAATACGAGCTGGATCTAAAAGGTGATGGCAACAAAGGAACGTATGGACGGATGGATTATGTGGCGGCTTATATGAAACAAAAACAAGCAGCCCACAAAAATACGATCACAGTCCACGCCGGAGATATGATTGGCGGCAGCTCTCCAATATCGTCGCTTCTGCAGGATGAACCAACGGTTGAACTCATGGAGAACATAGGCTTTGATGTTGGCACGGTCGGCAACCATGAATTTGATGAAGGGGTGGACGAGCTATTACGTATCATAAATGGCGGAGATCATCCTAAAGGCACAAAGGGATATGACGGACAGAATTTTCCGCTTGTTTGTGCAAACTGTGAATACAAGGATACAGGTAAACCCCTTTTACCTGCTTATGAAATCATGGATGTCGAGGGAATTCCTGTAGCATTTATCGGTGTTGTGACAAAGTCAGCCGCAGGAATGGTGATGCCAGAAGGGATTAAAGACATTCAGTTTACAGATGAAGTCAAAGCCGTAAATGAAGCCGCGAAGGAATTAAAACAAAAAGGGATCAAAGCCATTGCGATCTTAGCTCATATGACGGCCTCTCAAAATGGAGATACCATCACTGGAGAAAGTGCGAAGCTGGCCAAAGAAGGCGATGATGAAATTGATGTCATCTTTGCGGGGCATAATCACGAAGTGGTAAACGGAGAGGTCAATGGGAAATTAATTGTTCAAGCCTTTGAATATGGGAAGGCCATTGGCGAGGTCAATGCAACACTTGACCGCAAAACGAAGGATATTGTCAAAAAGAGTGCAACTATCCAGTATGTAGACCAGTCTGGTATTGAAAAGGACAAGGAAGCAGCCGGCATCTTGGCTCATTACGGGAAAGAAGTTGAGCCGATTATTAGTGAGGTAGTTGGAGAAGCTGGTGTCAAAATGGAAGGCGGCTATTCAAATGATGGAGACACGCCGCTCGGTAATTTGATTGCTGATGGTATGAGGTATTCTATGAAAAGTGATTTTGCCATGATGAATGGCGGCGGCATCAGGCAAAACCTTGAAAAAGGGCCGATTACGTGGGGAGATCTGTTTAATATTCAGCCTTTTGGCAACGTCTTAGTTAAACTTGAGATTAAAGGGAAAGACTTGGCTGAGATCATTGAAGCGCAAATTTCTCCTCAATTTGGACCAGATTATAGCATTTCGGGCTTTTCATATTCCTATGATCCGGTAACATATAAAGTAGTCGACTTAAAGCTGCCAGATGGATCAAACGTTGCGCTCGATCAAACATATACACTCACGGTGAATAACTTTATGGCAACTGCAACTGGCAGTAAGTATGCACCGATAGGAAGGCTGGGGAAAAATCCTGAAACAGGTCCAGAGGATTTAGAAGCCACTGTCGCTTTTGTGAAGAGCTTTGAAGGAGCTTCCATTGTGTATCAAAAAGAGGGACGCATTCAAAAAGCAAAACAAGAAGAAAAAGCAGCAAGCTAAAGAGCGTATCATCTAAGAGGAATGTAACAGGTAAAGGAGTTTAAGCATGAAAAAGTGGCTTGCACTTACTGTGATGACAGCAGGAATTGTCTTGCTAGGCTGGGGAATTTGGCAAATCGCCTCTACGCACCTTCAAACAGCACAATCATTAGAAGACGCGAAGAAAGCGGTAGCGGACGATCAAAGGATATCAAAGAAGCAGTTTTCTCCTGAAGTGGGGAAAGCCTCTGGCATTCTGACGATTCCGAAATTAAAAGCAGACCTTCCCATTGTCGAAGGGACAGATGCGGATGATCTTGCCAAAGGAGTCGGGCATTACAAAGGCAGTTATTACCCTGATCAAAAGGGACAAATCGTCCTATCTGGCCATCGTGACACGGTATTTCGTCGAACAGGTGAATTGAATATTGGCGATCAGCTGAAAATCACTGTGCCGTATGGTGAGTTTGTTTATAAAATCACACATACGAAAATCGTGGATCAGCATGATACATCCATTATTACTTTGCAGAATAAAAAGGAAGAGCTGTTGTTAACGACATGCTATCCATTTCATTTCGTCGGCAATGCACCAGAGCGGTACATTATTTATGCCAAAAGAGCATCTGGCTAATGAAGAAAGAGCCTGCTTATCAAAAGCAGGCTCTTTTTTAATGAATGATCTCGTCCATGAGCTGAGCCATATCTAGTGGAAGCGGTGCTTCTATGCTCAGTTGCTCACCTGTAAAAGGATGTGTCATGTCTACTTGTTTGGCGTGAAGAGCGCATCTGTTGATATAAGCGCGAGCGCCGCCATAAAGTGAATCCCCGGCTAAAGGATGCCCGAGACTGCTAAGATGGACACGAATTTGATGTGTTCTTCCCGTCTCAAGTTGCAGCTTAACAGCTGTCATTTGCAGGCGTTTATTGATGTCCATAACCTGAAAGTGAGTGACAGCACTTTGACCAGTAGGAGAGATTCTGCGTCTGACGGCATGATGCTTGTCACGGCCGATCGCTGCCTCGATAGTTCCTTTCTTTTTCTTGAAAAGTCCTTCTGCGATAGCGATGTAGGTTCGGCTGATCGTTTTTTTAGAAAGCATTTGATCAAGCACAGCATGAGCTAATCTGTGTTTGGCAAAAATGACCGTGCCGCTTGTGTCTTGATCGAGTCTGTGAATATGTCTCACTCGCTTTTCCTCGCCATTTGCTTGAAAATGAAAGGCCACAAGGTTTGCTAGTGTGCCTGTTTGTCCCTTTTCATTCGGATGCGTTGGTCGTCCAGCGGGCTTTTGTACAATCAATAAGTGCTCGTCCTCAAAGAGCACCTCTAATTCACCATATTCTGGCGTCACATCACTTTCTTCCGTTTCAAATAAATCGATCAGGATGTGATCGCCTGTACTGACTTTTGCCGCGTGATGGGCAGGCTTTTGATTTAAACGTATTTTTTGATGCTCCATCCAAAAATGGATAATCGGTTTTGAGGCCGACACGGCTGTTTTTAAAAACTGACTCAGTGAAGTGTCATGATCGTGCTCACCTGCTTTTAGCGAGAGCGTGTGTCCGTTAATGTTCATGATATCCGTTCCTTTCTTTGGGTATATATAGGAAACACTTACCTTGGCGAACGCCTTTTTTTCTGTGCTATTCTGAATGGAGAAATAACGACAGAGAGGTAGATGCCACGTGAGAATAATGAAAGCTGCGACAGACATGCAAGAGCAGGCAATTGAAGAAATATCAAAGGATGTTGAAGATCTTCTATCCCATGCTGTCGGTGAAAACCCAGCTGCGCGTCAACAAGAACGCCCGCTGACCTTTGTTGAAGGGGTTTATAACGGAACGATGGACGATGCTTTTCGTATTTTATCGGGACTTCAGCTATTACATACCATTATTGTAAAACCTAAACGCCATATTACAAAGCGTGATCGTGAGCTATTCGAGCGAAATCGTGATCAGGTCAATGCATGCGGCTTTTCTTTTCCGTTTGATTTAGACGATTTTGCCAGCCGCCGTCTTCAAAATGCGTAAAAGTTGGTGTGAACTTCCTTGTTAACTTACAAGGCTGCCGCACATACTATTTTTAAGGGAACGGAGAAACCTTAAGATCTGTAATACCAAACCCGCTCTTTTTCAACATTGCCTATTTCTCCACGAATCGGAGCGCTTGGACCTCTTGCAGAATAAACCGAACACGGGTAGGAGCCTGACAAAATGGTACAGGCTCCTTTTATACATAATGATTTTAGCAGACATTCATCTTTGAAAGTCAATTTTATTCACGATATGATAGCATTGAGTATCATATTAAAGACTTTCGTAAAAAAAGGAGTGGCCTCGTTGGTAAAGGCGATTATATTTGATTTTGACGGATTAATTTTAGATACAGAAACACATGAATATGAAGTTTTACAAGAAATGTTTGCAGAGCATGAGTCGGAGCTGCCTCTTTCTGTATGGGGCAACGTCATTGGGACGCAGGCAGGCTTTAAGCCTTTTGAATACTTAGAAAAGCAGCTAGGAAAGACGCTCGATCATGAGGCACTCACAGCGGACCGGCGTTCTCGTTTTCAAAAGAGAATGAAGGATGAATCAGCACGACCTGGCGTAGAAGCTTATTTACAGGCAGCGAAGGAGCTTGGGATCAAGATTGGACTTGCTTCCAGCTCAGACTATAAATGGGTGTCTGATCACCTGAAGCAAATTGGTCTTTTCGATTATTTTGAATGTATCCGCACGTCAGATGATGTGGAAGAAGTCAAACCTCATCCAGAGCTTTATTTGCAAACCGCAAGCTGCTTAGGTGTAGAGCCAAAGGATTGTGTGGCATTTGAGGATTCAGTGAATGGATCAATTGCTGCCAAACGCGCAGGCATGAAATGCGTCATCGTCCCAAACAAAGTGACGAGCACGCTGCAGTTTGAAGAATATGATGTCAGATTAGAATCCATGGCTGAAATCGAATTGCTCCAGCTATTCCATCAGCTTGAAAAAGAGGATCAGTAAGGGGGCAAAAACATCATGGCAGAAAAACTCGATTTAACGCGGTTTGAAAAAAGAATGGTGATCCGTAATATCCGAGAAGAAGATATTGACCGAATCATCGCCTTGCAGGAGGTATGCTTTCCGGGCATGGACCCTTGGAAACGAGAGCACCTTGAAAGCCATCTTGAGCATTTCCCAGAAGGTCAGTTTTGTGCTGAATTTGAGGGAGAAATCATTGGCTCTTGTTCAAGTTTATTAATTAACTTTGATGAATACGATGACCGTCATACTTGGCAGGACATCACAGATGATGGGTACATCACAAACCATAATCCAGATGGGATGAATATGTACGGAATTGAAGTGATGGTTAGTCCTGAGTACCGCCGCATGAAAATTGGCCATCGTTTATATGAAGCAAGAAAAGACTTAGCGAGAAGATTAAATTTAAAAAGCATCATCATTGGCGGACGCATCCCGAATTATCATAAATACCAAGAGGAAATGACGCCTCGTCAATATGTGGAGCAGGTCATGCTTCACCAAATTTATGATCCTGTTTTATCTTTTCAGCTGTTAAATGAGTTTAGCCTCATGCGGATCAATCCGAATTACTTGCCGGATGATAAGGCATCGAGCACATATGCGACGTTAATGGAATGGAACAACGTCGATTATCGTCCGCAATCGAAGAGATATTATAAATCGGCATTCCCAGTTCGTATTTGCGTCATTCAATATGCGATGAAACAAATTCATTCCTTCGAGGAATTCATGAATCAGGTGGAGTATTATGTTGATGTCGCATCAGATGCGTCAGCTGACTTTGCCGTATTCCCAGAAATTTTTACAACGCAGCTCATGTCTTACTTAGAGGAGCGCTCCCCAAGTCTTGCAGTACAAAGGATCACAGAATATACCGAGGATTACATTAATTTGTTCACAGACCTTTCTGTGAAGTACAACATTAACATCATCGGCGGATCCCATTTCGTTGAAGAGGAAGGGAAAATCTACAATATCGCTTATTTATTTAGACGTGATGGAACAATTGAAAAGCAATATAAGCTCCATATCACACCGAATGAAAGAAAATGGTGGGGGATTTCAGCAGGTGATCAAGTTCGGGTATTTGATACAGACTGCGGTAAAATTGCGATCCAAATTTGCTACGATATTGAATTTCCTGAGCTTGCTCGGATTGCAGCTGATAAAGGAGCGAAAATTATTTTTACTCCGTTTTGTACAGAAGACCGCCAAGGCTATTTAAGAGTGCGTTACTGTGCACAGGCTAGAGCGGTTGAAAATCAGATTTATACCGTTATCTCAGGAACAGTCGGAAACCTTCCGCAAACCGAAAATATGGATGTCCAATATGCACAATCAGCGATCTTTGCCCCATCAGACTTTGAATTTGCAAGAGATGGGATTGTAGGTGAGTGTAATCCGAATATAGAAATGGTTGTCGTTGGCGATGTCGATTTAGAAATTTTAAGAAGACAGCGGCAAGATGGAACGGTACGTCAGCTCAAGGACCGAAGAAGAGACGTGTACCATATTGAATATAAGAAATAATGAAAGGAAGCGCCTGTCACAAGGCGCTTCAGCGCGCAGACAAACCCTCGCATTCGGTGTCAGGTCTGCGCTCCAGTGCTCATGAATGTTTCATTCGCTCCGCTCCGGTGCTCGATCTTCCTAGACTGCAAAGGTTTTCTATCACGCTGAAAAGAAGCGCCTGTCACAAGGCGCTTCTTTTTGTTGACATTTTTTAAGAGACATAGTAGAGGCACGAGCGCTGCTACCTGTTCAAGATTCATCATCATTTTTTGCCTACATAAGATGGAGAGCTTATTTTTTTATGTGATAAAGGGATGCCGGAGCAAAATCTGAATATACTGAAAGGAGATCATGTGTTCAAAAAGGAGAGGAACATGGGACGACAAGCTAAACATTTATATATCAATTTGCCGGTAAAGCATGTCAAGGAATCAAAGGCTTTTTTTGAGCAGCTGGGTTTTGAGTTTCAAGAGCAGCTGACGAATGATCAGGCAGCTTGTTTGGTCATTGGTGACACCATTACGGTCATGCTGTTAACCCATAAGCATTTTCAAACCATCTCAGAAAAACAATTGGTGGATGCAAGGCAGGGATCAGAGGTCATTGTCTCTATGCGGGTTGATTCACGAAAAGAGGTCGATGAGCTTGTCGAGCAGGCGATGGCAGCAGGCGGGTCACCGTTTAAGGAAAAGCAGGATCATGGGTTCATGTACGGTTGGAGCTTTCAGGATCTTGATGGTCATTTGTGGGAAGTGTTCTATTTGGATGAGGAGAGAAGCGGCCTTTCATAAGGGTGCTTCTTTTTTATTGTTTAACAGTGGTATGATTATGAGGAAGAATAGGAATTCATCTAGAGAAAAGTAGGTGCAGCATGGAGTTTTTACTTGTCTTACTGCCAGTGTTCGGTATTTTCCTTATCGGGTATATTGGGCAGAAGGCCATTGGTTTTGACATACATACGCTCTCATCAATGTCTTTATATTTAATGTCACCATTTCTTGCGTTTGAAACCTTTTATCAAAACAAAGTATCGATGGACTATGTGTACCTATCTATTTTTGTCATCGGACTTTGTCTTTCACTTGTTTTATGTGTCTTTATTTTATCTCGTATTTATGGTTATTCGAAGGAAATGTATTGTGCCATGATTCTGTCGTCAGCATTTATGAACAATGGGAATTACGGCACGCCCGTTGTCCTGCTTGTCTTCGGAGCAGCAGGTTTAGATATTGCCATCGTCTTAATGGTACTGCAGCAGCTTGTCATGAGTACAATCGGTATGTATTATGCAGCAAAGGGCGGAGAGGATGCAGGAGATGGAAAGGTTGTGCTGAAAAAAGTGCTGCGTATGCCGGTGGCATATGGGGCACTCCTCGGTCTATTATTTCAGCTGATTGATCTTTCATTACCTAAAGAGGTGATGACGGGTGTCCAGCTTGTGGGGGATGCCGCCATACCGACGATTATGCTTATTTTAGGCATGCAGCTCGCCGTCATTTCTTTTAAGCAAGTGGATTATCGAAATATTTCTTATGCTGTATTGCTGAAGCTGTTTATCTCACCACTCATCGCATTTGGTTTTACGCTCATTTTACCGGTAGACGATTTGGTGAAACAAATTATGATCTTAGTTGCAGCCATGCCGACAGCAGCAAATACCACGCTGATGGCTGTACAATTCCGAACGAAGCCTGAGTTTGTCTCAAGCACGACATTTCTCAGTACTGTTTTAAGTATCGTGACATTACCAGTTTTATTATGGATTTTATCGATGCACCCTCTGGGATAGGGGATGGGCGGCAAAACAAAGGGGGACATATCAATGAATGTAGATGTTCATTTTCAAGTGAGTGATGTGTTGAAAACAAAGTATTTTGCCCATGCAAAAGTGTTAGCAGGAGAAAAGGGATTGTTTCGGCAGGTCAAATGGGTCCATGTGCTAGAAGTGCCTGCTGTAGAAGATTTGTTAAATGGGGGAGAGCTCATACTAACAACAGCCGCAGGCTTTCATGATCAATTGGATGTGTTTCAAGCATTTTTAAAACAGCTGATCGTTTCTGGTGCGGCAGGCTTGTGTATTGAATTTGTTCCGCTCAGATTCGATGTGCCGGAAGAACTGATTGCGTATGCAGAAGAAAGAGATTTTCCGCTGATTCTGTTTACAAAAGAAGTGAAATTCGTCAACATCACACAGCATCTCCATACGATGATGATTGAACGCCAGTATCAAATGATGGCTGATTTAGAAGCACTATCATCAAAGCTGAATGAGCTTTTATTGACTCCGCATCCGCAGATGGATATTTTGGATCAAGTGTATCAGCACGTAAGGGGCATTCTTTTACTTATTCCTGTTCAGGGGGAGCCGATTATTTTATGTGATTCCTCTAAACAAACCGAAGAGCTGGTCATGAATTATTTACAGTTTGCTTCCTTGCCAAAAGGATACGAAGTGACCAAAAAAGAAGTGCTTGCACTCAAGCAGACATTTGCAGACCTTGTGCTCATTCATCAAACGAACACACTCTCAGAATTCGAACTGCTCGTCATGGATAAAGGGGCAAATGCTCTTGCCCAGCAAACGCTAAGAGAGCTTTATACAGAAGAGCTGAAGAAGACAAAAGAGAACGAATGGCTGCAAAAATGGTTCCAAGAAGAGCATACAGAAAGAGATATTTTAGAGCATCTTGAAGAAACAGAAGGATTGAAAAAGCCAACCGGCTGTGTGGTGATGCTCTTTCAAAAGCATCATCAAATCGAAGAAATCGCAGGAAATCTTTATTTTCTCGTATCGTGCCGCTCCATCTTTCAGCGTGCGGGTTTCCACTTGATTCCATATGAGCATCAAGGACAAACCTTGTTTATTTTATTGAACACGAGAAAGAAGGAGGATTGGAAAGAGCGTGCAGAGAGGGCTGCGAGTGACATCAAACAATTGTATGATCGGGAGCAGCCCCGCGGAACTGTGATCAATTTTGGCATCGGTCCATATTGTGAACAGTTTCAGCATATGAGAAAAAGCTTTCAAGCAGCCAAAGAAGTGCTGCATTTAAAGAAAGTGATGCCCCAGCGTGTGGAAAGCCCATTTTATCAAGATTTGCATATGCTCCGTCTCATGCCTTTCATGAAGGAAAGCGGACTGCTTGAATGTATGGTGAAAGAGTATTTGGAGCCTGTCATTTTATATGATAAGCAAAATAGCGGAAGACTTTATCAAACGCTGAATATCTTTTTACAGACAAACGGTTCTAAAAAGGAAACTGCAAGCCAGCTCTATATTGTCAGGCAGACGCTTTATCATAGACTAGATAAACTGCAAGCATTGCTTGGCGAGGATATGATGCAGGCACCGAAACGACAGGCGCTTGAATTTGCGATTCTTGCATATGAATTCCTGCAAGGAAATGACCGTTAACGAGGTATGTTAGATTTGCTAAGCATCCGAGTGGAGTGTCTTACGGTTCTTTTCAATCAGTTGACGATCTGTCTAATGTAATGGGCCCGGCCCCTTTTTTATAATGAAAGTAATGGTTGGTTCTCTCTTACGGGCGGCCTAGTTTCAGTTTCATATGCCTCCCTTTTCAGCCATATAATGAATAGAGGGGCAATGTGCTGCTGAACCGGTTTAAGCTTCTTTAATGATGAAAACGGATACATGGGGGTCGGGAAGATGAAAATACATGAGCAGGCTCAAAATCTTCAGACGAAAGATGATCAGTTGATCTGGCATCATATGAAAGGGACAAACAAGGAAAATGAAAGCATGGTCATTCACAAGGCAGAAGGCGCATGGGTGACTGATATTCATGGGAATCGCTATTTAGACGGGATGTCAGGTCTTTGGTGTGTAAATGCCGGTTATGGCAGAAAAGAGCTTGCAGAAGCGGCATATAAGCAGCTCAATACAATGCCTTACTATCCGCTGACGCAAAGCCATGTGCCAGCGATTCAGCTGGCTGAAAAGCTAAATGAATGGCTTGGCGGGGACTATGTCATCTTCTTTTCTAACAGCGGTTCTGAAGCCAATGAAGCCGCATTTAAGATCGCCAAACAATATCATGCGCAAAAAGGAGAGAGCACAAGAACAAAGTTCATCTCCAGGTATCGGTCGTATCACGGTAATACCGCAGCAGCTCTTGCTGCAACGGGGCAGGCGCAGCGTAAATATAAATATGAACCATTAGGTCAAGGCTTTATCCATGTCGCACCGCCTGATATGTATCGTCATCCTGAGGATCAAGAGACTTTGGCAAGTGCAGCGGCAATCGATCAAGCCATGACGTGGGAACTAAGTGAGACCATTGCTGGGGTCATTATGGAACCGATTATTACAGGCGGCGGTATCTTAATGCCGCCAAAAGGGTATTTGAAGAAGGTCAAAGACATCTGTGAGGCTCATGGAGCGCTTCTCATTGTGGATGAAGTCATCTGCGGCTTTGGCCGGACAGGGAAGCGGTTTGGTTTTATGCATGAAGATGTAAAGCCGGACATCATTACAATGGCAAAAGGGATCACAAGCGGCTATTTACCTCTTTCTGCAACGTGCGTGAAACGAGAAATCTATGAAGCCTACGCAGGGGAAGATACGTATGACAGGCTGCGCCATGTAAATACATTTGGCGGTCACCCTGCTTCTTGTGCGGTTGCCCTTGCCAACCTAGAGATCATGGAAACCGAGAAATTAGTAGAACGGTCTGACACGCTGGGGCAAGACATGCTTGAACGTTTGCAAGAGTTAAAAGAGCATCCATTTGTCGGTGATGTCAGAGGGAAAGGCCTGCTGTTTGGTATTGAACTTGTTCAGGATCAACAGTCTAAAAAACCGGCTGATCCACAGGTTGTCGGTCAATTGATTGCAGAATGTAAAAAACGCGGACTGATCATTGGGAAAAATGGTGATACGGTTGCCGGCTATAATAACGTTGCCCAGCTTGCACCGCCGCTAAATATAACAAACGAAGACGCCTCATTTATTATCAACACGCTAAAAGAAAGTATGGCGCAGTTATAGCAGAGAGATTTCTCTGCTTTTTTCTATGGGAAGAGCACATACATTAAGATGCTGTTAGGTAAAATCGGCATTGGATACATTAGGTGTATTGAAAAATAGAAGAGATTCTATTACTGTTAGGAGAAGACTGAACCAATACACTTTAGAAGGAGACGGCATATGAGTTTTCATGATCAACCCATTCTACCTGCTGTTCGCAATATGAAGCAATTTGAGGAATTTTTAAAAAGTCCATTTACATATGGGGTCTTACTTGATGTGCATTTAGGCCGGCTAAAGGGCATCATGAATGAGGCGAATGCCCATCATAAAAAAATGTTTGTCCATGTCGATCTCATTCATGGGATCAAACATGATGAGTATGGAACGGAATTTATTTGTCAGGAAATGAAGCCGGCAGGAATTATTTCTACTAGGTCTTCTGTCATAGTGAAAGCCAAGCAAAAGAAGGTATATGCCATTCAGCGAATGTTTTTACTTGATACAAGTGCGATGGAAAAAAGCATGGAGTTCGTAGGAAAACATCGTCCAGATTTTATTGAAGTATTGCCTGGGGTTGTGCCGGATTTAATTACTGAAGTGCGCGAGCGAGCTGGGATTCCAATATTTGCAGGCGGATTTATCCGTACAAAAGAAGATGTGGAAAGAGCGCTTGAAGCGGGAGCTACAGCTGTGACAACATCGAATACAGCCCTTTGGAAAGCGTTTCAAAAGTGAAAAAGATAAAATGTGAAAATTGATTGACAACGTTTTCATCCTCTGATACTATAGCACTAAGTTAATATCATGTGATGGAGAAACGGAGATCCACAACAGCGCTTTACTAGGTGACAAATGACCCTGATGTAAAGTATGTTTGTTGTGGATCTTTTTTCTTTATCTTTTTTTACACATTCATAGGGATGGCAACTGAACCAGAGGAGGAATTTTCATGACACCATTTTGGGGTGAAGTCGTAGGTACAATGCTTCTCATTATTTTTGGAGGCGGTGTATGTGCGGCAGTCAATTTAAAGAAATCGCTCGCATATCAGTCCGGCTGGATTGTAATCGCTTTCGGATGGGGATTTGCAGTAGCCATAGCAGCTTATGCAACAGGTGGAATCAGCGGAGCACATTTGAATCCAGCACTAACAATTGGGCTTGCGCTTGAAGGAAGTTTTCCTTGGGCTGATGTACCAATGTATATTGCCGGTCAAATGCTTGGCGCATTAATAGGAGCTATTATTGTCTTTTTACATTACTTACCGCACTGGAAAGCAACAGACGATCCAGGTGCAAAGCTGGGTGTATTCTCAACTGGTCCTGCGATTCCGCATACTTTTGCAAACGTACTTAGTGAAGTCATCGGTACATTTGTATTGGTTCTAGGAATCTTAGCGATTGGTGCAAATAAATTCGCAGACGGAATCAATCCGCTGATTGTTGGATTCTTAATTGTCGCAATTGGTCTTTCTTTAGGCGGAACAACTGGTTATGCAATCAATCCTGCACGTGATTTAGGTCCGAGAATTGCACATGCGATTCTGCCGATTCCAGGTAAAGGTCCATCGAATTGGAAGTATGCTTGGGTGCCAGTCGTTGGTCCAATTTTAGGCGGCGCATTTGGCGGTGTTTTCTACAATGCAGCCTTTAAAGCGAACATCACTCCAGCCTTTTGGATTGTAAGCGTTATTTTAGTTGTGGTATTGTTAGGACTCTATGTCTCTACGAAAAATCAAACAAATGCTGTAAATGAAAGTATGTAAGGGGAGGAAAACACCATGGCAAAAGAAAAATATATTCTCGCTTTAGATCAAGGGACAACAAGCTCAAGAGCGATCTTATTTGATCAAGAAGGCAAAATTGCACATACAGCTCAGAAGGAATTTAATCAATATTTTCCGAACCCAGGCTGGGTAGAACATAATGCAAATGAAATTTGGAGCTCTGTTCTATCCGTCATTTCAACTGCTTTAATTGAATCAGGCATTGAAGCAGATCAAATCGCCGGTATCGGAATTACGAACCAGCGTGAGACAGCTGTTGTTTGGGATAAACATACAGGCGCACCCGTTTATAATGCAATTGTTTGGCAGTCTAGACAAACGTCTGGCATTTGTGAAGAGTTAAAAGCGCAAGGACACAATGAAACGTTTAGAAATAAAACAGGTCTTCTCATTGATGCTTATTTCTCAGGGACAAAAGTAAAATGGATTTTAGACAATGTAGAAGGTGCTCGTGAGAAAGCAGAAAATGGCGACTTGCTGTTTGGCACAATTGATACATGGCTCATTTGGAAGATGACAGGCGGTCAATCACACGTCACAGATTACTCCAACGCGTCAAGAACGTTAATGTTCAACATTTACGATCTGAAATGGGATGAAGAATTACTTGAGATCCTTGGCGTACCTGCTTCTATGCTTCCTGAGGTGAAACCATCTTCACATATCTATGGTGAAACAACAGACTATCACTTCTTCGGCAGAAATATCCCGATTGCAGGGGCGGCGGGAGACCAGCAGTCTGCACTATTCGGTCAGGCTTGCTTTGAAGAAGGAATGGCGAAGAACACGTATGGCACAGGATGTTTCATGTTGATGAATACAGGGGAAAAAGCAATTAAGTCGGATCATGGTTTATTAACGACAATTGCATGGGGCATTGACGGTAAAGTTGAATATGCTTTAGAGGGAAGTATTTTCGTAGCTGGTTCAGCGATTCAGTGGCTGCGCGATGGACTGAGAATGTTTAAAGACTCAAAAGACAGCGAAGCCTATGCAAAGCGCGTTGAGTCAACAGATGGCGTATATGTCGTTCCAGCATTCGTTGGTCTAGGCACACCATACTGGGACAGTGATGTCAGAGGCGCTGTATTCGGATTAACACGCGGTACTTCTAAAGAGCACTTTGTCCGTGCAACGTTAGAATCACTTGCTTATCAAACGAAGGATGTTTTAGATGCGATGGAAAAGGATTCAAACATCTCATTAAAAACGTTGCGTGTGGATGGCGGAGCTGTAAAGAATGATTTCTTAATGGGCTTCCAAAGTGATTTGCTGGATGTACCAGTAGAGCGTCCAGAAATTAATGAAACGACGGCACTCGGTGCGGCCTATCTTGCGGGAATAGCAGTTGGCTTCTGGAACGACCGTTCAGACATTGCAAAACAATGGAACCTTGACAAGCGCTTTGACCCTAAAATGGAAGAGGACAGCCGCGACTCGTTATACAGCGGGTGGAAAAAGGCTGTAAAAGCAGCTCAAGCTTTCAAATAAACCAAAAGTATGGTATACTTCAAGTAAGTTAATAGAACGGTTGGAGAACTGGAGAGACCGCAGGCACCGAAGTGTAGAAATACGCTTTGGGTGTTTGCGGTCTCTTTTTCTTTACCGTACAACATGGGAGGAACAAGAGATGACTTTTTCTAGCTTAGAAAGAGAACAAATGCTGCAGGAAATGACAAAAAAACCATATGATGTGTTTATCATTGGTGGGGGTATAACAGGCGCTGGTACAGCACTTGACGCGGCTTCACGCGGAATGCGTGTCGGTCTTGCAGAAATGCAGGATTTCGCAGCAGGTACGTCTAGCCGCTCAACGAAACTAGTGCACGGCGGACTTCGTTATTTAAAACAATTTGAAGTGAAAATGGTCGCAGAGGTCGGTAAAGAGCGTGCCATTGTATACGAAAATGGTCCTCATGTGACAACGCCAGAATGGATGCTTCTTCCGATGCATAAAGGCGGGACATTTGGTAAGTTTTCAACCTCTATTGGACTTAGAGTGTATGACTTTTTAGCTGGCGTAAAGCATAGCGAACGCAGAAGCATGCTAAGTGCAAAAGAAACACTTGAAAAAGAACCGCTTGTCAAAAAGGACGGCTTAAAAGGCGGCGGCTACTATGTTGAATACCGTACAGATGATGCACGCCTCACAATCGAAGTCATGAAAGAGGCTGTGAAATTCGGAGCGGAAGCGGTCAACTATGCGAAAGTAAAAGAATTTATTTATGATAAAGGCAAAGTGGTTGGTGTTGTCATTGAAGATGTCATGACGCAGAAAACATACGATGTGTATGCGAAGAAGATCGTCAATGCGACAGGTCCATGGGTAGATCAGCTGAGAGACAAGGACCACTCAAAAGAAGGAAAACACTTACAGCATACAAAAGGAATTCACTTAGTATTTGACCAATCGGTCTTCCCATTAAAACAAGCGATTTACTTTGATACACCTGATAAACGTATGGTCTTTGCCATTCCAAGAGAAGGCAAAACGTACGTTGGAACAACAGATACAGTGTACAAAAAACAGCTGGAGCACCCGCGTATGACAAAGGCCGATCGTGACTATGTCATCCAAGCGATTCAGTACATGTTCCCTGATCTCAATATTACAGAAAAAGATGTAGAATCCAACTGGGCCGGTCTTCGTCCGCTCATTCATGAAGAGGGCAAAGATCCTTCAGAAATTTCTCGTAAGGATGAAGTGTGGACATCATCTTCAGGCTTAATCACCATTGCTGGCGGTAAATTAACAGGCTACCGTAAAATGGCTGAGCATATTGTCGATCTAGTACGTGATGGACTGAAACAGGAAACGGGCAAAGATTACGGACCATGTAAAACAAAGCATATGCCAATCTCAGGCGGCCATGTAGGCGGATCTAAAAACATGGCAGCCTTTGTTCAAGCGAAAACAGCAGAAGGAGCATCTGTTGGTTTAACAGAACCGATTGCACAAAAACTAGCTGAAAAATATGGTTCAAACGTCAGCAGTGTCTACAAACGAGTAGAGCAGCTTCAAGGGGAAGCAGACAAACGAAACATTCCAGCATATGTGCTGGCAGAGCTTGTCTATGCGATCGAAGAAGAACTAGCTGTAACACCTGTCGATTTCTTCTTAAGAAGAACAGGAAGCCTATTATTTAATATCAATTGGGCAAAAAAATACGCACAACCTGTTGTTGACTACATGGCAGAGCGTTTTGGCTGGGATGAAGCAGCAAAACAGAAACATCAAACAGAATTAGATCAACTATTCCATGAAGCAGTCGTACCGCTTGATGCTGAATAAAAAGAAGACAAAGGGTTAAAGCAAGATCATTTTAGCCCTTTGTCAACAATCTGAAAGCCGATCATGTATCGGCTTTTTTTATTTGTGCAGCATTTTTTCCAACTGCTAATGATATAGCATGACATAAAGGATGATTCCATATAGAATAACAGTAGATGTTATTTTATTGATGATAAGAGCTGGGGAGGACGACCATGAGTTGGAAGACGAATTATGAGCGATGGATCAATGAGAAGCACCTGGATACTGAACTAAAGGAATGGCTAAAGACGCATCAAGATGACCACCAAGCACTTGAAGACTGTTTCTACAAAAACCTTGAGTTCGGCACTGGAGGAATGCGCGGTGAGATTGGTGCAGGCACGAACCGAATGAATGTGTACACTGTTCGTAAAGCATCAGCAGGTCTTGCTGCGTATATTGCGAAACATGGAGAGGATGCAAAAAAAAGAGGCGTCGCCATTGCATATGATTCACGCCATAAATCGCCTGAATTTGCGATGGAAGCAGCCAAAACACTTGCTTCACAAGGCATTCAAACGTACGTATTTGATGAATTGCGTCCGACACCAGAGCTCTCCTTTGCGGTTCGTGAGCTGCATGCATTTGCTGGAATCGTCGTGACAGCAAGTCATAATCCACCAGAATATAATGGCTATAAAGTGTATGGTGAAGATGGCGGGCAGCTGCCTCTATTTGAAGCAGATCAAGTCATTCAAGAAGTAGATGCAATTGAAAATGAACTGTCGATTTCAGTTGATTCTGAAGAAACGTTGAAACAGCAAGGGCTGATCAAAATAATCGGAGAAGAAATCGACCATGCTTATATTGAAAAATTAAAAACCATTAGTGTGCACCCTGAGCTGGCACATGAGGTCGATGTCAAAGTTGTGTTTACTCCGCTTCATGGGACAGCCAATCACCCTGTCAGAAACGGGCTTCAGGCTCTAGGTTATCAGCATGTCACTGTTGTGCCTGAGCAGGAAAAACCAGATCCACAATTCTCAACAGTGACCTCTCCGAATCCAGAGGAGCATGCAGCATTTGAGTACGCCATCAAGCTTGGTGAAAAACAAAATGCCGATATCCTCATTGCCACAGACCCAGATGCTGACAGGTTAGGCATTGCGGTCAGAGATCACGAAGGAGAATTTACCGTCTTAACAGGCAACCAAACAGGCGCCCTGCTGCTCCATTATTTATTGTCTGAAAAACAAAAGCTGGGTCAATTGCCGCCTCGTCCCGTTGTGATGAAAACCATTGTTACAAGTGAGCTTGGGCGCGCTGTAGCATCAGCTTTTGGTGCCGACACGATAGACACACTCACAGGCTTTAAATTTATTGGAGAAAAAATTAAGCAGTTTGAAAAGAGCGGAGAATACACGTTTCAATTCGGTTATGAAGAGAGCTATGGCTATTTAATCGGTGACTTTGCCCGAGATAAAGATGCGGTGCAAGCGGCACTTTTAGCCGTTGAAGTCGCTGCTTTCTATAAAAAGCAGGGCAAGTCCTTGTACGATGCGCTTGTCGATATTTTCAAGCAGTTTGGATTTTACCGGGAAGGGTTAAAGTCGTTAACCTTAAAAGGAAAAGAAGGAGCAGAGCAGATTTCAGCGATCCTTCATACCTTTAGAACAAATCCGCCAGATGCCATCGCAGGGCAGCGCATCACAGTGATTGAGGATTACCAATCAAGTCAAAGACAACTTGTGGCTGAAAAGAAAGAGGAAACCATTCACCTGCCAGCATCAAATGTGCTGAAATATTTCCTTGAGGATGGTTCGTGGTTCTGCTTAAGACCTTCCGGCACTGAGCCTAAAGTGAAATTTTATATTGCAGTCAAAGGTACGTCTTTAACAGATAGTGAAGAAAAGCTAAAGCATTTGTCAGAAGAAGTGATGAAAATCGTTTATGATATTGTGGAAGAAACAGCGAAATAACGAAAGACAAGGCCATCGTGTATGAATACATGATGGCTTTTTTCTCAGCCAAAAGGATGAGAAGAAATCATTCTTTTGGAGAAAGAGCGACAAAGGGGCCCATGGTATAATGAGCGTAATGATAAGTAAAGGCTGCAAATGCCGGGGGTAAACAGTATGGGAGAATATCAAGAGAAGGTTGAAACATTAAAAACGTTAAAAGAAATTGCTGAAAAGCTTAATGAAGGCATGGAAATGAAAGAAACGCTCCATGAAGTGCTCCATATGCTGATGGATGTCACAGGCTTTCATTCAGCATGGATTTATTTTATAGAAAAAGACGGGTCATATGAACTGATGGCAGAGGTTTCCTTACCTGAAGCACTTGCAAAACATCAAAAGCAGCTCATGTGTCAAAATGATTGTTATTGCATCAATCGATACACAAAAGGTTCACTGCAATCAGCCACCAATATTATTAATTGCAAACGGATTGAAACGGCGATTGAAGAAAAGCTCGGGGATACAGAAGGAATTACTCATCATGCGACCGTACCGTTAAAAGCGTGTAAGCGTACATTCGGTTTATTAAATGTGGCGGCAAAAGGAAAAGTCACGTTTACGCAAGAAGAGCTGAATTTGCTTGAAAGCATTGCACTTCAAATTGGCACCGCCATTCAGCGGATGAAGCTTGTGCAAAATGAACAGCAGCACGCACTTCTAGAAGAAAGAAACCGGCTCGCACAGGACTTGCATGATTCTGTCAACCAAATGTTGTTCTCTGTGAGTCTGACTGCTAAGGCTGCACGGCAAATGACAAGCGATCAGAATCTAGGGGAAATGATTGATTTTATTCAGCATTTGTCACAAGACGCTCTGATTGAAATGCGGTCACTCATTTGGCAGCTGAGACCAAGAGGCCTTGAAAAAGGGTTTACGACAGCAATTGAAGAGTATGCACAGCTTTTAGGATTACGCTGCACTTTATCTTTATCAGGCTGTATAGAAATGGATCATTCTCACAATGAAACTTTGTTTCGGGTATGTCAAGAAGCGCTGAATAACTGTCAAAAACATGCGGAAGTAGAAGAAGTCGAGGTCAAGCTTGAACAATCAAAAGACACGTTGGAGATGAAAATTATTGATCACGGAAAAGGTTTTCAATATGACGAGCAGATGAGCCTTCCTTCACTTGGGCTGAAAGGGATGTCTGACCGCATCCGAAGAGCAGGTGGTACATTTTGTCTCCATTCAGAGTTAGGTAAAGGAACTACGATTCATGTAAAAGTGCCATTTTCACAAGAAAGGAAGGGATCGTCATGAGAGTTGTCATTGCAGATGATCATCATATTGTGAGAAAAGGGCTTGTGTTTTTCTTACAGACACAGCCTGATGTGGACATCGTTGGTGAGGCGTCCAATGGGCAAGAGGCATTAGAGGTTGTCAGAGAAACTCAGCCTGACATTGTCTTAATGGATTTGTCTATGCCTGTAATGAATGGCATTGAGGCAACGAAACAAATGACGCTGGAAATGCCGGACGCCCGCATTGTGATCCTGACAAGCTATGCGGATAAAGATTATGTCATTCCCGCCATTCAAGCAGGGGCGAAAGCCTATCAATTAAAGGATGTGGCACCAGAAAAGCTGCTTTCGACCATGATTGAAGTCCAAAATGGCACCTATCAGTTAGATGGTCATATCACGACCTTTCTCGTGCAGCATCTGACAGAGCCAAAAGAGCAGAAATGGGCATTGATGAAAGAGCTCACCAATAGAGAGCGAGATGTCTTATTTGAGATTGCAAAAGGCAAAAGCAACAAAGAAATTGCCTCATCGCTGTTTATTTCTGAAAAAACTGTCAAAACGCACGTATCTCATGTATTATCAAAATTAGAGCTGGCAGATCGAACCCAAGCGGCTCTGTATGCAGTGGATTATCAAAAAAATCAGCCGAAAGAGCTGCTATGACAGAAAAGAATTTAGTCGTTATGCTAAAACTTTTAAGCGCATATTCAATTCAATGAATTGAATAAAAAAGAGCATAGATGTTGGTTATTTGACGTTTCTAATAGAAAAACAAAAAAGACTTGATGAGAGTATGCTCATCAAGTCTTTTTTTATTTTAAAGGAGGTGATGAGCTGGTCAATCAAAGGTGAATGTAAAATGGGAGGGGATCAGGTGGAGGCATATGAATTAGTAAGTGATTTTCGTTAGGATTATCTCTAACGCTCCCGTCTATTTCATGTCAGCCACTTTATGTTTCCCATCACAGCGCACTGCTAATTGTATGTAAAAGGGAAGGGCTAAAAAAATTCATTTTAGCCCTTTTTCTTTATGTGTACATCGGTTGTGAATAAACTTCAGCAGCAGCCTCTGAAGCATGGTCAATGTACTGCAGGAGCCCATATAAACATTTTTCAACATCTGCATCGTTCCGGTTAAATTGATACGCATGTAAGAAATGCTCAATACGTTTCGAGAGCAAATCATCTTGCGTACGTACCATAAGAATAAGTAAATTATCCCATTGCGAGCGATGCGTATAATAAAGTGCTTTATCATAATCCGCCACATTCATTAAACCTTCTCCTTTCCCTTGAGAAGTCCTCATTAGTTTGCTCGGATGATATCGACTTTTTCAGGGGAAAAGTTGGTGTCCGCATCAATCGTGTACCGGGAATTATAGGCTGAATAATTGCTTCATGTATGAAAAAGGACCAGCCAGCTAAACCTAAACAAAACATATATGAAAGTGAGTTCAATGATATCATGCAGCCGAAATGGTGGATGCTTATTGCAGCAGGAATCGTTTTGCTTGGCAGTTTGATGATTCATCCTGCATCAAAAGCAGCGGTGCAGCCGTTTGAAAATTGGGAAAGACTTGCGTACACAGCGTTTAAAGATGAATATAAAGGTGCCGCTTTCAATGATTATCATTACATTGGCCGGACAGAAGTGAATGATGAGCAGACAAAAGATGTGTTTCGCGTCACTGTAAAGGAAGGATCAACTCGCTTTGCCGCACATGCAGAAATTTATTTTCATCCGGTAACCGGTCATTTGATTAGTATTAACGTGTTTCGGCTATAAAGAAGCACCTTTTTTTGTAAAAGATGCTCGAGGCGTTCAGTCAAAAAAGACAAAGGGCTAAAATCAAGATCATTTTAGCCCTTTGTCCAACAATTTTTTTTTCGAAATGGAATTACTTCATGCTACCTTGAAGATAAGCGCGAATATCCACTCCAAGTGAATCTGCTAAACGCTGGCCGTAATCTTCATCGGCACGATAGAAGTTGCAGATTGCAAGTAATTTTGTTTTGTCATTCACATCTTTCAAATCAGCTGTTAGGTTTTTAATCAATGCTTGTTTCTCTTCTTCAGAGTAGCTTCGATATTTTTCTCCAGCTTGTTTGAAATCGTTCGGTTTTTCAATTTTTTGTCTCACCATACGGTCACCGTGAAGAACTGGCTCACTTTCTTTGTAGTGAGGGTTTTCTTTTGGCTGATCGGCATAACGGTTTGGTTCATAGTTAATATGACCGCTTGGACGAGTCGTTGTCATAAAGCCATCCTGCTGGTTATTGTGTACAGGTGCATAAGGGCAGTTAACCGGAATGCGCATGTAGTTCGCACCAAGACGGTGGCGCTGCGTATCAGGATATGAGAACAGACGGCCTTGAAGCAGTTTATCTTCAGATGCCTCAATTCCTGGAACAAATGCACTTGGCGTGAAAGCAGACTGTTCTGTTTCAGCAAAGAAGTTATCAGGATTGCGGTTGAGTGTCATGCGTCCTACTTTTTGAAGCGGGTAATCTTCCTCGCTCCACGTTTTTGTTGGGTCACATGGATCATAATCAAGGTCATCATAATCGCTAAGCGGCATAAGCTGAACATATAAGTCCCATGCTGGGAAGTTGCCTTTTTCAATGCGGTCATATAAATCTCTTGTCGCATGCTGGAAATCATTTGCTTGAATTTCCGCTGCTTCTTCCATAGATAAGTTGCGAATACCCTCAGAAGGTCTCCAGTGATATTTCACATATTTTGCTTCGCCGTATTTGTTCACCCATCTAAATGTATGCACACCAGAACCGCGCATTTCAGCGTAGCTTGCAGGGATTCCTTCGTCAGAGAAAAGCCATGTGAGCATATGAGTGGATTCAGGTGTTAAGGTCATAAAATCCCAATAACGGTCAGGATCTTGAATATTGGTTACAGGATCTGGCTTGAGAGAGTGAACCATATCAGGGAATTTCAATGCATCACGAATAAAGAAGATCGGCAAGTTGTTACCAACGAGATCATAGTTGCCTTCTTCTGTATAAAATTTGACAGCAAATCCGCGCGGGTCACGCAATGTTTCAGGTGAACCTTTCGGATGAATAACGGTAGAGAAGCGAACAAAAACGTCTGTTTGTTTTCCTTCTTCACTTAAGAAGGCTGCTTTTGTATGTTTCTCCATGCTGTTTTCTACTTCAAATACACCGTAAGCGCCGGCGCCTCTTGCATGAACGACGCGCTCTGGAATACGTTCACGATCAAAGTGTGCAAGTTTTTCAATCAAATGGTAATCATCAAGAAAGGTAGGTCCGCGGTGACCAGCTGTTCTTGAGTTTTGGTTATCGCCAACAGGCACGCCTTGGTTCGTTGTCAAATTTTTATGATTTGAATTTGTCATTCTTTTCTCCTCCTGTAAACAAAAAAGTGTTTTCTAGCAATCTATATACCCTAATTATATTGAATCAAACATGATAGTCAATATTTATTTATAATAATTTTAAATAAATTATTATTACAAGAAGGTAAAGAAAAAGACGAAAGAATAAATTCTTTCGTCTTAAAGCAGGAGCTCTCTAAGAGCATCTTTGTTTTGTGTTAAATCGTTTAGTGTGTATCGGTCTAGAACGCTTAAATAAGCAGTGAGTGCTTCATGAAGTACATGCTTTAATGAACAAATTGGGGAGATGATGCAGCTGTTTTTCTTTGGATCAAAGCATTCAACCATGACTAAATCATCCTCTGTATAACGGACAACCTCTCCAATATTAATGCTTTCTGGGCTTTTTCCAAGCCTGATCCCGCCATTTCTTCCGCGAATCGTTTCCACATACCCGCGTTTTCCAAGATGATAAATCACCTTCGTCAGATGATTTTTAGAAATGCCATAAACATCGGCGATCTGCTGAATATTTGACAGTTCATTATTTTCTCTCGAAGCTAAATAAATGAGTACCCTTAATGAGAAATCTGTGTAATTCGTAAGTTTCATTTTGACGACCTCTAAACCTAATAGAGTTTTGTATCATCGTAACACATTTTAGACAAAAACTGTTCGAGAAAGTGTAAAATGTGACAACATTTAAAACATGTATTATAAATATTGCTTTTAGAGAGTGTCATCTATTACGATAAAGATGTATTTAAAATACTTCTTTTGAAAGAAGGAATGACGATGTTATCTAAAGATCAAATGAATGCAATAAAGCAATCAGCCCCTCTACTAAAAGCCGAGGGAACCAAACTTGTCACTGTTTTTTATCAAAATATGATTCGCCAGCACCCGGAGCTGCTCAATCAATTTAATAAAACAAATCTGATGAACGGAAGTCAGCCAGAAGCACTTGCTGCGACACTATATCAAGCTGCACTGCACATTGATCGGTTAGAGGAATTACTTCCTGCGGTCAAACAAATTGCCCATAAGCATGTCAGTGTCATGGTCAAAAAAGAACAATACCCAATTGTTGGATATCACCTGATTGAAGCGATGAAAGAGGTGTTTGGCTTAAGAGAAGAAGATGCCACTTTATTAGCTTGGAAAGCTGCATATGACATCATTGCGAATATTTTCATAACCATAGAAGCAGAAATGATGGATGAAAATGTGAAACAGACAGGCGGATGGGCAGATGTGAAGCCGTTTGTGATTAAGAAAAAGAAGCAAGAATCTCCATCGCTTATCTCTTTTTATTTAGTACCAGAAGATGAATCAGAGCTGCCAATGTATAAAGCAGGCCAATACATTACGGTTCAGGCAGATATGCCAGGAGAAGCCTATATGTGCAGCAGACAATACAGTTTATCAGACGAGCATCATCCATCTTATTACCGTATTACAGTGAAGCGTGACGGTCATGTGTCTACATTTTTGCATGATGAAATGGAAGAAGGGGACGTTCTTCAAGTGAGTATGCCGCAGGGAATGTTCTGCTTGCAGGGAGACACAAAAGAGCCTGTTTATTTTATCAGTGCCGGGTCTGGTGTCACACCAATGATTGGTTTAGTGAAAACTGCCGCACAAAACAGCCAGACATTCACGATGATTCATGCAGATCGATTAGAGGATGTAAACGCTTTTGAAAATGAGTTTGAACGCGTTCTAGCGTCAGCTTCCTATGGGCGCATCATCCTATGTAACGAACAATTTACGCAGTCTGGAAAGGGTGAACTTGTTGAGAAAGCGGCTTCCCGCATTGACCGTCCATTTCTTCAATCGGTGATCGGAGAGGGGAAAGGCCAATTTTATCTATGCGGTTCCCCGGTGTTTACACAGGAGATCATTCATCATCTAAAAGAGCTGGGAATTCCAGCACACCATATTCATTTCGAAGCATTCGGCGGGCAATCCACGAAAGAAATGGAAGTCGTCTAAACGATTGGCGGAACATCATGTTTTTTTACATACGCTCATATAGTAGGGATAAGTCCGATGAGGAGGGATGGTTTCCTTGAGCGTATCTGAAAAACGTCTTTTACAAAGAGCGATTGATGAAATTACAGAGATTGCAGAAGGATTTGGTCTAGATTTTTATCCGATGAGGTATGAAATCTGTCCCGCGGAAATTATTTATACGTTCGGTGCATATGGAATGCCAACACGATTCAGCCACTGGAGCTTTGGGAAGCAATTTCATAAAATGAAGCTTCATTATGATTTAGGGTTAAGCAAAATTTATGAACTTGTCATCAATTCAAATCCTTGCTACGCCTTTCTACTTGATAACAATACGCTTGTTCAAAATAAATTAATTGTGGCTCATGTATTGGCACACTGTGATTTCTTCAAAAATAATTGCCGTTTCCAAAACACAAAACGAGATATGGTCGAAAGCATGTCAGCAGCGGCAGAGCGGATCAAAGAATATGAGCATATCCATGGAACAAAAGAAGTCGAGTCCTTTTTAGATGCCGTATTGGCTATCCAAGAGCATATTGATCCGTCTCTTGTTCGATCAAAATTAAGCTGGAATATGGACGATGAAGAAAGTGAAGATGATAAACCAAAACGTCAAACGCCTTATGATGATTTGTGGGGAATGGATGAGCCGAAAACGCGTGAGAAAAAGAAAACCGTTAAGCAATTTCCGCCAAAGCCGGAAAAGGATCTTTTACTCTTTATTGAGGCGCATTCCCGCGAGCTGGAGCCGTGGCAGCGGGATGTCCTTACCATGCTGAGAGAAGAAATGCTCTATTTTTGGCCGCAGCTGGAAACCAAGATTATGAATGAAGGCTGGGCATCGTATTGGCACCAGCGGATTATGCGGGAGCTTGACTTGGATTCAAGTGAATCGATAGAGTTTGCGAAATTAAATGCAGGTGTGGTGCAGCCTTCTAAAACAGGCATCAACCCTTACTATTTAGGGCTGAAAATTTTTGAAGATATTGAAGAACGCTATAACAACCCATGTGAAGAATTAAAAAAAGCAGGGGTCACAGAAGGATCTGGCCGCAGCAAAATGTTTGAAGTCAGAGAAATTGAGTCAGATATTTCCTTTATTCGAAACTACTTAACGAAAGACCTTGTGATGAGAGAAGACTTGTACTTGTTTCAAAAGCAGGGGAGAGACTATAAAGTCATTGATAAAGAATGGAAGGCGGTTCGTGATCAGTTAGTCAGTATGAGAGTGAATGGCGGCTTTCCGTATTTGACCGTGATCGATGGCGACTATTTAAAAAATAACGAACTTTATATCAAGCATTGGTATGAAGGCATTGAACTTGATCTGAAATACTTAGAAAAAGTCCTTCCGTATTTATATCAGCTGTGGGGAAGAAGTGTGCATATCGAGTCAGTTCTTGAAGGAAAAGAAGTGATGTTTTCTTATGATGGAAAAGGGGTTCATAGGAAATATCTTGCATGAAAAAGACCAAAAAAGATGTCTCTTAGCAGACATCTTTTTTGTCCATTTTATTGGTTTTTCAGCAGTTTGAAAATGTGTTTTGCTTGATCGGTATTTTCCATCAGACCTTTTAGCTGCTGGCTTGTTGGGCCATACGCAAAGAATGGAACTTCATCACCGGTATGACCAGATGTTGTCCAGCCTGTATGTGATCTTGTATTGATCACTTCTTCAATCGCATCATCAATTTTAACAGTATCCTTTGTTTCAGCGGCCTTTTGAATGGATGCTATTTCTTCTTTTGTGAAATCAAGATTGATATATTGTTTCAGTGCTGACTCGACAGGCATGCCGCTGACAATTTTGTTTGCGATAAAGTCAGGCGTTTTTTTCGCTGCTTTTACCGGTTTGTAATCCCAGCTGCCTGAACCGTCTGCTCCGAAGGAAAGTCCGCCAGTTGAATGATCCGCAGTCGTGATGACTAACGTGTTTTTATCCTTTTTCGCAAAACGAATCGCTTCTTCAAATGCTTTTTCAAAATCCTTCATTTCGCTCATTGCACTGACAATATCATGATCATGTCCTGCCCAGTCAATTTGACTGCCTTCGACCATAAGGAAAAATCCTTTTTTGTTTTTAGACAGCTGTTTGATGGCTGAGGATGTCATGTCTTGCAGGGAAGGAGTCGCTTTATCACGATCAATGGCTTTATCGAGACCTCCATCAGCAAAAATGCCTAACACTTTTTCATTTTTGTTTTTTTGTAAGGCAGCTTTATTGGTGACATAATCATAACCGGCTTGTCTGAATTCCTTCGTCAGATCACGATCCTTTCGGACAAAGTCGACAAGTCCTCCGCCAAGCATGACATCGACTGTATGCTGTTTTCCGATTTTCTCATCGAAGAAGTCATCAGCGATGGCTGCTGTGTTCTTCCTAGACACATCGTGAGCGGCATACGCAGCAGGCGTAGCATTTGTTAATTCAGATGTCACGACAAGACCCGTCGATTTTCCTTTTCGTTTGGCTTCTTCTAAAACGGTTTTTAGTTTTTTGCCGTTTTTGTTTACACCAATGGCATTGTTGTATGTCTTTTTACCAGTGGCCATGGCTGTACCAGCTGCTGCTGAATCGGTAATGTTACTTTTAGAGTCGTCAGGGTATGTTTTATGCATGCCAGTGAGGTAAGGGTCAAACGCTGTTTGCTTTGAAAGGTCACCGTTGTGTTTAAATGAGCGGTAAGTTGAAAGATAAGGTGTTCCCATGCCATCTCCAATCAGCACGATCACATTTTGCACGTCATTTTTCGGCTTCTTTTTAGCCTCAGCTTTGTCAGCTTGTCCAAATTCAATCCCTGAAAAAATGCCAATCGATAGCACAGATGCTGCTGCCACTGCAGCGATTTTCGTTTTCGAGCTTTTCAACACACTCATTCATTTTGCCTCCTCATTGTTTATGTATCGCTCTTACGTTTACAATGGTAGAGCAGAAGTGTGGATTCCTTTTTACAGCACCGTAAAGTTCACTTTAAAATTGTAAAGGTCCACTTTACATAGAATGAACCAAAAAGAGAAATGAATGTATCATTTATCCATGACAAGATGCGATTATTTTGTCATGATTGTGTAATAAAAATGAAATAAAAAGAACCCTAAAAAAAAATAAATTTTGCCGAATTAATAAGCATAATGTCGTAGGAAGTCAAGACTATTTCTTCTGGTATTTGATCCTTATAATAGGGAGTAGATAAAAATTCGGATCAGATAGATACATACAGGAGGAACAAATGAAAAAACAATTGATCACAGCTGCAAGTGCAGTTCTACTTGGGACGACATTATTTGCCGGAGCTGCCTCAGCACAATCAGTAAAAGTTCAAAAAGGTGACTCTCTTTCTGTTCTAGCGAAAAGATACAAAACAAGCGTGAGCAAAATTAAATCAGACAATAAGCTGAAATCTAACGTGATTTATGTTGGACAAACCTTAAAAGTGAATGGCACTTCTTCGAAAAAAGCAGTGAAGACATCAAAAACAACAACAAAAGTAAAAACGGCTTCAGCAACTGCCACTTATAAAGTTGTCAAAGGTGATACATTATCTAAGATTGGCAAAAAATACGGGATGACTGTGAAAGAGTTGAAATCGTTAAATAAACTTAAAACAGACCTCATTAAAATCGGGCAAAAGCTAAAGGTGAAAAAGACGTCTAAAGTAAAGACGAAACCTGTGAAAGAAAAAACAGTCTCTACTTCTTCCTTAAACACGTCTAAGCTCATAGCAGATGCTAAAGCGCAAAATGGTACTCCATATAGATGGGGTGGAACGACACCGAAGGGCTTTGATTGCAGCGGATTTATGTGGTATATCATTAACAAACAAAAAAAGATTTCAAGACAAACAACTGAAGGTTTCTGGGGATCGATGAAAAGTGTGTCCAAACCAAAGGTTGGAGATTTTGTCTTCTTTACAACGTATAAATCGGGTCCATCTCACATGGGTGTCTACCTTGGGAACAATAAGTTTATCCATGCTGCTTCTGACGGTGTAACGATCAGTGATATGACATCAAGCTATTGGAAGCCTATTTATCTTGGAGCGAAAACATTTGTAAACTAATTCATTTTAAGAGACTGCTATGAAGCCGTCTCTTTTTGATTTACGCTGTAGACTGAAGAAAATAAATCGATATAAAAAGCCCGTGCTGCTTGGCATTAGTCAAGTAACACGGGCTTTTGCTTTTGAGTACTGATTAAAAACCTAACTGAAGATCGACATCAATTGATACGATGGCATAGACACAAACAATGACAAAGATATTCAGTACGACACCGAGGAAACCTGGACCCGTACGGCCTTTTTTAATGAACAGTTCAATAATGCCAAATGGAACTGCGGCCATTGCAAAAGGAAGCATTTGAAAAGAATAAAATGTCACGTTGCTGATAATGGCGAGGTTTAGCATGAGCAGGGATAATATCGCTGTGCCGACAGAAATCCAGCCAAATACATTATGCTCTTTAAAAATTCTTACCAATTCCATAATTCCACCTCGCTCACTTTTGCCGTTTTAATGCGTTTTGTCTTTACAAATTTCTCAATTTCTTTTGAAGGCCCAGTGACCACAGAGCCATAAACCATGACGCCATTTTGATCGATATAGCGTATACGATTAGACAGGTCAAGATCAGGTCTGCCAGCGATCGTTGTTGCCCATGTCGGGTGCTGATTAACATAAGCAAGGGCATCTTTGAATTGATCTACCTCAGTTTTTGATGTGTGCTGAAGCTCTTTTAAAAATTCAGAGTCCTTCCCAGGAAAGCCGATTGGCCGCTGATTTCCACTTAATGAATCCTCTGTTTTAATCGCATTCCACAGCACTTTCATATCGTATTTTTTAGCAAAGGAATAAATATCCTTTGGTGTGTAAGCTCTATCATAGGATACATACACTTCACTTACTGTTCCTTCAGGAAGCTTGTCTAACGTAGTGAGTGTTTGTTTTTTTGAGGCATCTGCCTGCGACGAAGGATGGGTAAAGAAACCCTCCGTTTCACGTGCGCTGTCACCATAATAAGAGATAGTAGGCTGCTTTAATTTATCGAAAAACATCTCGATTTGTTCACTGCCAATGGCTTCTGTTTTATTGCCAATTTGTTTTTGCAGCTTCAATTCAGTGTTCATCCCAAAAAGTTTGACCTGACCTTTTAAATCCTTCATATCAATGGCCACGTTTGGTTTGGTCAAAGCGACGGTGACAGCGGCTGTTTCCATGAAGTGATTGCCTTTGCTCTCGGCTCCGCCAACGCCGTAGTATAAATAACTTCCTAATGTACAAAGCGGTAAAATAATGAGTGTCGATATGACAGCAAGTACGGAAATACGTAAATATGACTTTCTTTTTCCGTATTGTAAAATGGCTTTTTGCTTCTCAGGACTGATGGAAAAGTCTGTCCAATCCGAGTCGTTCAGTTCCTGGCTTAAGCGTTTTTCGTTTTCTTCAAGCTCTTCTTCAAACGCTATCATTTCTTCCTCATTCATCTCACCATTATTATATTTTTCCCATCGCTTGTTAAACTCTTCATTCATCATTAACACCTCTGTTGTAAAGTGCTTTTAGGCGCTGCCTTGCACGAAATAAAACACTTTTGAAATTTGCTTCAGTAATATTCATGACCTTGGATGCTTCCTTGTAATTTAGTTCTTTTAAATAATACAATGTCAACGCTTCCTTGTAGTTATCTGGAAGCTGCTCTAAATACATGGTAAGGACTTCCTTTATTTCAACCTGTTCAGCAGGGCTTTGTACAGACGTTTGTAAAAGACCGCCAATGAGGTCATCCGATATGGTCACTTCTTTTTTATGTTTCCTGACATAATCAATAAAAGCATTTCGTGCCACCTGAAATAACCAAGGTTTCACTTTGCTATGGTCGTAGGAATGAATATGTATATACGCACGCATAAAGGTTTCCTGCAATAAGTCTTCTGCCAAATGTTTGTCTTTTGTCATGGAGAGCAGAAACCTGTAAACATCGTTCATATACATTTGATAAATTTCATCGATCGTCACTGATTTTTCTCCCCTCTATGTTATACACGCATAAGAAAGGCATAAAGTTGCACGAAACTTCTCATTACCGTACATTACTCATTTCTTTCGCCGAATCAAAATCATTTCTCCTTATCATAGCGAAATTTGCATCATTTATAAAGTATTTTCAATAGAACAAATCAGGAAAAAACATCGAAAAACGACAAAATTGGACACAATTCCTATTCTATTCTCCCCTAAAACCTTGTGCTTGAATACAGTCAGAACGTTCATTTTTAAACGAAAAAAATGGGGAGGAGTGGACTGTGTACAAATTTTTAGTACCAGGTAATAAAAAATTTGTTATAATAGAGACAAATCCTTCATTCTTCAAACAAAGGAAGTGCACTATGTATAAATTTTCAGGCTATACCGTCAAACTATTATTTGGTCTCCGAGGTGGAATCAAAGTATATCAAAAAGAGAATCTGCCAACTGATCGGGGTTTTGTCATTGCTTGTACACATGAGGGTTTTGTGGATGTTCTTGCATTAGGCGCAGGAATTCTTCCGTTTGAGATCCACTACATGGCGAAAAAAGAATTGTTTGCAAATAAATGGATCGGTGGATTTTTAAAAAAGATTCATGCCTTTCCAGTTGATCGAGAGAATCCTGGGCCAAGCAGTATTAAAACGCCCATTAAATTATTAAAAGAGGGAAAGATCGTTGGGATTTTTCCAAGCGGCACACGTACAACAGAGGATGTTCCTTTAAAAAGAGGGGCGGTTACCATTGCACAGCTCGGTAAAGCGCCAATTGTTCCAGCCGCATACAAAGGACCTTCAAATGCGAAAAGCCTTTTCAAAAAAGGGAAAATGCGCTTAATCATCGGTGAACCGATTGAGCTGTCTGAATTTGACCATCTGCCGCCAAAAGAAAGATTAGGTGCCATGACAGAAGTATTAAACACAAGAATCAAAGAGCTAGAAGCTCAATTAATGGAAAAGGCATAAGAAAAACGACCGCTTGCTTAGGCAAGGGTCGTTTTTTTCTTAAGAAGCGCCTTCTTCAGCTGCTTCTAATAATTGTTCATTTAACTTTTTTACTTCGATGTATGCCACATGGTGTCCATCGACTTCATTAATAATAAATTCATAGCCTTGTTCACGAATGGCGTCATTTTTCTCTACTTCATATTTCTGAGTAAGGAACCAGCCGCCGATTGTGTCGACCTCTTCATTATCAAGCTGTGTACCTAATAGCAGGTTGACTTGATCAACAAGAACCTTGCCATCAAAGATGTAATGGTCTTCTCCAAGTTTACGCACTTCGTTGATTTCATCAATGTCGAACTCATCACGAATTTCACCAACGATTTCTTCAAGGATGTCTTCAACGGTCACAAGACCTGCTGTACCGCCATATTCATCTGATAAAATGGCCATGTGTACACGTTCACGCTGCATTTTGAGCAGTAAATCATGAACAGGAACCGTTTCAATCACATGAATAATCGGATTTACAAACTTTTCGATCGTATCGCTTGTAGAGCACTCACCGCTAATGCAGGCAGTGAGAACCTCTTTAATGTTAAGAACACCGATAATGTTGTCTTTGTCGCCATCTTCAATTGGATAACGTGTATATTTCTCTACCTTTGTTACCTTCAGCATTTCCTCAATGGTAATATCATACGGGAAGCTGACAACTTCGGTACGAGGAATCATAATTTCTTTCGCCAGACGGTCATCAAATTCGAAAATTTTATTTACATATTTGAATTCAGACTGGTTAATCTCGCCGCTCTTATAGCTCTCTGATAAAATAATCCGCAATTCTTCCTCAGAGTGCGCCATGTCATGCTCAGATACTTGCTGAAGACCGAACGCTTTCGTTAACAAACGAGCAGATCCATTTAATACCCAAATGAACGGGAACATCACTTTGTAAAAGATCATCAGTGGTCTAGCAAAAAGAAGGGATACTTGCTCAGCCTTTTGAATGGCGAGTGTTTTCGGTGCAAGTTCTCCAACGACAACGTGTAAAAACGTCATGATACTAAACGCAATAATAAAAGTGACAATAGAACTAGCTGATTGAGGAATGGACAACTCTGCAAAGAGCGGCGCAAGCATATGCGCAATTGTTTCTTCCCCTAACCAACCAATACCAAGGGCGGTAATGGTAATACCAAGCTGACAGGCTGATAGGTACTCATCAAGGTGAGTCGTTACATGCTTGACAGCAACTGCTGTTTTATTACCTTCTGCGATTAACTGATCAATTCTTGAGCTTCTTAAGCGAATGATCGCAAACTCTGATGCAACGAAAAACGCGGTTAAAGCTATAAGTAAAGCAACTATGAGTAAATTAACTATGTCCAATTAAGGCCTTCGTTCTGACTTTGAGAACGAAGGTAACACCTCCTGTTTAGTAAAAATTTTAACTTAACAGCAGTAAAAATGATTGGACAGCCGTCATTTTTTCAGGAGTAAGCTGCTCTTTTAGTTTTTCACGTTGTTCTGGCTGAAGCTGCTTACAACGTGCCAAAATGCGGTCCATATGCTCATTCATCCGATCGATATCAGAGGTTAAATGGACAAGTTCATCATGATCTTCCTTTTGAGAAGGGAATTGTTCATCTAATCTGGATTTGATGTCAGAAAGAGCCAATCTCTGCTGTTTGCAAAGAACGATTAATTGTAATCGTTTTAAAGCATATTCATCGTAATAACGATAATTTGAGCAAGATCTAACAGGCGCAAGCAAACCTAGATTTGTATAATAATCTACAGTTCGTTTCGTCACCTGTGCAATCTGTGCTAGTTCACCAATACGATACTTTTTCTCAGCCCCATCTGAACATCTCCTCCTAACCGTCACGTTATAGTTTATGAAAATAGTTTAATATAATTCTAGTCTGAAACACAAGTTAATTGTTCATATTTCCTGCCAATAAGAAGAAACAGAGGAGGATTTCCCTCAATTTAGTCAGTCATGTCAAAAACAGCATGATGATACAGGAATTTTCAGATTATTTATGGTAAGATAAAATGAATACCGTTTCATATATATGTAGAGAGGCGGAATTTTACGTGAACCGGAGGTGGTTAAGTGGGGCCCTCAATGTAGTCTTATTTAATCAGTTAACCGTTTTGCAAAACATAACATCATCAATCAGGAGGTGACTCCTTGTTCTTCTAAGAAAGAGCAAGGTTAAATGGACGATATTGTTAATCTGAGTATAGTCGGTGTTTTGATTGCTTTAACAGCTTTCTTTGTTGCATCTGAATTTGCCATAGTAAAGGTGAGAAGTTCAAGAATTAATCAGCTTGTTGCCGAAGGGTCCAAAAAGGCCATCATGGCGAAAAAGGTGACATCAAGGCTAGATGAATATTTGTCAGCCTGTCAGCTCGGTATTACAGTGACATCCCTTGGTTTAGGGTGGATTGGTAAGCCGGCTGTGAAAGAACTTTTGGTTCGAGGTTTTGGTTTGACAAACATTCCTGATTCAGCAATCAGCCTGATCTCAGCAACACTTGCGTTCTCTATTATTACCTTTTTGCATGTAGTTGTAGGCGAGCTTGCACCAAAAACGCTTGCCATTCAAAAGGCGGAAAAAATGACACTATGGCTGTCAGGCCCGCTGCATGCATTTTATATCCTTATGTTCCCTTTCATTTATGTGTTAAACGGGTCAGCACGTCTGCTAACTAAAATGATGGGCATCGATATGGGGTCTGAAAAAGAACATTCCCATTCTGAAGAGGAACTGAAGATTTTATTATCTGAGAGCTTAAAAAATGGGGAAATCAACCCATCAGAATATAATTATATGAACAAGATTTTCGATTTCGATAATCGAATTGCCAGAGAGATCATGGTACCGCGGCGAGAAATTTGTGCGATTCCAGAAGATATGCCGTTAGATGATATCCTCGCCATCATGACGCAGGAAAAGTATACACGTTTCCCTGTGTTTTCAGGAGATAAAGACCATGTCATCGGCATGCTGAACAAAAAGCAGCTCTTTGCAGATCTTGTGTATCAAGGTGAAAAAGATCAACTGAAAATTCAAGATTATATATATCCAGTGATTGAGGTTATCGACACGATTCCTATTCAAGAGCTTCTCGTCAAGATGCAGCGTGATAGAATGCATATGGCGATCTTAACTGACGAATATGGCGGAACGTCTGGACTTGTCACAACGGAGGATATTTTAGAAGAGATTGTCGGAGATATTCGAGATGAATTCGATGAAGATGAACAGCCAGTGATTCAAAAAAGAGCCGATCATCATTATGTTTTAGATGGCAAAGTGAGATTAGATGAAGTTCAAGATTTGATCGAGATCTCTTATCATGATGAGGAAATTGATACAATCGGCGGACTCATCTTAAAAGAGAATATTGATATCAGAGAAGGACAATCCGTCTATCTTGATGATATTCGAATGAAAGTGCTGGAAATGGATGGACGCTACGTTAAAAAGATTGATTTGAAAAAAGGCGTCACATCGGCAGAAAAAGGCAGTGCACGCACTGGGCTTGATATAAAGGAGCCGCTGCTAGTAAACGAAATGACCTTGAGCGAAAAATAAGCTCAAGGTTTTTTTAGGTATTTAGTCTCTTTTGTACGAATATATGTTCGGTATATAATAAGAACAAACGTTCGATAGAGGAGGATGGACATGCTTTGGTATGAAACAGCAAGTATCACGGAGAAGAAAACCTCAATGAAACGAATTGAGTTTCATTTAAAGAATTTCAAAAATTATCAAGCAGCAATCTTAAATATCGAAAGGCAGCTTGAAAAAAGAAGCCCGCATCATCTCGACCACATGACACGGAAAAAGTTAGAAGAGCAAAAAAATCAGTATGAACTCATCGTTGCTTGTATTGAAACGGCATTAAAAGAGTTGGACGAAATAGAGCAGCAGCTCATCGATTACAAATATTTTCGAGATTGGCGGATGGCAAAGTGTGCAATGGAAATTGGCTATAGTGAAAAAACACTCTTTTTGATGAAGCGCCAGCTGATGGATCAGCTGCTCATCAGCTTAGCCGCTATTACCAATATTTAAAGATGCTGTCCTATTTGATAAAACGTAGCAAAGAGACATAAAGACCCGATGATTGTGACCAATAAGTAGACAGCAAGTTGTCCAATTTGCCGCTCTTGCAGCATGGACGCAGCCTCTACACTAAATGTAGAGAAGGTTGTAAAACCACCGAAAAACCCAGTACCTATGATCATTAGCAGTGGATCACTGTCAGTCACTGTACCTGTCAGTAAACCTAAACCGGCAGCGCCGAGTAAGTTGATGAGAATAATACTATACGGAAAACGAGTATGAAACTTGGTTTTCTGAATCGATTGACTGAGGAAAAAACGAAGGGCACTGCCTATCCCGCCGGCAACAGCTGTATAAAATACAATCATTTATCTGCTTCCTTTCGGCTGCTCATCTTGTTGAAAGAGGCGCTGAGCGGTGATCAGTCCACATAAGGCAGCGCCCACTCCAGCAATCACTGAGAGTAAAATGTACATGATACTTGATGTGAACAGTCCATCCTGCAATAAGAGAACCGTTTCTTTAGAAAAAGTGGACATTGTCGTAAAACCACCGCAAAATCCTGTTCCGATCAAAGCAGCAAGATATTTTTTCCCCTTCCGAAACATAAAATACCCTGTTGAAAAGCCAAGAAGCAGACTGCCTGTCATGTTTTCAATCAGTGTTGCATAAGGGAATGTCTGGCTGACAACGGATTGGCTAAGTTCATATCTGCAAAGGGTACCAACCAATCCACCGATAAATACTGCGAGATATGCTTTCATTTAATCATTTCTCCTTTAGAAAAAATGGCGGGTGATCCGTCACCACTCCATCAATGAGGTATGTTTTCATTCTGTCGGCTGTTTTTTGATCTTTCACTGTCCATATAAAGACATCCATTCCAAATGAGTGGATGCGATCAATCCACCATCTGTTGATCATCGTTTTCTTCATATTAAGGCAATCCGCAATGGAGCTGTACTCCGCTAATTTCCTTTTCGTCAGTTTAAAGGCAGAGGGTTTTATAATAAAAGCTGTTCGAAGAGAAGGGGCGTAAGCTTTGACTCTTTGAAGTGCATTGGCATCAAAAGATTGAACCATGATGTGACGGGAATAGGCAAACCGGTTGATGATGTCGACAACTGCCTTTTCAATCCCAATTTGCCGTTTTGGATTCTTGATCTCAATCAGTATCCCGACACGCTGACTGTATCTTTCAAGAATTTCCTGTAAGGTGGGAATTCGTTCGTTGGCGTACTGAGAATGAAACCAGCTTCCTGCATCCAGTTTCTTCAGCCGATCAAGTGTATAACTTTTCACTAAGCCGCTTCCGTTACTCGTTCGATCAACAGTATCATCATGGATGACGGCTACGTGCTGATCCATTGTCAGCTGGACGTCTAACTCAATATAATCCGCACCCTGCTGAACAGCTAAATCAAATGCGGCGATTGTATTTTCTGGGGCAGCGCTTGAGGACCCTCTATGCGCAATAATATACACATGCTCCAGCTCCTGACATAAGTTCTGGTCTTATCATATCAAATTTTTGCTGTTTTTCCTTCTTTACTATATGGTACGAGGGAGAGCTGTATGTAATGGAACATGGCATATGGTGAGAAAGCATCGTGTATGAAAGGTGAAAAGTTGCAGGAATATCCCAAGCTCTTATTGAGTAAATCTGAACTACATCATTTTTTCTTCGATCAATTTTGTCCAAATCGTCAGCGTTCGTCAAAATATTAGTGCTTTCGTCATGTTGACTGAAAATTCTGATGTTTTATAATGATGAAAAGGAGGCGAGATGATTGGGTAAAGGGAGAATTAGAGTGGAAGAACGTATTAAGGCCGAAACGGATGCTGAAATGTTTAAAGCGACTCTCCTTGATCAGGCTCAGAAGAAAAAGTAGTTTGCTGCCCGTCGATATGTCTCTAGCCAAAATTTCATATTTGAACTTCATGCCTCGGGATCTGTCCCGAGGCTTTTTATGTAGAGGTCAGACATTTAAGAGAGGACATGAACGAAGGTTATATTATAAACTAGAGAGGATTGTTTTAAAGGAGAGAGACAGACATGTTTACACAAAAATGGATGGATACATATTTTACAGTAGATATTGCGATCCAAATTGGTATTAGCCTTTGTATTTTATTGCTTTTTTTATTGCTTCGGAAAGTATTTACGAAGTATTTATTTCAGCTTCTGTTTAGGCTGACGAATCGGTCTAAAACGGAGGTCATTAACCAAATTGTTGTGGCATTTGAAAAACCAGCCAGGCTGTTTTTCGTGGCACTTGGTTTATATTTTGCGTTAAGACAAGCGCCATACTTTGAGCATCATATGGATGTCATCATTAAATTGTATAGATCCTCAATTATATTGATGCTGACGTGGGGGCTTTGTAATTTAACCGCTGCATCTTCTTTCTTGTTTCAAAAGGTCAATTCGAAATTTGAATTAGATATGGATGATATTTTAGCACCATTTTTATCAAAGGTACTTCGCTTCATTATTATTGCACTGAGTATTAGTGTCATTGCACAAGAATTTAATTATGACGTAAATGGACTTGTGGCAGGTCTTGGTCTAGGTGGTCTAGCCTTTGCGCTCGCCGCTCAGGATACAGTGGCTAACTTTTTTGGAGGGATTGTCATCATTACAGAGAAGCCTTTTACGATGGGCGACTTTGTGGAGACACCAAGTGTTCTTGGGACTGTGGAGGACATTACATTTCGAAGTACAAGGTTTCGAACACCTGCTGAAGCCGTCGTGACCGTTCCGAATTCTACGCTTTCTAAGGAGCCAATCACAAACTGGACAAGAATGAATAAACGTCAGATTACGTTCTCTGTTCGCGTTTCCTACAATACACCAAAGGAACATATTGATCAGTGTATTAAGCGTCTCAGACAGATGCTTCACGAGCATGATGGTGTGCATAAGGAGACAATCATGGTAAATCTCGATGTACTGGCAGACAGCTATTTGAACTTGTTTTTCAACTTTTACACAAACACGACAGCTTGGTCTGAAAACCTTGATATTAAGCAGGATATTAACTATCGCATCATAGATATTTTCCACGAGGAAGGCGTAGAATTTGCTTTCCCTGGTCAGGCCATTTATATGAAACAAAAAGGTGAGAAGCAGCTGGGTGAATAAAGGAGGAATGGTGCGTGGACCAAACAAAGGTGGATGTGTTAAGAGAGAAATTATCGCAGGCTTCACATATCACAGTACTCTCAGGTGCTGGTATGAGTACAGAATCGGGCATTCCTGATTTTAGATCAACGGGTGGTCTGTGGACAGAAGATGCTTCCCGCATGGAGGCGATGAGCCGGTCCTACTTTTTATCAAACCCTCATCAATTCTGGCCGAAATTTAAGGAATTGTTTCAGATGAAAATGAGTGGAGAATATGAGCCAAATAGCGGGCACACCTTTTTAGCCAGCCTTGAGCAACAAGGGAAGCATGTGGATATTTTTACCCAAAATATTGACGGTCTTCATAAAAAGGCGGGAAGCCAGCATGTATATGAACTCCATGGCTCCATTCAAACGGCCACTTGTCCATCGTGCCAGGCGGTATATGATCTGCCTTATTTATTAAAAGAGGAGGTGCCGGTCTGTCAAAGGGTTTCCTCAGACGGCAGTACGTGTGGACGTGTGCTAAAAACAGATGTTGTCCTATTTGGCGATATGGTCAAACATTTAGACCAAGTGGAGACATCACTTCAGAAAACGGACATGCTTCTCGTCATGGGGACTTCCCTGGAGGTAGCGCCAGCAAGGTATATTCCAGAAGATGCAGCTCATGATCCTTCCATCTTCATGGTGATGATGAATTTGAGTGAAACAGAATTCGATCCGCTTTTTGATCTTGTCTTTCATGAGCGAATTGGTGATCTCGTGAAAGCTTTATAAATCATTAAAAACCCGCATCCTAAGGGACTGACCCCATAAAGTGAGACAAATAAAAACACCTTTAAATTGAAAAATCGGGTATAGCATATCTGAAAACAATTTGGAGGTGTTTTTTGTATGGGAAAAAGAGTTAGTTATCCGATTAGTGTA
>NZ_LZRW01000001.1:0-127956 GCF_001974945.1 Bacillus sp. I-2 | reverse complement strand
TATATTGATTATTATAACAATATCCGAATTCAATTGAAATTAAACAGCCAGTCACCAAAAGAGTTTCGGCAACTGGCTGTTTTATAAAGGTGTTTTGATCCCTGTCTCAAAAACGGGGGTCAGTCCCCAATCTACAGGTTTTTTTTCATAGGAGCATTTGGCATACGCATCATGCTGGTGGATGGATTCCTCATTACGACACTCGATTTGGTTAAAACTTTAACGTTTACGTTAAGGTTATAAAGGTGTATAATAAAACATGAATTGATGAGCAGGAGGCACTGGTGATGGAATGGATGAAAATTGATCAAGTGGCGAAAAGAAGCGGACTGACAAAACGGACGATTCGTTTCTATGAAGAGATTGGTTTATTATCAGCACCAAAGCGGACAGAGGGCGGAGTCAGACTTTACTCAGAGGACGACATGGAAGAGCTAGAGAAAGTGATGCAGGCAAAAGAAGTACTCGGCTTTTCTTTACAGGAGCTTCAATCGTTTATGGAAATTGGAAAGCAGCTAGAGCTGAATAAAGAAGGCTACTTGCTGTCGCTTGATCCGAAGGAACGATTAGAGAAGCTGTTAGATATTGAGGCGCAGCTGACTGTGCAGCATCAATTGATTTCAAAAAAGCTTGAAACCATTCAATCTTTTAAAAAGGATCTTGAAGCGATGAAAGAAAGAGCGGCTCATGCAATTGAGCAATTACAAAAATAAACACCTCTGCGTGTTTATTTCAGCGTGTAGACAAACCCTCGCATTCTTTGTCAGTCCTGCGCGCTGGTGCTCACGAATGTCAAATTCGCTCCGCGCCAGTGCTCGTTCTTCCTAGACTGCAAAGGTTTTCTATCACGCTGAAAAGAAGACAAAGGGCTAAAATAAACATCATTTTAGCCCTTTGTCAACAATCTGATTAAACACCTCTGCGTGTTTATTTTATTTTGTCAACATTTGAAGGAAAGGTTCTGATGGAATGAAGGAAGAAGAAGTGTTGAAACAGCGTACAAGTCTGCTTAGGCAGCCAAAAGCCGTTTGGGCTGTTGCCTTTGCATGTGTGATTTCGTTTATGGGAATAGGACTCGTGGACCCGATTCTGCCAGCCATTGCATCGCAATTACATGCATCTCCAAGTCAGGTGTCTCTTTTATTTACAAGCTACTTACTTGTGACCGGCTTTGTGATGTTTTTCACCGGCTTTATTTCTAGCCGGATTGGTGCGAAATGGACATTATTAGTGGGACTCATTTTTATTATTGTTTTTTCTGCTTTAGGAGGTACTTCTTCAACGATTAATGAATTGATTGGCTTTAGAGGCGGATGGGGCATTGGGAATGCTTTATTTATTTCAACTGCACTCTCTGTCATTGTCGGTGTATCTGTTGGAGGAAGTGCGAAGGCCATTATTTTATACGAGGCAGCATTAGGTCTTGGGATATCGGTTGGACCGCTGCTTGGCGGTGAGCTTGGAACAATTTCTTGGCGCGGGCCTTTCTTTGGCGTTGCCGTGTTAATGCTCATTGCTCTTTTAGCGATTACCTTTATGCTTCCACCTATGCAAAAGCCGCAGAAAAAAGTGAAATTATTCGAGGCTGTCGGAGCGTTAAAATATAAAGGACTTTTAACGATGGCATCTGCCGCTTTCTTATACAATTTCGGTTTCTTTGTGCTTTTAGCGTATTCGCCATTTGTGCTCCATCTTGATGAGCATGGACTTGGTTATGTCTTTTTTGGTTGGGGGCTATTTTTGGCTGTGACCTCCGTCTTCTCCGCGCCGGTCATTCATCGCAAACTTGGGACATTGACCTCGCTGGTGGTTCTGTTTGCTTCGTTTGCTGTGATTTTATTGGGCATTGGAATATGGACGTCTCATGTTGTGGTCGTGATCTGCGGAATTGTCATTGCTGGGGGAATTCTCGGTATGATCAATACGGTGCTCACGACAGCTGTGATGGGTTCAGCACCGGTTGAACGTTCAATTGCTTCATCCTCTTACAGTGCTGTACGGTTTATTGGGGGCGCGATTGCTCCTTGGATTGCCGGAGTGCTCGCTGAATCCTATACAGCAAGTACACCTTATTATGTCGGGGCTGCTGTTGTTCTTCTAGGCATGATTATTCTGCTCCTTGGACGTAAGCATTTGGTGAATATCCAAGCAGGTCATTAATTAAAAAAAGCCTTATATCTGCAAAAGATATAAGGCATTTTTGTCGTTATAATACTTTTGTCGTCCAAGATTCGCAATTCCAAGTTTCGGTTGCCACATCTTGATAAAATTCAGGTTCGTGAGAAATCAATAAGACGCTGCCTTTATATTCTTTTAAGGCGCGTTTTAGTTCTTCTTTTGCATCGACATCTAAATGGTTTGTCGGCTCATCGAGAACAAGTAAGTTGGTTTCTTCGTTGATCAGCTTGCAAAGACGGACCTTTGCTTTTTCTCCTCCGCTTAATACAGACACACGGCTTTCAATATGTTTTGTCGTTAATCCGCATTTTGCAAGAGCGGCTCTGACTTCATATTGCGTGTAAGAAGGGAAGGTGCTCCATACTTCTTCAATACAAGTATTGCTGTTTTGCTCTTTTACTTCTTGCTCAAAGTAGCCAATATGCAAGAATTCTCCACGTTCCACCTCACCAGAAATAGGTGTGATTTCCCCAAGAAGACTTCGGAGCAGCGTCGTTTTTCCGATACCGTTAGCACCGTACAACGCAATTTTTTGCCCGCGTTCCATTTTCAAATTCAATGGGCGAGAGAGCGGTTCATCATAACCGATGACCAAATCTTTCGTTTCAAATATCAGTTTCCCAGACGTACGTGCCGGTTTAAAATGGAATTCTGGTTTTGGCTTCTCTGCTGCGAGTTCAATCATATCCATCTTATCCAGTTTCTTTTGGCGGGACATCGCCATATTTCTCGTGCTGACCCGTGCTTTGTTTCTTGCGACAAAATCCTTTAGTTCAGCCACTTCCTGCTGCTGTCTTTTATAGGCTGCTTCGAGCTGCTGCTTTTTGACTTCGTACACTTGTTTAAATTGGTCGTAATCACCAACATAGCGCGTGAGCTCTTGATTTTCAACATGATAAATCAAGTTAATAACACTGTTTAAAAACGGAATATCATGTGAAATGAGGATAAACGCATTTTCATATTCCTGTAAATAACGCTTCAGCCACTCAATATGCTGCTCATCCAAATAGTTGGTCGGCTCATCGAGAAGGAGAATTTCTGGCTTCTCTAACAGCAATTTCGCTAGCAGGACCTTCGTACGCTGACCGCCGCTGAGCTCCGTCACATCACGGTCCAGTCCGAGATCCGTTAAGCCAAGACCTCTTGCAATCTCCTCGACCTTAGAATCAATGATATAGAAATCATTGTTTGTCAGTGCGTCCTGAATGACACCAACTTCCTCTAACAGCTTTTCCAGCTCATCAGGATCGGCTTCACCCATTTTGCCATAAATGTCATTCATTGCGGCTTCCATGGAGAATAAATAATGGAATGCATCCTGAAGAACTTCACGGATCGTTCTTCCCTTTTCTAGCACGGTATGCTGATCAAGATAGCCGACACGGACATTTTTCGCCCATTCGACTTTTCCGGCATCTGGCTCCAGCTTGCCAGTAATAATATTCATAAACGTTGACTTTCCTTCACCGTTGGCGCCGATTAAGCCGACATGCTCGCCTTTTAATAAACGGAAGGACACTTCGTGGAAAATGGCTCTGTCGCCAAAGCCATGACTTAAATCTTTAACAGATAATATCATTTTTTACACCTCAAATAGATTCAAAACGGCTAGTGCCTCTCATGATTATATCGAACTGTTCGGCTCGATAAAAGCATCAAAAGAAAAATTGCGTTTCAAAGCTGATTTTGAGATACTAAAGGATAGATTGAATGAGGATAAAGGAGATCGACATGACGGAAAATTGGGCATTTTTGAAAGAAGCAAAGCCATTTATTCAGGAAAACTTTCAAGCGGCTGGCTTCGAAAAACCAACAGCTATACAAGAAAAAACAGCAGAGTGGATTACGGAGAAGCGTGATGTGATCGCAGAATCGCCAACTGGGACGGGGAAGACACTTGCGTATGTTCTGCCGCTTTTAAATAAAATTGATGTCAATATCAAGCATCCGCAAGTCTTAATCTTGGCACCTTCAAGAGAGCTTGTGATGCAAATCTTTGATGTCGTGCAAGAGTTCAAACAAGGATCAGACATCAAAGCGGTTTCCTTGATTGGTGGAGCGAACATCAAGAAGCAGCAAGAAAAACTAAAGAAACATCCGAACATCGTTGTGGCGACACCGGGCCGAGTACAAGAATTAATCAAAATCAAGAAACTGAAAATGCATGAAGTCAAAACGATTGTATTAGACGAAGCAGATCAGCTTCTTGTGCCAGAGCATATGAAAACGATCCAAGGGATCATTAAGTCCACATTAAAAGAAAGACAAATCCTTTGTTTTTCTGCAACGTTGAAAGAAGAAACCGTTCAGCTGATCAAAGAAATGACATCTGAACCAGAAGTATTGAAAATTGCTAGAAGCGAGGAAGAAGCGCAGAAAGTGGGTCACTATTATCTGTTATGTGATCAGCGTGACAAAGTGAAACTGCTGCAAAAGCTATCACGGCTTGAGGACATGCAGGCGCTCGTTTTTGTACGTGACATTACGAACTTAAGCATTTATGCAGAGAAATTAGCGTACCATCATGTCGACCTTGGTGTCCTTCATAGTGAAGCAAAAAAAGCTGAACGTGCTGTGATCTTGAAATCATTTGAACAGCGTGAATTCCCGCTCCTTCTTGCAACAGATATTGCAGCAAGAGGAATCGATATTGATGATCTGCCATATGTGATTCATGCAGATATGCCAAATGAAGAGGGCTACATCCACCGTTCAGGCAGAACCGGACGCGCAGGAAAAGAAGGCGCAGTCATCAGTCTTGTCACACCTCAAGAGCAATCAATGCTGAAAAAAATGGCGAAAAAGCTGAATCTTTCGCTTGAAGAAATTGTGTATAAGCAAGGCCAGCTGCACCTTGCGCCCAAGCAGGCATAAGAAAAGGACCCTTCCACATGGAGGGTCCTTTCAGCGCGCAGACAAACCCTCGCATTCGGTGTCAGGTCTCTGCGCCGGTACTCACGAATGTCAAATTCGCTCCGTTCCGGTGCTCGCCCTACCTAGACTTCAAAGGTTTTCTATCACGCTGAAAAGAAGACAAAGGGCTAAAATAAAATCATTTTAGCCCTTTGTCAACAATCTGAAGACCCCGCCAAATGGCAGGGTCCTTTTTTGTTATGAAATTTTGACAAGCTGTTTTCCGACATTTTCTCCTTTGAATAGTCCAAGGAATGCATCGGGAATGTTGTCAAAGCCTTCTATGATTGTTTCTTTATATGTGAGTTTGTCTTCTTTTACCCATTGTGCGAGATCCTTCGCTGCCTCTCCAAAACGATCTGAGTAGTTGGCAACGATGAAGCCTTGCATCAATGCGCTTGTTTTGATGAGTTTTGTTTGCACACGTGGTCCGATGTCTTCACTTGCGCTAATGTTATAAGAAGAAATGGCGCCGCACACTGGAATGCGCGCAAAACGGTTTAAATGATTCATCACCGCATCTGAAATCTCGCCGCCTACATTGTCAAAGTACACATCAACGCCGTTAGGGCAGGCTTTTGCAATGGCATCATCTAAATCATTTGTTGTTTTATAATTAATCGTTTCATCAAAGCCCAATTCTTTTAAATAAGCGAGTTTATCATCAGATCCGGCAATTCCCACGACGTGTGCGCCTTTGATCTTAGCGATTTGTCCCACAACAGAACCAACAGCTCCTGCTGCTCCAGAGATGACAACCGTCTCGCCTTCTTTTGGCTGGCCAATCGCAAGCAGGCCGAAGTAAGCGGTTTGCCCTGGCATGCCCAAAATGCCTAAATAATAGGACAATGGCGCAATGGACGGATCAATTTTAGTCAGAGATTCAGCTTTGGCAGTGGAGTATTCTTGCCATCCAAGGAATCCAAGGACAAAATCACCCTTTTCAAATTGAGGCGATTTCGACTCAACGACTTCTCCGACAACACCGCCCTGAATCACTTCATTTAGCTTGAACGGAGGTGTATAGGATTTTGTATCCTGCATTCGCCCTCTCATATAAGGATCTACAGAAACATATTTCGTTTGAATCAAGACCTCTCCATCTTGCGGCACAGGTATATCGACTGTTTCAAAATGAAAAACATCTTTTGTAGGTAATCCTTTTGGACGTTTAGCTAATTGAATTTGCTTTTGTTGACTCATGTCAAATCCTCCCTTTCACTTACAGCCTAGATTTACATTAACATGATGCTTCTTTTCGTTCAAAACATACGGTCTTTTCAAAACACACACAAAAAAGCAGCCGCCATCTCATCGAAGGGGACTACTTTTTCTGAAAAGATACAGAGAGGAGCGGCGGGAGACAGCCAAACAGCTGATACACATCCGCATCACGTTCTTTTAACAAATATTCGTTTGCATTTTGCATGGAGGCTTTCATCATATCGCGCGTCACAAAAGGAAAAAGGATATTTAAATATGAGGACAACATGTCTTGTGGATCTTGTTCAATTGACTCGATATCTCCAATGTTAATAATGATGGAAAAGAGATAATCAATGGAGATGCGAAAGTGCTGTTCGGCAAACAACGTAAGCGGCTTTGTATTTGCTTCTTCAGGATTCCACTTTTGAAAAAGCTGTTTCACCAAATCACTGACAACCCAAGCATTAAACTGCTGCTCCGCTGAAAAGTAATACATCAGCTCTCCCTCATTTCTAGCCTCCAGTATAAGAATTGTACAACAAATCAACAGGATTGAACATAATAATTCAGAAAATTTAGTCATTTTTACAGGATTTTTGTCAAAAATAAGTCGATAGACATGGTACGTCCTTCAAGCAAATTGGATGTGCTCGTGGAAGGTTTAATGTCAAAAGTGACGGGTAAAAGAATCGTAAGACGTTAAAGGAGGAATATAAAATGAAACCTGTTGTAAGAGAGTATTCAAATGATGAAACACTTCAAAAAGATGTAGAGCAATTAAAGGCACTCGGTGTTGCAAGAGAGGACATTTATGTTCTGTCCCATGACGATGATCGAACAGAGCGTATTGCAAATAATGCAGATGCCAATACGATTGGCTCAAGAGAAGTCGGACTCAAACATGCGGTTGGGAACATCTTTAGTAAAAAGGGCGATGAGCTCCGCAATAAAATTCATGAAATTGGTTTCTCAAAAGAAGAAGCTGAGACATTTGAAGAACATTTAGACGAAGGGAAAGTCCTTCTCTTTGTCACAGATCATGAAAAAGTGAAAAACTGGGCATAAACGCCAATCGAAAAAGCCTCTTACTTTTGTAAGGGGCTTTTTTTCATGCTTTCATGTCTGAAAGAGAGACATATATCTTTTTTACGATAATAAGTAAATACAGAAGTATGGAATAAATAGTAAACTCTCTAATTGAAAATGCCGTTATACCAATGAAAATCATGAAGAATCAGAAAAAAATAGTCGAAATATCACAAAAATCCATTCGGGAAATAATTATTGTATCTTTCTATTTTGATTTAAAATTAAATAAAAAACTTGTGTAATTTAGTAGATAAATTTCTTAGTTCTATAGGTTTAAGTTGTATTTTTGTGTAGAAATAAGTGTTTTAAGGTCAAAAAACCACGAAAATTACCTGTATTTTCAATTAGAAAATTCATTTTAATGTTTAGGAAATAATTTGTTGACAAAATAAACTAAAAACAATATATTTGGCTTAATCCAGTCATTATGGAATTAGTTGTTAAATTTCCGGTGGGTTTATTCGAAGCATAATCTAGTGAAAGGAGGTGGCAAGAACCAAAGCGTAAGCGCCTCTTAGATGCAAAAATGTCTACTAGAACAGAGCAAATCGTCGTTTACTTGAAGAAAAAATGATCGCCATTCTAAACAGTAGATTCATTTTTCTACTAAAAGCACAGTGTAAGAGATTGTCCAAAAGACGTTAAGTCCTTATAAAAAAGAGAAAGCGGTTTCAATAAGAAATGTGAGTTGATCGAACGGTGAAGGAGGTGAACTCATATGAAAAAAAGAGAGAACAAGCTGAGGCGATGCGGCCTTCGAACGGCTGCATATGAGGATGAATGCTGAAAAAGAAGAGTGAACATGTGGGGTGCTTCTCTCCTTTTTCAGAAAAACAGATTTTCCTAAAAAATCCATCTTTCATTTTAACATAAGGTTTTTGGCTTGAAAACCACCTTTGCCTGAAAAGAAGATTGTGAATTGAAGGAGGTTTCATGATGAAAAAGGCTTTGTACCATGAAGACAGTGGATTGTATTTAGAAAAGATGCGCATGGCATTCCAAGAGCATTACGAGCAAAGAACAGATATGTGGTCTACTGATCCATCCTTAACAGACGCAGCAGTGATGTCATTAAAGGCATGGCGTTCAAGGGAAAAGAATGCACTTGCTTCTGTGCTGGATATCGGGTGCGGCAACGGCCGTGCACTAGAACATTTAAGCGGGCTTTCCGCATATGTCGGTATCGACCTGTATGAGCATGAGGAGTGGGAAGGGTTACAGAAAAGAGAAACAGTTCCTGTCCATTTTGTTCATCAAGATTTTATGTCATGGTCCATGGATCAGGGACGCGGGATGCAGTTTGATTTAATTTTAGATCATGGCTGCTTTCATCATCAACATCCTGATGATCATGAACGTTATTTAAAACAGGTCTCTTCTTTACTTCATGAAGGCGGTGTCTTTTCACTTGTTGTCTGGGGAGAACAGTGGAAAACAGGATTAATCGGAGAAGATGGCCGTTTCCATTTTTCATTTTCAGATTCTCAGCTTGGCGAAAAAATTTGTACATCAGGTCTTGAGCTTGTATCCATATCACCGTTACAAGCGAAGGCCGGAATAAGCCAGCATCATGTCATTGCCGTCAAAATCTAGTACAAAGGTGAGTCATTCAAAGCTAGCAGAGGTGTTCATGGGAAGAAAGAGCGGCTGCCAATCAAGGGCGTTTGCTGCTCTGACAGAAAATAAAGCATATGAACCAAGATTTCTGCTCCTTTGTACTGGAAAAGGACAAGGTCTAAAACGATGAGAGACACTGCACATCCATTTCCTTCTGCGGGAACACACAGGCTGAGGGAGTGCGTACACATATTCATCACTCCATCACTGCGCTATGGGAGTCGATTTGGGTGCAGTGATGAATAGGGGGGAGACAAATGAACAAGTTTGTAGATGAATTACAATCAATGATTCATCATTTTACCTTTCAAGATAAACACTATTTGCTCGTGGGGCCTGTGAATTTGCCAATTTCCATTCAACATGAAGAAGTGCCATTTAAGTGGTATGCCTTCGCGCCTGTTGAACGGGATACAAAACCAACAATCGAATCTATTGTCCAAATGAGTACCGCGCAGCAAACCTTTTCCTCTTGTCTCTTATTTGGCGACTTTGAAAATGAACGGCCGCCGCTTGTGCGAATCCATAGTGTCTGCCAAACAGGGGATGTGTTTGGATCACTGAAATGTGATTGTGGTCCACAGCTTGCATTATCGCTGAAGAAAATCACCGATTACGGAAAAGGCATGCTTGTGTATATGGCCAATCAAGAAGGTCGGTCTATTGGGCTGATGGCAAAAGCGTTGACGTATAAACTACAGGAGATGCAGCTGGATACTTTTGAAGCCAACCGCCTGATCGGCTGCGGGGATGATGATCGGCATTACGAGGAAGCAGCAGCTGTTTTGCACTATTTAAACAAAGGGAAACCATTGCATTTACTAACGAACAATCCAGATAAAGTCGATTCAATTGCAGCTTATGGTCTTCCTGTTTTGCGGTTTGATCATACGGTCGAAGCCTCTCTCTACAATGAAGCCTATTTAAAGGCAAAAGCAGCCTCAGGGCATATGGTCGATGAGAAGAAATTAATTAATCAATAGACGAGTTTATTGAAAGAAGGCGGGAGAAAAGCGTGAAACCTGATATCAATTGGATTCAAATCCCAAGCGGCTATGCAACGATTGGAAGTAATGAAGAAGATATGAAAAAGGCAGCAGAATTCTGGAAGGACAAGCTGCTCAATCCAACCTACGGCCGTGAGAAAAAGTTTCAAAAATGGCTGTACAAAGAATTTCCATCCTATCAGCCGTATATTAACGAATTTTTTATCTCAGATACGGTCGTCAGCAATGAATTGTATCAAAGCTATTGTGATGAAACAGGCCAGACATACCCAGAGAGTTTAACGAACGAAGAGCTTGGCGGGGGAAAAGATCATCCAGCTTGGGGCATGGACATTGAGGATGCTTTCTCGTTCTGTCAGTGGCTGAGCGGGAAACTTGGGATTGATGTTTCGATTCCTACTGAAGAAGAATGGGAGTATGCTGCCCGGGGAAACACGAGAAATCAATACCCGTGGGGAGATGAGTTTGATCCTTCTTACTGCAATACGCACGAATCAAATATTGAAAAAACGACGCCTGTCCGTCATTACGAAAAGGGCCGATCTTTATTTGGTCTTTATGATATGGGGGGCAACGTCGAGGAATGGGTCAACACCAGATATCACGTATATGAAGGCGGCATCGAGGTCGTCGATGATTTAACGGAAACACTCGGAAGTGATTACTACATTTTAAAAGGCGGCTCTTTCGCAAGAGGCGGAGATTTATGCAGAGTCGCAAGAAGACACGGGAAGCACCCAGATCCTGTTTTTCGATTTACTGGTTTTCGTTTAGTGACTCGTCAAAAACAACATATAAAGGTGGGAGTGTAAAACTATGCATAGAGGACCAATTACATCTGTTTTATCAACTCAGCACGACCAAATTGTTTACACTGGCGGTTATGACCGCTGTATTTATCAGTGGAACCGGGCGACGGGAGAAGGAACGTTTATTGGTAGTCACGAGCATATCATTAACTCCATATCTCTTTCTGAAAACGGAAAGTATTTAGCGAGTGCATCGTCAGACTATACCATTCAATTATATGATACAGGCACAAATACCCGAATCCGCACGTTGTTTGGTCATGCAGATGATGTAGAAGCCGTCGCTTTTGCGAAGCAGGATACTTTGCTTGTATCCGTGTCCAGAGATAGAAGATGCTTAGTCTGGGATATCGAAACGGGCGCTATTTTAAGAGAATTCCATGGCCATAGCAAGGATGTATTAGCTGTATGGATACATGGTGATAAAGCTTATACAACAGGTGATGATGGATATGTCCTTGTATGGCTGTATGAAACCGGAGAAATTGTAGGGGAAATCGGCCCGTTTGATTATGAGCTGGATACGATCAGCGGCAGCAATCAAAAAGAAGTATTCGCACTTGGCAGAGATGATGGCACCGTTATTATTTACGATGCAGCTACTTTACAGGAGAAGAAAATCATCAAAGCCCATTTACAGGGCGTCAAGCGCGTGAATTTTTCTCCAAGCGGCAATTACTTGCTGACAGCAGGCTACGACCATTTAATTAAGCTGTGGAATTATGAAACAGGTGATTTAGTCGATACGCTGCTGCCTCATAAATATCAGTGGGAGCGCTCGCTTGTCTGGACAGAGGATGAGAAGTCAATACTAGGAGCTAGCTTTGGAAAAACATATTGTGAATGGTCGATCGAAAAGGGCAAAGTCATATCAGATGAGATCGAAATGGCGACGCCATCTATCAATGATATTGCGCTTACTGATGCAGGTGATATTATTACCGCATCAGATGATGGAAAATTCAGAAAAAATGGGATTGAAATTGCCAAATCGACGGGCGTTTTAACAAATGGAGTAGCTGTTGCACGGGATGGAAGCTATTATGCGTGGGGAGACCATGCAAGTCAAGTGCATATTGTTCATGAGTCATTACAGCAAATGGTTTCGTTTGATCTTAACACAGGTCCGGTCAACAGCGTGTATTTCCACGAGGAGGATCGTCAATTTTATATTGGAACTTACGGCGGTTATGTCCATGTCATTTCGACAGAACACTTAAAGGAAATCGGCCGTTCCAAAGCACACGATTGTGCGGTCAAAGCATTAAAGGTAGAAGGAGATCTTATCATCACAGCAGCAGTTGAAGGAACCATCTGTCTTTTAGATAAAAAGAGTTTGTCCTTAAAAGCGGAGTACATTGGTGCGACAGAGCTGTTAAATGATGTCTTTATTGATAGTAAACGAGACCGTATCGCCATTGTCAGCCGCGACAAGAATGTGAGATTGTTTGATTTGCATACAGGAAGAATTTTAGACCAGCATAACGAACACCAGTATTCGATTAAATCGGTCACAGTCACAGACTCAGGCTATATTGTAAGCGGTGATTATTGGGGCTATATCGTTGTGTGGAATCCAGAGCTGGGTGTCAACACCGGCCCAATTAGAATTGCCCTAAATGGGATTAGTGCCATTAGACAATTAGGCAATGATGTATATGCAAGCTCATATGACGGCGGGATTTATCACGTTCGAGAAGATGGGACGCATACCGAAGTACTACGCTTATTTGACCAATTTCCGAAAGAAGTAATCTCTCATTAAGAAGAAGAATGTAAGCGGGGGATTCTCATGATAAGTGTTTGCAAGGAACATATGAAAAAAGGTCTGTCTGTACTCAATTGTCCGCATGTGCTCCTCATTAATAAATATGAATGTCGCAAATGCTGTTTTTGTAAACAACGAGCATCTTATAAACTTTTTTATTCCTTGCCTTACTATGATCGATCTGAAAAGAAACGGATGGAAAAAATATAGCACATGAGAATAGAACTCCTTCATTCCCTGAAGGAGTTCTTTCCCTTGAAAGAGAGGAAAGGAGACTTACATGAAAGACGATGTTTTTTATATGAAGCTAGCGATTGCCAACGCAAAGGCCATGAAAGGACAAACCTCGCCAAATCCGCTTGTCGGGGCAGTGGTAGTCAAAAAAGGTGAGATCGTTGGAATTGGTGCTCACATGAAGGCGGGCGAGCCGCATGCTGAAATTCATGCGCTGCAAATGGCAGGGGATAAGGCGAAGGGGGCTCATATGTATGTGACGCTCGAACCTTGTTCGCATCAAGGAAAAACAGGTCCTTGCTCAGAAGCCATTATAAAGAGCGGGGTGAAACGGGTGGTCATTGCCACTGGGGACCCAAATCCACTTGTAGCAGGTAAAGGGGTCACGATGTTGAAACAAGCAGGGATAGAAGTAGAAGAAGGGGTATGTAAGCGGGAAGCGGACAGCTTAAATCTTCCTTTTTTTCATTCGATACAATCAGACCTTCCGTATGTCATATTAAAAACAGCCATTTCATTAGACGGGAAAATTGCAACAGCTCATCAAGAAAGCAAATGGATTACAGGGACAGAAGCAAGGAATGAAGTGCAGCAATTACGTCAAGAAGCAGATGCTGTGATAACAGGCGTCGAAACCATTATTCAAGATGATGCAGGCCTTATTGTGAAAGATTCAATCGTGACACAGCCTATTCGTGTTATTTTAGATTCCACATTAAGGATTCCGCTTCATGCGAAATGTTTAAATGATCATATGGCAGAAACCATCATTTGTACCTCAAACAAGTATGATCAAAAAAAATACCATCAACTGGTGCAAAAAGGACATCAAGTATTTGTCACAAGCGGAGAAAATCGGACAGATCTTCATGCGGTGTTACGTATGCTGAAAAGACGCTCTGTGATGTCGGTGCTTGTAGAGGCGGGAGGCAGTGTGAGCGCATCCTTTTTAGAAGCGTCCCTTGTGAACGAAGTCATTATTTATATGGCACCATTATTAATTGGAGGGAAAGATGCACCTACTTTTTTTGAAGGAGAAGGTACGAAATCATTAAAAGAAGCCATCCGGCCGGTAGATATGGATTATAGTATGGTAGGAAAAGATTTAAAAATGACGATGAGACTTTAATGAAAGAAGGACCTTGTGCATAAAGTGCAAGGTCTTTTGATTATTTTAAAAAAATAAAAGTGTACATACACCTATCCCAGTCATGATGAATACGATGGATGGGGGTGATTCCATGAAAAGATGTAGGCAATGTGGTAAGACATATCCAACTCATTCAACAGACCACTACCAAAAAGGAAGCTGGTATGATGCGTACAAGGACGATGGCTGGGAATGTGATAGTTGTAAGAAAGGGATAGCAGAAAAGCCAAGGAAACCAGTGAAAAATCCTTGCTGCGGAAAAGATCCTTGTGTTTGTGTGATTCAAGGTCCGCCAGGCGGGAGAGGAAGAAGAGGCCCAGCAGGTCCGGCGGGTGCAGTGGGTCCAGCGGGTCCGGCAGGCCCAGCAGGTCCAATCGGTCCAACAGGCGTAGGTTTAACAGGTATCTTGGCATTTGATCCAGCAGTAGCACCTACCTTCCCAGTAGGTCAAGTGGTGACATACGATGGCAGTACGTACGTGGTCAATTCAGCACCGCCATTAGGTACGCCGGATACGTCGGCAGATTATACATTATTAGCCGCAGCGGGGGAAACAGGTACAGGGCCAACAGGTGTCACAGGAGAACCAGGGCCAACTGGAGCCACAGGCGCCACCGGTGTGGGTTTAACGGGAGTCGTACCGTATGATGCTGCAGCAGCGCCAGGATACCCATTGGGGCAAGTGGTGACATATGAAGGTGGAACGTATCTTGTGAATACAGCATCACCAACAGGTGCACCAGATACATCACCAGATTATACGTTATTAGCAGCCGCAGGCGCGACTGGTGTTACAGGCGCTACCGGTACGGGTGCAACAGGAGCAACGGGAGCCACCGGCGTCATGGGTGCAACAGGAGAAATTGGTCCAACCGGTGCAACCGGCGTCACGGGAGCGACGGGAGAAATTGGCCCAACCGGAGCCACTGGTGTTACGGGAGCGACGGGAGAAATTGGCCCAACCGGAGCTACTGGCACAGGAGCAACGGGAGCCACCGGCGCAACAGGAGCTACCGGTGTCACAGGTGCAACTGGGGTAACTGGTGATACGGGTGCAACAGGTGCAACAGGGATCACAGGAGCGACAGGAGTCGGCTTAGCCGGAGTCACGGCGTTTGATCCAGCGGCAGCCCCAACGTATCCAGTAGGTCAAGTGGTCACGTATGAAGGTGGAACCTATATCGTGAACACAGCACCACCAACAGGCACACCAGATACATCACCAGATTATACGTTATTAGCAGCCGCAGGCGCGACAGGCGTTACAGGTGCAACCGGTACAGGAGCGACGGGAGCAACAGGCGTTACAGGACCAACGGGAGAAATTGGTCCAACTGGAGTTACTGGCGTCACAGGAGCAACAGGAGAAATTGGTCCAACCGGAGCCACCGGCGTCACGGGAGCAACAGGAGCAATCGGTCTCACAGGAGCGACGGGGGAAATTGGTCCAACCGGAGCTACTGGCGTCACAGGAGCGACGGGAGAAATTGGCCCAACCGGAGCCACCGGTGTCACAGGTGCAACAGGGATCACAGGAGCGACGGGAGTCGGCTTAGCCGGAGTCACGGCGTTTGATCCAGCGGCAGCCCCAACGTATCCAGTAGGTCAAGTGGTCACGTATGAAGGTGGAACCTATATCGTGAATACAGCACCACCAACAGGCACACCAGATACATCACCAGATTATACGTTATTAGCAGCCGCAGGCGCGACAGGCGTCACGGGAGCAACTGGGGTAACTGGGGCAACCGGAGGTACAGGAGCTACCGGTGTGACCGGCGCCACGGGGATCGGTTTAGGCGGAGCCGTAGCATTTGATCCAGCGGCAGCCCCGACATATCCAGTAGGTCAAGTGGTCACGTATGAAGGTGGAACCTATATTGTGAACACGGCACCGCCAACAGGTACACCAGATACGTCACCAGATTATACGTTATTAGCAGCCGCAGGCGCGACAGGCGTTACGGGTGCAACCGGTACAGGAGCGACAGGAGTTACAGGGGCAACGGGGGAAACAGGCGTTACCGGAGCAACTGGATTAACCGGAGCCACGGGAGAAACAGGTGTTACCGGAGCCACCGGAGCAACTGGATTAACTGGAGCCACGGGAGAAACAGGAGTGACCGGAGCAACTGGAGTCACCGGAGTCACAGGAGTGACCGGAGCAACTGGATTAACCGGAGCCACGGGAGAAACAGGAGTGACCGGAGCAACTGGATTAACCGGAGCCACGGGAGAAACAGGAGCGACCGGAGCAACTGGATTAACCGGAGCCACGGGAGAAACAGGAGCGACCGGAGCAACTGGATTAACCGGAGCCACAGGGGTCACAGGAGCGACCGGAGCAACCGGAGTGACAGGTGTAACGGGTATTACAGGTTTATCGGGAGCCACGGGAGTGACAGGAGTGACTGGAGCGACAGGCGCCACGGGAGCCACCGGCGCTACAGGTCCAACAGGTGTGACAGGATCGAGTGCGATCATTCCGTTTGCTTCAGGTACACCTGCTGTCCTGACAACAATTGCAGGCGGTCTTGTTGGAACATCCAGCTTGATCGGATTTGGTAACTCAGCGACAGGTGTCAGTATTTTAGGCGGAGTGATTGATTTAACCGGCGCTGCAGGCACTTTACTCAACATGGCGTTCTCAGTTCCTAGAGCCGGAACAATCACATCATTTGCTGGCTATTTCAGTACGACAGCTGCTCTTTCTTTGCTTGGCACAAGTATTACGGTCACAGCTAGTTTGTTTGCTTCACCGACACCAAATAACAGTTTCACTCAAGTAGCGAGTGTCACTTTAGCACCAGCTTTAACCGGTGTTTTAACGCTGGGTGCGATCGCAAATGGTATTGCGACTGGTCTAAATGTACCAGTCACACCGGAAACACGATTGCTTGTTGTATTCTCCGCATCAGCTACAGGTCTTTCCTTAGTGAATACCGTAGCAGGCTATGCGAGTGCGGGTTTATCAATCACGTAATAGGCATACAGGGACGACTCGATGCCTGAGTCGTCCTTTTTTGTTTGAAATAATTTTCTCTTAACTTAGTCAGAAAAAATGATATCATTTTCTTAGAGTCTATTCGGGTGAATCTACTGAATTAGGGGTTGTAGCGGTGAGGATGGGCAAAAGGAAAGTGACTTTACAAACGAAAATTTTGGGGTTAATTATCGGGCTTTTGCTTGTTGTCATTGCGTTATTAACCATTTGTTTTGGTTTTCTGCAGACATCAGAAAGGCAGGGACAAGCTGAACAGCTGGCGGTGCAGACCGCTAGAACGATATCATATATGCCGCCCATTAAAGCATCGGTGGCTCTATCAGCGTCCCAAAATGAAGAACAGGCAGTGCTTGAGCAAATGAAGGAGCAAGTAAGAGCACATGCCATCTTCATTACCAATCGAAAAGGAAAGGTCCTTGTTCATACGAATCATGAGGACGTAGGAAAAACCATCAGTGTATCGGAAGGAAGAAGTACCCTCTTATTTGGAGGAACTTCCATATCAACTGATGATTCTAATGGTGAAACCGTTGTCAGAGGCAGTGCACCCATTATGAAAGAAACAGAAGGGCATGAAGAAATTATCGGCACAGTCACCGTCGAATTTTTAAAAAAGGAAATTGATCAAGCGACAGCTCATCAGCTATTCAAGCTTAGCTATATTGCACTTCTCGTGCTTTTGCCTGGCATATTCGGTGCGATTTTTTTAACGAAGAGTATTCGCAAAGATACATTAGGGCTTGAGCCGCATGAAATAGCTTCGTTGTATCGAGAAAGAGAAGCGATGCTGCTCGCTATAAAAGAAGGGATCATTGCGTTTGACCAGAAAGGCGCGATTACGATGATGAATACATCAGCTGAGCACATGCTGCGCGTCTCATCAAAGCTGCCACTTCATATTGATCAAGTCTTGCCAAATGCCAAACTTCTTCTCTATTTAAAGGCAGAGACGATTGAACCTAACATCGAAACCGTCGTCAATGATAAAACCTATGTCTTAAATGTGAAAAAAGTAATGCAGGATCATCGAGTATTCGGAGGGATTGTGAGCTTCAGAGAGAAGACAGAGCTGACGAAGCTGCTGGATACATTAACAGAGGTCAGCCAATATTCAGAAGACCTAAGGGCACAAACGCACGAATTCTCAAATAAGCTGTACGCTATCTTAGGCCTGCTTGAGCTGAATCAAGTCGATGAAGCCATCGACCTAATTAAAGAAGAATATCATCTGCAAAACCGTCAGCACGATTTACTCATGAAGCAGATTCGGTCTCCTAAAATACAAGCCATCTTACTTGGCAAGTTAGGGAAAGCATCAGAGAAGAAAGTCCATTTCCACATTGATGAAAATAGCTCACTTGAGCCGCTTCCAGCTCATTTAAGTCTATCTCACTTTATCACCATCATTGGCAATCTCGTAGATAATGCTTTTGAAGCTGTATTAAATAAGGAGAAGCGCGAGGTAGACCTATTCATCACAGATATTGGGTTTGATATTATCATAGAAGTGTCAGATTCAGGTGATGGAGTGAATGAAGAGGAACTGTCACAGATTTTCACAAGAGGCCATTCGTCAAAGGGAGAAGGACGAGGCTATGGGCTTGCGAATGTGAAAGAAGTATTGGACGAGCTTGGGGGCTGGATTGAAGTTGCGAACCAAAAAGAAGGCGGTGCCATCTTCACTGTATACATACCGAAAGGCACAAAGGGGGAATAGATGGTGATTAAGGTACTCATTGCGGAGGATGATTTTCGAATCGCTGCCATTCATGAATCTTATATACAAAAGATAGAAGGATTTAAGGTCGCTGGAAAGGCAAAGAGTGCAAAGGATATGTGGGAGGCGCTCCAAAGGGAACAAGTTGACCTCATTTTGCTTGATGTGTATATGCCTGATGAACTCGGCACAAACTTGCTGCCGCTTTTAAGAGAACGCTGTCCTGAAGTAGATGTGATCATTATCACGGCTGCAACGGAAACGACGCTTTTAAGAGATGCGCTTCATTACGGAGTGGTTCATTATTTAATCAAACCGGTGACGGCACAAAAGTTTGCACAAGTTTTAACCGAATATAAAGAGAAGAAAGACATCATCAATTCAAAGGATGAAGTCAATCAAACGATGATCGATCTGTTTTTTGGACAGATGCAGGAAGAGCCAAAACAAAGGGATGACAGAGATCTCCCCACAGGCATCAATTCACTGACCTTGGACAAAGTGAAAACATTGATGGCATCAGAGAATAGCGGAATTACAGCAGAAGAACTCGGGGAAAAGATGGGCGCATCACGTACAACTGCGAGACGGTACGTAGAGTATCTCGTGACAACAGGGGAATGCCGGGCAGAGCTTGCATACGGAATCATTGGCAGACCTGAACGTAAATATTACCCTGCCAAACAAGCGGAGTCTTAAAAGATGAAAAAAGGAATACTTTTTGTGATCGTGCTCTGCCTTTGTATGACACTCACCTTTAATGAAAAAAAAGCCGGAGACTCTTTCCTGCAGCAAAGCTCCTTATATATTGTGGTGTCGGGTGTACCAGATGGAGGATTTGACCAAACGGCTCAGGTGATGAAATCAGTGCTTGAACAAGAGAAACTGGTGAACCGGCCTGTGAACATTCTTTATCAAAGAGGCGGAACGGTGGATAAAGGATGGACCTACATGATGGAGCGAGAAGCCAACTATATTAGTTTAAATTCAAGCTTATTGTTAAGCCGTAATTTACTTGGCAGCAGTAACGTGACGATGAATGATGTGACACCGCTGGCAATCCTTGCAGAAGAGTGGCAGGTCGTCGCAGTCCCGATGGATTCTCCTTTTGCAAATGGGAAGGAGCTGTTACACGCCCTCAAGAAAAAACCAGATTCCTTAAAAATTGGGTTTGCCCCTGACTTTGGAAATGATGATCAAATCTCATTCGCCCGGGCAGCAGAAATGGCAGGGATTGATCCCTATCGCATTCAATTTTTGAAATTTGACAGTGCAGATGATTTATTTCAGGCGCTCATCAACCATGAAGTGGATGCAGCAACGACTACCATTACAGAGGTTCGTCATGATTATGAAAAAAAGAGGCTGAAGCTCGTAGCGACGACAACCAGCCAGCGTTTAGATGGATTTGAAGATGTGCCGACATGGAAAGAGCAGGGTATTCCACTCATCTTCTCCCATTGGCGCGGTGTGATGGGCCCTAAACAAATGAGTCAGCATGACATTCGTGAATGGGATCAGCTTCTTCAAAAAATGACGGAAACGAAGTCTTGGAAAAAGCGATTAAAGCAAAAGGGTTGGACAAGTCGTTATATGAACAGCAAAGAGGCAAAGATCTTTATGGAAGATCAATTAAGGCAATATGAGCAATTGATACAAGGAGAACAAGCGGTCGAGTGAGACCGCTTCCAGCGTGTAGCCAAACCCTTGCATTTGTTGTCATTCCTGCGTGCCGGTGCTCACGAATCTCATATTCGCTCCGCTTCGGTACTCATCCTTCCTAGACTTCGAAGGTTTTCTATCACGCTGAAAAGAAGACAAAGGGCTAAAATAAACCCTTTGTTTTTTTCATGGAATGAAAAAGCCCAATGTTTGAACAAAATGAACAAAAAGCATTTATCGACCGAAAAAGAATTAAAATTCATAATATTTACTTCAATTCTCACCTCAGATATGATGACAAAAAGGGTTGGAAATGGGATACCAACACATTAATGAAAGCGTATACAACATAAGGGGTGAACAATATGTTAGCAATCTTAGGATTTCTTATGATGATTGTATTTATGGTTTTGATTATGACGAAACGTATGTCTGTTTTAACGGCATTGGTGTTAACACCAATTGCATTTGCTCTTATTGCAGGTTTTCATTTTACTGAAATTTCAGACATGATTGTCAAAGGCGTGCAGCAAGTCGCACCAACAGCGGTCATGATCATGTTTGCGATTTTGTACTTTGGCATTATGATTGATGCGGGTTTATTTGACCCAATGGTGGCGAAAATTTTAAAAATCGTTAAAGGCGATCCATTAAAAATCGTGGTCGGAACAGCTGTCCTGACGATGCTTGTTGCACTTGATGGTGATGGAACGACAACGTATATGATTACAACAACAGCGATGCTTCCACTATTTACGCTGCTTGGCATCCGTCCAATTATTTTAGCGGGTATTGCCGGGGTTGGCATGGGAATTATGAATACAATTCCATGGGGAGGAGCTACACCTAGAGCGGCGAGTGCACTTGGCGTTGATCCTTCACTTTTATTTGGACCGATGATTCCAGTCATTGGTGCAGGGGTTCTCAGTATGATTATTGTTGCTTATTTTCTTGGAAAAGCCGAAAGAAAACGCCTTGGTGTGATTGAACTTGAACAGCCGATTCATGCAAATGAAATGGCAGCGGCACTGCAAGATGACATCAAACGGCCGAAGCTTTGGTGGTTTAACCTGGCGCTGACTTTGTTATTGGTGCTGCTGCTTGTATCAGGTAAAGTCAGCTTAACTGTTCTATTTGTTCTTGCTTTCTGTGTGGCGATCATCGTGAACTATCCGAACTTGGAGCAGCAGCGTGAGCGAATTGCCGCTCACTCAACAAACGTTTTAGCCATTGCTTCGATGATTTTTGCGGCAGGTGTTTTTACAGGTATTCTAACTGGAACGAAAATGGTCGATGAAATGGCGATTTCGATTGTATCTGCAATTCCAGAGCAGCTTGGCGGCTTTATTCCAGTCATTGTCGCATTAACAAGCGGGATCTTTACTTTCTTTATGCCGAATGATGCATACTTTTATGGCGTACTGCCGATCCTATCAGAAACAGCGGCAGCATACGGTGTCGATAAAATTGAGATTGCCAGAGCCTCTATTATTGGTCAGCCGATTCATATGTTAAGTCCACTTGTTCCATCAACTCATTTACTTGTTGGACTTGTTGGCGTATCACTGGATCAGCATCAGAAATTTGGGATGAAATGGGCTGTGCTGGCAGTCGTCGCTATGACCGTCATGGCGGTTCTCATTGGGGCCATTTCCATCTGGTAAATAAAAAAGTGTCTGCTGTGGGCAGGCACTTTTTTTAGGTCATATTGCCGGGCAGGCTCCATTCATTTGCCCTAGACAAAGACATGCCTGTTCCTCCAAAAGATTTATTTTTGAAAAATACTGACACTTTTTCTGTTTTTTTCTTTATAATGCAAATCAACGAAGGGAGAGGATAGCATGTCCAAACGAAAAGGCACGATTCTTTTTGCTGCTGCATGCCTCTTGGCAGGCAGTTTGTCGATGGTGAGCCCAGCTTCAGCTCATGCAGAAACCCCTTATTATGGAAAGAGTTATGAACAACCGGCTTCAGTGAAAAAGCTATACCCTAAGCCTGACGAGACGTTTGATACCCCTGCCTTTCAGAAAAAAGAAGAAGCATTTACGACACAAGAAGAGCTTCAAGCTTTCTTACGAGACATTGTCCGCAAAAGTCCTTACGCCACGCAGAAACAGATTGGAACATCCATTGAAGGTAGATCCATTCCGGCCCTGTACTTTACAAAGGATCGCTCCATCACGCCACTTTCAAAAAAGCCAACCATCTGGCTGCAAGCACAAATACATGGAAATGAACCAGCCTCCGGTGAATCTGCTCTCGTCATTGCAAAACGATTAGCAGGTGAAGAAGGAGAGCGTATACTCAATCATGTCAATATCATCATTGTCCCAAGAATCAATCCTGATGGTTCTTATGCGTTTGACCGCAGACTGGCAAACGGATTAGACGGAAACCGTGATCATATGACATTAGAATCTCCAGAACTGACAGCCCTGCATCAAGAATTTAATCGGTATGCGCCAGAAGTGGTCATTGATGCCCATGAATACGATGTGGGTCAAAAGCAGTTTGAAGATATCGGTTCATCAGGCGCTCTCAAATATCATGATTTGCTTATTCTTTCAGGGAAGAATCTAAATATTCCAGAAAGCATCCGGCTGACATCAAATGAGTTGTATGTAAACGGAGTTCGTGAAACGCTGACGAATAAAGGATTTTATAACGATTTGTATTATACAAACACAAGAGGAAAGGATGGAAAGATCGACATCTATGAAGGTGGAACGGATGCGCGAATTGGCCGTAATGCCCTTGCACTTTCGCCAGCCCTGTCATTTCTTGTAGAAAGCAGAGGGATTGGGATTGGAAGAGAGGATTTTGCCCGCCGCGTCGCTGCACAAGTAGCCACCCATGAAAAAATCATTGAGACCACGGTGAAACATGCCAAACAGGTGAAGCAGCAAATGGTGACGGAGCGGCTGAAGCTGGTCAAAAAAGGACTGCAGCCAAATGATGATGATCAGGTGGTCATTCAAGACGATTTCCAAGCACCTGTCAATGACTCGCTGGAAATGGTCGATATTGAGAAAGGACAAACGACTCAAGTTCCTGTACGCTTTCACAGTGCGAGCGATGCTGTGCCCGTCTTAACAAGAGAACGGCCGACAGCTTATCTCATTCTTCCGGGGCATGAAGGAGTAGAGAGGAAACTCAGAACATTAGGATTAAAAAGTGTCACATTGCCGGCTGGCATGAAAGTGCCGGTACAAGCCTATCAGGTGACAAAGCGAGAAGAAAAGAGCAAAACAGATATTCAGCTTGAAACAAAACTCGTTGACAAGAAACGTCAGCTGCCAAAAGGAACAAAGGTATATGTCACGGCACAGCCGCAAACCAATTTGCTCTCACTTGCCCTTGAACCAGAATCAAAGGACAGCTATATGTCATCAGGGTTTATTGCTTCAAAAACAGGGGATGAACTGCCAGTCTATCGTTTCGTGCTTCCTCAAAAGACGTTAGGTATTCAATAAAAAAGGGCTAAAATAAAGATCATTTTAGCCCTTTGTCAACAATCTAAAGCGGCACTAGGCGTGCCGCTTTTTTTATTTTCGTCCAGCTCTTATTTCATCTGTCATGCCTTCATATGGTGCTTCTGCAATAATGGTTTCGTCATTCACACCTGCATGATGGATATACGTAATGTCCGCAAATTCTGGGACAACATATTTCGGATAGGTTTCGTATTTTTCACGAGATTCTTTCATGAGATCGATGTAGTCATTTTGATAGCAAACTGTGATATCTGGACGTTCATGCACCCATTTAGGGAAGAAGATGACGCCATGCATGCGTTTTTCCTCAGGCATAAAGTTCAGAGAGACGTCTGTCCCAGTTGGTTCTGTCCAAGAGACTTTGTATACGCCTTTTGTCAGCTTCACAATATTTACTTCTTGATCACGGACCCAGCGTCCTCCAACCATTCCGCTATGAATGCGGTAATCAATGGTGTGATCGTTTTTAATGTAAATCTCATATTCCCAGCCATTTTCATACGTATAAATCATATGAAGTCCAACGAATTGATCCATGTTTATTCCTTCTTTCATTAGAATGATGTTTTTTCAAACATGTTGTGATTTACATGTTTATTTTAAAGTCTATGGTATACTATTGTCAAAGAATAAGCGTTGGAGGCACATCATGAGAGTACTAAAATATGCCATTCTTGGCTTGCTGGATCAGCGTGAGCTGACGGGATACGATATCACGAAACATTTTAAGGATTCCCTTGGACAGTTTTGGAGTGCGAAGCACAGTCAAATTTACCCTGAGCTGAAGCGTCTAACAGAGGAAGGGTTTATTGAATTTGATATTCACATACAAGGAAAAAAGCTGGAGAAGAAGGTCTATCAAATCACAGCGGCAGGAAAAGAAGAATTGCGTCAGTGGTTAAGAACAAAAGATCCGATTCCGGAAACAACAAAGGATGAATTCATGCTCAAAACATTTTTCATCTCCTCCATGGACAAAAAAGAAGCGGCTGACCTGTTTGCCTATCAACTAATAGAGCGCACCAAGAAAGTAGATGTGCTGGAACAAAAGCTGCACGCTTTGACAGAGGAAGACCCTTCTGCTGAACAACTGCATTCAGCGCAATTTGGGCATTACTTAGTGCTGACAAGGGCAATCGAAAGGGAAAAAGGCTATGTCCGCTGGCTCCAAAAGACCCTTAAACGTATTGATTCATCTATGGTCTAAGGACAATGGTCGGATGATATGATAAAAAATGGTTTGAAACGAGTGAATTTATCAATAGAAACCGCTACAATGGATATATTCGTATTAAAGTGAGGCGAGTATGTTTGAGTAATCAAGAAGCGTTGTGGAATGAAGCAGAAGCTTTTATTTCTGTATGCTATGAAGAATTAAACAAGTCAAATGAAGAGAAAGCAGCACGTCTGCATGAAATAAAAAAAGAAATTGAGTCTGAAGGAATTTATACGCATACGCTAGAGGAATTAGCTCACGGGGCGAAAATGGCATGGCGCAACAGTAACCGCTGCATTGGCCGTTTGTTTTGGTCGACCCTGCAAGTGCATGACTGCCGGCATGTAAAGACAGAGGATGAGGTGAAGGAGGCGCTCTTTCATCATATTGAGTATGCGACAAATGGCGGGAAAATCAAACCGTCCATTACGATCTTTCCCCCAGAGAAAAACAGACAGAAGGAAGTCGTCATTTATAATCATCAGCTCGTTCGTTATGCAGGCTATGAGTCGGAATATGGCATCATCGGCGACGAGGCATCTCTTGAATTAACAAAATTATGTCAAGCCCATGGCTGGGAAGGAGAAGGCACACATTTTGATATTTTGCCTCTCATGTTTCAGCTAAAAGGTCAGCCGCCTGTTCTGTATGAGCTTCCGAAAGAAATCGTCCAAGAGGTAGAGATCACCCATCCTGAATATGATGGATTCCGTGATTTGGGACTAAAATGGTATGCGGTTCCGATTATTGCTGATATGAAATTAGAGATTGGCGGTATTCATTACAATGCTGCACCGTTTAATGGCTGGTATATGGGCACAGAAATTGGCGCACGCAACCTAGCGGATGAAAACCGCTACAATATGCTGAAAAAAGTCGCTTCTCTTTTAGGACTGGACACAACCAAGAATGCGTCCCTTTGGAAGGATAAAGCCATTGTCGAATTGAATGTGGCGGTTCTCCATTCTTATCGTGAAGCAGGGGTGTCCATTGTTGATCATCATACAGCAGCACATCAATTCAAGCAGTTTGAAAAGCAGGAAGAAAAGGCTGACCGCAAGCTGACTGGGGACTGGACATGGCTGATTCCGCCAGTATCACCAGCTGCTACCCACATATTCCACAAGCATTACGACAATACCATTGTGAAACCAAACTATTTTTATCAGGACAAGCCCTATCACGGGACAGAAAAAGCCTAGCGAGAGCTAGGTTTTTTTATGACCGTATTCGAAAATCTTGATAATGAGCAAGCTCGGTGAGCGGCTCCATTTGCATGTCGGTGACTTTTGAAAAAGGACTTCCTTTCCGGACAGTCTCTAAGAAATCAATCACTTTCTGCTGTTCACCCTCTACTTTTAACTCGACATGACCTTCATCTGTGTTGCGTACCCAGCCTTTCATTCCACGATTGACGGCTTCTCCCTGAACAAAATAACGAAAGCCGACTCCTTGCACACGTCCTTTTACAATGGCGTGATAATGAATCATGGTCATCTCTCCTTTTTTCACATCGTACCATAGCCTGTATCTGATCTTCACGCCTCGACTATGATTTGTTTGTCAAACGATGTAAAATAAAGGCCAGTAGACAACCAAAGGAGATGTCCATCGTGGAACAAAAGAGATACGACATAGAAGGAATCCAAGTGGGACAACCTATCATCACCTATGCGAATGGAAAAGAAATTAAAACAGCCATCAACAAAAGGCGCATTCATGAGCCAGTGTATTTAAGTCAGGTCAATTTTGAAGGAGATGGTCAGGGGGATTTGGTTCATCATGGGGGTTATGATAAAGCCGTCTGCGTCTTTCCGTATGATCATTATGCTCACTTTGAACAATTTTTAGGGGTTCCATTACAGGAAGCTGCCTTTGGCGAGAATGTAACAGTACGCCAGCTAGTCGAAACGAATGTGCATATTGGCGATGTGTTTCAGCTTGGAGATGCATTTGTTGAGGTGAGCCAGCCAAGACAGCCTTGTGTGAAATTGTCTCTTAAGCATGGCAACATGAAGCTTGTAAAGGAAGTGCAGAAAACAGGGTATACAGGCTTTTATTTACGTGTACTGAAAGAAGGCATGGTGCCGCCTGATGCTGCGCTTGTACTAGTAGAAAAAGCGTCCCATCAGATTACGGTCCATGAAGTCAATGAAGTCAAATATCGTCAAACAAGTCCAGAGAGACTGAAAGCCGTTCTTGAAGTAGATGCCTTAGCAGATGTGGTCAGGAAGTCTTTAGAAAAACGAATTCAGCACATTTAAAAAAAGCCGTACATCAGCTTAAGATGTACGGCTTTTCAGCGCTTATGAGCTGCGTTTCTTTTGCTCAAGAAGATTTGCAAGGAAATATGTTTTTAAGCTTTGAAGCTTTCTTCCTTCATGCTTGGTCACACCAAGCTTCTTTAATTCTTCGACATACCAGCCTTTGCTACCATAATGCATGATAGAAAACTCCTTTCAATTGAAACTGCCTGCATTGTAACATCTCAAAAAAGAACGTGAAAAGCGTGCAGGTGTCAAGAAATGAAAACTGATTCTATCTGCCTATGATCTATGTATATGCTGGAAATATTGATTTATGAATTTGGCGGGTTGAGGGTAACGAGGATCATGCCGACCGTCATAATCATGATGATAACACCAAGATAGGTCATCATGGATTGTTTTTTCTTAATCCCTACAACCGTTAAGATAATACTTTCGATGAAAAAGATAACACCTATGATGATGAACCACATATTAAATAAGACCCCTTTCGCATATCTTTGCCTATTTTACCACAGGCTTTTTTGTTTAGTCGTGACAGATTCGTGAAACGGGCATGAAAAAATCCCCTCCAGTGAAGGAGGGGACCCGCTGCTTACAGCTTTGTTAAAATAATCGGTTCGTCTTTAGTGATCACAATCGTATGTTCAATCTGTGCGACTAGACTTTTATCTGGTGTTTTAAATGTCCAGCCATCATCAGCCTGATAAATCGATTCAGCATTTGTTGAAATGAAAGGTTCAAAGGCAATGACTGTGCCATTTTTAAACAAAGCATTATCGAATGGATCATAGTAGTTCAAGATATGGTTAGGTGCTTCATGCAGATTCTTCCCAATGCCGTGTCCTGTCAGGTTTTTAATGACGGTAAATCCTTGTTCTTTCGCTGTATTGTAGACCGCACGGCCAATTTGGTTTTGTCTTTTACCGGCTTTTGCATGCTTTAATCCTTCAAGGAACGCATCTTCCGCACACTTACATAATGCTTCAAGACGAGCATCACCTGTACCTAAAACAAATGAAATGCCTGTATCGGAATAATAGCCGTCCAGTTCTGCTGAGATATCAATGTTCACAAGGTCGCCCTCTTGTAAAATGGTTTTTTCACTAGGGATACCGTGTGCAACTTCATCATTCACGCTGATACAAGTGGTACCAGGGAAGTCATATTCCTTTTCAGGTGCTGAATTGGCCCCATGTTCTTCTAATATTTTTTTCCCAATCAAATCTAATTCTTTTGTAGACATGCCTGGTTTCGCTTGGCTTTTCATTTCTTCTCTTGCCAAAGCGACAATTCGGCCGACTTTTTTTAAGGCTTCTAACTCATGATCATGTTTGACAATCACTGTTCATTCCCGCTTTCTATATCTTCATTCTATTCAATAGCTTACCACAATTTACGCAAAAAGAGTAAAGAGCGGAATTCAAATGAATGTGGACAAATTGGTATAGATAACTAGACGTGCATATGATATATTTTTTATGAACATCATGAATGATTTGGTCATGATGATGACAAAGGGGGGGAAATCAGATGGTGTTTCAGTTTTTTCAAAAGCTAGGAAAATCATTTATGCTTCCAATCGCTGTACTTCCAGCAGCAGGGATTATTTTGGCCATTGGGCGGGAGGATGTATTCAATATCCCGTTTATTCATGCGGCAGGGAATGCAATTTTTGCGAACTTGGCTTTAATTTTTGCAATGGGTGTAGCGATTGGTATTTCAAAGGATGGGAACGGGGCAGCGGCATTATCAGGAGCGATCTCTTATTTTATTTTGTCAGCCGGTACAACGTCGATTAACTCAACCAACAATATGGGGGTATTGGGCGGTATTTTATGCGGGCTTTTGGCAGGTTATGTTTACAATAAATTTAAGGATACGAAACTGCCGGAATACTTAGGTTTCTTTAGCGGAAGGCGGCTTGTGCCTATAATGACCGCACTTTTCACCATTCTATTAGCAGCCGTTTTCGGTTATGTATGGCCGCCGATTCAAAGTGTAATCAATGATTTAGGAGAATGGATTTTAAGTCTAGGTGCAACAGGTGCAGGGCTGTTTGGTTTCTTTAACCGATTGCTCATTCCATTAGGACTTCACCATGTCTTGAATAACTTATTTTGGTTTCAATTCGGTGAATTCAGCGGGGCAACAGGGGATTTAGCGCGATTCTTTAAAGGAGATCCAAGCGCGGGTGTCTTTATGACCGGATTCTTCCCAGTGATGATGTTTGGTCTGCCAGCGGCATGTCTAGCCATGGTTGTAACTGCAAAACCTGAGAAACGAAAAGCAACAGCTGGTCTGATGATTGGGATGGCACTTACATCATTTATAACAGGGATCACTGAACCAATTGAATTTTCTTTTATGTTTTTATCACCCCTTTTATATGGTGTCCATGCTATTTTGACGGGGCTTTCGCTTTTTATTGTGAACACTCTTGGGATTCATAGCGGATTTGCCTTTTCAGCAGGTGCGATTGATTACGTCTTAAGCTTCGGTATTGCGCAAAAACCGATCTTGCTTCTTGTAGTAGGAATCATTTATGGCGTCGTGTACTTTGTCGTTTTCTATTTCCTCATTAAACTATTAAAGCTGAAAACACCAGGCAGGGAAGATGATGACATGGAAGATATCACAGCGGATGATGCGGTGACGGCAGGAGGAGCGAGTGTGCTCGTAGAGGGGCTTGGCGGCAAAGACAATATCACCACGATTGATCATTGTGCCACACGTCTTCGCTTAACAGTAGAGGATACTAATTTATTAAATGAAGCTACATTGAAAAAAGCAGGTGCCAAAGGGGTGCTGACTTCTGGAAAAACATCCGTACAAATTATTATTGGAACGAATGTAGAATTTGTCGCAGATGATCTCCGTAAGGAAGTCGATCGAGATTAAAAAAAGCGTTCAGCCAGGTCAAATGGGCTGAACGTTTTTTTGTTTACGCTGTTCGATCACTAGCACAATACTGATCACAACGAGTAAGAACCATGAGCTAATTTTCCCTAGATGAACAATGGACCAAGCATGCTGCTGATTTGGATATTGCCATGCGCCTAAAAAGGTGGTGACATTTTCGGCAATCCAAATAAAAAAGCCAATCAGGAGAAATGAAACAACAAGCGGCATTCGAAAGGAAGATGGACCAACCTGAAACGAAACCGACGTTTTCCGAAACACAACAACAAGCAGACATGTCAGCCACCACCTGACATCATAGAGCCAGTGATGCGTAAAGAAATTGAGATAAATGCACAAACTGATGCCAATTGAAAGAAATGGATGAGGCCAGTCGGCCACTTTTACATGAAGTCGTGAAAATGCCTGATAAATATAACTAGCCACACTTGCATACATAAAGCCGCTATAAAGTGGAACCCCAAATATTTTTGTATAAGCTTCTTCTGGATAGGACCAAGAGCCCATATGTACTTTATACACTTCTAAACAGATTCCTATGAGATGAAATAGACAAATGACCTTTAGCTCCGCCCAAGTCTCCAACCGCAGCGTCAGCATCAGGATCTGAGCTGCGATGCAAAGCAGTAGAATGAAATCATACCGGTGAAGAAAAGGAATAGACACCGTCTTTGATAGGGCAAGCGCCGCAAAGATCATGACGGGGAATAGACATGAGATGGCCTGTAAATAAGCAAAATGAAATAGTGTTTTCATACAAAATTAAACCCCTTTTTACTGTCTGAAATGACTTAGACGGTTTTAGCAAGGGAAAAGTTTACCTCAACTAGATATTCATGAACAATTTGTGAATATATATGTGAAAAAGATCACAAATTAGATATAGCATAGTATAATAAGATCATAAAGAAAATGTGAAATATTTCACATAATTTAAAAGGAGGCATCATCATGTTTACAAAATTCTTACAAACGAATGTATGGGCAGCCGTTATCCTTTTGGCAGCAAGACTTTATATCGGATGGACTTGGCTGACATCTGGTATTGGAAAACTAACAGGTGGATTTGATGCATCAGGCTATTTGCAATTTGCGATATCTGAACCTGTCGTCAAAGATGGTCATCTTGTGTATCCGTTCTATGTATGGTTTTTAGAAAATGTCGCTTTGCCAAATGCCGGACTATTCAGTGCCATGGTCATGTGGGGAGAAATCTTAGTAGGCCTAGGATTAATTGTTGGATTATTCACAACAACGGCAGCCTTTTTTGGAAGCGTGATGAATGTCTCTTTCTTACTAGCTGGAACCGTCTCTGTGAACCCGCTGCTTCTGCTCATAGCCATCATTATCATGGCAGCGAAAGGGAATGCAGGCAAATTTGGACTTGATTATGTCGCAGGTCCAGTCCTCAAAAGAACAATGAAAAGAAAGCCGCAGTTAGAAGTGGCATCATAATAAAAGAAAAGCATCCTGAGTAAACGCTCAGGATGCTTTTTTATTTAAGAATTGGCTTTTATCAAGTTGATATGCAGCACGGTGAGTTCATGCTGGCTCATATCTGGATCATGGCCTACGATAAATTCGAGTTCATAATCACCGGTTTGATACACATATTTTTTCTCTTTTGTCTGCGGAATGGTGCTCACTGAATCCGCTGGTCCTAGCTGTTTCTTTAGTAACGAAGGGGTCATACCGCCGATATTTGTTTCTTTTTCTACATTTGTACCGAAATAACGGATTTCATCAATTTTGCCTTTTGCATCATAGTGAAAAGCAAATCCGGGATTTCCCATTTCCGCATGATACAAATCAAAGCTGCTTTGACCTGTTTCTGGATATGGATAACCGAGCTTATGATGAACGTCTTTTTTTGTTTGAACGCCTATTTTCAGGCCCTTCGCATAGTAGGGCATTTGTCCTTTATGTGCCAGCTTATAAATACTGTTAAGCGCGGCTTTTGGACCTTGAGGAACGGATTGCTCTGCGGCCATGGCGTGTGCTGAGACAGCAGGGCTGAAACCGAATAGGGCAGACGAAGCAAGTGAGGCAGTCACGACAAAAGCTGCTGTTTTCTTCATGATAAATCCCTCCTTCTTCTCCTATACCCGGTGCCATCATGATCAAACGTGAAAAGAACCAGCTGATCAAGGATCGGCTGGTTCTTAGCATGAGAACGTTATTTTGAAGAAGAGCTGGATTCATCTTTGGCGGAAGAGGAATCCTTTTCATCCTGTACTTTCTTTGTATAGTCATAGTCGTTGCGGTCAATCGGTGTAAAGCCTTTAGGCTTGTAGAAACGGAGTAAATCTTCGGTGACAATCTTATCAGATGTCTCCAGCATCTTTTTCACCGTTTCATTTTCTTGTGATGCCTTGTCAGTTGGCTCGATTTTCTCGCCTGTTTTGTTGCTGTAATAGTTATTGCCTACTTTCGTGTAGTCTTTAGACACGAAGTCACCGTTTCTAAATGGCACAAGCTCTTTAAAGTTCTTCGATAAGATATCAGAACCAGACATTAAATAGTTCTTCGTATCATCGCCAAGCAGGTGCAGAAGGGTTGGTGCGACATCGACTTCACCAGAGTATTTATGAATCTGTCCGCCTTTTACGCCAGGAACATGGATAAAGAGCGGCACACGCATGAGCTGCGCATTTTCATAATCTCCGATTTTTTGCCCTGTCACTTTTTCCATCGCTTCATTATGATTTTCAGAAATACCGTAATGATCTCCGTACATAATGACGACTGTGTTGTCATAGAGACCTGACTTTTTCAAATCGTTGAAGAACTGTTCAATCGCTTCATCTAAATAATGAGCCGATTGGAAGTAGTTATCTACGACAGAGTCACCGAAATCACCAGGTTCGAAATCAGTATCACCTTCATCCATTCCAAATGGGAAATGGTTCGATAATGTAATGAATTTCGAATAAAACGGCTGCTTCATGTTTTTAAGGATTGGCATTGACTCTTTGAAGAACGGTTTGTCTTTCAGTCCATAGTTCTTCGTATCCTGCTCGTTCATATCGTAGTACTCAGAATCGTAAAATCTGTCATATCCAAAGGATTTAAACATTTCATTACGGTTCCAGAAGGTTTTCGTATTGCCATGGAATTCTGCTGACGTATATTGATCCTTCTTCAAAATACCAGGAAGTGCTTGATATGTGTTTTGCGCTTTGTTAATAAAAACAGAGCCCTGTGATAATGGGAATAACCCAGTATCCATCATAAATTCAGCATCAGACGTTTTTCCCTGTCCTGTTTGATGGAAGAAATTATCAAAGTAAAACGTTTTGTTGTCGTGTGCCAATGAATTAAGGAATGGCGTTACTTCTTTTCCATTCACCTTATAATCAATGACAAAGTTTTGCAGAGATTCAAGAGAAATTGTAATGACGTTCATGCCTTTCGCTTTCCCGTAATAAGCAGGGTTAGGATCAGCGCTGTTCGCTTTTAAATAGTTCTCTACATCTGTCACGTCATTTGAATTTGCCAGAGCACGCTGGCTGTTTGATTTCACATTTTGAATGGCATCAAACACAGTAAAGTTATAAGCACCTAAATATTTAACTAAATAATTGCGGTCGAACGATCTTGATAAAAGCTCTGGACGATCGATCTCTGCAGCCACTAAGTTTAAAACAAAGATCACAACAGAGGACACAAGGACGAGTCTAAACGATTTTGACTTTTGAACAGGTACAGTGGCTGTACTTGTTTGCTGCTGCCTTTTCATGCGGACTGCAAGTACAATCAAAATGATTGTATCAATAAAGTAAAACACATCAGTCCAACGCATGAGTGAAAATGCACTATCACCTAATTGTCCGCCATTCGTTCCTGCCTGCATCACTGTAGGCAGCGTGATAAAGTCATTGAAGAATCGATAGTACACGATGTTTGCGTATAGTAAAAAAGACATGAAAAAGTGAATCACAATGATAGCGGCAGGCTGCCATTTTTTCTTGAACAATAAAGCAAAGCCAAGAAAGAACAAGCTGGAGCTAATAGGATTCACGAAAAGCAAAATATGCTGAAGCACATTTGATATACCAAGTTTAAATTCGATTAAATACGCTGAATACGTTTTGAGCCATAGTAAGATGGCTGCAATCAGAAAGAAGCCGAGACCTCTTTTTTGAATAAATGTTTTCATATAAACACTCCTTTTCTCCGTTAAACGGAAGAGGCGGAACGAAAGAAAACGAACCATTAGAATATACCACGAAATGCACAAATAGAAAAGTCATAACCGGTGAAGAGCCTTTGCAAGCCTGTCCGAGCAATAAAAGGAGAGAAAATGAAAATATTCGCCCGTCGAAAAACTTTTTATGAAAAACGACCTATTATTGACAGAAAATTCAGCAATTTTCCAGTTGCTATATCAATAAAACAGGCAAAAAGACACAAGTCTAAAGAATTAATTTGATTTCTACAATGGTCATTTAGAGAGTGTTTCCATTGTTTATTAATGTTTATGCAGATTAAACAAAAAAAATGAGCCATGGAATGGAATAAGACGATGGATAAAAATTCCTCCTATAAGATATATCAATATATTTTTGTGTTTCGTGAACATAATGGTTTTCATGTGTTTTTTAAGGGTTTCATTTATTTTAATAAGTGAACAAATTATCTAAATATACTTAAGTGAACATATCGAGACTATAAACTTCTGAATTGGGGTCGATATAGACAGTGACAGGAAATCTTCCATTGAAAGGATTGATAGTATATGACTGTACGAGCAGAGAACCTCGTTCAGAACTGGTTTCCGAGTGAGGACGGAAATGCAGGAGAGCGTAAAGAATTCATCAAATTGATGGAGCAGATCATTTCAGGGGTCGATGACCTGAAAGATCCCAACCGTGCACACCTTAAAGGTGAAAAGAATCGTGGGGAGGACTTTTACAAAAAGCTCACTGAAACAAGTCAAATTCCGATGAACGGCCAGCAAGCGGAACTTGTGAATGAAGAATTACTGAAGCTTTTACATAACCATCCATACCACACCAAGTATTTCTTCACGAACATTTTGCCAATGGCAAGTACACCAGGAATTTTAGGCATGCTGACAGCTATGCTGGTAAATGGAAATAACCTTTGGGATGTTTATGGACCAGCAGGTGCGGAAGCTGAGGTCAGAGTGGTCTCAATGATGTCTAAGCTCATCGGATATGATCCAAATATGAGCGGGGGTTATACAACATGGGGAGGTCAAGGGGCTATTTTCTCAGGGCTTCGTTTAGCTGTTTCAAAAGCTGCGCCGGAGTCACTGCGAAAAGGAGTTCCACAAAATCTTTATGCGTTTTGTTCTGATGCTGCACATTACAGCTTATTTAAGTCAATGGAAGCAACAGGACTTGGCACAGACAACTTGATCAGAATTAAGACGAATAAAGATCATTCAATGGATATGGAAGATTTGCGTTGTCAAATGGAACGTGTTGCACAGGGTGGCGGGATTCCCGTTTATATTGTCGCAACAACCGGAACAACAGATGCCATTGCAATTGATGATGTAAAAGGGGTACGTGAAACAGCAGAAGCAATTGCTGAAAAGTATGATCTGAAGGTGCCGCATATTCATGCAGATTCAGCGCTCGGCGGATTCTTTGCTTTCTTTAATGAGTATGATGTAGCTGAAAACCCGCTGCAATTCTCAGATGGTGTTCTTCGTATGCTAAAAGAAATCAAGGCGAAATTCCAGCATCTGTCTCTTGCAGACTCGATGTGCTTTGATTTTCAAAAGCTTGGCCAAACACCTTACACATCCAGTTTATTCTTAGTGAAAAACGCTGCTGACTTAAAGCGTTTGGACTTGGAAGAACAGGAGACACCATATGTTGGCCATAGAGGCTACGGGGAATACCATACGGGTTATACACTTGAATGCTCAAGAATGGGAAGCTCGATCAGTATGCTGAGTGTGCTCTTAACATTTGGGATTGAAGGCTATCAGCGTTTGCTCGGTCAATTTTTAGAAGTGAACCTTGCCTTTAGAGAAGCACTTAGTAGGGAAATTCCGCAAGCAGAAGTCGTGAATGATGACAACGTCGGAATGGCTACATTATTTAGAATTTACCTAGACGGCTCACCGCGTTTTCAAGAAGAGATTTCTGGCGAAGCGACTTCAATGGAAATTGAGCGAAACAATGAATTGAACAAAATGCTGTTTGAAAAACTTGGAGAGAAAAGAGACGAGATGTTCTTTGGCGATACAACGAAGTTTTTACTTGTCAACTCAAAAGAAGGCCAAGAATTCTATCTAAGTGTTAGTAAGTTTTTTGTCATCTCACCTTATACGTTACCAGAGCATATCCCTCATATCGTATCTTATTTAAAAGATGTGATTGCATCTGTTTGTGGACAATTTGAAAATGTACATGCTTAAATCAAATCTGAGAGTGGAGATGTAGGAAAAAATGGCGAAACAAAGGAAATTTGGAGGATACACGATATCCTCTAAAATCATGTCAGTCGTTACCGTAACATTACTCGCAACCGTTGCATTATTCGTTCTAACCTTTTATCTAGTCAGCCAAGATTTATCATCCCAGTTATTAAAGCAATTTGATTATCGATTAACAACAGATATTGATACCGCCAAAAAAGAAATCGATAACATCGATGGAAACGTGCTCAGCATTAGCGGGAAGGATGATCCCATTTATGCCGAGATCAAAACGAAATTCACAGAGCTTCAAAAAGATCATACGCTTGAGAACTTATACGTGTTATCTAATAAAGGCGGTAAAGAAAGAATTATCGTATTAACTGGAGAAGACAATGATTTTGACCAGGATTATGCATTCTCAGATGAGATGAAACAAGCTCTTTCTGAAGATAAAATGGTCAAAAGTGATATTTACAAAGATTCATTTGGTACACATAAATCAGTCTTTTTGCCAATCAAGGATTCAGGCGGTGAGCTGACAGGGATTTTAGGCATTGATTTAGATGCGTCTGTCGTGCCTCAAACAACGCAGAAGCTGACGATCTATATCACAGTGGCATCTGCCATTGTGCTCATCGGTGGATTACTCTTCTCATACTTTATGGGAAGAAGAATCGCGAAACCAGCACGTACATTGATGGAATCAGCGAACCGAATTGCTGACGGTGATTTAACTGGTATGGTAGAGGTTGAAAGTAAAGATGAGATCGGCCAGCTTGCCGCATCCTTCCAAAAGATGCAGGGACGGATTAAAGAGCTCATTTCGAAAATCTCAAACTCATCTAGTGAAGTGTCGAAAATGTCTTCACAGCTTCGTACGGTGACGACCGAATCAAGTCAAAGTGCGCAGCAAGTATCAGAAGCCATGACGAATATGAGTGAAGGAATCAATGATTCTGTCGCAAATATCACGGATTGTACGACATCCGTTGCTGAGATCGATACGCAAATCGAAGGCGTCACAAAAGAAGTTGATGAAATGAAATCTGTTTCATCTAACGTACAAGAGCAGTCAGAATCTGGTCAAAAATTAGTGAACCATGTGCTTGATCATCTGAATATGCTACATGACAAGATGACCAACTCAAAGCAGGCAGCAGAAGAATTACAATCTCATTCAACGGAGATTGAAAGTGTCATCTCAATTATTACGGACATTTCAGCCCAAACAAATCTGCTTGCACTGAATGCTTCAATTGAAGCGGCACGTGTTGGAGAAGAAGGAAAAGGGTTTGCTGTTGTGGCAGATGAGGTGCGCAAGTTAGCTGAACAATCAGCGGATGCGGCTAAAACCGTTTCAGACCTTGTCATCGGCACACAGGAAAACAGTCAGCGCGTTCTTGAAAGTGTAGAGGAAAGCAGTAAAGCAGTGGAAGAAGGACGTGAGCAAATGGAAGGCACGTCACAAAATTTCGCTTTGATTTACGACGGTGTATCTCAATTTTCAAGAAGAACGAACAATTTGCTTGCTTCTATTAAGCAAGTTGAGCAAGCATATCAAACGATTTCTACATCGATTGAGCAAATTTCTGTTGTATCGGAAGAACATGCAGCCAGCTCTCAAGAAGTGGCGGCAGCAACAGAACAGCAAAGTGCTGGTATGCAGCAAATTTCAAGTGCGATTGAACAGCTCTCTGACATGTCGGATGACTTAGCACAAATGGTCTCTACCTTCAAAGTCGACAATAAATAACGAGAAAGGGCTAAAATATTTTAGCCCTTTTTCTCTTTTCAGCGAAGAAGGGACGAGCACCTGAGCGCAGGACTCACACCGAATGCGAGGGGTGTCTAGATGCTGAAGCTGGCTCTTGTGAGAGAGCCAGCTTTTTTGCTATGCTTAATCAAATACTTGCGGCGAAAGGAGAAAAGCTATGGATTTTGCGCAGAGATTATCAGAAGAACGGATCAAAAAAGCGATGGATAACGGGGCTTTTGAAGGATTATCTGGCTTTGGGAAACCTCTGCCAAAAGATGATGCTGCTCATGTACCAGAAGAACTTAGAATGGGCTACCGCATCATGAAAAATGCCGGATTTGCTGGGGAAGAAACAGCGCTGAAAAAAGAATCATGACTGTCAAAGAGCTGCTTCACTCCAGTATAGACGGAGAGGAGAGAAAAAAGCTGTCTCTCATATGTGAAGAAAAACAAAAACGTCTGGATGAACTTACATCTAAGCGCCAAACTTTTGCCCGTCCAGCTTCCTCCTTTTATAAAAATAAGGTCTACGAGAAATTAACGGAGCATAAAAAAAGATGATGACACGCTGCCTCTCCCTGAGCACATTGAGGGAGCTTTTTTTTATGTAAGCGCTGCATTTTGTTGTTGACTACATGTATATACAAATATAAAATAAGAATCAAACATGTATATACAAGTTTTTTGGTTCTTTTTTCTTATATAAAAAAACGATCTCGGAGGGGATAGCATGGCTGATTATCAGGCAGCAGCAGATCAGATTGTGAAAGCCATCGGCGGCAAAGAAAATATTGATCAAGCGACACATTGTGTAACAAGACTGCGCTTTGTGCTGAAAGATGAAGGCAAGGTAGATGAGAAAGCACTTGAACAAATTGATGAAGTGAAGGGATCTTTCTCAGCGAACGGTCAATACCAAGTTGTTATCGGCCAAGGGGCCGTCAATCGAGTATATGCCGAAATGGTCAAAAGGACGGGGATTGGGGAAGCCACAAAAGAGGACGTCAAGCGTGCCTCTGATCAAAAATTAAATCCATTGCAGCGTGCTGTGAAAACGCTTGCGGATATCTTTATACCGATTCTTCCTGCCATCGTCACAGCCGGTTTATTAATGGGGATTAATAATATTTTAACAGCTCCTGATATTTTCTTCGATCAAAAATCGATTGTGGATGTGTATCCGGCATGGGCTGACTTAGCGAATATGATCAACTTAATTGCAGGCACTGCCTTTACATTTCTGCCAGCATTAATTGGCTGGTCAGCTGTGAAGCGGTTTGGGGGGAATCCGCTTTTAGGGATGGTCCTTGGTCTGATGCTCGTACACCCGGACTTGTTAAACGCATGGGGCTATGGTGCGGCTGAAAAGACCGGTGACATTCCTGTTTGGAACTTATTTGGACTTGAAGTGCAGAAAGTAGGCTATCAAGGACAGGTTCTTCCGATACTCGTTGCCTCTTATTTACTTGCAAAGCTCGAATTATTTATCACAAAACGGACACCTGAAAGTATTCAGCTGTTAGTTGTTGCACCGATTACGTTATTAGTCATTGGATTTTTATCATTTATCGTCATTGGACCTGTTACCTTTGCAATCGGTAATGTTTTAACATCTGGACTTGTAGCCGTATTCCAGCAATTCGCAGCACTTGGCGGTCTATTATACGGCGGTCTGTATGCAGCATTAGTCATTACAGGAATGCACCATACGTTCCTCGCTGTTGATATTCAATTGATTAACTCAAAGCTGCATGGCACGTTCCTATGGCCAATGCTTGCACTGTCCAATATCGCACAGGGATCAGCTGCACTGGCAATGATGTTTGTCTTAAAAGATGAAAAGCAAAAAGGACTTTCGCTGACATCAAGTATTTCTGCTTATTTAGGAATTACCGAACCGGCCATGTTTGGGGTCAACCTGCGTTATCGATTCCCATTTATTTTTGCACTGATCAGCTCAGGATTAGCCGGTATGTTTATCGCCTCTCAAGGGGTGCTGGCAAGCTCAGTTGGTGTTGGAGGCATTCCAGGAATTTTCTCCATTATCCCGAAATATTGGGGGGCATTTGCAATTGGAATGGTGATTGTACTCATCCTCCCATTCATCGGTACTCTTTTATATGCAAAACTAAAAAAGAAGAAGGATTTTTCAGAAGAACTTAACTAGTGGTGGTGAAGGAAATTGAATCAGCAATCAAATGAACCATGGTGGAAAAAAGCGGTGGTCTATCAAATTTATCCGAAGAGCTTTTTAGATACAACGGGCTCTGGTACAGGTGATATCAATGGCGTGACGAAAAAGCTTGATTACATTAAAGAGCTTGGGGCGGATTGTATTTGGCTCACGCCAATGTATGAGTCCCCGCAGCATGACAACGGCTATGATATTAGTAATTATACAAAAATCCATGACATGTACGGCACAATGACAGATTTTGAACACATGCTGAAGGAAGCGCATGAGAGAGGAATACGGGTCATCATGGATCTAGCCGTTAACCATACATCCATTTTCCATGAGTGGTTTCAAGCCTCGCGTGAGTCAAAGGATAACCCTTACCGAGATTATTATATTTGGAAGGAGCCAAAAGCGGACGGATCTCCGCCGAATGATTGGCAGTCGAAATTTGGCGGTCCAGCCTGGGAGCTAGATGAAGTAACAGGAGATTATTATCTCCATTTATATGATGTCACTCAGGCAGATCTCAATTGGGAGAAGGATGAGGTGCGCAGGAAAGTATATGACATCATGCACTTTTGGTTTGAAAAAGGAATTGATGGGTTCAGGCTGGATGTCATCAACAACATCTCAAAGGATCAGCGCTTCTTAGATGACGCCGGACAATCTGTGCAAGGCGACGGCCGCATGTACTATACGGACGGGCCGAGAATTCATGAATTTCTGCATGAAATGAACCAGGAGGTTTTTTCGAAATACGATAGCATGACAGTTGGAGAAATGTCTTCAACGAATATCGCAGACTGTATTCGGTATACAAGACCTGATCGGCAGGAGCTGGATATGACGTTTAACTTCCATCATTTAAAGGTGGATTATCCAAACGGCGAAAAGTGGGCGATCGCACCATTTGATTTTCAAGAATTGAAGTCGATTCTGTCTGAATGGCAGACGAAAATGCATGAGGGCGGCGGCTGGAATGCGCTGTTCTGGTGCAATCATGATCAGCCGCGGATCGTTTCAAGGTATGGTGATGATGACACGTATCATCAGCAATCAGCGAAGATGCTGGCGACCACGATTCATCTGATGCAGGGGACTCCTTATATTTATCAAGGTGAGGAAATTGGCATGAAGAATCCTCGCTTTGAGGACATTTCGTCTTACCGTGATATCGAATCACTTAATATGTACGAAGTCATGCTTGAAAAGGGAAAATCAAAGGAAGAAGCACTCGCCATTTTACAGGTCAAGTCAAGAGATAATGCGAGAACACCAATGCAGTGGACCTCAGAGAAGAATGCAGGTTTCTCAACAGGAACACCTTGGATTGAGCCAGCCCATAACGACATTTCGGTCGAAGCTGCGTTAAAAGACCGGACGTCCATTTTCTATCATTACCAAGCCCTTTGCAGACTGCGTAAAGAACTTGATGTGATCACATATGGCAGCTTCTCCTTACTTTTAGCAGAAGATCCAAAGGTGTTTGCTTATGTTAGAGAAAGCAAGGATGAGAAGCTCCTCGTGATCAATCACTTTTATCCAGGGGAGGCGGACTTCACGCTTCCTGATGAGCTTGTGCAGGCTGTAGATGAGATGGAGGGGCAAGTCCTGTTATCCAATTATGAGGATGTGCCGGCACATATCAAGGGATTTACGTTGCGCCCATATGAGTCAATCGTTTATCATTTAACCAAACGCTAGAAAATGGGGCGGAGGGAAAATGAAAGAGAATAAGTTTCGAGTGATTTATGATCAGCTCGCAAGACGAATTGAGCAAGGTGAATGGCAGGATAAAGGCATCCTCCCATCAGAGCATGAACTTTCTATCATGTACGACACGTCCCGGGAGACGGTGAGAAAGGCATTAAATATTCTTGTGCAAAATGGCTATATTCAAAAAATCCGCGGGAAAGGCTCTGTATTACTGAATCGGGAGAAAATGCAGTTCCCTGTATCAGGTCTTGTCAGCTTTAAAGAGCTTTCCCAAACGCTTGGCCGAAAGACAGTCACAACGGTTCATGAATTTGGCTTAATTAAACCGGATCAGTATATTCAGTCTCAGCTGAAAATTGATGAACAGACAGACGTCTGGAAAGTCATTCGATCTCGTAATATTAGCGGAGAAGAAGTGATTTTAGACAAGGACTACTTCTTGCAAAAGCATGTCGAAGTATTGTCTAAAGACATATGCGAAGGATCAATCTACGAGTATATTGAGGGAGAACTCGGTGTATCGATCAGCTATGCTCAAAAGGAATTTGTGGTAGAGCCATGTACAGAAGAGGATGCCAAGTACCTTGATTTGAAGGGATTTGACCATGTCGTTGTGGTAAAGAATTATGTGTTCTTAGAGGATACGAGTCTATTTCAATACACAGAAAGCCGTCACCGATTAGACCGCTTCAGATTCGTCGATTTTGCTAGAAGAGAAAAAACGGACAGAGCATAGGCTCTGTCCTTTTCAGGTTTTGGAGAAGCGGGGATATACAACGACAAGATCATGATTTATAGGAGGAAAAATGATTAGACTGAATCGACCACTAAAATTACGGGATTTAGAAATTTTTAGCGTGATGAAAGATCATCGAATATTATGTTACGTGATTATTGAAGATACTCGAAAACCGTTTACGGAAGAAGATCGAAAACTAGATCCATTATGTTATATGGATGAAGAAGATATACAGGCGATTTTGAATGTGTTTCATATTTCAATTATTAATGATGAAAAGTTAAGTGAAGAGGATTTAACTCTTGTTCAATCGTATTTTGCTGAATTTGTAAATAATACGAATTTAACGAATTTTATTACGAGAGATTATGTTCAAGAGGATTTATATGCCGTCGATGATGAAGATGACATCACATTCTTCAATAGAATGCTGCGTCATATAGGATCAGATGATGTGAAACAATTTGATAAACGCAATTGGATTTATTTATCCCAAGATTGAGATGAGAAAAGACAGAGCCTAGGCTCTGTCCTTTTTTTAGGATGATACATTATTTCTTGTACGCTTGCGCTGGTAGTAATATAGGATACCGCCTGAGGCAAGCATGAGTACGCCAATCAATACAGCTGTATACATCATCGTTGCTGTATTTGGCAGTGTGCCGCCTGGGAGTCTGGTTCCATCTTGGTTTGGATCTGTACCTCCGCCTGGCGCTGATGTACCGCCGTCTCCGCCAGTTTGATCTGGCGTTGTTCCAGCTGCCCCGCTTTGGTTGAGTACGGTATATTCGCTGAAGTGTTCAGTTTGACCTGATACGACCCCATTTTCGAACGCTCCGTTACTTGTTTTGGCATAACGGTTTTTCTTGCGGTCTACATAATATACACCAGGTTTCTTCGCCTTTTGAGGCTCATCTAATGTAAAGGATAGTGTGACAGGATCTTTAAAGGTAGAAACCTTTTTCTGATCTTGTTTGATTTGGAAATCATACGTATCCGTTAATGCATTTTTCACCTTATTCGTCTTTTTCATCCATATATCTGCGCTTTTCTCGGATAAGTTGGAGAGCGGTAATGCGAGTCCCACTTTGTCATGATAGATGGTGACGTTTGGATCTTGCTCTCTTTTCTTCAGCTCGGCTACCTGCGCTTTTGATAGAGACAATTGAACGTTTTTCGCTTCGCTCGCTTTGTCTAAATAGAGCAATGCTTTGTTTGTATGCTGCACATACGTTTGGAATTTCTCATCATCTTGAATGTCATAGGCGCCTTTTCCTTTCGCACGCGGAAGGAACACTTCTTTCACTCTGTGATCGATGACAGGAGAAATATGCCCGCCGTCTGCCTGTTCAATTTGCTCTTTGAAGATTTCATAGTCAACATAGCCTAAGTCTTCGCCGTGAGAGGCTTCTGTAAAGACGCTGTAGCCATCTCCGCCTGTGCCGACAAATGCGTTTGTCGCCACGCGGTATGTTTTCTTATCATCAATGTCTGTTAGTTTGCCGTTTTCGTCTTTCAGTTTGACATCAATGAGTCTGCTGCCAGCTGGTTTACTCAGTGTAAACGTATATTCAATGCCGGCTACATGAGGGAATGCGCCGCCGCCTTCCTCAATGCCTGAAAGCCCTTGTTCGAGTGCTTTCTTAATTTGGCTGCCTTTTAGATCTGCGACATAGAGTGTGTTTCCGAATGGCATGACCGTTAAAATATCACCTAAAGTGATATCTCCTTTTTCAATGCTGCCTCGAATACCACCGCCGTTTGTGATGGCAAGATCAGCACCAGCAGATTCTTGTGCTTTTTTCAGCATGCCGTCAGCAATAAAGTTCCCAAGGTTCGTTTCCTTCGCACGGACATGCTCGCGTTGTCCATCTAAGAGGACATCGGTAGACCCGACTTTTTCCGTTTTTAAATCTTGAATGTCTGCCTTGTACTGATCGAGGATCGCTTTTGCATCGGCATCTTCTTTGACAGAGTCATCGATGGTGATGAGGTCAAAAGAAGATTCCTTTGGCTGTACGACTCCTTTTTGATTAAAGGCCACGTCTACTTTTCCTAAGAATTGTCCGTAGTCTTTTACCTGTGCGACAATCGTTGGTTCTTTCTTATTGACGACCTTTAATTTTTCAACAAGGGTGTGCGTGTGACCGCCAATGATTAAATCAATACCGTCTACTTTTTGAGCAAGCTCAAGGTCACGGTTATAGCCAATGTGTGTTAAAGCAATGATTTTGTTGATTTTTTCTTTTGTTTGAATCGTGTTGACTGTTTCTTTTGCTTTCTTGTATGCATCCTTGAATTGAATGTTAGGACCGCTGCTGGATGTAATGGCCGTGTCTTCAGTGGTTAAGCCGAATACAGCCACTTTTTCACCGTTTACATCAAGCAGGATGTATGGGTAAATCCCAGCTTCTTTTTTCTCACCAGCTTTAAATGTCGCTGGCTTTTTCACTAAGCCGCTCAATTGTTTTTCCTTAGAGACATCAACGTTTGATGACACAATCGGGAATGCAGGCTTTTCAAATTGATGACGGTTTTTCGCATCTACATCTGATGCATCACCTGTCAGGAATTGACGAAGAACAGAAGGACCTTTGTCAAATTCATGATTACCAAACGTCATGGCATCATATTTCATTAAGTTCATGAGTTTTAGGTCGGCAAGTCCTTGCCATTTTGTGAAATATAGGTCACCAGAGAAGACATCTCCAGCATCTAATAAAATGTTGTTCTTGCTTTCGGATCGAACTTCTTTAATCTTTGTTGCACGTCTTGCCGCATCATCAAGGTGTGCGTGTGTATCGTTTGTATGCATCACCGTTAAGTTCCAGTTGTCTGATGCAGGCGGTTCTGTTGTGCCATCCTCTTTAAAGGCTAGCTTGTACACGCCAAGACCATCTGTGCTGGCGTTACGAACAAAGTCTACGCTGCTTGATTTTTCAGCAAACGGCTTAGCCAAAAGAGAAGATTCGAATGTGACTGTTGCGCCCTTGACTGGTGCAATCGACCAGTTTTGATCCGCACTTGGATTGATGGTTTTTTGTTCGATAATATAATCCATCAGCACTTGGCGGTTCTCATCAGCTGAGGCAAGCACCACTTTATCTTGCGTCAGATGCGGGAAGCCCCCGCCGCCAGAAGCTCGATAGTTGTTCGTTACGACTAAAAATTCTTGATTGTCAGAGACTGGTTTCCCATTGTAGGACAGGTTTTTGATGCGGTTTGCATTCGCATTAACAAGAGTGCCTGTTGTGCTGTACTTAGCAGGCTGCGTCACATCGACTTGATAGGTGACACCATCGATCACATCAAAGTTATACGAGCGGTATTCTTCGTTTAAAATAGGCTGTTCATTTGAATTGTTTGGTTTGATCTGATTAAACTGTCCGGCAGACATCTCAAGCCAGTCTTTCACTTCATTGCCTTTCAGTTTGACAATCTGCACGGTGTTATCGTAAAGGTAGAGATCGCCGATGTTTTTAATTGCTAAATCGCCTTTTGCGATATTTGTATAATAATTTACACCGTTTCGGCCGCCGGCTTTAAACGGGGCGCCTGCAGATAAAATCGGTAAGTTTTTGTATGACGTGTCCTTCATTTTTTCTTGTGCATACCATTTTTGTGCATCTGTCACAATTTGAATAGAAGGGTCATCCATCACTTGAGCAAAAAAGCTGTTAATGTCTGCTTCTGTTTTACCGACAGGTTTTCTCACATAATCAAGTGTGTTTTGATGCGTTGTTTGAATGGCATCTTTCACAGTGCTGTTTTGAGAGGTGACTCCTGCAACAGATTCAATCTTTCCTGTTCCATCTGTGACCTTCCATTTGCTGCCGTCAGGCTCTAATGTTAAATCAATGACTCCGAGGTAGCTTCCCCAGTTTTTTGACATGACGACTGGAATGCCGTTAATGGTTCCTTTTGAGACATCGAATTTGTCGACGCCGCTATATTCAGCGCTTGGGAATGTGCCGTGCTGGTGGCCGGACACGATCGCATCGATGCCTTTTGTTTTCGTGGCAAGATCAAAGATCATATTTTCTGACCCTTTAGGCGAAGCGGTTTTTTCAATTCCTGTATGGGCAAGAGCGACGATGATATCTGCCCCTTTTTCCTTCATTTCAGGAATGGTTTCATTGGCAGATTCGACGATATCCTGCACTTGAACTTGTCCATCTAAATGTTTCTTATCCCACGTCATAATTTGTGGTGGAACGAATCCTATGTAACCGACTTTTACAGTTTGTGAAGCTCCGTTTGCATCTTTAAAGGTTTTATCTTGGATCACATAAGGCGTAAAACGGTGTTCTCCATTTAGCTTTTTGACGTTCGCATTGACAATCGGGAAGTTAGCGCCGGCAATGGTACCATCAAGAAATGATAATCCGTAGTTAAATTCATGATTGCCAAGTGTTCCTGCATCGTACTTTAGTTTGTTGAGTGTATGAATAATGGGGTGAACCTTTGTTTGATTGATAATACTGTCTTTTTCATTTTTGTAAACGTATTCTCCAAGAGGGGTTCCTTGAATCAGGTCTCCGTTATCAACAAGGAGTGTATTTGGATTTTGTGAACGGTGCTTTTCAATCAGCTCGGATGTTTTTGCCAAACCAAATTCATTTGTTTCTTTGTCGCTGTAATAATCGTAATTCATCATGTTCGCATGAACATCCGTTGTGGCTAAGATGCTGACTTTTACGGCATCGCCGTTTTCTATTGCTGCATGAGTAGGTACTGCTGGGAGAATGAGACTAATCATCATAATGGAAGTGAGCAGAATAGACAGGTTTTTCCTTCGTTTAGACCTATGTGCTTGCTTCTTCACCTGATCTCCGCCTTTCTAATTTTTTTGACCACAATACCTATTGTAGAAATGTTTCGTTAACTTTTGTAGTTATTTTTTGCAGATTATTGTAAAGATAACATAAATCATACGAATTACCTTGTTGAGGAAATATAAATAAGTCTAAATGCTTATTTTTATCATAAGGGGTTTTCTGATCGGGATAGGATGTTTGATTTCAATGTACCCGGGTATAGTGTGTAGTGTAAACGATAATCAAGCAGGAGGGTTTCTACATGGGTAAGAAAATTGCAGTTGTATTAACAGATTACTTTGAGGATGTTGAATTCACCGAGCCTGCAAAAGCCTTTAAAGATGCAGGCCATGAGGTCACAGTGATTGAAAACGAAAAAGGAAAAACAGTGAAAGGGAAGCAAGGAGAAGCAGAAGTGAGAGTGGATGCGTCCATTGATAACGTGAAGCCTGAAGACTTCGATGCACTGCTAATTCCTGGCGGGTTCTCACCAGACATTCTGCGTGCAGATGACCGCTATGTCCAGTTCACAAGAGCATTTATGGACGAGAAAAAACCAGTATTTGCGATCTGTCACGGGCCGCAATTGCTCATTACAGCAAAGACGCTGGAAGGCAGAGGCGCGACTGGATATACATCCATTCAAGTAGATATGGAAAACGCAGGCGCAAAATTCAAAGATGAAGAAGTTGTCGTTTGTCAGGATCAGCTTGTGACAAGCCGAACACCTGATGACATTCCAGCATTTAACCGTGAATCATTAAAACTGCTCGCAAAATAAGCAGTTTTGACAGGATAAACAAAGCCAGCACCTTGCGGGGTGCTGGCTTTTTCTGTGTATGGATGGAAGAAAGCGGCGTAAACCGCAATCCAGTTTCCTTTGCACGATTATTTTCTTAAGTTTTTTAGCTCGCTTGCGATGGCTTGCATTTCACTTGGGCTGAATGAAGATTTTTTCATCACCATTTGGTGTAGAAATTCAATATCTTCGTACTTGTCTGGACTGAAGTCCTCGGCTTTGATGACTCCAATGTTCAGCATATTTAACTTTTGCGAAATGTCTTCAATCAGCTGATTGACTTCAGCCGCTTTTTGCTCTGACAAGGGCGGCACGTCCTTTCCTGCATATGTGTTGAATAATATGTCTATTTTAACAGAAATGCAAAAGAATAAAAGGGCTATTAAGACGACACCGAGATGTTTTTCTCTTTTTTCTCCTGTTTAATTTTTTCAATGATTCGTTTTGATTCAAATACGACAACGCCCGATAAACCAATAAGGCCAATTAAGTTTGGAATGGCCATCAGACCATTCAGCATATCTGCTACGCCCCATACGAAGTCATTCTTAAACACGGCACCAAAAAAGACAGCCATCACAAAGACGATGCGATAATACATGACGTACGAATCCTTCGCCAAATATGTAAAGCATTTCTCTCCATAATAGGACCAGCCAATGATGGTTGAATAGGCAAACAAGAGCAGTCCGATTGCCACAATGGTTGAGCCAGCTGGACCGAGGAAGTGAGCAAAGGATAACGAAGTCAGCGCATCGCTTTTCACTGTTAAATACATATCTGCCATGACAATGGTAATGCCAGTGATAGAACAAACAATGATGGTATCAATAAACACTTGAGTCATAGAGACGAGAGCCTGGCGGGCAGGCATATCCGTTTTCGCAGCTGCAGCAGCAATTGGTGCTGACCCAAGACCTGCTTCATTGGAAAAAACTCCTCGTGCGACACCCCAGCGAATGACAGTCCCAATTGCACCCCCTGCTACGGCTTGACCAGTAAAGGCATCTGAGAAAATAAGACTGACTGCGCCTGGAACAAGATCAGCATTCATAACAAGAATGATCAGACCGCAAATGACGTAAAATAAAGCCATGACGGGTACAAAGATAGATGTGACCCGGCCAATGCTTTTGATTCCGCCTAAAATCACAAGTGCTGTAAAAGCCGTAATGATGATACCTGTTACCCATGTTGGAATTTGAAAAGTAGAATTCATGACGCCTGAGATGGAATTAGACTGGACCAGGTTGCCGATCCCAAAGGCAGCACTGGCGCCGAAAATAGCAAATAGCACACCTAGCCATTTCTGTTTTAATCCATGCTCTAAATAATACATAGGTCCACCAGACATTTCGCCTTTTTCGTTTTTGACCCTGTATTTTACAGCAAGAACAGCTTCTGCAAACTTGGTGGCCATCCCGAAAAATGCAGCAAACCACATCCAGAAAACTGCACCAGGACCACCGGCTATAACAGCGGAGGCCACACCGACGATATTCCCTGTACCGACAGTTGCAGCAAGAGCCGTCATTAACGCTTGGAAATGAGAAATATCTCCTTCTGATATTTTGTCTTGTTTTGAAAAAGCGAGCTTTAAAGAATAAGGAAGTAATCTAATTTGAATGAAGAGAACGCGAAAGGTGAGGTATATTCCAGTACCAACAATTAAAATCAACAGGGGAGGCCCCCACAAAAAATTGTTCATCGTCGTGACAAACTGCTCAATTATTCCCATCTAATATCCCCCTTTGTTTGTGTAATTCTCCTAAAGTTTCTCCTGTTTTTGTGTATTTTGTCAATGGCGATGAGAGCTTTTCTTGCAAAGTTTCCAAAAGAAAAAGGACTTGATATGATAAAGTCAAGGTTTTCAAAAGGGAGTCTTAGGGAAAAGATAGGAGGAGAATGAAGGATGATTCATGTATTATTCGTATGTCTTGGCAATATTTGCAGATCACCGATGGCAGAGGCCATGTTTAGAAAACGAGTAGAAGATGAGGGGCTAAGCGAGCACTTTGTCATTGATTCAGCAGGCATTGGCGGCTGGCATCAAGGCAGTCCTCCGCATGAAGGAACACGAAAGCTGCTTGATGAAAAAGGAATCAGCTATGAAGGGATGTCCGCAAGACAGATCATAGATGAGGACATCACAGCATACGACTATATCATTGCGATGGATGCTGAAAATGTAGGGGCACTTTGCAGTATAGCCGGCTATGGGAAACATCACTTTATTGGCCGTCTTCTTGACTTTGTTGAAGACGATGATCGAGATGATGTGCCAGACCCTTATTACACTGGAAACTTTGAGGAAGTACATGATTTAATTGAAAAAGGAATTGATCGTTTTTTGACGTATGTAAAAAAAGAGAAACACCTTTAACTGAAAGGAGATCAGACGAGATGGAAGAAAAAAATCAAATCATGCTTCGAGGAGCTGTGATAGGAGCAGCTTGCGGCGCACTGCTGACATTATTTCATCGGCCAACGAGAATCGCGCTCAAAGACAAATGGGATGACTGTCAGGAAAAGCTGGCTGAATACCGTCAGGAGCCAGCCAGAATTTCTGCTTGTATGAAAGAAAAAATGGAAGAAACGAAGCAGCTGATGCGAACAGTCTCAGATGATTTGTCATTTTTAAATGAACAAGTCAATCAGTTAAAGGAAACAACCCCAAAAGTATTAGAGATTATTGAAGAAACAAAGGATCACTTTCGATCGAAATAGAAAGATTGATCATTGGAGATGAGGCGTATGGGTTTTATTAAAGCGTTAATTGAACGCTTTTTGCTGCATGAAGGACCGGCAAAATCTGCTGAGCTTGCTTATTTCTTTCTGCTTTCATTATTTCCGTTTCTCATCTTCGTGCTGACGCTCGTTGGATATTTGCCGCTGACGTCGAAGGATGTCCTAAGCGTCATTTCTGGTTATGCGCCAGAAGGAGCGCTTTCCATGATTGAATCCATTGCCGAAGAGACACTGAACAGCCGTAACGGCGGATTGCTGTCATTCGGGATTATTGCCGCCCTTTGGTCTGCATCTAACGGGATTAATGCCGTCGTCAGAGCATTTAACCATGCTTACGAAGTTGAGGAAAATCGTTCCTTCATTCTCGTACGTTTAACATCAATCATCTTAACCATAGCAATGGTTCTCACGATTATTTTTGCCTTAATGCTGCCTGTCTTTGGAAAAGAACTTGGCTTATTTCTCGCTGAATTAGTCGGGCAGTCAGATGCCTTTCTCACCGTTTGGACGGCCATGAGGTGGATCATTAGCCCGCTGATTTTATTGATTGTGTTTACATCCTTGTACTATTTCGCCCCAAACATCAGGCTGAAATTGAAATTTGTTCTGCCAGGCGCCATTTTTGCGTCAATTGGATGGATCTTAGTGAGCATGCTGTTCTCATTTTACGTAGGCGAGTTTGCTAATTACAGCGCGATGTACGGAAGTATTGGGGGAATCATTATTTTGATGATCTGGTTTTATTTAACCGGCATCATGATTATCCTGGGCGGCGAGCTCAATGCGCTTTTACATAAGCGTAAAATCGTACCAGGCAAGGTGTGAAGAAATTCGGGCATCCTAAAGAAGAACGAACATGTTCAATCTTGATGGATGGGGGAATCACATATGTCCAAACAATCGAAAAAAGGCGGAAGCAACACGAAACAAAACAAAGGCCATCAGCCAAAGCACAAAACAAGCGGCAGTGCAAACGGGCAAAATGGTTATCATTAAATGAAAAAACTCCTCTGCATAGGTGCAGGGGAGTTTTTATTTCGACAATCGTATATATCGCTTAAGGATAAAAGCTGTATCAGGTTTTGACTGGTAGTGAGGATCATGCTGAAATCCTGCGTTTATCGCTACACGTTCACTCCTGACATGGCCAGCAGGACAAAAAATTTCAAATCCATCGACTTTAGGAGCAAAGATATCTGTCATAGATTTGACGATGGTTGTCACAATGCCCTGTCCTTGCGCGTCTTCATCAATCCAATAACCGATATTGCCTAATTGTTGATTAAATGTCAGACGGAACACACCGATTAATTGCTCGTTCAGCTGAATGCCAGCTTCCAACCCTTTTTGTTCATTGTAGGTGGTTTGAGTTGATTGAATAAACGTTTTGACAGCTTCTATGCTTTTGCAGTGATGAACCCAAGGCAGCCACTCCCCTAAATGGACCTTATTCTTTTGAATAAGACTGAATAGTGTGTCCGCATCATCTAAATGTAGAGATGCCAAAGTCAATTCATTTGTGATGTGATATGTAAACAACGATTGACCCTCCATTTTAGTGACTCTCCAGCACTGCCGTCGTTCTCCCAAATCGAACGCAGCAAAACACAAATAATATCACGATGCTGACAAGGTAAAGTAAATTCATTCCTTCAAACGTTTGCACAAAGAATCCTCCTAGTACCGGTCCGAGAATACTGCCTGCACTAAACGCCATCCCGCACATCAAATTCCCGGCGGGAAGCAGATGCTTTGGCAATAAGTCGGTCATATAACTGATGCCAAGTGAGAAGGTAGAGCCTACAGCCATTCCGGCAATAAAGAAACAGATGGCAACAGCCAAAACGGATTGAATGAAAATCCCTGCCAAAAGGAAAAAGAATGATCCAGCGAGTGTCACACATAAAATGATGCGGCGCCTGCCAAACCGGTCACTGAGCATCCCAAGAGGAAGCTGAAAGACAATGCTCCCTATGGCAAACGCAGGTAAAATAAACGCAACCGCATCTACTGTCACACCGCTTCTGAGTGCATACACAGGGAAGTTGCTATTAAGCGTCGTTTCTAAAAAGCCATAGCAAAATGGCATCATAAAGGCGACCCAGCCAAATTGAAAGGCCTTTTTAAAGCGCTTCAAACTGTTTGTCTGCTCTGACGTTTGCACTTCGCCCGTATCTGGATATGTATTTTTTAAAACAAACACAAGCAGCCAAACACATAAACTAACGGCACCAGAAACAATAAAAGGCAAAGATGGATTGATCTCAATGAGCGGCGTTAAAAAAGGGCCGGCGGCAAAACCGAGTCCAAACGATAATCCATACAATGAAATATTTCGTCCGCGATTTCTTGATGATGACGCATAGGTCACCCATGTCTGTGTAGAGAAATGCAGCATATGGTCACCAATCCCGATCATGAGCCGGAGGAAGAACCAGACGACATAAGATTCAAAAAACACAAAGCTAAACAAGCTTAAAAAGACAGCGGCGCCTCCAATGACGATTAACGGCTTAAATCCAAACCGGCGAAGCGGTGCTTCCATAAAAGGAGACGCAAGCAGCACACCGAGATATAAGCCTGTGGCATGCAGGCCGTTTAACGTAGGAGAAGTACCGGCATGTTCAAAGATAATGGAAATAACAGGGAGTAATGCACCCTGTGAAAAACCAGATACGGATACAAGTAAAATTAAAATCATAAAGTGAATTCTCGACATAAGATGCTCCTTACAAGTTCATGCTTTCATCGTACAATGTAACCATAGGGGTTTCAATAGAAAGGTGGAAAAGGAATGAAGCTGACATACGAAAAGGATCATTGGATCGCACATATTGAAGACGGGCAGCTGCATATTTCAGGAAAAGAAGAAACGGGATACCGCCCATCACAGTTGTTCACCTCAGCCATTGCAGGCTGCTTTGGAGAAATGCTCACTCATGTATGCCATAAAAAGCGAATATCCTATAAAGGGCTGACGATCACACCTGAAACGACAAGGGCAGGAGCTGTAAACAAAATTTCCTGCATTCATTTACATATCTTATTTGAAGACATCAAGACATCTGATGAACAAATCGATAAAATGATCACCCTTGCATTGAAGCATTGCTCTATGGTGCAGTCCGTGAAAGGGAGTATTGATATCACCTTCTCACACGCGCGAATCTAAAATGTATATGATGCCGGCACTCACGAAAGAATAACAGTCAGACATATGTAAAGGAGAATGGCTGTATGAATCGTTTATTTCTTGTGATTGTCGCAATCGGTGTTCCGCTATCGGTAATTGGCAGTTTTCTTCATTTCCCGCAGGTCATCATGTTTGCCGTTTATTGTATCGCCATTATTGGTCTTGCTAGTTTTATGGGAAGAGCTACAGAAAGTCTTGCCATCATTGCTGGACCAAGAATTGGCGGACTTTTAAACGCCACATTTGGAAATGCAGTGGAATTAATCATTTCGTTTTTTGCCTTAAAGCAAGGACTGACGGCCATCGTACTTGCTTCATTAACAGGATCGGTCATCGGGAATTTACTGCTTGTGGCGGGGCTGTCTTTTTTCGTTGGCGGATTAAAATATAAGCGTCAAGTGTTCAATGTCCATGATGCAAGGCACAATTCAGGCTTGCTCATGTTTGCCATTATTGTAGCGTTTGTCATTCCAGAAGTGTTTTCGATGGAGATGGCAGAGAATAAACAGTTTGTTTTAAGCATTGGGATCAGCATTGTGATGATTTTGCTTTATGTCGCGGCGCTCTATTTCAAACTGGTCAGCCACCGCGGTGTCTATGTTGCCAAGCAGGAGGGCATGGAAGGTGAAGCGGAGACGGAAGAAGAAACACCTGAATGGTCTGGGAAGTTTGCCACCGTGATTTTGCTGCTTTCGACGATCGCAGTTGCATACATTTCAGAGCGCCTTGTTCATACATTTGATACGGTGGGAGAACAGTTTGGCTGGAGCGAGCTGTTTATCGGGGTCATTATTGTAGCCATCGTCGGCAACGCAGCAGAACATGCCTCGGCTGTCATCATGGCGTATAAAAACAAAATGGATGTCGCAGTGGAAATTGCCTTTGGCTCCACGCTTCAGGTTGCCATGATGGTCGCGCCAATCCTTGTCATCAGCTCGCTATTTTTCGATAAGCAGATGCCGCTCATTTTCTCCTTGCCAGAACTCATTGCGATGGCATCCTCTGTGCTGCTCACGGTCATTTTATCAAATGATGGTGATACAAACTGGTTTGAAGGCGCCACATTACTCGCTGCCTATTTTATTATAGCGATTGGATTTTTCCTTTTATAATCTTTTGTGGATAAGGGACGTCTTTGCGGAAAATACTATGGAAAAATGAATGAGAAAGAGTGATGATATGAAAAAGATGCTCCGCATCATGTTTGTTGTTCTCTTATCCTTAAGTTTTCTATACAGCTTTCCAGCGAAGGCGGCAAAGCCATTTAAAGTGCCATCCTCTGTCGCCAGTATCTCCAAGGAGAATACGTATCCAAACGCGTCACAGGATCAGCCGCTGCTCCAGCCGAGCGAGCTGACGGCTGAATTGTTCAAAACAACAAGTGTACCGATTGAGAATACTCATTTGATTAAAATGCTGAATGAATCCAGCATTTCAGGGACGCCATTAGCGGTTGGATACCGTGCAACCATTTTCCTTGGGAGATGGGCGCTGAGCTACGATTCAAACGAAACGGTCGCCAACTGGGAATACAAAAAAGTGAATACGAACCACATTGATAACAGAGGCGGCAACAAAACAGCCATTGGAAAATACGTTCAAAAGCAGCAAGTGAAAGTAAGCGGCGGGCTCACAGCAAAAGTGCCGAACCCAGAAGATGTGAAAACATTGATGATGCAAAAAGCGATTCAAAAAACAAAGCTGCCCCTCGCTTTTGACACCGTGATTGGTGCAGGAACAAAACGAGATCAGTCATACCACGTCTCTCCGAAAAAAGCAGCATCGCTTCATGCCTATGCACCAGCGATTAACGAAAAAGGTAAGGTCACATACGGAGAAGTGTACCTTGTGCTAAAAGGAAATAAACGAAAACTCGTCGTGAAAAACGTAACCTCACAAGGAATCGGCGCTTGGATTCCTGTTCAGGATCACTTGACGTTTGGGTTTCAAGGGATGAATTAATCTCCTTTTATCAATAGGGAGACATTAACGCTTTATCCATGATTTTTAAAGAAAATAAAAAAAGCCATAGTAGAAGTTGAATGAACTCAACGACTACTGTGGCTTAAATTTTTTATTCCCCTAAATCCACATTATGATAAACCTGCTGCACGTCTTCAAGCTCTTCTAAAACATCGATCAGCTTTTCAAATTGTGCTTTTGATTCATCATCTAATGTCACTTCGTTTTGCGGGAGCATTGTGATTTCAGCGACAGTGAATTCTTGAGTGCCGGCTTGTTTGAATGCTTCTTGTACTTGATGGAATTGATCTGGTTCAGCGTACACAATCACCGTTTCATCTTCTTCCATGATGTCACGTACATCAACGTCTGCTTCCATTAAAAGCTCAAGCGTTTCTTCTTCACTTTTTCCTTCGACACCGATGACAGCTGTTTCGTCAAACATGTAGGCAACAGAGCCGCTTACGCCCATGTTTCCACCGTTTTTCCCAAATGCTGCTCGAACATCTGAAGCTGTCCGGTTTACGTTATTGGTGAGGGCGTCAACGATCACCATTGATCCGTTTGGACCAAATCCTTCGTAGCGCAGCTCATCGAAGTTCTCTTCCGCACCGCCTTTGGCTTTTTCAATGGCACGGTCCACAATATGTTTTGGGACACTATATGTTTTTGCACGTTCTAGAACAAAACGAAGTGCTTGGTTTGATTCTGGGTTTGGCTCACCTTGTTTGGCAGCCACATAGATTTCACGCCCGAATTTTGCGTAAATACGACTTGTACTGGCATCCTTTGATGCTTTCTTTTCTTTAATGTTGTTCCACTTACGACCCATCTTATTCACTCTCTTTCACTTAGAAAATACACAGTATGAGGGTCCCCATGCTGCATGAAATCATTCTGCTATCTATTATACATGAATCAGTCAAGAGGATAGAAGTCAGAGGGCTGAAGTGGAGAGAATTGTTAGCAAATGTGCCCAAGCGTTTCAAGCATTTCATGTTTTTCGTGAGCCCGAGTCAGCTCGTCACATCGAATGATCCTGCCATCTAATAAGGTGAAAAGAGCTGTGACATCTATTAAACCCCCGTCTCCGCTTGCGAGGTCAACATGAACCGTGTAACGAAAACACGCTTGCTGCGTTTCTTCATCAAATAACACATCATGAAAGGCGGGGATCACAAGCTGTGTTGTCATTTCTTTTAATGTGGATAGATGCTTTTTAAATTCATCAAGCGTGGAAACCTTCCCATCGGTCACTTGCTGATAGTCAGGTGAAAAATAAGTCTCCACCTTTTTTACATCGAACTTGGTTAACACCTCTTGATACATCTCCTTGATGAAAGAAATTGCTTCTGTTTTTGTCATTCCATACATCCTCTCTTTTTGTTAACTGATTAACTAAATAACATTATAATTAACTGGTTAACAAAAAACAAATAAAAAAATAACCCCATCATAAATGAGGTTATTTTGCAGGCTGGGGATAAGCGAGATCCTCAAGCAATTTGACATCATGCTGATGAAGTTGTTTGATCATTTCTTTTCGCACAGCGAGGGCGGCGTCGAAGTATTTTTCGTCTTCGACCATTCCCTTTACTGTGATTTCAATCCCGCGATTCAGCTTATTCAGACCCATAATTCCATGAACCTGAAAGGGTTCAATGGCGTTTTGGAATTCATCTTTTTTAAGAAAATCATGATGCATTTGATTTAAATTGTCACATGCTGATTCAAGTGCTTGAAAGGCGATATCAGGGTTTTGATTCGCACTAATTAACACAGATTCCGTAATCCGCATGTAGTGCATGTTATAGTTTTGGATTTGCCGGATATCTCCGTTAGAAATGGTTAACAGCTTGCCGCTCCATTCTCTAATTTGCAGAGAGCGGAGACCAATCTCTTCAATGGTTCCATTAAAGAGGTTATTCACCGTCACATAATCCCCTTTATGAATCTGGCGTTCATAGATGAGAAAAACGCCTGCTAAAATATCACGAATCAGCGTCTGAGCGCCAAAACCGATGACGATCCCAGCGACACCAGCACCCGCAAGAATTTTCCCAAAGTCATGAAAGAAAAGAGAAATGACATAGAGCACAAAGCAAATCGAAGCGGTGTATTGCGTGACCGATTTGACCAAGCTCTCGATCGTTTTCTTCTTTTTGTCCTCTATAAACTCAGTTCGTTTAAAGAAAATTTGAAGGGCTTTGTTAATCATAAAGACGGCAAGCCAAAGAACGAGTCCAACAAGGAGAATTTCAATATATTTATTTTTGACCACTGTCAGAAATGTATCGTCCATCTATCGGTTACCCCCTGGCTGTACGAGAAGTAAAATCAACATCTTGATAATAACTGTTTTTCACTAAAACATTCGGACCGAGGCACTGCACGCTTGGGCAATGACAATTTAGTTCTTTTGCTAATTTCGTGTCCATCCAGCGTGTATAGGCTGATTGCAATGTATTAGTTGCAATGTTTCCAAGCGGTGGTGTATCGCCAAAGTCTGTCACAATAATATTCCCATCAAAAATATTCACATTCAACCGTGAGCGTCCATCAGGGTCATTTCGTACCGTGACATTTTTCTCCTGGCGCAATCGGTTGAGGAGTCGCTGGTCTTCTTCATCTGTGCTGCATGAATAAAATGGCAGGGTGCCAAACAGCATCCAGGTGTTTTGATCACGAATATCAAGCAGCTGATGAATCGCATCCCGCATTTGCGGAAGCGTCAATGATTCAAGAGCGCTGGCGAAATCACTTGGATACATCGGGTGAACTTCGTGGCGCTGGCATTTCATTTCCTCGACGATTTGCCGGTGGATGTGTTCGATATATGGAAGCGTGCGCTTATTCAGCATGGTTTCAGCGGATACGGTGACGCCCGCTTTGACAAGTGCCTGACTATTTTCAATCATGCGGTTAAATAATTTCTCGCGCTGTTCAAAGGTTGGTTTTCGATCCATCATGGCAAAACCGACCGTTGCAAACTCTTCGACAGTGCCCCAGTTATGTGAAATGTGAAGGACATCTAAGTATGGAATAATTTCTTCATATCGCGCTAAATCAAGGGTTAAGTTTGAATTGATTTGTGTACGCACGCCGCGTTCATGGGCATACTTTAATAAAGGGACGACATATTCCCGTACAGATTTAAGAGAAAGCATGGGCTCTCCGCCTGTAATACTAAGTGAACGCAGGAGCGGAACTTCATCTAAACGGCGAAGCAGTAAATCAATCGGCAGTGCATTCGGGTCTTTAGGCTGTAAGGTATAACCGACCGCACAATGCTCGCATCTCATGTTACACAATGTTGTTGTCGTAAATTCAATATTTGTCAGCTTCATTTCTCCGTAATCCTGCACATCGAGATAGGCTTCCCAAGGGTCGTATGCAGGTGTGATCGGACGAAGTGCTGTTTTTTGGTTCATGGTATCTATCTCCTTTTCATTCGGGCAAACGTAGACCCGCCAACAGTTAATTTTAAGCCTCATCACGGTTATACGCAAGGGGGGACACAATTGATTTACAAGGGAAAAAAAGATAAGCTATAAACAAATGCTAAAGGGAGTGTATCGATGGGTAAGGCAGCAGACAGCAAAGAGCAGCAGGTTGATTATTTAAAGAACCGATTAGATATGTTTATGAATGTGATTGATTCATTAGATCCTGAATCAACAGACGTTGAGGATATAGACAGACTGATTCAGATGATTGACGACCTGGAAGCGAAATATGAACGGTTTAAAAATGATTGGAAGGAAGAATAGCTCGCGCAGTGCGGGCTTTTTTCTTTAAATTGGCAGGTGAATCGGTGTATGAGTCTCGGTCTTATTCTGCACAATAGAAGAAAAACCGGGAAGTGACGTAAATGAAAAAATTCATGCTGATCTGTTTATGTGCGCTTTTTGTTTCCATGCCTCTCTCAGAAGCAGGAGCCGTGTCTAATAAGCCCATCCACTGGGGATTTGCGAAAAGTAAAGAGCACAGGCCGCCGGATGCGGGCAAAGAATTGACGGCACTCTTAAAAAAGTATGATGCGTTCTATTTAGGCAACACGAAAAAGAAAGAGATTTATTTTACCTTCGACAATGGCTATGAAAATGGGTACACGCCCAAGATCTTAGACGTGCTGAAAAAACATCAAGTACCAGGCACCTTTTTTGTGACAGGTCACTTTGTAAAGGACCAGCCGGGGCTTGTCAAACGTATGGCAGAAGAAGGTCATATCATTGGCAACCATTCCTATCATCATCCAGATTTAACAACAAAGAGTACAAAGGAAATCAAAGAAGAGCTGGATCGTGTCAATGAAGCTGTGTACAAAATCACAGGAAAACAGGATAACCTCTATCTTCGTCCGCCGCGCGGTGTGTTCAGTGAAAGGGTACTAAAAGAAACAAAACAGCTCGGTTACCAAACGGTTTTCTGGTCAGTAGCGTTTGTCGACTGGCATATCCATCATCAAAAAGGAAAACAGTATGCTTATGATCAAATGATGAAGCAGGCGCACCCAGGTGCCATTTACTTACTTCATACCGTCTCAAGAGACAATGCCGAAGCGCTGGATGATGCTATCACCGCTCTGAAAAAACAAGGATATTCCTTTAAAAGTCTAGACGATCTCATGCTTGAAAAGGTATGGGATCTGCCTCAGCTATAGAAAGAAGCCTGCAGAAGATCTGCAGGCTTCAGCGTGTAGACAAACCCTCGCATTCTTTGTCAGTTCTGCGCTTCGGTGCTCACGAATGTCAAATTCGCTCCGCTCCGATGCTCGTCCTTCCTAGACTTCAAAGGTTTTCTATCACGCTGAAAAGAAGACAAAGGGCTAAAATCAAGATCATTTTAGCCCTTTGTCAACAATCTGAAGCCTGCAGAAGACCTGCAGGCTTTTTGATTATTTTACGATGAAACAAAAGAGGGTACTATTTAAAAATCCTGAACCACCCTTTATGTTTAAACCACAAAAGCATCCCTGAGACGAGGAGACCCATGAAAATCAGCACGCCAAAATAGCCGTATTTCCAGTGTAATTCAGGCATGTTGTCAAAGTTCATTCCGTACACCCCAACAATAAAGGTCAGTGGAATAAAAATGGTCGACACAATGGTCAATGTCATCATGATCGCATTCATCCGGTTGGAATTCAGCGTCTGATAGCTGTCTCGTAAATCGGCTGTCATATCACGGTTTGACTCAACAATTTCGGTTAGTTTTAATAGATGATCATAAATGTCATTAAAATACGCTTGGCGGTTTGTATCGCTTTTCATCATATTTGTGTTCACAATACGATATAAAAGGTCCCTCATCGGGATAATCGTTCTTCGCAGTTTGAGTAAATCTGAGCGAATCCCAAATACTTCGTTCATCAACGTGCCATACGTTTTATGCCCTTCTTCATCCTCAATTTCATTCAGCCTGTCTTCAATTTGATAAATAATAGGGAAATAATCATCAACAAGCTGATCAATCAGCATGTAGGCAATATGCTCAGGTCCGCTGTTTCTCGCTTTATCAGACCCTTTGAGCTTTCGAATCACACGTTCAACGTACGGCGCTTCTTTCAAATGAAAGGTCACGATATAGTTTTCACCAACAAACAGATCGACTTCCTCAGAACGAAGCGTTTTTTGATTAAGGGCATGCAGCACGAAAAACAAATATCCTTCATAAAAATCAAGCTTGGGACGCTGTAAATAATGAAAACAATCTTCAATCGCAAGCGGATGGAAATGAAAATATTCCTTTAAAAGCGCTGCTTCCTTTTCCGTTGGCGCATGAAAATCAATCCAATACCAGGCGATATCGGGGCTTGAAATCTGCTGCAATGTTGCATGTTCAATCAAGTCGCCGTTTTTTGTCACTGCAAGTTTTCTCAGCATGTGCACCCCTCCAGACTTGCATTATATCATGAAGCAGCACCGGTGAACTTATACGTTTTCTTCATAAAAAAAGCCGATCTCATTTTTGAGATCGGTTCAATGTGCGTGTATGATTGATGGATAAAACCGAGAATTAAGGACGACGGAAGTTGACGAAACCACCATTACGGTCGAACCAGCCTCTAAATGCCCAGTTGATGTAGCCGCCGTCACCTTTGTTTGTGAAAGATCCATTTTCGAATACCCAGACTCCGTACGTAATACTTCCGTATTTCACAGTAGCAAACGTTTTGACGCCGTTGAAACGAGTCTCATAACCTTGGCTTAAGTTAAATACCATGACATTGTATTTTGCGCCAGCAGCATAGAAAGCAGACTCCATTAATCCTTTCACAAAGCCTTCACGGTTTGTGTTAGCATTTGCAGCATTGATTAATGCATTCGCAATACCAAGTACGTCAAAGTTAATATTAACGTTTCCTGCAGTTGTAGATGCTTTACCTTCAGCAGCTTTGTTTAAAACGGTTTGCTGTAATGTAGTAGAAACAGGTGCTGAAGTTTTTGGCTCAGCAGCGTCAGCGAATACTGGCAGTGTCGAAGAAACAGCAGTGGCAAGGGCAACAGAAAGAATTGTTTTTTTCATTGGTCGGATCTCCTTTGTTTTAAAATTTTGGGTCTTCTTTTTTGTAAAATGTGAAACTAAGTGAAGCCGGTCATCAATGAGGTAAATATGTTCCTGCAAGATAAAACAAATGATTGCCTAATCCGCTAATTTCTTTGTTCACCTCCTTGATATGTCATAATTATACAAATATTTTTAGAATGGAAGATATCACCCAGAGGTTCTATTTCTAATTTAAGGAAAATGAGCCTAAAATGTTGCAGGATGCTGTCGAATTTTAGCTGAATTCGACTAAAAACTTTCATCTATCCAAAAGGAGAATGACCACAAATAAGGAAGATATAACTGATAAATTCTTGTACTCTTTATGTTTAAAAGTATTCAATCTAGAGAATCATTCATGCAAAATGAAACAATCACATCTGCGTATGTTTGCAGAAAGGAAGAGGACATGTATGTGGGAAAAACAGCTGGCGGTAGAGCCGCCGTATCATTTCGATCAAGTGCTTAGACGCTTATCAAGTGATCCATTAAAAGCAGTCGATTTGAGTCAAAGAGAAATCAAAGTGCCGATCAGATTAGAGCAAAAACCGTACGTGGTCATCGTTCAAGCTACTGGAACAAAAGATGCGCCTATGTTCCGGGTGCAATCAAACGGCCCAGAGGAACCCCTTCTTTCTGAGGTGAAACGGATATTTGGCATGGAGCATCAATTACACATGATTCAAGACCATTTTTCTCAAACCAATCTAGCGCCCATTTTTGAGCAGCATATCGGAACGCCGCTCATGCTTGATTTCCATTTATATCATTGTTTAATGAAATGCATCATTCATCAGCAGCTTAATCTTTCGTTTGCTTACGAGCTCACGAAACGATTTGTCCATACGTACGGCGAGCAAATAGAAGGTGTATGGTTTGATCCTTTACCAGAAACCATTGCCTCTCTTGAAACAGATGATTTGAGAAAGCTTCAATTTAGTCAGCGAAAAGCAGAATATGTCATCGATGTATCGAAACGAATTGTGAGCGGCTCACTTTGTTTAGAGGAATTACACGATTTATCCGATCTGGAGGTGGAAGAGCGATTGCTTCCGATTAGAGGGATCGGCCCGTGGACGGTTCAAAATGTGCTCATGAATGGGCTTGGAAGACCAAATCTTTTCCCGATGGCAGATATCGGCATTCAAAACGCAATCAAACGACACTTCGACCTGCCTGAAAAACCGACAAAAGAAGAGATGGCAGCGCTAAGCAAGGAATGGACTCCATATTTAAGCTACGCTTCTTTATATTTATGGAGAAGCATTGAGACAGATAAATAACGGAAAGGAATTTTCTCTCTTTGTCTAAGACGTGATATACTAATGAGATGGAATAAAATGAAGACAACCTATCAAGGGTTCAAATAGAACGGAGAGAATAAAGTGAAAGAAAAACAGCAAGGTGCCCTTTTGCAAAAGGGACAGCAGTTCCCGCTTACCATTAAACGCCTTGGCATTAATGGTGAAGGGGTCGGTTATTTTAAAAAGCAAGTGGTCTTTGTCCCAGGTGCACTTCCAGGTGAGGAAGTGGTGGTTGAGGCAACGAATGTCCAAGCAAAATATGCTGAAGGTACAGTGAGGAAGGTGCGAAAGCGCTCCGAGCATCGAGTCAAACCGCCATGCCCAGTATACGAAGAGTGCGGCGGCTGTCAGCTGCAGCATTTGGCGTATGAGCAGCAGCTAAATGAAAAGCGTGATATTGTCATTCAATCAATGGAGCGACATACAAAGCTATCGGTTGAAAAGCTTGATATTCGGCCAACGATCGGCATGGAAGATCCGTGGCATTATCGAAACAAAAGTCAGTTCCAAGTAGGACGTTCTCACAGCGGAGACATCATTGCAGGACTTTATGGACTAAATTCCCATAAGCTTGTACCGATCAAGGAATGTATCGTGCAGCATCCAAAAACGAACAAAACAACAGGCGTTGTCCGCAAAATTTTAGAGAAATTCGGCGTATCGGTCTACAATGAACGGACAAGAAAAGGTGACGTACGCTCGATTGTCGTGCGTGTGGGCTTTGAAACAGGTGAAGTACAAGTCGTTCTTGTCACATCAAAACCTGAATTTCCAAAGAAAAAAGAAATCGCCGAAGCCATTCAAAAACGTCTGCCAGAAGTGACGTCTATCATGCACAATATTAATGGTGAAAAAACGTCGGTCATCTTCGGCCATAATACATCTCACCTAGCTGGAAATATGGTCATCCAAGAATTTTTAGGAGACGTCTCTTTTGAACTAAGTGCACGTGCTTTCTTCCAATTGAATCCGAAGCAGACGCTAAAGCTTTACGATGAAGCGAAAAAAGCGGCCAAACTGACAGGAAAAGAAAAGGTTGTCGATGCGTATTGCGGCGTTGGAACCATTGGAATGTGGCTTTCAGATGGCGCCAAAGAGGTACGAGGAATGGATGTCATCAAAGAATCAATTGATGATGCCAAGAAAAATGCCAAAAAACACGGCATGAAAAACGCGACCTATGTGACAGGAACAGCTGAACATTGGCTGCCAAAATGGGTCAAAGAAGGCTTCCGTCCTGACGTCATCGTCGTCGACCCGCCAAGAACCGGCTGCGAGCGCACCTTCTTAGACACCGTCAAACAAGTCAAACCAAAACGCTTTGTCTACGTCTCTTGCAACCCATCCACACTAGCAAAAGACCTTGAATACATGTCAAAAGACTACAAAATCGAATACATGCAGCCAGTTGATATGTTTCCGCATACCGCGCATGTGGAGTGTGTGGTGTCTTTATCTCTTAAGTAAAAAGGAAATGACAGCTATGATGGACCGAAACCAGCAATAGAAAAGGCAGTATCTAAATGATAAAAACCCTTCCAACAGGAGGGGTTTTACTTTAACTAACAATCTATTTTTCCTATTAGGATTCTTATTGTACTGAGTCCTCTATAATGAGACACCCATCATGTACTCTCGATTCTCAAAACAACTCATGTCTCACTCAATTATCAGCTGGATGAATATAAAATCAAGGTCTTCGGCAAGGTGCTCTTTAAATATAATTTTAAGTATTTTAATGGGAGTGATTCAATATGAGACTGAAAGAACATGAAATATAACAACTTTATACATTCGTAAGAGGCCCGCCAAATATTTAATCATTAAACTCAAAATGATAATTGGAGGGATTATGATGAATGACAAACAGTTTTCTTCATTTATAAAACAAGCAGATGAACCTTTTGTTGGGTGGGATTTCTCATTCATATCTGAAACTGGAAGAATGAAAAGTGAGCTGCTTTCATGGTCATATGGTAGTATAGCTACTTCTCTTGTTCAAAATGCAAAATCAATGCTGGACATGGGAACAGGTGGTGGAGAGTTTTTATCGAAATTAAGACCTTTTCCAACGTCAGTTTATGCTACAGAAGGTTACTTGCCTAATGTACCTATCGCAAAAGAACGATTAACACCTTTAGGAGTGAAGGTAGTTCAAATTTCTAATGATGGAAATCTTCCGTTTGAGACTGGAAAATTTGATCTTATCATCAATCAACATGAGTCATTTTCATCTAAAGAGGTGAGAAGAATTATCTCGAAAGAAGGTATTTTTCTAACTCAACAAGTCGGTGGACTCGATTGCATAGAGATTAATGAGAATCTAAGGGTACCAATAAATAAAGATTTTATTGATTGGAACTTAAAGAAAGCTTTAAACGAAATACAGGAGAATCATTTTGAGGTGTTGAAAAGTGCAGAAGAGTTTCCTGTTCAAAGATTTTATGATATTGGAGCATTGGTGTATTATCTGAAAGCAATTTCTTGGCAAGTGCCAGGTTTTGAAATAAGTAATTTCAAGGATGAATTATACACCATTCATAAAATCATTGAACAAAAGGGTTATTTTGACGCAAAACAACACAGATTTATTATTTTAGCTAAAGCAGTTTAGTTGGAAATGGAGCCTTTGATATATTTGAAGGCTCCAGCCTAATTTTGAATAGATGCCACCACGAAACAAAAGATGAAAAATAATAAAACGTACGATTCAGTTGATCATATGGTTCCTTTTATTATTGTCGGGCTTGAAAGCATTCTAAAAATAGAGGAGGATAACGATGAGCCAATTTGATAGTCTAACAAAATACATACCGATGCTCCGCGAGGACCATATCGGAGAATGGGTGATCGATCAAGAAAATGATGGAACAGCTGAACGCCCAATCCAGATGCCTTTTGTGCATTATTCTGAAACGGTCCAACGCTTTATCGAAGATGTCTATACCTTTGCAGAACAACATCAAGAGATGGAGCTTACCCGCTACAGAGAAATCCTCAAAGAAAATGGCATTGAAGGTGGATTGAACGATATCGAGAATGTGGACATTTCAAATTTAAATGTGCAGTGTGTACTTGCTCTCATCATGGGGGTTGTGAGAGCTGAGCGGTTTTGCGAGGGTTCCATATTCAATTCTTTTAAAAGTGGAACCATGTTGAAGTGTCTTGAAAGATTGGATTGTTTGGAGTAGGAGCGATGAGCGGTTTATTTCAATTATTGGAGTGATCATATGAAAAATAAAACAAATGTAGCCGATACTATTCCTTCTATGAAAATAGAAGAAATTGATCAAATATTATTATATGATCTTGATGCAATAAAAATTGAAAAAGAAGATGAACGTGTAAGAGAATAAAGTAAGTTTGGAACGGGTTTATGAATGATATGAAGATTGTTGAGCAGATGGGATTGTTAGAAAAAATTTTAGGATAATGGGCAAAGCCTAGATTTTAGAGAAATCTAGGCTTTTTTGCGCTTTTGGAAAATTTATTCAACTTCATCAAATGATTATGCAAATGAAATTCTTCTGTTGACTTTCCCCTTTACTGAAAGGTTTATACTTTGATCAGATCAACAAAACGGAGGAGATGCAGGATGTTCAAAATCGGTGATTTTTCTATGTTAAGTAAAGTGCCTGTCAAAACCTTAAGGTATTATGATCAAATTGAATTGGATGCGAAACCTGTGCGAACAGTGGTCAAAGGATTTTAATACAAAAGTGACTAGCAAATGATCAAAAAAGCAAAGAGAACGATTGTGAAGGGGAATTTGTGAATAAAGATATGAAAATCCCTTTTTTTAGGAGAATTCTATCAATAAATCAATCAATCAGAAAGAAAGTCTCAGAGCGGGTTGTACGCAAATGGCCCCATTTTATGGGGCTTTTCGTTTTTCGTAAAAGTCTAGCTTCCACGGTTCTGCCATGATCACTTCTGTAAAGATCTGATCATCTCTTTGTCATACTTTTGAATGAAATTGACTTAATAGAATTGACGCAAGCACCATGAATAGGTGAAGATGAAATAAACTGTAAGATAAAGGGAGTCGAATAATGATACATATCATATTTGGGGCGGCAGCTGCCGGTAGTTTAAAACAAGCAATACGTGAAATGAAGCAAGATCAAATAGATAATATTATCGCTTTTGATGATATTTATTCGATTGGACCACTTCTACATTTACACGAACATGAAGGACAAGCGAACCGTATAGAGTGGCTGCGTAACGTGATGTCAAATGAATTTGGCTATTTTGACGACATGGTTAACGATCAGCACAGAATGCTGCAGCAAATAAAAGAAATAAAAGCTGGCAGTCGTATACTCATCTGGACAGGCAGTAATGCCCATGAGCAAATTGGCTTGCGATATGCCGTCTATTTATTAAAAGAAAAAAGGGTTGAATTGTCTGTAATCAATACAACGACAGCATTTGATCAGCTGTTCAATACGAATACAAGAAGAATGATCCTTCGACATTCCGGAGAAATCACATCTGAAAAATTTAAAATTTTGTATGAGAGTAAAGAGCATATTCACCCAGTGACAAAAGAAGAGAGAGAAAGATTACAAAATGAATGGCTTTCACTTGCTAAAGAAAATCATACGCTGCGGATATGGCAAAAAGGACAAATGATCAGCGTACCAGAAGATGAATTTGATGCTTATTTAGTGAAAATGGCTAAGCGGCTTCATCAGTCCGCGCCAGAAGAGGAGTACATCGTCACTCCACGTCTAATAGGAGAAGTCATTGGTCATTTAGATCAGTATATCGGCGATGATTTTATTGAATATCGACTGAAGACATTAATTGATCAAGGGATTTTTGACATGAAAGGAAAACGAACTTCCATGCGTTATTACTCGTTTAAACTGACAGAGTTCGGTCAGCACTTCAAAAAATGGGTGTGCTGTCGAGAGTTTGTAGATCATCCCTTTGTGAAAATTGAAGGAGATTACGGTGGTGAACCTTTTCATTGCGGGCATTGTCAATGTCATTTAGAAAGAGATGATGTACCAGTAAGCGATACCCTTTTCTCAAAGATTTGGAATTGGGTCATACAGTATGGCCGCTGGTTTGACGAAGAGACCGATGATTTACTGCCAAATGGCGTAGACATGGAAAGGAAGTTTAATCAAGAAGGAGAGCGAATCACGAAAGAAGTGAAACGTGAATTATCTCCTGCGTATCAAATTGAATACAGCCCAAGTGAATACGCGCAATATTACATTTAAAGAATGAATTTCGTTATCACTGCACAAAATAATCCTTTACACAATCCATCATCTTCATGTAAGATATGGAGAAATTAAAAGCGAAGAAAAGGACATGAGCCATTTTTACTGGTTACCAGAGAGGGAAGTCACGCTGAAATCTTCCTAACACAGAAAAATTGTCTTACCACCTTTGAGCTGTATTGGGGAAATCACAGTATCCAATATCGTCTACGCCACGTTACGGCACCAGAGCCATAAAGCGAATACGCGTTATGGGAATTTGGGTGGAACCACGGATTACACATTCGTCCCTTTATGAGGGATGGGTGTGTTTTTTTGTACACTCATATAGGATCATTGCTTTGAAAAGGACATGAGCAGCTTTTATCGGTTACCAGAGAGGGAAGTCACGCTGAAATCTTCCTAACGCAGAAAAGTTGTCTTACCACCTTTGAGCTGTATTGGGGAAAATCGCAGTATCCAGTACCGTCAATGCCACGTTACGGCACCAGAGCCATAAAGCGAATACGCATTATGGGAATTTGGGTGGAACCACGGATTACACATTCGTCCCTTTACGCGGGATGGGTGTGTTTTTTTATTTCAAAAAATATGAAAGGTGTGTCAGGTATGAGAGAAAACATGGTGAAGATTCAATTTCCGGATGAAAAGATAAAGGAGTTTCCCGCAGGTACGACTGTCGCAGATGTTGCCTCCCATATTAGTCTGAGCTTAAGAAAAAAAGCAGTGGCAGGTAGGATCAATGATCAAATGGTTGATTTAAGTGAACAGCTATACAGCGATGCTCGGCTGTCTATTGTCACACTTGATTCAAAAGAAGGGCTTGAAGTGATGCGCCATACATCTGCACACGTATTAGCCCAGGCTGTGAAAAGGTTATATGACAATGTCACACTGGGGATCGGACCTGTTATTGAAAATGGATTTTACTATGATATGAAGCTCAATCAAACATTAAGCGTAGAGGATTTGGCGGAAATTGAAAAAGAGATGAAAAACATCATAAATGAGAATCATCCCATCCAAAGAAAGGAGGTCTCTTACAAAGAAGCTGAATCGTTGTTTGCACATGATCCATATAAGCTAGATATTTTAAAAGATTTACCCTCTCAAGAAGCCATCACAGTTTATCAGCAAGGAGAATTTGTAGATTTATGCCGGGGGCCGCATGTACCTTCTACAGGATACTTAAAGTCATTTAAACTAACACGTGTTGCAGGGGCTTATTGGCGGGGAGATAGCAATCAGGATGTCTTACAGCGAGTGTATGGTGTAGCGTTTCAGCATCCAAATCATCTAGCTGATTATCTTCATTTCATGGAAGAAGCAAATAAACGTGATCACCGGAAATTAGGGAAACAGTTATCCCTCTTTATGTTTTCAGAAGAAGCGCCAGGTATGCCGTTCTATTTACCAAGAGGTCAAATTGTCAGAAATGAATTAATGGCCTTTTCAAGAGAAGTGCGAGGAAAAGCGCAATACGAAGAAGTGAGTACACCGTTTATGATGAACCAAGAGCTTTGGGAAAAGTCAGGGCACTGGGATCATTATCATGAAAATATGTATTTCTCAGAAGTAGACCATACAAGCTTTGCTTTAAAACCGATGAACTGTCCAGGGCATATGCTCATGTTCAAAAACAGCTTATATTCATACAGAGACCTTCCGATCAGAATGGCTGAGTTTGGTCAGGTGCATCGTCATGAATTTAGCGGAGCGTTAAATGGATTGTTCAGGGTCAGAACATTTTGCCAAGATGATGCCCACATTTTTTTAAGAGAAGATCAAATCGAAGCTGAAATCAAACGGATTTTCCAATTAGTTGATCATGTGTATCGGACATTTGGGTTTGAGTATTCAGTCGAGCTATCCACTCGTCCAGAAAAAGCCTTAGGGGATGATGCTATTTGGGAAATATCCGAAACAGCACTAAAAAATGTGCTTGATCGTCTAAAGGTCGACTACCAGCTAAATGAAGGAGATGGGGCATTTTATGGTCCGAAAATCGATTTTCATATCAAAGATGCCTTGCAGCGGAGCCATCAGTGCGCCACAATTCAGCTGGATTTCCAAATGCCGGAGAAATTTGATTTAACATATATTAACGAAAAAAATGAAAAGGTACGGCCAGTTGTGATTCACAGTGCCATTTTTGGTTCTCTAGATCGTTTCCTAGGCATTCTCATCGAGCATTTTGCGGGCGCTTTCCCATTATGGCTAGCACCAGTACAAGTACAAATCATCCCTGTCTCAACTGTTCACCTTGATCACTGCTTAGAGGTGCAGCAGCAATTAAGTAGTATCGGAATAAGAGCCACAATCGATGAGCGGGATGAAAAACTTGGCTACAAAATGAGAGAAGCACAAATGCAAAAAATTCCTTATATCGGGGTCATTGGCGATACAGAAATGCAAGACAACACACTAAATATCAGACAGCACGGAGAAAAGACGTCAAAGCAGCTGTCTGTTGAGGACTTTAAACACATGGCATCTCAGCAAATAAAAGACAGAACAGCTGCTCAAGAAATGATGTGAGGATTTCATTACGAAGTATGAGACGTCCATTGAATGATGGGCGTCTTTCCCTTTCCATTTCTGCAATGGAAAGGGAAAATATTGAAACATTTTTTCGTTAAAATCGTAATAGAGATAGAGCGTTCAACAGAAAGCTTTGAAACGGAGAGGAGTATTGCATGGAACAAGCTGCACTGAAAAAGATGAGGACAAAACAAATAGCTGTCTCTAATTTAATAGCCGTTATCTTAATCATCGCTTTTTATATGATGATTCAAATTGTTGAAATTAGATTTACACACTTCTTTCTTTGTTTAGGAATTTTAATGCTCCTTCAAAGTATTTATGGTTTTATTAAAAAAGGATCAACAAAGTCCTTCATTCCAATTTACGAGCAGATAGCTATTTATGAAAGAGAAAAATTAGGGGAAGAGTGGGAGAAGGAACAGAGGATGGATAATGTTTGGAAACTGATAATGAGCGGGCTTATGTTTTTTCAGTCATTTAGTTTCCAAAATGTATCGAACCCATTCTTTGATATCCAACCAATGTTTCTACTTTTCTTATTGATTACGGCTCTAGCTCTTATTAATATAAGCATGCTTTTTCGCTTTAGAAAAATCGACCGGTCGACTGAAGGCGAATTAACAGGCTATACAAAAGAGTCAAATATAATGGCAATAGCTTTAGGGTTCTTAACTGTAATCATCATCTTCATCTTTATCGTCATCTTTATTCTTCCATAAAACTGAATTTTGAGGTGAAACAAATGAATGCAAACATTCAACAACTGATCGATCAGACAAAGGCGAAATTTGGTTTAGATCTTTACTATTTAAAAAGACACAGTTTTCATCGTTACGTCAATATGTTCAATGAAACGGTTTATACATTGAATATGGAATGGTTTCCCTCTCATGAAGCTGAATCCGAGGACGATGATTTAAACCCGGACGGCACAGCTGTGATTGACGTGAACTTAAATACAGGCCAGATTGAAACGGTCATTTTTGTCATGGACAAAACCTTCGCGAAGAATGGTGTCACATTTAAGAGGCCTTATCCAGCTCATGTCATTCAATGGATTGAACAAGAAACAGGGTTGATCTATGGCGAGCACTTTCACATGCATCAAAAGGAGAAAGGGGAACTTTTTTTCGAAGAAGCAATAGATGGTGTGAAAGTGACGCCTTCAGGCAGAATCGAAGTGAAATGGGATGAACAGGGGCAGCTCATTCACTTTACACATCGAGGGCCATTTATGGCAAAAAAACTATTAAGAGCTGAAGAATATGTGCTTTCCATTAATAGGATCGAGGATTTAGCTAAGCAGCAAGTGCAGCGGTTTGATTGGCCATCCTTCGAGCAGAATCGAATCCGCCCTATATATGCGTTAGAAGAAATTTATGTGAAGAACGATGGAACAGGCACGCTTCCGTTTGAAATTGGGCGTGAAGAAACGCATTGTATACATATGCATCAGGTCATGGAGTGGAATGAACCGTTAAACAAAGCTTTTGAAAAAAAGGAAATCAATATAAACGAAGACATTACTGCTGAACAAGCCTTCTCACTGGAGCCTTCGCCAGATACATTCCCGATCTCAAAAGAAGATCAAGCTGCGTGTATCAAAGCGGTTCGAACCTTTTTGGCGCAAAAATATTCAAAGGATACAGGGAAGTGGGTGCTAAAAACACTCCACCGTGATCATGGCTACATCCAAGCGATATTAAAAACGAATGAGCAAGAAGGCTTTGGATTTATGGATAAGATCAAGGTCTTCATTGATGCCAGCACTTTTGAAGCCGTTAATTACATAGATAAAAAAGAGATGTTTCAAGTATGCGGGATACTCAATCCATCTCAAACAGCTAGTGAAATCACCATATCTCCGAAAGAAGCCTTTGAAAAATTGAAGGAAAGCCTCGAACTTACACCCATCTACGTCTATGACGATGTGCAAAAACAATATGTTTTATGCGGAAAGCTCGACTGTCATGAAGGCGTTGATGCAGTGAGCGGTGAAGTGTTCTCTTTGACAGACCTTTCATAACTTCTAAAAGAACAGTGAGCAACTGTTCTTTTTTGTCCATTTTCCTCTTTTTAGAATAAAAATGGAATTTTGTAGAAGGAAGTTGTCGTTTCATCACGAAAGAAACAGATAAGAATATGATCATAGGTCCATCGGTTGGAATTCGTATTTCATATAGTAAACGTCATACATAATGAAAACCCATGACAGTAAAGTTGATCTACAATTCTTTTAGAAGAAAAATGAAATCGTGTCTCTAGTAGTATGCGAAAATAGGCGGACTGAGATCATAGGATGAGTTGAACATGTTTGTTTTTAGGTAAGCTTAAAGCCATAAATAGAAGAAAGTGAGGATATCTACCTTGAGTACATTGGAAGTGTTTCGTCAGTTTTTGGTTGACCATTATCCTGCGTTACAAGATGAGCTTTGGCTAAAAGATGTTGATACCCTTCGAATCTCTCCTATTCTTCATCCTTTTCTGAAAAGCAAGCTGCCAGAAGGAATCGAAAAATTCACTTGTGTCCTATTCACGCAGCAGACAGATCAAACCGCTGCACCGCTCAAAGTCTACCTTTTATTAGATGAATATGAGCAATCGCTTTACGCCATTGATTTGATGAATGAACAAATAGTGCTTCATTAATACAGAAGAAAAAAGCTGCTTGAGAGCTCCTCAGCAGCTTTTCTTGTGAATATTAGTTTGTCATACCAACCAATCTTGAGTGCAAGTTGTCCAATTCTTTCTTTGTTGGAAAAGAGCTGATCAGCAGCGTAGACCGTCCTAATTGATTAGGAAGCTCAGTATCAGTCACAATCATATCAATCCCAAGTCGATCCATTGTCAGTTCATTTAATGTATTTTCTGGACTTGTGAAAATATGAATGAGAGGAGGCAATCTTAATTTAATTAAATCCGCAATCAACAAACTATGATTATAACCTAATGTTGAAATGACAAAAATGTTCAACACGTTTCTCCGATCCATTTCCAAATGAACAAGCCCCCTCCAGTTAGAAGTAATGATACGAATCAATTCTCGTTCATTTTTCACAAAAGAAGCAAGTATATCGTCTGTTTTTAACTCTTGGATGATATGAGTAATCCTCGAATAGAAGTAAGGAAGCTGTTTTTTTACCTCTGATAAATACCTCGATTTCTTTTTGAAAAGGAATCCATCTCTTACGGTAATTTCCCTAGAATACACATAATATTGGAGAAGAATCAGCGTCATCACCTTGCGATTAGCCACCTCTTGATGAAAAATCAACTCCAATTGATTGATAAAGGAATGAATGGCTTCGAAGAGGTGTGGTGTATGCGATTGAAAGAACGTCAATTTTTCTTCGACAGTTTCAATTGATTTATAATGGCCAATAGCTGGTTCAATCAATAGTAAAAAGACAAATTCGTGACGATCCAACGTAACACCAAAAGTGTCCTTTGTCATTTGGCAAACGTGTTCTTCCAAGTTTTTGATTTGTTTATAGATACCTTTAGCTGTAGATGTTTGTTTTTCCTTATCCATTGAGTACGTATAATTGCGTCGTATGGTAAAATTTTTCCTCACTCGGTGTATGGAAACGGCGAGCCATAGGCAAAATTTATCTATAGCCACATCAGGTAGAGTGACTTCGAGCACCTGAAATAGCTTTTGTAAAAAATCAACTGCATCTTGCTTTTGAATATCATCGAATGGCCAAAGCCTGCTTCCATAGACTTCAAACAAAAATTCCACAAAAAATTGACGAATCTCCTTCTCATTTCCATGGAACTGCATACTATCTGGTCGTAACTCAAGGTCATACGAGATAAGAAGCGAATTGATTTTATGAATGGTGTTATACAATGTGGATCTACTGATATTCAGCGTGTCCATCCATTCATAGAAAGACCTGTTTTGTTCAAAGAAAACGCCGTCAATCAATCGAATTTCAATCGTATCTTTTAGAATTTCTTTGATATAGTAGTCGACTCGTATCGTCTGTGTATAACAAATGGATATGCCTTGTCTTGGCTTTATGTGGATTAACGGCTCTCCGTTCTCTGTTTGGAACGACTTCATTTGTTCTAAATCGCTTTGAATGGCACGAACCGAACCTATTTGTTCATTCGATATCTCTTGAAGGCTCCACCACTTATCTTTTGATACAAGCAGTTTTAAAATTTTTATCCATCTCTTTGATTTATTATCAATGAGCTCCATTAAACAACTAACTCCTTCCCTTGGCTTGCCTCTATATGATGAAGTTCACTTAAAGAACATTTGATTTTCTAAATAGGCATAAAATGATTTTAATGTTTAGGCTAAATCGTTTTGTCTTCACTTTTCATGATAAAAGAGAAAAAAATTAGACGAAAACAAATGTTATGCCCTGATTCTTCATATATTTCTTTTAAAAGGTGATAAGTAAGCCATGAATCCTATAAAAATGGATCATTTTAGATATTTAAGTTTATTTTTTTGCTGTTGAAACGGTAAATGTAAGAATAAAACACAGCAGCTTTTTGATTACCATATGAAAGGGAGTAGAAAGGAATGCGGTCTATATGATGCTGAACTGTCTAACCATACATACCATAAGATACATGCTTGTTTCATATGAACGAACCATATGTGAGTACATGCTTATATATGCATGTATTTATAATTTATTGTTTATTCCAGTATAAATAGAAACATTCTTCATGATCCCTCTCACTATTCCCCATTTCTATGGACCCCAATCCATTTATAGAATCCACTACTCATGATTGATCAACTCATTTTATTCATAGGGTCTTAAGGTGCAAATTTTTAAAAAAATATTAGATCAGAAGCGGAGTGATTGATCAGACAGTATACAAATGATTTTTTTATCATTGGTGAACATTAAATTTAGAAAAGGGTGGATGTATTGAAAAGAATATTGGCGCTGGCACTCATTACCGTGTTAGTCATACAGTCTAGTATATTAGGAGTCTTGCCTTTAGCAGGGGCACAAGCAAAAGAAATTCAAGAAAACATTTATGGGGATATTGAGTTTGCTGATAGCGAAGGCAATAAGTTATCAAGCATGGAAGATCAGCAAGTAAGAAAGGCCACTGTGCATTGGTCTATAAAAGGAATTGATCTAAAAAGGCAATATCCGTATGTACTCTCTCTCCCTTCTGCCATCCAGGTAGAAAAGGAGCAGAAGGAACCCATTACTGTGGGTGACATAATTGTTGGTGAGTATACCGTTTCAAAACAAAATGAAGTGACGGTCATATTTAAAGAAGATGTTGAGCTTGATCCAAATTTAGAAAGATCAATAGACATCGATGTCACCAGTATAGCTGAGCAAAAAGAGAAAACAAAGCAAAACGAGAGTGAAGAAAGCCTTCCAAAAGAGGAGTCAACCTTATCTGAAAAAGATGCTAAGAATCAAGAAGCCGCTCAAACGAAACAAAGCGATGAAGATGAATTACTAAAAAACAAAGTGAATGTATCTAAGCGTGCAGGGCTGCAAAGTGTTTCAAAACAAATGCTGATACAAGAAAATCTCCTCACTGATGCGAAATTAATATTTGAAGATCAGGAAGGAAATTCAGTTGAAAAGCCTGACATCAACTCGCTTATTTCCATTAACTATGAGTGGGCCATCCCGAACGGGCATAGCTATAATGGCGGGGATGAATTCCAATTCAAGGTTCCAGAGGAATTAGTCATTTACGAAAAAATCGACCGTCTCGAGATGAAATTTAATCAGGCAACCATTGGTTATTTTTCTGTAGATGAGAGCGGGAATGCCTCCATCGAGTTCACCGATTTTATCAAACAATATTCAAATATCCATGGAACACTTCAAGTGTGGACACAATTGGATCAAAAAACAGTCATCACTGAAGAAAAAGAAGTCATCATTACCCCGATTGAAGGCAAGGATAAAATATCAATCCCGATTCAATACATTCCAAATGGCCCAAACGTCTCTAAAAAGGGAGAACCAAATCGATCTTACAATGCTGAAACTATTCAATGGACAGTAGATTTTAATATGGATTTAGAAGATGAGAAACAAGCGAAACTGTTAGATCCGATTCAAGAAGGTCAGGCGTTAAAAAAAGATTCAATTAAGCTTTATCGTATTGATACAAAGCTAAATGGTGAAACATCGATTGGTCAGCTGCTTGACGAAAACCACTACACAATTGGCCAAACAGCAGATGGTCAAGATTTCACGATTGAATTTAAAGATGACGTTCATCTAGCTTACCGTTTAATGTATGAAACGGACATTACGAATCAAGACCAGTCTGCGTTTCGTAATAAAGCGTCCCTTGTCTCTGGTGATAAAGTGATCAGTTCAGCAGAAGGAACAGTGAATGTGACAAGAGGCAGTCCTTTAAATAAAAAAGCCGCCCAATACGACCCAGTCACACAAACAATTACATGGGAAATTCGATATAACTATAACGAAAAAAAGATTGTTGAAAAAGACGCTTTATTAGAAGACTTCTTTAACGGCACACAGGCGCTGATATCTGATTCCATTCAAGTCAAAGAAGTCACAATTGATCAAAATGGCAACGAAGCAGGAACAAAAGCGTTTGAAAATTATGTGGTTCAACCTCAAAAAAAGGATGAACAAAACGGGTTTACCTTGCAATTCAATCAAGATATTCAATCGGCTTATCTCATCACCTATCAAACGAAAGCAACCGAGCGGATTTTCGAAGCTGAAGAGATTATCAATACTGTAACAGCTGGCAAAGAGAGCAAACAAGGGAAGCAAAGAATTGACCAGCAAATCCTAACGAAAAGTCATGGAACACCGAATTACAAGAACAAAACCATTCCATGGCGTATCACCTTCAACAAAGATCAACAAACGATGAACAATGTGATATTAAAAGATACGTTTACAAACGAAGGATTGACGCTGCAAAAAGATAGTTTAAAAGTGACGACAGGTAATACAGTGCTTGAAGAAGGCACAGATTATCAAGTAGTTGAACATGCAAATGGATTTGATATTCAATTTACGAAAGAAATAAACACAGAACATACCGTCACATATACAACGTCTTTTGATTATGAAAAAAGAGCAGATAAAGATCAAAAAAACTTGCGTAATCATGTAAAGCTCGAATGGGTAAATGAAGATGGCAAGGATTTGACGAAGGAAAATCAATCTGTCTTCACGCCTGACACATACACGCAGTCAAATGGCTTCAAAAACGGAACTTATAATGCAAAGAAAAAAGAGATCACATGGAATATCGGTGTGAACTATAACTTGAAACATCTAGAAGAGGCGAGAATTGAAGATTTCATTCAAGGAAACCAGCGTTTGCTTAAAGATTCAATCACCGTCTATTCGCTTGATTTACATGGCGGGGAAAATGGTACGGAAGAAAAAGAGGTATTAGCGAAAGAAAATTACGACATCAAATTCCTTGAAAATGAAAAGGGAGAAACAGGCTTCGAAGTCATTTTCAAAAAAGCCATTGATTCTCCATACAAAATCACGTATCAAACAAGTGTTGAAGGAATGGATTTAGTACAGAAAACCTACGATAATAAAGCGACCCTTTATGATGGACAGACAAAAGAATCAGATGTGAATGCTGTGGTGTCCATTCCAAATGGGGGGAAATACACGAGCAAATCAGGAAATCAACAAGGAAAAGTCATTGATTGGAAACTAAATATCAACTTTGGTCAATCAACAGTCCAAGATGCGACGATTATAGATCATCCAAGCAGTAACCAAGCCATAATAGAAAACTCATTTCATCTCTATTCGACGACAATAGATGAAAAGGGGCAAGTGACAAAAGGAGAAGAGCTGGAAAAAGGGAAGGATTATGAGCTAGATCTTGAATTCGATCCAGATTCTTTTCAAATTAAATTTAAAGAAGAAATCACGAGACCATATATTTTGGAATACCAATCTCTCATTTTAGATAAAGTGGGAAGTACACTTCAAAACGAAGTGACGTTTAGAGGTGAAAATGTAAAAGAAATCAAAAAGGAATCCGAAGCCTCAATTGTGGTCAAACGCACCGCTGGCATGGGAGATGGCACAGGATCGATTGGTGCTTTAACCGTTAAAAAGGTAGATGCGAGTAGTGGAAAAGCGCTAAAAGGAGCAAGCTTCTCTCTGACAGATGCTGCGAGCGGTATTGTCATAGGTACAAAGACAACAGATGAAGAAGGAGCTCTTCGATTTGATCGTCTTCTGTATGGTGACTATATCGTGACAGAAGAGAAAGCACCTGATGGTTATATTAAAACGAAGGAACCGATCCATGTAACGATTGATCAGCCTTACGAATCAGGAGATCAAGCGAAAACAGGAAATAGCATGACGGTGCAAAACCAAGAAATCCGCCAGCATGTCAAGTTAACGAAAAAAGACAAAGAGACGGGTGCAGCATTAGAGAATGCAGAATTTGAATTAAAAAATGAATCTGGAGATACCGTCCAAACCGATTTGAAAACGGACGAAAAAGGAGAAATTCTTTTCAAACATCTTGAGCCAGGTTCCTATTATTTTGTGGAGACAAACGCACCGAAAGGCTATCAGTTAAATCAGCAAAAATGGCCGTTCACCATTAAAGAAAATCAAACAGAAACAACAATTGTAACTGCAGTAAATGACATCATCAAAGGCTCTGCAGAATTGAGCAAAATAGGTGAAGGCGGAGAGCGACTAGAAGGTGCACAGTTCAAGCTTTTAGATCAAGATGGGCATGAGCTAAAAGGTTCGCTTGTCACAGGAGAAAATGGCAAGATCACGATAAACGAACTAAGGCCGGGTACGTATCACCTCATTGAAACAAAAGCACCCGATGGTTATGTATTAGATGAAACGCCAATCAAATTTGAAGTACCACTTGATCCAAAGGAACCAGTCGTCATTTCACAAAAGAACCTATATGAAACAAGTGCATTAGAAGTGATGAAAGAAGGGGAAGATGGCAAGAAACTTCAAGGTGTTCGATTTGAAGTCAGGGATCAAAATGACGAAGTTGTGCGTAAAAATTTGACAACAGATGAAGATGGGAAGCTTTTGGTCGACAACCTCAAACCGGGCAAATATCAGCTCGTAGAGACAGAGAGTATTGATGGTTACGAAAAGAAAAATAAGCCTTATCCATTTACCATCGAAGTCGCACAAAAAACACCAGCAGAGATCAAAGTGATCAATGATCTTAAAACTGGAGCTGTCGAGCTCACGAAGCGCGGTGAAAAGGATGATGTGCTTAAAGGAGCAGAATTTAAGCTTGTAGATGCAAATGGAAAAGAGATGAAAACAGGTCTTGTCACTGATCAGAACGGGAAGATCATCGTCAACGATCTGAAACCTGGAACCTATCAGTTTGTTGAAACGAAGGCCCCATTCGGTCATGAGCTTGACGAAACACCTGTCACTTTTGCTATTCCATTTAACCCTGAGAAGCTGGTCAGTGTGACAAAAGAAAATAGCCGCACTACAGGCGGAGTGCTACTGCACAAAAAAGGCGAAGATGGGAAATCATTAGAAGGGGTTGTCTTTGATCTATCTGATGATAAAGGAAAGATAGTGGCAGGAGGAGAAGGGGTTACAACCAATCAGGATGGAAAGATCACCTTCACAGGGCTAAAACCTGGAACCTATCAATTTGTTGAAAGAAAGAGTCTTGAAGGCTATGAATTGAGTACGAAACCACTTGTCTTTGAAGTTAAATTAGGTCAAAAAGAGTTGATTCAAGTGGAGGCCATCAATCAGCTTAAGAAAGGTTCTGTAGAACTCACAAAAATAGGGGAAGAAAAAGAAAGATTGAAAGGCGCAGAATTTACCCTTTTCAATGACGATGGCAAAGAATTGATGTCGGGTTTAACAACAAACGAGAAAGGCATCATCACTGTCAACGATTTGAAACCAGGCGCTTACCAATTGGTTGAAACGAAGGCTCCTTTTGGACATAAACTTGATGCAGAACCAGTAGACTTTAAGATTGAATTCAACCCAAATCAACTGGTGAAAGTGACAAAAGAAAATATTCGGACGACAAGTGCTGTGCAGCTTCAGAAAAAAGGAGAAGATGGTCAGTTGCTCAATGGAGTGACCTTCGATCTGCTTGATGAGCACGATCAGCGTATAAAGAAAGACTTAAAGACAGATAAAAACGGTCAACTGACAGTCGATCAACTGAAGCCAGGCACCTATCGATTTGTCGAAACAGCAAGCATTGCCGGCTATGAATTGGATCAGACACCTGTCACCTTTACGATTCGATTAGGTCAAGACAAACCAGCAAAAGTAGAAATGATTAACAAGCTGACGCCGGGAGCAGTGGAACTGACCAAAGTGGACGATGAGGGACATACGCTGGAAAATGCAGAGTTTGCTCTTCTGAGTAAAGAAGGAAAAACGTTGAAGAAATCACTTGTAACGGACCAAAAAGGAAAGCTTCACATCAACGATCTAAAACCGGGACAATATCAATTCGTTGAAACGAAAGCACCTCATGGCTATCAATTGGATCATCAGCCGATCCTGTTCACAATTGAGAAAAATCAGCAGAAGCCGCTTCAATTAACAGCGAAGAATCACTTGATCTTAGGAAGTCTGCGTATTATAAAGGTAGACCAGCAGACAGATAAAACCTTAAAAGGGGCAGCCTTTGACATTCGTACAAAAGCCGGGAAAACCATAAAATCTGTGACCACAGGAAAAGACGGAGAAGCGATTGTCAAAGGGCTTAAACCTGGAGAGTATATACTCACAGAGACGAAAGCACCAGATGGTTATGTAGCTTTAAAGAAGCCGCTCGCTTTTACAATTCAAATGGGCGAAGTGGAGATCAAGACAATGATTGTAAAAAATGCACCAGTGAAGAATGAAGAGGAACACACGAATCCTCCAGCCTCAGATAAAGGGGATCAGCATCCGCCTCATGACTCAAACGGTGAGCTGCCAAAGACTGGAGAAGAATGGCTGCGTTACTTGATGTATGCAGGGATTTTACTAGTAGTGTCTGGAACTGTTCTTCTTGTTATCAGAAGAAGAACCATTCAGTAAAAGGAAGGAACGAGTGTATTGATGAAAAAAAGAAACTTATTAGGCAGCTTTTTGGTGGTCACGGGGCTGATGCTCATCTCCGTTCCTTTTCTATATGAGTGGCGAACTTCTCAAGAGACAGCAGCAATGGAACAGGCATTAAAAATGATTGAAGAAAATGAAAGTGATGCCCTTTCTTCTATTCCACATTTAACTGTGTCAGAAGAAGACCTACGAGATGTGATGGAGCTAGAGATCCCGTCAATTGATTTAAACGAAAAAGTGCTTCCTGTTACAACAAAAGAAAATTTAGGTATAGCACTGACTCAAATTAAATCTCATCAAATGCCAGGTGAAGGGAATTTCACGATTGCAGGGCATAGAGGGTATAGAGGCGATCGTCTTTTCCGTCAGCTGCCAGAGGTACCTAAAGGAGAAAAAGTCGTCTTACATCATCAAGCAGAAACATACGAATATAAAATTGTCAGCTCAGCTACGATAGAACCGACGGATGTGGATGTACTAAAGGATCGCGGGAAAAATGAACTGACATTGATCACTTGTACACTTGATGGTCAGAAACGCTTTGTCTTAAAAGGAATACGAATCAATGCTTCAAAGGGTGAGCAGCCATCGGATGTATAACACCAACATAATAAATGATGGATGCGAAGGAAAAGCAGCGCTCACGACCGACATGTTACGCCAATTGTTATCAGAGCATTATCCAACTTTAAAAAATGAACGTTGGAATGTTGATGTAGATACAATTCGGACTTCGCCTATTCTTCACCCTTTATTAAGAAGAAAGCTGCCAGTTGGTATTGAAAAATTCACCTGTGTTTTGTTCACGCAGCAGACAGAATCTTTTGGAGAGCCTTTGATTGTGTACTTTTTATTGGATGAGAAAGGCGAATCGATTTACGCAATGGATCTCTTGCTCGAGCAGCAAGATACCCATTAAACGAGAAATAAAAAAGGATTAGCGGGTTTGATTTTAAGGTGGAAAAATAAAATCAGTCATATCATGAGGACTCTAATTCGTATATGAATTAGAGTTCTTTTATTTGTTTATATATAGTCGTTTTACTCACTTTATTATCTACTAAAAAGTCCGCTGCCTAGCAGATAGTCTCCAATGACTGCTTCATATTTTAGATGATAAAGATTTTATAAAATGGATTGAAAACAGAGGTCATAATCACGGTTGGCGACCAAAGAAGATCATCTAGTTTTTATCCTTTTTTGATAAATCCCATAAACTTTGTGCCTTTGTATTCCATTCAAGTGCCAATACCTCAACATCTTTAAGATTTCGAACCAATTCCCGACAGAAGAATATGCCAGGTTATCCGTAACCCTCCCAAATACGAAGTGTGATCGTTTTGCGCCATACATCTTTTTAACAAGTCCTATTGTAGATAAAGATGTGATGGTGATTGGAAAGCGAAAACCGAAATTAAATTCAAAAGTTGATGGGGCAAAGTTGCAAAAATACGAAGAACAATTTAAAGTGTATCAAGAAAAGTATATAAAGTAACTTAAAAAGCAATGGAACATCATTCCATTGCTTTTTCTATTGCTAATGTAATAGCTAATACCATCATAAATTTTTTCTTTCTTGTGATTCAATTACGCAAACAGCTTCAGCCCAACCACACCAATTACAATCAGCAGCAAGCTCAGTATACGAATCATGTTTTTCGGCTCTTTAAATAGAATCATATTAAACAAGACAGAGCCCGCCGTTCCAAGCCCGATCCAGACCGTATAAGCGACGGATACTTGAACGGACGAGAACGAGGCGTATAAAAACAAAAAGGATAACGCAAACCCGCCGACAAATAAAATGCCTGTCGTGATTTGCTTTTTCTTACTAAACATATTGAGGCCAATGGTTCCGCCGATTTCGCAGGCAGAGGCTAACAGTACAAAAAACCAGCCCATTTATACCGCTTCTCCTTTCTGCTCATGTACATCTCCATCAGACACTTTCAGTCCGATAATTCCGAGAATTAAAATGCCCATAAATAAGAGCTTTTCTAATGAAAACGAACCGCCAAACAGCGTATAATCCATCAAAGATGTCCCAATCGTTCCAACTCCGGCAAACACGGCGTACACGGTCCCTGTCGGCAGCTTTTCGCAGGCCTTCATTAAAAAATAAAAATCAACTGGGATCAGACAGATAATGACCGCCCATTCCCACACAGCATCAGCTCTATTTAAACCAAACACCCAAAGTAATTCGAATAAACAAGTGAGTGCAACATACATCCAGCTTTTTTTCATCGTATTTCCTCCTAAAACTCAAAACTGACGATTCGTCATTTTGAAACCAAAAAAGAGCGTACAGCAAGTGCTGTACTAAGTTAAGGCGTCTCTATGCCAAGTGCGTAAAGAAGAAATTGCTTCACCTCTCGCTTTTGAATCAGAACCTCTTCTGTATCTGTTTCCGTAAATAAGTACATTTGCTCAGCAGAAGATTCAAGTAAACCGATAATGAATTTGGCTGCATATTGACAGTTCAAATTCGCACGGACCCTTTTGTCCTGCTTTGCTTTTTCTAAAAAAGCAGCGACCCATTTGTAAATTGGCTCATAAATATCTTCCCATTCCTTTAAATGCTCGGTGGCGGCTAAGCCTGAGTAGGTCAGGGCAAGGACATCACGGTATTGCCTTGTAAAAGCGAAAATGAATTCAACAAGCGCATCTGCTTGATCGAGGACATCTGCATGCTGAGTGAATTCCTTTTCGATCGCAGGCACCATCTGTGCGATCAAATGTTCAGCGATAGCAGGCATGACGGAAAGCTTTGAAGGAAAATATAAATAAAACGTTCCTTGCGCTACTCCTGCTGCTTTCACAATATCCGAAATGGTCGTCTTTTCGATTCCTTTTTCTTTAAACGCATCAATCGCAGCAAGCATAATCTTTTCTCGTTTCGACATATCATCACCGGCCTTAACTGACTGAATGTCATTCATTTTAGCGAGAAAATGACGATTTGTCAATATGGTCTTCTCTTCATTGAATGTGAGAATAAGTGATGAATAGATGCGGGCAAGCCTGAATAAGCTGTAAATATGGTCAAGCATCATCATGTGAGAAAGGGGCAGCTCTCTGTATGACATCCAGTGCTATGTTTTCCATTACTTATTTTCTCCTGCTCGTCCCGCTCTATTTACATATGAGATACAGACAGGCAAAAAAGCACAATCGTTTTATCTATTTGCGAACAGAATTGGTCCTTGCCAGTCTGTTTATTTATACGAATGTTTTACTATATTTGACGGTCTTTCCAAATCGTTTTTCCGCCCCAAGAGATCAGGTGAGTGTCAACCTCATGCCTTTGCAGTCCATTTATCAAAATCTTCACGCCTACCATCACGGCTATCCAAATCTTGTCTTTTTAAATTTAGCAGGCAACATATTGTTATTTGTACCACTCGGTTTTTTTCTATATCAAGCCTTTCGAACCATGCGCTGGCAAAAGGCAGTTCTTGGGGGCTTTCTCCTGTCAATCATGATCGAATTGCTCCAATGGATGTTCTCGCAATCTGGTATCATTACAAGAAGCAGTGATATTGATGATATTCTTTTAAATACAATTGGCACAGCGCTAGGCTGTATCATGTATCAGATCTATCGAAAAAGGAAGGAGAAAACCTGAGTGAAGCGAGTTTGTATCATTCCATGTGGCGCGAAGAAAATTTGGGATGTCGATCCAGAAGCAGGGAGCCAGCCAGCGAATCATGTCTATTTAAGTCCCCTGCATCAGCGTACGAAAAGCTATGCTCAAACGTTCTTTTCAGACTGGATGATCGTATCAGCGAAGCACGGATTCTTAAAGGCAGATGATATCATACATGAAAATTATGATGTGGCTTTTGGTACACCGCATGCTAAGCAGATCACACGAGAAGAACTGAGCCAGCAATTTCATCAAAAAAATCTTTTCGCATATGATGAATTGGTGGTACTGGGTGGAAAGAAATATCGAAAAGTGATCGACCCTTTATTACAACCTCATCAAAAAGCAAATTATCCGCTGGCTCCATATAAAGGAATTGGCTACATGCTTCAGGCATTACATCAAGCAGTGGAATCAAAAATAGAACTTCCGCCGCATATTTAACACATTCACATCTACCGGTAAGCAGGGTTTTGATCTTTAAAAAGAGAATAATTGAAATAGCGATGCTGATTGTTTCATATCTTTTCAGCAGCCACTAGGATCTGTATCGCTCAGGTGAAGTGGCTCAATGAAAAAGGGAGGCGTATGAACATGACAACCATCTATTTAGCTGGTGATTCGACCGTTTCATCTTATCCAGATCGTCCTGTTCAAGGAGGATGGGGAGAGTTTTTACACCGCTATACAGCGCACGGGGTGAACGTCGAGAACCGTGCCATTGGTGGAAGAAGCTCAAAAACATTCATTGAAGAAGGACGCCTTGATGACATATTGGCTGACATTCAGCCGGGAGACTGGCTTTTCACACAAATGGGGCACAATGATGCTTCCAAGGAAAAGCCTGAGCGGCATACAGATCCTTTCACGACGTATAAAAGCTACCTGTCTCAATATATTCATGGAGCAAGAGCAAAGGGGGCAACACCACTTTTACTCACGCCAGTCGGCCGTTTTCATGAAAAAGACGGAGAATTTATCAATGATTTTCCTGATTATTGTGCCGCTATGAAAGAACTAGCTGATGAAGAAGAAGTCCTTCTCGTTGATTTAAATACGGCAAGCCTTCAGTTTTATCAAATTTCCGGTATAGAGAAAACGACCTCTTACTTTATGCTGTCAACAGGAATTGAGGATCGCACACACTTTACAAAAGAAGGCGCAGATGCGATTGCAAGACTTGTTTCTCTTGAATTAAAAGACCTTGGTTTAACCATTGTGTGATGGATAACAGGACGAGTGAGCGCTCGTCCTGTTCTTTTTTTGCAGAAAGCTATTGATTCCCTTCACTAGAGTAGACTACAATAGGTACATATGATAATGAGAATCAATATCACTGGAAAATAGATCATTCGATGGAAAACTGGAGGGACTCAAATGACAGATCAGCTTGAATTGTTTGACGTCACCATTATTGGCGGCGGCCCAGCAGGCATGTACACCGCCTTTTATAGTGGTATGCGGGACTTAAAGACGAAGGTACTTGAGTACAACGAAAGCCTTGGCGGGAAAATCCTTCTGTATCCTGAAAAGGTCATTTGGGATGTCGGCGGTTTGCCGCCAACAAGAGGAGAACAGCTGATACAGCAGCTTGAAACACAGGCGAAAACATTTGAACCAGAGATTGCACTGAATCAAAAAATCACGTCATTTGAGCGAGATGAACATAATCATATCCTGCTGACGGCTGAAAATGGTGATCGTCATTTGACAAAGACCCTCATATTAGCGATGGGTCACGGCATTCCAGTTCAGCGGAAACTTGAAATCGAGCAAGCAGACCGCTATGAAGTGACAAACCTTTATTACACTGTCCAGGAGCTCAAGACATTTGCAGGGAAGCGGGTTGTGATTTCTGGAGGCGGCGACTCAGCGGTTGACTGGGCCAATGCCCTTGCACCGATTGCTGAAAGTGTCACCGTCGTGCATCGCCGTGACATGTTTGGCGGACATGAGAAAAATGTCGCCAATATGAAGGCAACTTGCAAACGAATTTTAACCCCGCATGAACTAACAGAGCTGCATGGTCAAGGCGACAAAATTGATGCTGTCACCATTCAAAATATAGAGACAGGTGAAAAAGAACGAATCGAAACAGATGCTGTGATCGTCAATCATGGGATGAAAGGCGATTTAAGCGTTCTATCGGAATGGGGTCTTAAGCAAGGTGAATGGGGACTGATCGAGGTTAATGAAAAAATGGAAACCAATTTACCGGGCGTCTATGCGGTAGGCGACTTGTGTACACATAAAAGCAAGGTCCGCTTAATTGCCGGCACGTTTGTTGATGGAGTCAATGCACTGAATAGCGCAAAGCTGTACATCGAACCAGAAGCTGAGAAAGTGGCGTACGTTTCCTCTCATAACGAACGCTTTAAAGAGAAAAACAAAGAATTACAAACGGCTGGAGCTCGTTGAAGCATTTAAATAACATAGCAAAGTGCTGCCCGTATGTGGCAGCACTTTTTATATGGGTCCATTAACTGCGAGGGGCAAATAACATCACACTGACTCCAGCTAAACAGATCAAAGCCCCCATCCAGTCATAGAGATCAGGTGTTTTTCGATCGACCCACCAGCCCCAAAACACAGCAAGAATGACAAAAACACCGCCATAGGCAGCATAAACACGTCCGAAAGTCGGGAACTGCTGGAAGGTTGGAATGACGCCATATGCAACCAAGATGAGGCTGCCGGCGATTCCGAAGCTGACAGGTTTTGCTTCACGCAACCAAAGCCACACCAAATAGCCGCCGCCAATTTCTGCTAAGCCTGCTAATAAAAAAAGAACAATCGTCACCATCATATACGGACACTCCAATTTCTCCAATTTACACCCTATTATGACATGAGGAAAGAATGCGTTCTACCTCAACTGAATTGAGAGGGAGAGAGAGTTTGCTAAAATCAGCTGATCAGAGAGTGGTCACAACATGGATTCTTGACTTTTGTACGATGGGTGATCCAAACGGTCTGTATGTCGTAAAGTGTTTACATTCTCATGAGGAGCACACTTCCTTTTCAGAAAAAGAACTTGTAGTGAGTGCAGACGGCTTAAAGGGTCCGCTTGATTCATCTGCTGTTTATCAAGTGTGGCTTATTAAAGGAGATCAGCCGGTTCCAGCAGGTGCCTTTAAAACAGATAACAAAGGGGAAGGAACCGTCACTTATGCTTTATCTGAAAAAGAAGCAGGCGAATCATGGGATACCGTGGCTGTTACACTTGAACCGAAAAAGGATAACAAGCTCCCGCAAGGCCCTGTCGTACTAAGCGCTGCTTTTTAAGTTTGATTCATGAAAAGGATGCCTTCTTGGGTATCCTTTTTTGATAGCGAAGGGGAACATTTTGGCAATTGAAACGTAGTACATATGGAGGTGAAACACATGAAAACATCCATAGAAAAAGACCTATTTGTCTTATCAGTCAGACACGCATTGATTGCCATTTATTTTCTTGTGATCCCATTTGCAGTCCCAATTTTTTATCACCCATCTCCTTTATCGATAGCGCTTATTGCACTATTTATAACTCATAACTTAGCAGAAAGTATCATTTGGTTCTACAAATCGAGAAAGATTAGAAAGCACCAGTCTGGTGATTTATCAAAACGCGGGCAGCTCCTTAGCCAGTTCGTGCAAAGAGTTGAACAGCTCATCATCCTCGGTTTTGTGATTCTGTTGATCAATGAATGGATACAAGGAAGGGCGGATCTATCTACACTCTCATTCACTCTTTTTCTATTGGTCATCGTTTTTCTACAGCACGTCCAGTTTTACTACGTTCAGCTATTTTTTAAATCAAACAACTGGTTCACTTATGTTCCTTCTTTGCAAAAAGCACGTCCTTCATACATGGCGAGGGAGCGAAAGGCTCTGAAAAGGTCATAAATGTGCCGTCATTCGTTTGATCCAGCCATCCACATCAGAAAATTATGATAAAATGTGGAAAGAAAGAATGGAGAAAGGGAGTGCGAGCGAGTGAAAGCAGTTGGACTATTGGAGTATTTGCCGATTGAGCATGAACAAAGCCTGATGGATCAGGAGGTTGAAAAGCCTAAGGCGTCTGGCAGAGATGTACTCGTGAAGATAGAGGCTGTGTCCGTGAATCCAGTGGATACAAAGGTGAGATCACCGAAGGATCAGAAGGAAGAAAAACTGAAAATTCTAGGCTATGATGCAAGCGGTACGGTTGTTGAAGTGGGCGAAGCGTGTACATTGTTTCAGCCAGGTGATCACGTATACTATGCAGGAGATATTACGCGTCAAGGCTCGAATAGTGAATACCAGCTTGTGGATGAACGTATTGTGGCGAAAAAGCCTGCCAATCTATCCTTTGCAGAAGCAGCCGCAATGCCCCTTACAACAATTACGGCTTATGAGGCTTTATTTGACCGGATGCATATGAAACGGAATGCTGAAGGCTCAACCTTGCTGATCATTGGTGGTGCAGGCGGTGTTGGGTCTATCGCCATTCAACTAGCTAAATTAGCGAAGGCAACTGTGATCGCTACCGCATCAAGACCAGAAACAAAAGAGTGGTGTCTGTCATTAGGTGCCGATCATATCATTGATCATCATCAGCCGCTTCTCGCGCAGCTCGAGGAAAAAGGAATCGGCGAAGTGGATTTTATTTTATGCTTAAATGATACAGATGGACATTTCAAAGGCATGGCAGAAGCCATCAAACCGCAAGGCACGATCTGTACCATTGTCGAGAACAAGCACAACCTAGACATTCAATTACTCAAAAATAAAAGTGCGGCATTTGTATGGGAATTCATGTTCACACGTCCTATGTATGAAACAGCGGACATGATCAAACAGCATGAGCTTTTGACAGAGGCGAGTGAGTTATTTGAGCAGGGAAAAATAACGCATACCTTAACAAAGGTTCTCAGTCCAATCAATGCTGCTAACTTGAAGCAGGCACATCAAACACTTGAGCAAGGAAAGATGATTGGCAAATTTGTGCTTGAAGGATTTGAGAAAGGAGAGAGCGTATGACGTCATTACAGTATCCGATTGGCTTATATGAACCGGTTGAAACAAAAACGAAAGCACAGCTTGAAGCATGGATTGATCAGCTGGCTGCAATCCCCGAAGAGTATGAAGCAGTGACTGCACCGTTGACAGATGCTCAGCTTGATACCCCTTATCGGCCGGGAGGATGGACTGTTCGTCAGCTCATTCACCACGTAGCAGACAGCCATCTGAATGCATACTTACGATTCAAGCTTGCTCTCACAGAAGATACACCGGACATACGTCCATATGATCAGGAGGGATTTGCCTCACTTCCTGACAGCAAGGCGCCCATCAGTTTATCCCTGCCTTTGATCAGCAGTCTGCATCGCAGGTGGGTCATTTTACTGCGGGGAATGTCAGAGGAAGACTTCAACGCTTCTTATTATCACCCTGCCGATCAACAAACGGTGTCCTTATATGATGCAACGGGAATGTACGTCTGGCATTCAAAGCATCACCTTGCCCATATCACGGAATTAATCAAAAGAAATCAGTGGAATTAAAGGAGTAAACGCATGTCTGGAAGAAGAATTGTCGGCGCCATGTTTATCTGTATGGCGGCATTGTTTTATATAGCGAAATATGTTCTTTTTGAGATACGCTATAGTAACAGCTTAGGCTCAGAAAGAACGATTGAGGAACTTGAACAGCTGATTCCTGGCGGTACGTGGATCAGCATCTTTTTTCTCATCATTGGCTTAGCCTATCTTTTATGGGATGACAGGGAAGTTTTTCAAAAAAATTTCGTCCTCTCAGATAAACAAGTAGAAGAGATAAAAAAGACGGACCTCAAGTGACCGTCTTTTTTCCTTTTCAGTTTAGCGGCGTTCAGGACGCAGTGCTTTTTCTAAGATAGCAAGGCCTTCATTGACTTTTTCTTTTTCCTCGTCATTGAGCCGCTGCAGGGAATTTTTGATTTTTTCGTGTCCTTTTTGATAAATACTTCTGAAAATATTTTTCGCTTCCTCAGTCAGTTCTACGACAATGATTCTCCGGTCACGCTCAGAGTGCTTTCGCACGACAAAGTTAGACTGTTCTAACCGGTCAAGTAGGCCTGTCATATTGGACAAAGAAGCGCCCATTTTTTCAGCGATTTCGGATACTTTAAGAGAGCCATGGTTATTGAGCAGCATGAGCACCTTCATTTGAGGCATACTCATATCAAGCTTCATCCATTCAGAAACATCTCCGAGACCTGCAGCTGTGAGTACTTTCATATAAAGAACCCATGTCTTTTTTTCTTCTGGAGATAGAATCTCTTCTTTTAATACGGTGGTGTCATGAATATTATATTCCACGCTTGTTCACTTCCTTTAAGCGGCTCTTTTTCTTTATATTACTGATTTTTACTTCTAATTGAAAGGATCGTCAAGCTTTTAAATGTTAAACTGCATGAATCAAGTGGTATTTGTTGTATAATAATGTTCAGTTGAAATAATGAAGCAACCTAGAAAGTTGGGAAAAACATGTGGAACAAAAAAACGGGTATGACGATCTTAAAAATGCTTTTTCCGATCGTCATTATCCTTGTCTTAATTTTTGTCGCGAAGCAGGAGCTGAGCGGACTTTCCATTAAAAAGACGTTTTATATTATTGACAGCTTGAACCGAATGGACTTGTTTATTCTTGTCTTTCTTGGACTTGTCGCGGTTTTATCGATGTCCTTATATGATTTTATTTTACGAAAAAGCCTTGATATGCCGATCAGCGGCTGGAAAACGATACGCATTTCCTGGATTGCGAACTCCTTTAACAGTGTTCTTGGATTTGGCGGTCTATCAGGAGCAGGGCTTAGAACGCTTCTCTATAAGGAGTACATAACAGATACGAAAAAATTGCTGAAAGGCATTGCCCTTTTGACTTCCTCTGTCCTTTTGGGCTTATCTATTTTCAGTGATTTGATCTTGGTCAGGGTGCTTCCTGTTGAAAGTATTATCAGCCAGGAGCCGTGGCTATGGGCATTTGTCATTATCTTTGCCTGTATTGTACCGATATATATCGTCATGGCATCCATTCGAAAAAGCTCGATCGAGAGCGGTGAAAATGGACTGAAGCATCCAATTTACGCTTATATCGGTGCATCGTTTTTAGAATGGCTGGCAGCTGGACTTGTCATGTACATGGCTGTCGTCTCTATGGGGATGAATGTCGATGTCCGAATTGTCTTAGGTGTATTTGCGATTGCGTCAATCGGCGGTTTAATCAGTATGGTTCCGGGCGGATTTGGTTCGTTTGACCTTATCTTTTTACTGAGCATGCAGTACATTGGTTTTGATAAAGAGATGGTGCTGACGGCGCTCGTCTTGTACCGCTTTGTGTACTCGATTTTCCCGTTTATCTTAGGGCTTTGTCTAGCTGCTTACGATTTAACGGGAACGACGCTTAGACGTCTTGAAGGCAATCCGAAAATGGCACCTGCCATTGAAACAACGAACGTTTTAATTGTTTTGCACCGTGCTTTATTAATCCGTTTATTGTACGGATCTTTATCGATTTTAACCTTTGGAAGCGGCTTGCTTATCATGGCATCTGTTGTACTTCCAGTCGATCGATTAGGTGTGATTACCAGCATTCCGCACTTTCTGTTATCAGGATTTAATGGTCTTTCTTTAATGTTCGGAATCATTCTGATGATTTTGTCCATTGAAGTGTATAAAAGAACGAAAAGATCGTACGTGCTGACAATGATCTCTTTAGCAGGCGGTTTTGTGTTTACTTTGTTAAAGGGGTTTAACCTCAGTCTGATTTTTATTTTGCCAGTCATCATGGCTGTGTTTTTCTCTCTTCGAAATCAATTTGTAAAGCAGCAGGCTCCTTATTCCTTGTATCAGTTTGTGACGGCTGCCGCTGGTTATTTACTCGTGCTGTTTAACTATAATGTCATTGGCAACTTTATTTGGACAAAAATCGGGCATTTCTTGAGTAAGGATTACTTGGTGCATAATGAACGGCATATCACGATGACAAGCATGATCGCTCTCATCGGTGTACCGCTTTTCTTCTTCATTAGTAAATTGATTTTTAATAAGAAAGCATTTCCGATTGGAGAAAAAGCAGATGAGGAAAAATTAAAAACGTTTTTAGAAGAAAAGGGCGGAAATGCCCTCAGTCATCTTGGCTTTTTAGGCGACAAAAAACTATTTTTCTCAAGTGATGGAGAAGCGATGCTTCAGTTTGGGCGAATTGGGCGCTGCGTCATTGTGCTCGGAGATCCATCTGGACGTGAGGCGTCTTATCCGCTTGTACTTGAAGAGTTTTTACAGGAGACAGAAAAAGCCGGCTACCGCGTTGCTTTTTATCAAGTAGAACGAGAAGGGATGGCTCTCTATCATGACTTAGGCTTTCACTTCTTTAAGCTTGGGGAAGAAGCCATGGTCGATTTAGAAACGTTTACTCTGTCAGGTAAGAAAAAATCAAATTTACGAGCTGTGGCGAATAAATTTGAACGAGAAGGCTACACCTTTGAAATGCTGGAACCTCCCTTTTCAAATGAGTTGATCTCAACCTTAAAACAGATTTCTGACAGCTGGCTCGGAAAGAAAAAAGAAAAAGGATTTTCGCTCGGTTATTTTCAAGAAGACTATCTTCAAAAAGCACCGATTGCGATTCTAAAGGATGAAGAAGGGCAGATCATTTCCTTTGTATCATTGATGCCGATGTATCAAGAAGGGGAGATTTCCATCGATTTAATGCGTCATATGCATGATGCACCGAACGGGATGATGGATGCGCTGTTTATCCACCTGTTTCAATGGGCGAAAGAAAGAGGCTACAAATCGTTTAACATGGGAATGGCACCTTTATCGAATGTGGGGACGTTCCATCAGTCCTTTCTCACGGAGCGTTTGGCGAGTGTTATTTTCAACAATGTCAGATACATGTACAGCTTCAGCGGTTTACGGTCATTTAAACAGAAATATAAGCCTGAATGGCGCGGGAAATATTTAGCGTATAAAAAGAATACGTCACTGCCTGTCACAATGGTACTTGTCACCAAGCTGATCGGGATGGACCCAAATCGAAAGCGGCGTCCATAAACCAAAAGACCTTTACCTTTCACTAGGTGAAGGTTTTTTTAGACAAAAGAATAGCAAAAGTGGTAAAGTTGAAGGGTAAGGGGGATGTTCATATGACATTAAATGAATGGTTTACAAAGGGATTAGCTGAACGTACATATGTACACAACATGGAGAAAAACCAGGAAAATCTGCTCACGGTGTACAACCAGTATGCAATTCATCAAAAAGAAAAAGAGCTGCTTCAAAAGCTGCAAAAGAAAAAGCTCAGAGCGCTTGTCATCACAGCGGATTGGTGCGGAGATGCGATGGTCAATGTCCCAATTTTCATGCGTATTGCAAATGAAGCACTCATTGATGCGCGCTATTTCATTCGGGATGAGCATCTAGACCTGATGGATCAGTATTTAACGAACGGGACCGCAAGATCGATTCCGATTATCGTCATCATTGATCAGGATGGGAATGAAGTGGGCAAATGGGGACCTCGCTCAGCAGAAGCGCAGCGCTTTGTCGACGAGAAAAAACCGGACAAGGATGCACCTGATTATGAAGAAGCTTTTCAAGTATTTGCGAAAGAAGCCGCACATCACTATACGACAGACCGCTACTTATGGAAAGATATTGAGAAAGAAATAGTAGAAGTTTTGGCAAAAATATAAACCAAAAGACTACTTCGCCGCAATGGGAAGTAGTCTTTTTTTATCTTGTTTTTGCGTTTTACCTACAAAACCACCGCATAAAGATGTAGAAAACCGCAGAATTCTATCAAATACCGCAGAAAACCGCAAAGCACCACGATTTTCCCAACCACTTTTAGTTGAAAAACCTCATATATGCCATGAAATCAATGATTTTGCCCTTATCCAAAGGCTCATATAACGCACAACGGTTGGCTTTTTCCCAATACAAGAGGCCCAGCAACTATAGTAATCTAGTTGTAATCTCCTTTGAACGAACTAAAAAAATGACGGAAAAGGACAGGCGATCAATTTATGAAAAAAATCATTTATCTCGATCAAGAAAAAAAGAAGCTCGCTGAATCGAAAAAAAGAGAACAGCGTTCCATTAAATCACTGAGGCTGCTTGTGTTTTATGACGGACAAAGTCCTGCATGTGCAAAAATGATTGATGTGTTAAGATCACTCGATTGGAAAAATCGGATTCACTTTGAATCCTTTAGACACTCACAGCTGCTCAGGCTGAATAAAATAAGTGAAGAGAAGGCGGAAAAACGAATTGTGTCTATTTCCCTAGCCAAAAACCAAAAGAATTCAGGGATTTATACTTGGCTGCGTATGGCTTGCCATATCCCGGCTTTATGGGGAACGGTCCCATTCATCGTGCTCAGTATTTGGCTAGGCTTTGGACAGCATGCGTACGATTTCTTTGCAAAAAGACGGTATATTCATTCTGTCAAACGGGTGAACCATCATGATACAGATCAACAAGAGACCATTTAATAAAATAGAAAAAGCATGACCTTCGATCGGCAGAAGGTCATGCTTTTTTGTAATAGGGAAGATATACTGTTAAATGATCGAGCAGTTTCTTTGTATAGGACTTATAGGCCTGCTCATCAAGCTCAGCAGCTGCATAGGTAAGCAAGGTTCTAAGAGCAAATAAATATTCATTGTGCAGCTCATTGTGTTCAAAGTAAGGAAGGGCTGCTTCGACCAAATAGGTTTTCAAATCAAGAGGGTTTTCCTCAATCATCAATTTATAGATTTTGATCATATATAAACAGTTTGGCTGAATACGAGGCTGTTTTAACAGCTCGTGTATGTAGGGAAGTGCTTTTTTGCGGTCATATTCAGCATAAAGTGTCGCAATTTCATATAGCGTTTCACAGTAACGATCTTCTATCTGTTCTTGATTAAAGTAATTGAGTGAATCTAGTAAATAAGGCACAGCTGAAGAGAAATCGCCTTCACGTTTTAAGAGCACTCCATAATAAAAATAAGCGGACATTTTAATATAGGCATCAGGATGAAGGGACGTGTGCAAAATCACTTCCTTTATATATTTCTTCGCAGTTTGATAGGCTTTTAGTTCAAGTGAGATCACGCCATGAATAAGTGTACAGTGAATAATCCGCTTGAAATTGTTCTTTTGTCTATATAGATCCATCGCTTGATGTGTCGCTTCAAGCGCATCACCCAGCTGTCCCATGTTTCCAAGTGCTTTTGCATAGTGATAATACAAATCACTTTGTTCGACTGAAGCGTAGGAAAAGCAGCTTTCAAGCTTTTTCAGCCCATCTTCAAGCTGACCAATTTTAATTTGATGAATGCCGTCAAGATATTCAAAAATTTCTTTTTCCGTTTCAATAAAGGTTTTTTCGAATTTTTTGAGCACGCGGTGTGTTTTTAAGGCAAGCGGCTGTTTATCAGTTAGTAAATAAAATTGAAATAAGGACAAATGATACTGAATGCCTAAATCGAGCGAAAAGAACTGCTCCTCGTGCTGAATAATCATTTCTGCATTTTGTTCGGCCTGATCGAGAGCATAGAAATACATATTCATTTGAAACTCATCCAAAAGTGACAGCAGATGACGCGCCTTTTGTGACAGCTTTTCTTGGCTGATGCCAAGCCGTTCAAGCAGCAGATTGATCGTATCTTGATTGGCCTCCTTTGAGCCATTTTCAATTTTACTTAAATGAGAGACAGAACAAATTCCTTCTGCCAATTCAGATTGGGTCATATTTTGTTTATAACGATAGAGTTTAATGATTTGTCCAATATTGATTTTCATTCCATCCAGAAGCCTCCCTTCCAATCATGGTTGAAAGCCTTTTGACAAAAAAACAGATCAGACAAAATGGGAATACTTGAAAATCATTTCATCATCTTGGCTTTTTTCTCAAAATTTGTTTAAAACGTAATATGATTGTAACATTACTTGAAAAAGTCAAACAACTATTTAGCAGACGGGGAGGAGGGATACTTGATTTGCAACTGCATGCGATGACGTTTATAATGTGAATGAGAATCAATTTCAATTAAGTTGATTGAAAGGATGACATATCATATGCCAGAAACGAAACAACAAACAGAAGCGTTAACGGTTCGAGACGCTGTCAGATATAGACGATCGATTCGAAAATTCAAAGACACACCGGTGACGATTGAGCAGCTTCAGCCGTTATTAGAGGATGCAGTCTATGCACCGAACCATAAAATCACGGAGCCGTGGCGCTTTTTATATGCGGTGACGGATGAAGCCAAAGCCACATTTGTAGAGCGCTTCATTGCTTTCTTTCAGCGCAACAACCCAGATGCAAAAGAAGAAAAAATCAATCAATACAGAGAATACTTTTCTAAGGTTCCAGCGCTTTTACTTGTCGTGCTAAAAGAAGACGAGAACCCTGTAGTGAGAAATGATGATTTTGCCGCCGTGAGCGCGCTCATTCAAAATCTTCAGCTGCTTGCGTGGGATCAAGGAATCGGTATGGTATGGAAGAGCGGACGTATTTTATACGACAAAGGCTTTCAACAAGACATGGGATTAAAGGAAAACGAACGGTTTGCTGCGATCCTTCATATAGGTTATCCAGAAGAGGTGCCTGAGGAAAAATCACGCCAGAAAGCATCAAGTCTTCTTACTGAAATCAAATAAAAGAAAAGCAGACCGCTGAATAAGGTCTGCTTTTTTACTTATTGTTTTTTGGCGCGCTGATCGGCTGCTTTCATACGTGCCATTGCTTTTAAGTCATTCGGATCTGCAAGTTCTTTGGAAAATTCAACATATTCGCCATCCGTCTCTTGTGCTGCGAGCTCGTGGTTGGATTTTTTGTGTTGGTCTTTTTTCAAAGCCTTTCCCTCCTTTACAAGATCACTTTAGTTATGTGCTTGTTGGAGGGGAATATCCGTCTTATTTGTTTCTTTTTTCTGCTGCTCTTTCCGCTTTTTTGAATTCCTGCTGATACAGGACTTCCTGAGTTTTCTTCAGCTTTGAAGTTGGCTGGTGTTCTTTTTTCTTCATCAAAATCGCCCCCTCATCTCATTTCTAATAGGATGGGTGTTTTTGACAACATTTATTCCCCAGAATGCAAAATCGCTTCTTTTAGTTCAGGGTGCAAAAAGTCATAAGAAGAGAGCAGCGCTTTTTTTGGCAGAGCACGCTGGCCTTCTAAAACAAGTAATGACATTTCGCCAAGCGCCGTTTTGATCACAAAAGATGGCACCTTCAGCCAATGGGGGCGGCGAAGGGCAGAAGCAATGGTTTGTCCAAGCTGTTTCATTTGAACAGGATTCGGTGATGTCGCATTGAGCGGACCTGACAGTTCGTCATGATGAATTGCATAAGCAATGAGATGTGCCACATCCTCCACATGAACCCAAGAAACCCATTGCGATCCAGAGCCAATTGTCCCGCCGGCAAACAGCTTGTAAGGAAGTGTCATCAGCGGCAGTGTGCCTTTTTCTCCTAACACGACACCAAAGCGTGTGTAGACCGTACGAATGCCGAGGGCTTCAATCTTTTGCCCTTCAGCCTCCCAAAGCCTTGATGTATGACTTAAGAAATCAGAATCCGCAGGAGGTGATTCCTCCGTAAAATCTTCTGTTTGAGAAGTGCCATAAATCCCGACAGCACTTGCTTGAATCAGTACAGATGGCTTTGATTCCTGCGCTTCTATAATGCGTCTTACCTCTTGTGTTGATTTGAGACGGCTGGAGAGGATGCCTTCTTTTGCCTTGTCTGTCCAGCGCGTGAAAATGGATTTTCCAGCAAGGTTAATCCATACATCGATGGCAGGCAATTCATGCTCAGGCGCAGCACCTTCAGTCAGCCACTGCACATAATGTAAATGATTTTGTTCGGATTCCTTTGGATTTCTTGTTAAAATATATAGATGATGTCCCTCAGCAGCGAGCACTTTTGTGACATGCTGGCCGATAAAACCGGTTCCTCCGGTAATGGCGATATTCAATTGACATCTCTCCTCTCATATACATACCTATATCTTTCACGATTTTGAATCAGAAGAAACATCCTGACTGTTTTGGAAAAGGAGTGATCACAGGATGCCCTATATTACAAAAATTTCTGCTCAGAAAAACAATACCGAGCGGGTCAACATCTTTCTTGATGAAAAGTACGCCTTTAGCGTTGATTTAGATGTGCTCGTCCAGCACGATTTGAAAAAAGGAAAAGAGCTGGACGAAGCAGATATCATTGAGATTCAATTCGGTGATTCAGTGAAAAAAGGATTTCAGCAGGCAGTTGATTATTTATCCTACCGCATGAGATCAGTGAAAGAAGTCACCGATTATTTAACGAAAAAAGAAATCCCTGCACCTGCTATTAGTGAAATTATACACAAATTAAAGCATTATAAGTATGTAAATGATCTTGAATTTGCAGAAGCCTATGTCAGCACCCACCGGAAAACGAACAGTAAAGGACCGTCCGTCCTAAAAAAAGAATTGAAGCTCAAGGGGATAGACGATGACACGATTGAACAGGCGCTATCGCAATACCCTGATGACTTACAGCTGGAGGAAGCTGTAAAGCAGGTTCTCAAGCTTGTCAAAAAAGAAAAAAATCGTTCTGCAAAAGAGATCGAGCAGCGCATCAAGCTGCAGCTGCAGCGAAAGGGATTTTCGTTTGAGATCATTGATAAAGCCCTTCAAGAAGCCTATGATGGACAAGAAGAGGAAAAGGAAGAAGAAGCCCTCCTTTATATGCTGGAGAAGGCAAAACGCAAGGTAGGATATGACGGATCATTTGAAAAAAAGATGAAAGTGAAGCAATTTTTATTTAGAAAAGGCTTTGATCTTGATACAATTGATCACGTTTTAGACAAAGGGGAATGACAGATGGAAAAACGCTATAGTGAGTTGACAGAATACGAATTGAAGCAGGAGATTGCCGCCCTTTCTGAAAAAGCACGAAAGGCTGAGCAGCTTGGCATTGTGAATGAATACGCAGTTTTAGAACGGAAAATCGATATGGCGAAAGCCTATTTATTAGATCCAGCCTCAATTCAAACGAAAACGACTTATCAAATTAAAGACACAGAAGAAGAGTTTTATGTAGAATATTTAAATGGCGTTTTTGCGTGGGGATACAGAGTATCGGCTCCAAATAAGGAAGATGCCCTGCCGATTTCAATGCTGACGCAAAAGGACTGATCCTAAAAGATCAGTCCTTTCAGCGTGTAGACAAACCCTCGCATTCGGTGTCAGTCCTGCGCTCCGGTACTCACGAATGTCAAATTCGCTCCGTTCCGGTGCTCATCCTTCCTAGACTGCAAAGGTTTTCTATCACGCTGAAAAGAAGACAAAGGGCTAAAATAAACATCATTTTAGCCCTTTGTCAACAATCTGAAGGACTGATCCCAAGAGATCAGTCCTTTTCTTTACTTCGAACGCTGTTTACGGACGTTGTTCTGAAGTACGATGTCGTGCTGCGTTTGCTGCGTTTCTCCGTTGACCTGAGAGGCAGAATGCTTTGCATTTGCCCATGGTTGAGGGTAAGCGGTTGTCCTTAATTGAACAAAGTCTGCCATATACGATTTCCCATTTGAACTCATATCTCAAGCACTCCCTTTGGAAAAATTAGCGTTTCCCTGATGCCCTCATACGTTCCTGTGGACGTGTATTCGTTTCACCATTCGGCCGTTTAGACGCATAAGCATCTGTAGCGCCTGGTTCGCCTTCAAACTTGTGATTTACCTGATTTGGAAAGCCTTTTGCTTTATTACGCATATCGATTCCCTCCAAACAATACAAATCATTTGCGTCTTTTGAAGACGTAAGGGTAGTATATGAAAAAAGAAGTTTTTTTAAAAAGGCACATTCTGCTAGATGAAGGAGGAACAGGCATGGAACAATACTTTGAGCGATTAACAGAACAACTTATGGAAAAAAACAATATGCTGACATATGACGAAGCACGTACATGGGTAGAGCTGCTTTGGAGTGATTTTGAAACGACTTATGCAAAGGCTGGCCGTAAGTATAAAGGACAGGAAACAACAGAACGAATTGTCCAAGAGTGGATCGAGAGCTACGGAGCGCAGCTGCATTTATTTCAAAATAAACAATCAAAGGCAAACGAGCATCTGCAACAAAACAATCGAGGGCTGCTTCACTAAAAAGGCTGCCCTTTCACTTCCATTCATCTTTTTCAATAAATAGGAAAATATATAAATGAACAAACAATTTTATGAAACAATACCCAGTCTGTGATCAAAATTACAGGCTTTTTACAATGATTAAACTTAAAATTACATTAAATTCATCCTGCTGAAAATCAATGGAAATAAAACTCTGATATAATGAAACGATTAAAGAGACATGTAATTTATGGATAATAAAAAAGGGTTTCGTTTTCTGACAAAAAAGGAATAATGAACATATCAGACTATGTGAAAAAAGTGAAGAGAAGGTGCGATATGGAACGGGAACTGCTCTCTGTTATAATTCCTTCTTATAATGAAGGTGAAAACATCAGACGAATCTTTGAGGCACTCGAGGAAGAGTTTCGCGATTTTCATTATGACTTTGAAATCATCTTTGTGAATGATGGAAGCAAAGACAACACGCTTCAATACATGAGAGAGCTCTCTCGAAAAAGTGCAAAAGTTAAATATATTTCCTTTTCGCGTAACTTTGGAAAGGAAGCCGCTATTTTGGCAGGTCTTGAACATGCAAAAGGAGCAGCTGCGATTATTATGGACGCCGATCTGCAGCACCCGACGTATTTAATTCAGGACTTTGTCAGAGGGTATGAAGAAGGCTATCATCAAGTCATTGCCAAACGGAATCGTAAAGGTGACAGCAAGCTGCGCTCTTACCTGTCATCCATGTACTATAAGGTGATGAACAAGGTAGTAGAAGTGGACTTGCGTGATGGCGTCGGGGATTTCCGTTTAATTTCACGCCAAGCCATCGATGCGCTGCTTCAGCTGAAAGAGGGAAATCGTTTTTCGAAAGGGCTTTTTTGCTGGATTGGGTTTGAAGAAAAGGTCATCTATTATGAAAATGTAGAAAGACAGCATGGTGATACAAAATGGTCACTGAAGAAATTATTTAACTATGGCATAGATGGCGTTATTTCCTTTAACAACCGCCCGCTGCGAATTTGTTTTTATACTGGCATACTGATCTTATTTCTCTCATTGATTTACATCGTGGCCACCTTTATTCAAATCGTCAGAACGGGCATTATGGTGCCGGGTTATTTTACTTTGATATCGGCTGTGCTGTTCCTCGGAGGTGTCCAGCTTTTGAGTCTAGGTGTGATTGGAGAATATATTGGCCGTATTTATTATGAAACGAAAAAGAGGCCGCATTATTTAATTCAGGAATCAAATGTGATGGAACAAGAGACAAGCTCAAAGGAACAAGACCGAGTGTTAACACAGTTATTTAAATAACGTGGAGTCAAATAACCGGCAAGCACGAATCGCTTGCTGGGTTGTTTTGTTTCAAAGAAAAGTGGATCTTTTGTGGAAAGGATTTAGATGATGAAACGTAGATGGATAATGATAGGAATGTGCCTCATTCTCGCTTTATTAGGACACTCCTTTTTCTTATATGAATATACGCAAGGCCGGTATATGACAGGAGATGGAGACGGAATCTCACAAATGCTCCCATTTAAAAAGCTGCTTTACGATGAATACGTCAAAGGGAACTTCTTTTATTCCTATCAATTCGGTCTAGGCGGCGGTACATATACGCAATTAGGTTATTATTTCACAACGTCGACTGTCTTTATGGTCACAGTCGCTGTCGTCTGGCTGATGAATGCGCTTCATGTCATCCAGTCAACGGACATTCATTTCTGGGCAAATGCCGTCATTTGGCTGAGTGTGATCAAGCTGACGCTTATTCTTTTCATCGCTTACCGTGTGCTTCTTTCAATGGTTCAGCATAGGCTGAGCGCATTAACAGGAGCCGCAATTTACGGATTGTCTATTGTGTATTTTCGGCATCAAACGTTTTGGGAGTTTTTCACCGACAGTATGATGTGGCTCCCGCTGCTTGTGCTTGGGGTTGAACGGATTTTCAAAACGGGTAAGCCGGCTTGGTTTATTGCGGCGTGCAGCCTGATGCTCATCAACAACTTTTACTTTGCTTATATTCATTTTATCTTTTTAGCGATCTATCTTGTCTTCAGATATATCATCAAGCTTCGAAGTGAGGAGCAGGGGTGGAAAGTGTTCTGGACGCTGGCGGTCTCTACGCTGTTATCCTTTGGGATCAGTGCTGCCTTTTTTGTCCCGTCTGTCTATGGCTTTCTTAATAATATAAGGCCGCCGTATGATCAATCCATACCTTGGTTTGATCTGCATGATCATCTGCTGTTTACAAGCAGGGTGTATTTATTACCTGTGATCTTTCTCATTTGTATGTTCCTCGTTCCGCTCTATCGGAACAGGTGGTTTTTCATGTTTACATCGATCAGCGTTCTGCTCATTGTTTTTCACTACAGTCCAAAGATGGCGAGCGTGTTTAATGGTTTTTCGGCACCGCAGTACAGGTTTGAGTACATTCTTGCCTTTACAGTTGGAGCGGTCGTAGCCATCACCATCAAGCATTTCTCGCAAATCGAGTGGAAGTGGAAAAAGCGTGCGGTCTTAGGCGCTTGGATCGTGTTTCTTCTCGCAGTCATCTTATCAGAACGAGCAAAGGGAAATATGGATGTTGTTGTATTTACAGGCATAGGACTGCTTGTGATCAGCTTGTTTTTCCTTGTGATTCATGCAGAAAAACGCCAGCATCTTCGTCTCTTTTCAGCTGTGCTCATCGCTTTCAGCTTACTGACAGCAGGCGTGTACCAGCAGGGCTATTTATCTGAAAGAAGCAATATTAAGAGCGTATCAGATATGTATCTGAATAGTGAGGCTTATGCTGGACATGAGCAAATGAAGCTCATTCAGCAGATTCAAAGCCGCTCTTCAAAAGATCCGCTTGCCCGGATTGACTGGATGAACGGCGTGCGCAACAATACCCCGTTATTTGAAGGCTTTCAAGGCATGAGTGCGTATTCAAGTATATTGAATCAGCATTTACTCAATTTCTACTGGAATGACCTGCAAATCGATATGGGACGGGAAAGTGTCAGCCGTTATGCAACAATGGGGGACAGAGCGAATTTATACAGCCTGACCTACGGAAAGTATTATATGAGAACGAGCGCGATGCCTTACTCACCGCCAGCTTATTTTAAGCCTATATTGGAAAGCGAGCATTATAAAGTGTATGAAAATACACGGCCGCTGCCATTTGCAAGAACAACAAGCACCGTTTATTCAGAAGAATCCTTAAAGGATGCCTCAGCACTTGATAGGGAGCATGCAATGCTGCAAGGTGTGGTTTTAGACAAAAAAGGAAACGCTGAAATTGAGCACGCGCCAGATCGAGTCAAGGATACAAATATTCATACGATACAAGCCATATACGAACATGGCGTGCTTGATGTATACGGAGAAACAGGCGGTCTGAATATCACGCTGCCAGATGATATGGCCCGCGCTGGGGATGTGTATGTGAGCTTTTATGTGAAGCGGACAGACCGTAACGAAGGATTTCAGTTATCCGTTGACAACTACGTCACCTCACGAAAAAGCAATACATCCATCTACAAAACAGGCGTCAATGAAGTGACGATTCGAGTCCCTGCGGAAAAAATCCTTTCCATTCGAGTACCAAAAGGGACGTATGAACTCGATCAATTGAAGTTGTATCAAGAGCCTTACCGCGTCCTAGAGAAGGCATATGAAAAAGAAAAGCAGGATGATGGCAGACAGCAGGTAAAGCTCGAAAACAACCGCTTTACGATTTCATATGATAACAAACGCGGCGATGATTATATGGTTCTGCCAGTACCATATGAAAAAGGCTGGGAGCTCACAGTAAACGGACAGCAGACCGATATTGAACAAGCCAATTACGCCTTTATCGGTTTTCCAATAGAAAAAGGCAAAAACGAGATTGTGCTAACCTACTATCCGCCTTATATCAGAATTCTTGCATTGATTTCACTCGTCAGTTTGATTGGTGCGATCCTATATGCACGAAGAAAACACAAGAAACACCACTTTTCATCATAAGTGGTGTTTTTTTATCTTCCGAGGGCTGATTGAGCATGATATCCATCATATGAAGCATTCACTAAACTTCTTTCTCAAACGAAAAGGTCGCATAATCAAACAAAAAATGAAACAACCAAAGGCTTAGGGCAAAGAGGATTTCCTCAGAGGTAGACAGTAAAATGCCGCCTACCAATTCATCTGATAAATAGACAGCACCCCAAATAAACAAGAGATGAATTGAAATGGCATAGAAAACGATGGAGCGTTTTTTGGAACGGCACTTTCTCACAACTCTCATGAGCACATGCTCCACATGCTCAAAGGATATTCCAAGAATCACATAGATGCCCATAAATAAAAGCATCGATAAAATTGATTGATAAAAAGCACCCGTTAAATGAAAGAACAGTACACAAAACAACAAAAATATGTAACAGACAGCCGACGCCGCCATGAGCCATTTCAGCCCTTGCCATAAAGCGTGAACAGATTGCTGCATAGGTGAACCAACACTCCTTTACATGAAGATACCTGCAAAAAGGACAGCCTTTTTGCAGGAAGTTATATGTTAATCCTCTTTTTTAGGCGCAGCGATCACAGGATGTTTTTCAGTATCAAGCAGTTTTAAGAAGTCTTCGCCTTGATCTAAATGATCAAGAACAAGCTGTTTCGGTGTGACCGCAAGCCATTGATTCAGTGAAATGTCTGCATAATGATCGCTCTTAAAGATTTCTAAGAAATAAAGCGGTTCGTCGCCTGTATTTTCTACATAATGTCCCATCGCAAATGGTACATATCCAACGTCTCCCGCCTGATAGTTGAAGGTTCTCGCATGACCATCAGAGGCAAATACCGTCATTCGTGCTTTACCAGAAATAAAATATTGCCATTCATCCGTATTTGGATGCCAGTGCAGCTCGCGAATGGCACCTGGATCAACTTTCACAAGAGCAGATGCAATCGTTTTAGACGCTTTGAAATTGGTAGAGTCCGCAATCCACACCTGTCCGCCGCTTGACGTAATCGGCTCCTGTTTTAACAGCTCATATTTAAAGGAATTCGGGACTTCTCCTTGCTCTGTTTTCACCTTGTCACATTCAAGAGAACCAGGAATTCCTTTTTGGAAAATATACTTTTCTTTCTCTGGCAGCTTGTCAAACTGCTCCTTTGTCATACCGAAGTTTTTGAGCACGACTTCCTCTGGCGTGTGGGCAAGCCAATCGGTTACTTGGAACGTACTATTTTCTGAGAATGACCCATCATCAAACACAAGCAAGAATTCAGCTCCCGGTTCAAGTGCTTGGATAGAGTGCGGTAGGCCAGAAGGGAAGTACCACAAATCACCCTCAGTCACATCCTCTGTAAAATTGCGCCCCTCTGCATCAACCGATGTAATCCGGGCTTCCCCATAAATCATGTACGCCCATTCCGCTTCCTTATGCCAGTGCAGCTCACGAATCGCACCAGGCTTTAGCCGCATATTGACAGATGCAAGACTTTTTGAGATCGGCAGTTCACGGACCGTTACCTCGCGGGCGTAGCCGCCTTTTTCTAAACGATTGTGTGTATCAGAGAATGAATATTTCATGTTTGAGACCGTTCCATGATCGGTTTCTGGCGGCGTGAGCATATCTGGATTTTGTCTGTCCCGCTCGAGATTACGTGGAATTTTGACCGTTGCTCCTTTTTCTCCTCGAATCGGCTGTGGTATTCCATTTTGCTTTTCACTCATGATAAAATCCCCTTTCAACATCGTATTGTGTGAGGTGACAAAAGGCCTTTCATTTCGCCCTCGTTTTCATAAGGTGAAACGAATCAAGCAGATGTCAATCTGATTCATCATTTTTTTGAGCAGCGACTAATCGTTGGATGAGCTTGCTTAATTCATCAAACTTTCGTTCAAAGCGTGTCAGCAAGTAAACCGTCAAAATGGCAGGGAAGCCAGCCTGGCCGAGCTGCTTCAGCCATTCCTCTGAAAAAAAGGTCTCCATTTGTCTCACCTCCCAGCGGATACTCGTCTTCTATATAAGTGGTATGAAAGAAGAAAAAGGAAAGCAGAGGGGGATAAAATGAACCATTAGACCCGTTTCACGAAGTTTACTTTTTTTAACTTTTGTCCACTTAATGCTAGTAGAGAGAACAAAGGGGAGGATGCACATGGATTATCGGCTGTTATTGAAGGCAAAATGGAAAGAAATCATTGATCACCCGCTCATTCAGCAGTTTTTAAGCAACCCGAAAAACGAGCAGCTGCTCCGGCAAGTCATGGAAGAGCCAAACGAGGAAAATGCCAAAAAACTAGATTCCGAGTTCAAACAGTTCTATCAGAAAATCCGCATCATCAAGTATATCTCCACAATGATACGCATCTTTTCAGTCGACTTTGACAAACGAGTAAAAAAGAAACAGCAGCGTTTTCCGCTCATACTCGACCATCCTGATACGCAAGAAGTGAAAGACCCTGTTCAAACAGATACGTATGAAGCCGTGCTCTTCAATCAGCAAGACCTAGGAGAACATCTGCAAGATCAAACATTGTACAAGGCCTACCAGCAGCTCACAGACAAACAAAAAATGGTCCTAACCCAAATCTATGTCGAAGGCCTAACGATGAAAGAAATAGCCGATCAGTTAGGCGAAACAAGACAAAACATCTCAAACATTCACAAAAAAGCACTCAATAAACTAAAAGAAAAAACAGGGGGAGATGTCCGTGCCCGAAGACAAAATGACCAATGGAGAAATGGAAGAACTCATTGAAACCTTCTCACCCATGATCAAAAAGAAACTACAAAACACGGCATATCAAGAAAGAGAAGACCTCGAGCAAGAACTCTATATCAAACTCATCGAAAAAATAGACCGGCTGATTTACCAAGAAGGACCTGGCTTTTGGGAGTTTATTGTGGAATATATGACGAAGTTGTAAGAGTGAAGCACAAAAAAGACTCGCTCACACAGAGCCGAGTCTTAATTTTTTTTGCAGTTTTTCTTCACTGAAAATCCAGCCGGTATAGGAATTTTTGATTTGGTGGTCCATGTCGATATGGCAGATCGCGACAAAAGGATAATGACCTTTGCTGCGGTAGCGCAAATCAATGAACCGCACCTCATAATGATCCTTAAATTTATCCACTTCCCACCGGTAGACAGGGGAGAAGGAGAGAAAGGCTGAAATGTTTTCATCTTGTTTGGCAATTTTCATAATTTCGGTGTCAGGGACCGGCACACGGTTAAAGGTGTCTAAAATGACGACTTCTCCATTCATGCTGCGCCCAACATGGAAAGAGGATTTACATTTCACGGCGATGCGCCATTGTCTGAACTTCATTGTAGGTGAAATAATAATCTCTTCAATTTCATCGAATCGTGCACGCAACTGACGTTTAATCTGAAGCTGCATGATGACCCTGACGATATAATAACAGAAAATCACGGCGTACAGCGTAATGAACGTATAGCCGGGATGTCCGCCAATCGCCCAAACGACTATGGCGACAAGGTGTGTAAAAAAGATAAACGGATCAAACGTATTAATGATTCCAAGCGCTACCCATTTCTTCGAAAATGGACGAATGGCCTGCGTGCCGTATGCATTGAATATATCGACAAACACATGAAGCACAACGGCTAATAGTGTCCATAACCAAAGGTGAAGTAAATCCGCCCCAGGCACAAATGGGAAAATCACAGCCGGAATCAGCAATGACCAGAACAGTACAGCCGGAATGGAATGTGTAAATCCTCGGTGATTTCTTATATAAACCGCATTATTTTTTAGTTTTAGCACAGTATCAATGTCTGGTGCTTGGGAGCCGGCGATGGTCGCGATCATCACGGCGTGTGCCATGTGTGGATCTGCGCTGACGGCTGGATCTAAAAGTGCAAGTCCCCCAAGAGAAATGCCCATTACTACATGAGTACCAGTGTCCAATTGATTACCTCCTAGTTGTCATGCTTAGGAACAATCATACAAAGTATACGTCTGCAATCAAGACTATGTGCAAAATCACTTTTGCTTTATCCCGATTTAATGTAACATGTTAACGTATCTACAAACAGTATACAACAAATAAGGTTCTATTCAGAACGTTAGCCCTCGGTCCAATGAGAAGGAGTATAGATATGAAAGACATTCAAGAAAAGCTGGACCGCAAAGATATTGCGGGCTTTCAGCATGATTTAATTGATTGGTATGAAAAAGAACAACGAACATTGCCATGGCGTGAAAATCAAGATCCATACCGCGTCTGGGTATCAGAAGTCATGCTCCAGCAAACGAGAGTAGATACGGTCATTCCGTATTTCAACCGGTTTATGGAGCAATTCCCGACGGTGAAGGATCTCGCTTTAGCTGATGAAGAAAAGGTCATGAAAGCATGGGAAGGTCTTGGCTACTACTCAAGAGTACGTAATTTACAGGCAGCTGTGAAAGAAGTATATGAATCCTACGGTGGCATTGTCCCTGATACGAAAGAGCAATTCTCAAAGCTCAAAGGTGTAGGCCCATATACGAGCGGCGCAGTGCTGAGTATCGCCTATAACAAGCCGTATCCTGCGGTAGACGGCAACGTGATGAGGGTCATTTCTCGTATTTTGTCCGTATGGGATGATATTGCAAAACCAAAAACGAGAAATATTTTCGAGTTTGCGGTCGATCAGCTCATTTCCCGGGAAAAGCCGTCAGAATTCAATCAAGGGCTGATGGAGCTTGGTGCGCTCATTTGTACCCCAACATCCCCTGCCTGCCTCATTTGCCCTGTGAACATGCATTGCTCGGCATTCGAGGAAGGCGTTCAGCATGAGCTCCCAGTGAAAAGCAAAAAGAAAAAGCCGACTGCAAAATCAATGGCAGCCGCGGTGTTATTTGATGACGCAGGCAACCTATATATTCATAAGCGGCCAAGTACAGGCCTCCTTGCGAATTTATGGGAATTTCCTAACATGGAAACCATGAAGGGAAGAAAAACGGAAAAAGAGCAGCTGATTGATTTCTTAAAAGAGGAGGCGGGTGTACAAGCGGAGCTTGGTGATTTAGAAGGCACCATTCAGCATGTATTTACCCACCTCATCTGGAATATTTCTGTTTTCTTTGGACGAGTTACCTCTATATCTGATGACACGATGCTGAAGAAAGTCACAACAGAAGAATTTGAGGCGTATGCTTTGCCAGTCTCACACCAAAAAATTTGGAAGCTGGCACTTGAGCAGCCTAGTCATATTTAACCGTTGTACCGTGGGTATAATCAGCTTCATTTCGATGCAAACCCCCGCGGTCTTCGATTTCAGAAATGATTTCTCGATACTTAGATTGCCCTTCTTCATTCAAATAAGGTAAAATTTGTTGGAAAGCATGATGAAAGTAAGCAAGCTCAGTATCTTTCCATTGATCCTTGGACATCATGCCAAGCTGGCTTAAATCGCGTCCGACATACATGAATGTAACCTCCTAATAGGAACTTTCCTATTAGTGTGAAGCGAATGAACGAAAACTATTCAAATCAGGAGATGAACCATAATGAGTCAACGTAAATGTGCATTAATTACAGGAAGCAGCAGAGGAGTCGGGAAAGAAGTTGCCCTCCGCCTTGCTGAAAAAGGATATGACATTGTCATTAACTATGCGAGAAGCAAAAAAGCCGCACTTGAAACAGCGGAAGAAATTGAAGCGATGGGTGTTAAAACATTGGTTGTCAAAGCGAATGTAGGCCAGCCTGAGAAAATCAAAGACATGTTTCAGCAAATCGACGAAACCTTTGGCCGTTTAGATGTATTTGTAAACAATGCGGCATCAGGTGTTCAGCGTCCAATTATGGACCTTGAAGAAAATCATTGGGACTGGACGATGAATATCAATGCGAAAGCCTTGTTATTCTGCGGACAAGAAGCGGCAAAACTAATGGAGAAAAACGGCGGCGGACATATCGTCAGCATTAGCTCTCTTGGCTCCATCCGTTACCTTGAAAATTACACAGTAGTCGGCGTATCAAAAGCAGCACTAGAAGCTTTGACACGTTACCTTTCAGTGGAGCTTTCACAAAAAAATATCGTCGTCAACGCTGTATCAGGCGGCGCGATCGATACCGATGCTCTCAAGCACTTCCCGAACCGAGAAGAGCTTTTAGAAGATGCGAAGAAAAATACACCTGCCGGCCGAATGGTGGAAATTAAAGACATGGTCGACAGTGTGGAATTCCTTGTATCAGGCAAAGCAGACATGATTAGAGGCCAGACGATTATTGTGGATGGCGGACGTTCTTTGCTTGTTTAAAAAAAATCATGAATAGGATGTACACCTTCTGCACAAATTAATGTGCGTGGAGGTGATAATGATGGATCAACAACAAAACAAAACAAACGCGCAACAAGTGAAGAAACAAAACCAAGCTTCTGCACAAGGCGGTCAATTTGGTACTGAATTTGCTAGTGAGACTGACGCACAGCAAGTAAAAAAATACAACCAAAAAGCTGAGCAAAACAAACAACAAAACAGCTAATCACTGAAACAAAGGAAAGCACTTCATATACGAATGAAGTGCTTTTCTTTTTGCCTCTCATCACCATCCGACAAAACCTGTAAAACCTCTACATAAACAGTCAAAGGATTTCTTCCTTCTTTCAAGAAATGGTATACAGACAAAAAGTGGATCCGATGAAAAGGGAGGAGTTAGATGTCTGATTTCGATCAGCTTGTAAAAGAACAAATGCAGCTCATGGATCAACTGCTCGATGTGCAGGGAGAACTCGATCTATGCTTAGAAACAGAAAAACAATTGCTGCAGGATGAAAAAAAAGAAGAGTGGCATAGGCTTTGTGATCAGATCAAACAGAAACGTGAGGAACTGCAAAAAGTGCAAACCTTATTTACAAAACAAACAGAAGAGGTCATCAATTCATATAAACAGATGGAAAAGAGTTCTAGCGTGATGTAAGTCAGTGTGCCGTTCAATTGGGTTGAATGGCTTTTTCATTTCATTTTTTAATGATGTAACGGTATAATATAATAGAGACATGTTTAGTTGGGAAATTAGGTCTTTGGACTGTTAGGTTTGTTTGTTATAGAAAGTAGGGGAGAAAATATGGGCTATCCCAAGGAAGGAGAAACCATCCAAATTCAAAGCTATAAACATAATGGCTTGATCCACAGGATTTGGAATGAAACCACCATTCTGAAAGCAACGGAATTGTGTATCATTGGTGCAAACGACCGTACAATGGTGACTGAATCCGACGGCCGTACTTGGATGACGAGAGAACCGGCTATTTGCTATTTCCATGCAAAACAATGGTTTAATGTAATTGGGATGCTTAGAGATGATGGGGTATATTATTACTGCAACATCAGCTCTCCTTTTGCGACAGATGATGAGGCGATTAAGTATATTGATTACGATTTAGACGTCAAAGTCTTTCCAGACATGACGTACAATATTTTGGATGAGGATGAATATGCAGATCATAAGAGGCAGATGAATTATCCAAAAGAAATCGATAGTATCTTAAGAGAGCATCTGAATACATTACTGCATTGGATTCACCAGCGGAAAGGTCCGTTTGCTCCTGAATTTGTGGATATGTGGTATGAACGTTTTTTACATTATACAAAATAAGCAAGAGCATCAAAAAACCTGTTTGGCTTTTTTTAGGCTAACAGGTTTTTGACTGCGTACGGATAAGAGGCACTGATAGATTGGGAAGGAGATTTACATGGGGGTCATTAAACGCTACATGGCTTTTGTAACACCGTATAAAAAACAGATTGCATTGACAATGGTCATTGGAATGATTAAGTTCTCGATTCCCTTAACCTTGCCTCTGCTTTTAAAGTATGTCATTGATGATGTCATTCAAGGCTCGGGGTCAGCTGAAGAAAAGACATCAACTCTACTGATCATAATGGGAATCATGCTCGTATTATTTTTAGTGTTGAGGCCGCCTGTTGAATACTATAGACAATACTACGCTCAGTGGACAGGCAGTAAGGTATTATTTGATATTCGGGAAAAACTGTTCTCACATATTCAAAAGCTAAGTCTTCGTTATTATGCCAACACGAGAACAGGAGAAATTATTTCAAGAGTGATCAACGATGTGGAGCAGACAAAGGAATTTGTCATCACAGGTCTCATGAACATTTGGCTGGATATGATGACTGTACTGATCGTGATCGCCATTATGTGTACACTGGATCTTAAGCTCACCATCGTGTCTGTCATTATTTTTCCGCTATATGCGTTTGCAGTAAAGTATTTTTACGGACGGCTTCGCAAGCTGACAAAAGAGCGGTCACAGGCGCTGGCAGAAGTGCAAGGGCACCTGCATGAGCGGGTACAAGGAATGCCGGTCATTCGCAGCTTTGCGATTGAAGAATATGAACAAGAGAATTTTCATGATGAAAACAAAAATTTCTTAAACAAAGCAATCAACCATACGAATTGGAACGCCAAAACATTTGCTGTCGTCAATACGATCACTGACATTGCACCGCTGTTAATCATTGCATTTGCTGGCTACACCGTGATTAACGGTTCGCTTTCGATCGGGACCATGATCGCCTTTGTCGGTTATATTGACCGGATGTACAATCCAATTCGCCGTCTCATTAACTCATCCACAACTTTAACCCAGTCCGTTGCATCAATGGATCGGATCTTTGAGTTTATTGATGAGCCATATGAGGTCACAGACCGGCCGAATGCAAAAGAAGCCAATCATTTAAAAGGAGAGGTAGAGTTTAAACATGTGTCGTTTCGTTATGAACACACGCAGGAAGAGATTCTGCACAATATCTCCTTGAAAGTAGACAAAGGACAAACGGTTGCGCTTGTAGGAATGAGCGGTGGAGGGAAGTCGACACTCGTCAGCTTAATTCCAAGGTTTTATGATGTCACAAACGGGTCACTTGAAATTGACGGGATTGATATAAAAGAGTACAAAGCAAGAAGTCTTCGAAATCAAGTCGGAATGGTGCTGCAGGATACATTCCTATTCAGTGACACGATTAAAGAAAATATTGCGGTTGGTGACCCTGAAGCACCTTTTGAAAAAATCGTGTCGGCTGCAAAAGCGGCAAATGCGCATGATTTTATTATGTCTCTTCCTGAAGGATATGACACGAAAGTAGGAGAACGGGGCGTAAAGTTGTCAGGCGGGCAAAAACAGCGGATTTCCATTGCAAGGGTATTTCTTAAAAATCCACCGCTGTTGATTTTAGACGAAGCGACGTCTGCACTTGATTTAGAAAGTGAGCATTACATTCAAGAAGCGATGCAAAAGCTGGCGAAGGATCGCACAACCTTTATTGTCGCACACAGATTATCAACCATTACACACGCTGACCAAATTGTGGTCATGGAACAAGGCGAAATAGTGGAAAAAGGAACACACGAAGAATTAATGGACCGAGACAGCCACTATCGTCATTTATTTACCATTCAAACATTAAATTAGTAGAAGCCTATCCGATTCTAGCGGATAGGCTTTTTTATGCTTGTCAAAAACATGACATATTTCCCAGCTTGTCTCAATACAATTTTAAAAAGTATGACGGGGTGGTGAATATGTGAAAGAACAAGACGTGCTGCTAGATGTCAAACAGCTGTCCATTGCGTTTCAGCAGAAAAAGCAAAAAGTGCCCATCGTCCATCACATATCGTTCTCGATTCAAAAAGGGGAAACGTTAGGGATTGTGGGCGAATCTGGCTGCGGGAAAAGTATCACAAGCATGTCATTAATGGGATTGAATCAGCAAACCGATACAACGGGCGAGGTTCATTTCGAAGGGCAAAATCTGCTGTCACTTTCAGAGAAACAGTGGCGAGAGATAAGAGGAAATGACATTTCGATGATTTTCCAAGAGCCTATGACCTCTCTGAACCCATTAATGACCATCGGCAAACAAATGACGGAAGCCCTTTTTACACATCAATCAATCGGTCAAAAAGAAGCAAAAGCGAAGGCGATTGATCTGCTTCAAACTGTTGGTTTGAAGCAAGCCGAATCGTTACTAAAAAAATATCCACACGAATTATCAGGCGGCATGCGCCAGCGTGTCATGATTGCGATGGCAATGCTTTGTCATCCAAAGCTCATGATCGCTGACGAACCGACAACTGCACTTGATGTGACCATCCAAGCGCAAATCCTTCGTCTGCTAAAAAAGCTGAACGAAGAGATGGACACCGCTATTTTATTTATTACCCACGATCTAGGCGTCGTGCGGCAAATATGCCAGCGAGTCATGATTATGTATGCCGGTCGAATTGTAGAAGAAGGAACCGTTGACCGTATTTTTCAAAAACCTCTGCATCCCTACACGAAAGGTCTTTTCGCCTCAGTTCCATCGTTTAAAGAGAAAAAAGAAAAACTCATCTCTATTGCAGGTCATGTGCCTAAGCCAGGGGCCATCCGGTCCGGCTGTCAATTTGCACCACGCTGCCCATATCAAATGGCGCAATGTCTTGAAAAAGATCCAGCCTTACAATCCATTGAACAGAATCACCGCGTGGCATGTTTTCTAATGGAAGGAGGAGAAGACACTGAGTCAACCACTCTTGCAAGTGAATCAGCTGACAAAACGGTATGACACAGCCGCTTTTTTTTCTAAACATAAACAATCGACTTTGGCTTTAAATCAAGTGTCCTTTCATGTGAAGGAAGGAGAAACGCTTGGCATTGTTGGTGAATCAGGCTGCGGTAAATCAACACTTGGCAAAAGCCTAATGAGATTGACTGAACCGACATCAGGCTCTATTCAATTAAAAGGGCAGGAGATCACCCTTCTAAAAGAACGAGACATGCGTTCCTTAAGAAAAGACATTCAAATGATCTTTCAAGATCCATATGCTTCTTTAAATCCAAGAATGAAAATCAAAGATATTTTAGAGGAACCACTGATTGTTCATCATCATGGGACGAAAGCAGAAAGACGGAAACGGGTAAAAGAGATGCTGCACATTGTTGGATTTGATCCTTCTTACGGGGAACGTTATGCGCATCAATTCAGCGGCGGACAAAGGCAGCGTATCGGTATCGCTAGAGCGCTTATTACGCACCCGAGTCTAGTTATTGCCGATGAACCAGTTTCGGCTTTAGATGTATCCGTTCAAGCGCAAATTTTGAATTTGATGCTTGAATTGCAAAAGACGCTTTCTCTGACGTATTTGTTTATTTCTCACGACCTTGGGGTTGTCAGGTATATGAGCGACCGGATCGCCGTCATGTATGCTGGGCGCATTGTGGAGATGGGGCCGGCCGAAGATGTGTTTCACAGCCCGCTCCATCCCTATACGTCGCTGCTTCTGAAATCCATTCCACATATGGATCACGTACTAGAGGCGCAAGACGTGGCAGCAGAAGAGACCACAATGACGGAACGCGGCGGCTGTCCTTTCTACAAAAGGTGTCCAAAAAGATGGGAGAAATGCTTGAAAGCAGTTCCTGCTTTGTATGAGGAGGAACCGGGGCACGCGGCCGCGTGTTATTTATATCTAAAGGAGGAATACAATGAAGAAGACATGGTTATTCAGTAGTTTCATTTTTGTGCTGGCACTGGCGCTCTTTTTAGGGGGATGCTCGTCTTCACCGACATCAGAAGAAAAGGCAACAAAAGATACCCTCGTATTTGGCAGAGGGGGAGATTCCACTTCACTAGATCCAATCACAACAACAGAAGGCGAAACCTTTAAGGTCACAGAGAATATATTTGAAAAGCTTTTGAACTACGGTGAGAAAGACACGACCATCCATCCTGGCCTCGCAACAGAATGGGATGTTGCAAAGGACGGAAAATCGTACACATTCTATTTAAGAAAAGGTGTGAAATTTCACGATGGCACAGACTTTAACGCAGAAGCAGTGAAATTCAATTTTGACCGCTGGATGAATGGAGACGCAGAAAAGTTTCCTTACTATGGGATGTTTGGCGGCTATAAAAAAGATAAAGGGCATGTCATTAAAGACATCATCGTCAAAGGCGAGCATGAAATTGAATTTCAGCTAAAGCGCCCGCAGGCGACATTTCTCAAAAACATTGCTATGTCACCATTTGGCATTGCCAGTCCAGCGGCTGTTGAAAAAAGCGGTGATTCATTTAGAGAAAATCCAGTGGGGACAGGACCATTCAAGTTTAAAGAGTGGAAGCAAAACGACCGCATCGTGTTAGAAAAGAACGAGGAGTATTGGCAGAAGGATAAACCAAAGCTGAATCAAATCATCTTCCGCTCCATTCCAGAAAACTCTGCTCGTTTAAATGCCCTTAAAACAGGCGAGATCGACTTAATGGATGGCGTGAATCCGTCAGATTTAGATGGCATTAAAACCGACAAAGCACTCCAGCTCATTGAAAGACCATCGATGAACGTAGGCTATATCGGACTGACCGTCACAAGAAAGCCGCTTGATAACAAGCTGGTTCGTCAGGCACTCAATTATGCGGTCGATAAAGAATCGATTATTGAGTCATTTTATGGCGGACTTGCTGAGCCAGCAAAAAATCCATTGCCGCCAGCTTTAGAAGGTTACAATGACGACATTGAACCATATCCGTATGATCCAGAAAAAGCGAAAGAACTATTAAAAGAAGCGGGCTTCCCTGACGGCTTTCGCATCAAGCTTTGGGCAATGCCTGTACCGCGTCCATATATGCCAGATGGGATGAAGGTAGCAGAAGTCATTCAGTCAAATTTTGAAAAGGTCGGCGTCAAAGCAGAAATTGTGACATATGACTGGGCCACCTATTTAGATAAAGCAAGTAAAGGGGAAGCAGATGTGTTCTTATTAGGCTGGACAGGGGACAATGGCGATCCTGATAATTTCATTTACACACTGCTGGACAAAGACAGCATTGGTGGTAACAACTATACATTCTTCGAAAACGATAAAATGCATGACATTCTTATTGAAGCGCAAACAGACACAGATCAAAAGAAACGAAATGAGCTGTATAAAAAAGCGCAGGAAATCATTCATGACGAAGCGCCTTGGATTCCATTGGTGCATTCAATTCCAATGCTTGCCGCATCTAATGATTTAAAAGAATATCAGCCGCACCCAACTGGTTCAGAAGCTTTAACTGACGTGTATTTCGAATAAGCAAATAAGGGAGATCATGTATCTCCCTTATCAAACAAAGATAAAGGCGGTGAAAGCTGTTTGTTTGCTTATTGTATGAAGCGGGCAGGAATGCTCATCCCAGTACTGATCGGAATGACATTGGTCGTGTTTTCAATTATTCGTTTTATACCTGGAAATCCAGCGCAGGTCATCTTAGGACAGCGGGCAACGAAAGAGGCTGTAGAACAATTAACGATCCAGCTCGGTTTAGATCAGCCATGGTACGTTCAATACGGTCATTATATGCTTGGCCTTTTAAAAGGGGATTTAGGGACTTCCATTCGAACAGGAGCGGCTATTGCCCAGGAAATGAAGCCCTACTTATTTGCGACGTTAGAATTGACCTTTTTTGCCATGGTGCTGGCGATTGTCGTGGGAGTGAATGCTGGAATCATTAGTGCTTGGTTTAAGCATTCTTTCTTTGATTATGCCGCGATGTTTATTGCACTCATCGGAGTGTCCATGCCAATTTTCTGGTTAGGCTTAATGGGGCAGTGGCTGTTCTCGATCGAATTAGGTATTTTGCCGACAACGGGCCGAGAAGACGTAAGGAATCCAGTCGAATCAATCACGTATATCCATACACTGGACACGCTTTTGCAGGGCCGGTTTGATCAATTCGCTGACAGCATCAAGCATTTGATCTTACCAAGTACAGCACTCGCCACAATTCCTGCTGCGATTATTGCGAGAATTACAAGGGCAAGTATGCTGGAAGTGCTTCATTCCGACTTTATTCGAACAGCAAAAGCAAAAGGAGTACGTTCATTTTTTATCATTTATCAGCATGGCCTGAAAAATGCGCTCATTCCGATCTTGACGATTATTGGTCTTCAGACGGGCCTCTTGCTTGGTGGAGCGATTTTAACAGAAACCATTTTTGCTTGGCCGGGAATCGGGCGGTATATATATGACGCCATCAGTTATCGTGATTACCCAGTCATTCAAACAGGTATTCTTGTCGTTGCGCTTATATTTGTCCTGATCAATTTCATTGTGGACATCTTGTATGCGGTCATTGATCCAAGGATTAAATATTAGGGAGGGAGAGTGACAATATGGAAGCACAAAAAGAGCTTGAACCACCTCAGCCAAAAGATGAACGCTCTCAATCATTGATTCTTGAATCAATGAAGCAGTTCTTTCAGCATAAGCTGGCGGTCATTGGCAGTGTGATTGTCTTTTTATTTCTGATCCTAGCGATCTTTGCACCGCTCATTGCTCCTTATGGAATCAATGAACAATCACTCGGGGAGCGATTTAGTGCCCCTTCAGCTGCACACTGGTTTGGTACGGATGATTTCGGCAGAGATATATTTTCGAGAGTTGTGCATGGAGCACGGATTTCCTTATGGGTCGGCTTCTTCTCGGTTCTCGGGTCTGTCATTTTAGGCACACTGCTTGGATTGATAGCAGGCTATGGCGGAAGAGTGTTAGATGCTGTGATCTCCAGATTGTTTGATATTTTACTTGCTTTTCCTAGCATTCTATTAGCGATTGCTATTGTCTCCATTCTAGGCCCCTCCTTACAAAATGCCCTTATTGCCATTGCGATTATTAATGTCCCAACCTTTGGACGGCTCGTTCGTTCAAAAGTGCTGAGTATTAAACAAGAAGAATACGTGCTGGCAGCAAAGGCGGTTGGGATGTCACACCGCCGCATCGTACTGCGTCACATTCTGCCAAATAGTATGGTGCCAGTCATCGTCCAGGCGACGCTAGCGATCGGAACCGCAATTATTGAGGCAGCCGCTTTAGGCTTTTTAGGGTTAGGTGCACAGGCGCCAAGCCCAGAATGGGGGAAAATGCTCGCCGACGCGAGACCTTATCTCGTTCAAGCCCCTTGGACATTATTCTTTCCAGGGATAGCGATCATGCTGACTGTTCTCGGCTTTAACCTGATGGGAGATGGATTAAGAGACACACTGGATCCTAAAATGAAGAAAATAAAATAAGACCGATTCTCAGAATCGGTCTCAGCGCGCGGGCAAACCCTCGCATTAAGTGTCAGTCCTGCGTGCCGGTGCTCACGAATACTCAATTCGCTCCGCTCCGGTACTCGTTCTTCCTAGACTGCAAAGGTTTTCAGGTCACGCTGAAAAGAAGACAAAGAGCAAAAATCAAGATCATTTTAGCTCTTTGTCAACAATTTAAGACCGATTCTAGGAATCGGTCTTTTCTATTTATGCTTCTTTTTCTTCTGTCTCGATTTCACTATCTTTTGGGTGATACGTCTGGAAGCTTGTAATCAATGTATCTAAATGCTCTAATTCATCACGGTATTCGATGATGCTGGACATGACATTCAGCATATTGTAATCGAGCAAGTCGTTTTCTTGGTTTTGCTGATGCTGAATAAATGATTTCGTTAACGTCTCAAGGCGAAGAGAGCATTCATTTTGAAATTCATCGTCCTGCGGCTTCATTTTTCCGACGAATTTCATCAAGGTGCGCTCATGCCAATACAATAAATAATCAATCTCATCCGTTAAGCTTTCCCTGAAATGCTCTGGCATCAAATGAATTTCATTTTCTAATTTATGAAGCTTTTTCAGCAAATACAGAGCGCGATTTGATGTCATAATGGCCTGCCTGAACAAAACAAGCTTTCTTGATTTGACATACGTGGTTTTCTTTAAATAGCTTCGTTCTTCTTTGTATAACAAGTAAATGTGATCTAATTTGATCATGCGTTCTTTTATTTGATCGATGTCATCCTTTAATGTGGAATGATCAGTAGACTGTCTGGAGGTCAGACGAATCCATTTTAAAATCTCCTCCGTATTTTCCATAATGTGATGAACAAGTTTTGTTTCATACTTTGGCGGCAGGAAGATTAAATTCACTAAAAATGAAGAGAGAACCCCTAACACCACAGTAGCTGTTCGGATTAAGGCAAAGGAAAGGAAATGATCCCCTGCACTTTCTAAAATCGCAATGACGGTTACAAGTGCAATCGGAATGGTGTGTTCAATCTTCAGCTTTAAATTAATGGCGATGACCATGACGGCGGTTAAACCGATAATGACTGGTCCTGTGCCAAAAAGCAGACCGAACGTAATGGCAAGCGCTGCTCCAATAATATTGGCTTGCACTTGATCTACAATGGTTAAAAAAGATCGATAAATTGATGGCTGGATAGCAAATACAGCTGCAATTCCCGCGAAGACGGGCGTTGGCAACCCAAGCCATGTTGCCAGGTAAAGCGCGAGTACAATGGCAATACCAGTTTTTAAAATACGGGCTCCAAGTTTCATTGGTTTTGTCCCTGCATTCCTTTCTTTTCGATAATAGATGATCACTCGTCATTTATCATTCATATTTTGATGAAACAACTAAGTAATATACAGCGGTCTTCCGAAATATTCAAGTGATTTTTGAAAGTTCATGAAAACATCAAAAGAAGGTATTGAGAAGAAATGTAACAGATTCGCACGCTTTTGACAAACAAGAGCTGGTAAATAAAAAAACAGGCGCCTGTTTTTACGCCTGTTTTGGACTTCATTATGATTGTTTCAGCTGTGCAAATGCATGATCTACTGCTTGCAGCGTCTCAGAAATATCTTTTTCAGTATGAGCGATCGTTAAGAACCAAGCTTCATATTTAGAAGGAGCGAGGTTAATGCCTTGCGCGAGCATTAATTTGAAGAAACGGGCAAACATTTCGCCATCCGTATTTTCAGCCTGCTCGTAGTTCACAATCGTTTCTGTTGTGAAATAAATTGTGAGCGCTCCTTTTAAGCGATTCACTGTAATATCTACTTGATGCTTTTTGGCATGGGCTAAAATGCCTTCTTCTAACATAGCGCCAAGCTGATCAAGACGCTCGTAAACGCCGTCTTCTTTTAACAATTCCAAGCAGGCAATACCTGAAAGAATGGATGCAGGGTTTCCTGCCATTGTGCCAGCTTGATAGGCTGGTCCAAGCGGGGCAACTTGTTCCATAATTTCTTTTTTACCGCCGTAAGCGCCGATAGGAAGTCCGCCGCCAATAATTTTTCCTAATGCAGTGAGGTCAGGTTTTACTTGAAGCAAGTCCTGTGCACCGCCATACATAAAGCGGAAAGCGGTAATGACTTCATCATAAATCACCAGTGCGCCTTTTTCATGTGTGAGGTCATTGACCTGCTGCAGGAAACCGTCCTTAGGCTCTACGATGCCAAAGTTCCCGACAATTGGCTCGACAAGGACAGCTGCTACTTCATCACCCCAGCGATCTAATGCTTCTTTATAGCTGTCAATATCATTAAATGGAACGGTAATGACTTCATTAGCGATACTCTTTGGTACGCCCGCTGAATCAGGTGTTCCTAAAGTGGAAGGACCAGAGCCGGCTGCCACTAGCACAAGATCAGAGTGGCCGTGATAGCATCCGGCAAACTTAATGATCTTTGTTCTGCCTGTATATGCGCGAGCCACTCGAATCGTTGTCATCACCGCTTCTGTACCTGAATTGACAAAACGAACTTTGTCCAAAGCAGGCATGGCTTCCTTCAGCATTTTAGCAAAAGTGACTTCATGCTTCGTTGGTGTTCCGTAAAGGACACCTGTTTCAGCCGCTTTCGTGATGGCTTTTGTAATATGCGGGTGGGCATGTCCTGTAATAATTGGACCGTATGCTGCCAGATAATCGATATAGCGGTTTCCGTCAACATCCCAAAAATAAGCGCCTTCTCCTCTTTCCATCGCAACGGGTGAACCGCCGCCTACTGCCTTATATGAACGAGACGGGCTGTTGACACCCCCAACAATGTGCTCCAGCGCCTCTTGATGTAATTTTTCTGATTCTGTGAATTTCATAAATAGCCTCCTATCTCAACGTATCACGTCGTCTATCATTATTTTAACATGCCGATGCAAGCGTCCTTAGTTGAATATCCTCTCAAAATTGGATAGGCTAATGAAAAAATAGGTTGGAGGGATTGTGTCATGACAATCGAAGTAGGGCAGCAAGTACCTGACATTGAATTAACCGGTGACAATGGGGAGAAAGTAAAGCTTTCTGATTTTAAAGGAAAACATATTGTCCTTTATTTCTATCCAAAAGATATGACACCAGGCTGTACAACAGAAGCATGTGATTTCCGCGACCGCCATCAAAGCTTTGCAGAATTAGATGCTGTCATTATCGGCGTAAGCCCAGACAGTCAGGACAAGCACCAAAAGTTTAAAGAAAAACATGATTTGCCGTTTCTTCTTCTTGTAGACGATGAACAGAAATTGTCTGAAGCCTTTGGGGTATGGAAGCTGAAAAAGAACTTTGGCAAAGAATATATGGGAATCGAGCGTTCAACGTTTCTTATTAATAAAGAAGGCACGCTTGTGAAAGAATGGCGGAAAGTAAAGGTAAAAGACCACGTAGAGGAAGCGCTTGAGGAATTGAAAGCTCACGCTTAATATCCTCATATGATGAGATCGGCAGACATGCCGGTCTTTTTTGTAAAGAAGAATAGGTAAAAAAGAGGATTGTAATTGACAAAGTTTCGGCTCTGGGGGTACACTATTTATAAAGATTATAATATAAGAATATTTTTGAAGAGAGGTGCATGATGAAATGGCTGCTCACGAACTAAAAGACGCTTTAGATGCTCTAAAAGAAACCGGTGTTCGAATTACTCCGCAGCGCCATGCCATCTTGGAGTTTCTCGTAAATTCTATGACACACCCAACCGCGGACGATATATATAAAGCACTTGAAGGAAAATTTCCAAACATGAGTGTCGCAACGGTTTACAACAATTTACGAGTCTTCCGGGAATCTGGATTAGTAAAGGAATTAACGTATGGTGATTCCTCAAGCCGATTTGATTTTGCGACATCTGACCACTACCATGCGATTTGTGAAAACTGCGGAAAAATCGTGGACTTTCACTATCCTGGCCTTGATGAAGTTGAACAGCTTGCATCCCATGTGACAGGCTTTAAAGTCAGTCATCATCGCTTGGAGATCTATGGAACTTGTCAAGAATGTGCGAAAAAAGAAAATCATTAATGAAAAAGCTGACCGTTTAAATGGTCAGCTTATTTTTATGACTTTTTTCGATTGTAGGATTCATCAAACTCTTTACCTTCTAATGCTGGATCAAGTGTAAGCGGCTCTCTGCAATGCATGCACATGTCCACCCGCCCAAGCACTTTTGTTTCCTTCTCACAGCCTGGACAAACGACACGTACAGCCTTTGTAGAAAGCATACCGATCCAAAAGTAAACGGCTGTACTTAATCCAATCGATAAGACGCCAAGCAGCATAAAGAAAGTCGACAGCCAGATCGATTCCTTGAAGAACACCCCGATATACATGATCAGAAAGCCAACAAAAACCAAACTAAGTGCAAATGTTCTGATTTTATTAATCTTACTGGAGTATTTCGCCATCCCTAGTCCCCCTTATCTCCAATATAGCACATTTTACCTTTCCATTTGAATTAGTTATAGAGTTTTGTGAATAAATTGCTTATAATGATTCAATGATCTTTTTTCATGTATTGAAGGAATTTTGATTCTATGAGGAGAAATACATAGCATTAGAGAAGAACTTTACACCCGAGTATTGGAGGAATCACTATGGAAAATCTTCTCCGTCCTATTTACCAAGAGAGAGCAAGCCATCCAGACACATTAGCTGTGATTATAGTAGAAAGAAGACATAAAGTATCTTCTGAGACGGATAACTTTGATGCAGCACTTTTAGTCATCGTAAAAGAAGCGGAAGAGCCGTTATTTATCAAGCACTATGAATCCGATCACCAAACAGCTTCTTTAAATGTTGTCACAGATGATCAACTGAAGGAATGGATTACCCTCGGCACTAACCGCCGAATCATCGATTGGATTTTGAATGGCAAAGTCCTGTTTGATCGAAATGAATATATCTTCAACTTAATTGATGAACTAAGTACATTCCCGTTTTCAAACCGCAAGCTCAAAATCGGTTTAGAATATGGCAAGCTCATTCGCAGATATATAGAAGGAAAAGCATTTTTTGAGTCAAATCAATTCCTTGATGCATATAATTCCATTGTGCATGCCCTGCATCACTTAGCACGTATTGAAGTAATTGATAAAGGCTTCCATCCAGAAGTGACCGTTTGGAACCAAGTGCGTCATATGGAGCCGGAAGTATACAAACTTTATTCAGAACTGATTGAAAGCCATGAAAGTCTGCATAAACGTTTGGAACTTTTATTTTTAGCAAATGATTTTTTGATCCATTCAAAAGCAGAAATTGGTGCCGCTCATTTGCGTCATGTCATGGAACAGAAGGATATATGGCTTTTTGGTGAGCTTCTTGCACATCCTGATCTTAAATATTTCACGCCTGACCTTAGCGTCATGATTGATTTCTTTGTGGAAAAAGGAATTGTTCAAGTGGAGCCGATTGAGACAAAGGGACAAAAAATCTTTCATCGAGGATATTTTGTGAAAAAAGATATTGACGCATGAATATTATGATGGTATATTATTAAACGTCGCTAACGAGCAACTGAGTTGCTTTGAAAGAAAAGCTGACAAAAAGAAATTCTAAAAAACGCTTGACGCACACGTTGCTCAAATGTTATATTAAGAAAGTCGCCTCTGAGCGATAATGAACATGATCTTTGAAAACTAAACAAGACAAAACGTACCTGTTAATTCGAGTTTTTATAAAAAATCCTATGATACTTCATAGGTAGTCAGTCAAACTGGCGAGGCAGGAAATGATCACATGCTAAGTTCGCTACATCGTGTAGCAACGCATGTGTGATATGCATCCTGCATACCTCGGAGAGTTTGATCCTGGCTCAGGACGAACGCTGGCGGCGTGCCTAATACATGCAAGTCGAGCGAACAGAAGG